>NZ_KB714600.1:0-116414 GCF_000349545.1 Leucobacter sp. UCD-THU
TCTCGTTATCCAAAAAAGGAATCTCCAACACCAACCAAAACAGCCGATGCCGGGGATAAATAATTGGCATATGACAATCAAGTGCACACTATTGAGTTCTCAAAGACCAGACACCACCCGTACCAGCCAAAGCCTTCCGAACAGCAACCTGTCTAAGCTAGCACATGTTCTGTGCCCGCTGCGCATTAGTTTGAACCGAACCGCTCTGCGGCCCGGCTTCGTTGCGCTGACAAGGGAATACATTACGCAGATCCGGGAGCCCCCGCAACACGCGACCGTTTCCCGGGCGTGTCGCCGCATGATTCCGCGGATTCACCTCTTCGCCACCTGCTCGACACCTGGCACCGCTACGTCCCGCAGCGGCCCGATATCGGCTGTTTCCCGTTCACCGCGCCGGTTTCCCGGGCGCGCCGCGACGCCCACCCAAAGGCGGTCTACAGGTTCACCGGCGCGCGCACCCGTGCTCGCGCGCTCCTCGATCCTCGGCACCGGCCGCGAGCACTCGCCCCTTCCTCGCCATAACCCGCTCCTCGCCAGAACTCCCGGCTCATCGTGTTCCAATCCCCCTGTCACCGCTCCCCTGCTTAGATGGACTCCGTGACTGAGCAGACCGCATCGCCCCTTCCCCCCTCCCCTGCAGACTTCGGGTTCGCCGTCGAGCATCGACTCGACCAGGGCGGGGATCACGGCGGCGACGGCCGGCCGCTCGGCCGGGCCGGCACGATCCGCACCCCCCACGGCGACATCCAGACCCCCGCCTTCATCCCCGTGGGCACGAAGGCGACGGTGAAGGCTCTGCTGCCCGAGACCGTCGGCCGACTCGGCGGCCAGGCCGTGCTCGCGAACGCCTACCACCTGTTCCTGCAGCCCGGCAGCGACATCGTCGACGAGGCCGGCGGCTTCGGCAGCTTCATGAACTGGCACGGCCCCACCTTCACCGACTCGGGCGGCTTCCAGGTGATGTCGCTCGGCGTCGGCTTCAAGAAGGTCATCTCGATGACCGAGGGCATGCACCAGAGCGACGACGTCATCGCGAAGAACAAGGAGCGCCTCGCGCACGTCGACGAGGACGGCGTCACCTTCAAGTCCTTCCTCAACGGAGATCGCCACCGCTTCACCCCCGAGGTGTCGATGCGCATCCAGCACCAGCTGGGCGCCGACATCATCTTCGCCTTCGACGAGTGCACGACCCTGTTCAACACCCGCGCCTACCAGGAGGATTCCGTCGACCGCACCGCCCGCTGGGCCGTGCGGTGCCTCGACGAGCACGCCCGGCAGACGGCCGAGCGCTCGCACCGCCCCTACCAGGCCCTCTTCGGCGTGGTGCAGGGCGCCCAGTACGAGGATCTGCGCCGCAAGGCGGCCCGCGGGCTCGCCGAGATGAGCGGCGCCGACGCCCCCGAGCAGCAGTTCGACGGATTCGGCATCGGCGGCGCGCTCGAGAAGGCGGAGCTCGGCACGATCTGCGGCTGGGTGAGCGACGAACTGCCCGAGAACAAGCCCCGCCATCTGCTCGGCATCTCCGAACCCGACGACCTCTTCGCGGGCATCGCGGCCGGCGCCGACACGTTCGACTGCGTCGCCCCGTCACGGCAGGCGCGCGGCGGCACCATGTACTCGAGCACGGGCCGCATCAACGCGAAGGCGGCGACCCAGCGCCGTCGTTTCGAGCCGCTCGACCCCGAGTGCGACTGCTACACGTGCGAGAACTACACCGCCGCCTACCTGCACCACCTCTTCAAGGCGAAGGAGATGCTGTCGTCGACCCTCGCGACGATCCACAACGAGCGCTTCATCGTGCGTCTCGTGGAACGCATCCGGGCATCGATCATCGACGGCACCTTCGTGGAGCTGCGCGAAGAGGTGCTGGGCCGCCAGTACGGGATGGAGTTCGCGCGGAAGGCCGCGGCGCGCTACGCCCGCTGACCGAACCGACCCCCGCTATTGCCGCGGCGGCGGAGCGGAGCGGCACGCGGGGTCGCCGACGACGACGACCAGGGCCCCGAGCGCGCCGACCCGGCGGCTCGTCCGGCAGTGCGTCCGTTACGCGGCGGTGCCGCGTTCCTCGGCGGCGCGAACGGCGCGGATCACGCGCGTCGTCACCGGCAGCAGCACGATCTCGGCGAGCACCTTCACCACGTAGCCGAGCACGATGTACATCACGAAGTCGAGGCCGGTGATGATGCCGGCGAACGCGATGGTGCAGAACAGCAGCGTGTCGATCAGCTGACCGACGAGGGTCGAGCCGATGAGGCGGGTGCGCAGGAACCGGCCCGAGGTGCGCCGGCGCATGCGATCCAGCACCCACGCGTTCATGAGCTGGCCCGCGAGGAACGCGACCAGGCTCGCGGCCACGATGCGCGGCACGAAGCCGAGCACCGCGGCGAAGGCCTCCTGGTTCTCCCAGCCGGCGGCCGGCGGCGACACCTGCACGGCGAGGATCGTGAGCGACGCGACCATGGCGAGCCCGAACGCGGTGAGGATCGCGCGGCGCGAGGCCTTCAGCCCGTAGACCTCGGCGAGCACGTCGCCCAGGATGTAGGCGAGCGGGAAGAGGAACACGCCGCCGTCGAACACGAGCGGCAGCGAGAACTCGCCGAAGGGGATCGCGCCGAACGCGATCGGCTTGACCGCGACCACGTTCGAGATGAGCAGGATGCCCACGAAGATCGCCGAGATCAGCGCGTAGCGCCCTCCCGCCGAGGCGGCGCGTGCGCCGGGCGTGAGGTACTTCGACGGATCCTCGGTTCCCTGTACGGCGTTCATCTGCTGCGTCTCACTCATCGATCATTCCCACCCCGAGCATGCCTCGGATCATATCCATGTTCAACTTGGCCGCCACGCGGGCGCCGTTGCCGGCCGCGATGATCAGCTGCTGCGGCCCGGGCGGCACGATGTCGCCCACCGCGTACACGCCGCGCACCGAGGTCTCGCCGCGCTCGTCGACTACCACGAGCCCCCAGTCGTCGCGCTCGATCTCGAGCTCGCCCATGAACTCGACCGGGGCGTGCCAGCGCGGCCGCACGAAACCGCCGACGCGGGGAACGACCTCGCCGTCGGCGAGCCGCACCCCCGTCATCTCGGCCTTCTCGCCCACGATGTCGTCGATCGTGCGTCGTTCGACCCGCACCCCGATGGAGGCGAGCTGCGCCTCCTGCTCGGTGCGCAGAGTGTCGGCGCCGTTCGTGAAGACGATCAGATCTGAGCTGAATCGGCTGATGAGCAGGGCGCGGGCGAAGAGATCGCTCGTCTCGCCGATCAGCACGAGCGGTTTGTCGGTCTTCTCGAAGCCGTCGCACTCGACGCAGCTGTGCAGGGCCGTGCCGTAGTAGGCGCGGATCATGGGAAGCGCCGGCAGATCCTCGGTGAGCCCCGCGGCGATGAGCACGCGACGCGCGACGTACTCGACATCGGCGGCGCCGCGGATGCCGGTGCCCCTCACGCGGAAGCCGATGCCGTCGGGGAATCCCGCCGTGATCGCCTCGTCGGCGGAGAGCGGGATCACCTCGCGCGTCATCGCCTGCGAGAAGACGGCCGTGGGGTACGCCTCGAACTCCTCGCGGCCGAGCCGACGCAGTTCGAGCGGCGACGCGCCGTCACGGGTGAGGAAGCCGTGGGACTGCAGCGTGGCCGAGTGGCGCGGGCGGTTCGAGTCGAGGATCGCGATGCGCCGATTGGCGCGTACGAGCTGCAGCCCGGCCGAGAGCCCTGCGGGGCCGCCACCGATGATCGCGACGCCGACGCGGTTCACCCCGTCGTCGGGCTCGTCGGCGAGCTCGCCCGTTCGGGAGCCCGTCGGCTCGAAAGGCTTCGACTGCTGGCCGGCCGACACTGCTACCCCCGATCCGCGAGCTGCGCCTCGAGCCGCAGCAGGCGCGCGAGCGACTCGTCGCGGCCCAGCAGCTCGAACGACTCGAAGAGCGGCGGGGAGACTCGGCGGCCCGACGCAGCGACGCGCAGCGGCCCGAAGGCGAGGCGCGGTTTGAGGCCGAGCCCGTCGATGAGGGCGGCCTGCAGCGCGGCCTGGATGCGCTCGGTCTGCCACTCGGTCTCGGGCACGGCCTCGAGCGCCGAGATGCTCGCGGCGAGCACCTGCGGGGCGTCGTCCTTGAGCGACTTCAGCGCGTCGTCCTCGTAGACGAGGGCGTCGGCGGAGGTGAACAGGAAGCCCATGAGGCCCACCACGTCGGAGAGCACGGTGATGCGGCTCTGCACGAGCGGCACCGCGCGGCGCACCACGTCGAGCTGCTGCTCACCGGGCTCGACCGGCAGCGCGCCGCCCGCGATCAGGTAGGGCAGGATGCGCGACTCGAAGTCGCTCTCGGAGAGGAGACGGATGTGGTCGGCGTTGATCGCGTCGGCCTTCTTCTGGTCGAAGCGGGCCGGGTTCGGGTTGACGTCTGCGACGTCGAACGCCGCCACCATCTCGTCGCGCGAGAACACGTCGCGATCCGGGGCCAGCGACCAGCCGAGCAGCGACAGGTAGTTGAGCAGCCCCTCGGGGATGAAGCCGCGCGAGCGGTGATGGAGCAGGTTCGACTCGGGGTCGCGCTTCGACAGCTTCTTGTTGCCCTCCCCCATGACGTAGGGCAGGTGGCCGAACTGCGGGATCGCCTGTTCGATGCCGAGGTCGACGAGCGCGCCGTGCAGCGCGATCTGACGCGGTGTCGACGAGAGCAGATCTTCGCCGCGCAGCACGTGGGTGATGCCCATGAGCGCGTCGTCGACCGGGTTGACGAGCGTGTACAGCGGAGCTCCGTTGGGGCGCACGACCACGAAGTCGATCGTCGACCCGGCGGGGAACGAGATGTCGCCGCGCACGAGGTCGGTGAACGAGAGGTCGGTGTCGGGCACGCGGAAGCGCAGCGCGGGCTGGCGGCCCTCGGCGCGGAACGCCTCGCGCTGCTCGACGGTGAGGTCGCGATCGTAGTTGTCGTAGCCGAGCTGCTTCGGGCGGCCGGCGGCCTCGTTGCGGGCGTCGATCTCGTCGGCGGTCGAGTAGCTCTCGTAGAGGTAGCCGACCTCGGTGAGGCGGGCGATCACGTCCTGGTAGATCTCACCGCGCTGCGACTGGCGGTAGGGCCCGTGGGGGCCGCCCACGTCGATGCCCTCGTCCCAGTCGAGGCCGAGCCAGCGCAGGGAGTCGAGGATCTGCGCGTAGCTCTCCTCGCTGTCGCGCGCCGCGTCGGTGTCTTCGATGCGGAACACGAAGGTGCCGCCCGTGTGCCGGGCGTACGCCCAGTTGAAGAGGGCGGTGCGCACCATGCCGACGTGCGGGGTGCCCGTCGGGGACGGGCAGAAGCGCACGCGCACGTCGCTGCCGGTTGCGGTGGAGAACTGGGAAACGCTGCTCGTAGACATCGTCTCCATTCTAGTGCCCGAGCGGCGGCGAAGAGGCGATCGCGCGCGCCCTCGTCGCGCTCCCGCACCGATCGACGTGAGAGCACCCCGATTCCGAGAGCATCGGTGCTTGAGCGTCGATCGGTGCGGTTACGGTGTTGCGGAACCACGGGGAGACGGCGGAACGGCGGCCCGACGGGAGCAGGGCGGAACGGAGGGAGAGCGGGCAGCGCCGGGGCTCAGCGGCGCACCCACAGCATCGCGAGCGCGCCGAGCGCCAGCAGGCCCCCGCTCACGAGCGCGAGGAACGAGAAGTCGCCGATCGCGAACACGACGCCCGAGAGGGCTCCGGCGATCGCGCCCGCGGCGCTCATGATCGTGTCGGATCGCCCCTGCCAGCGGGGACGGTCGGCCGACGGCGTGACCTCGGTGAGCAGCGCTGCGCCCGCCACCGTGATGGCGCCCCAGCCGAGACCGAGCAGCACGAGCGCGATCTGCACGAGCGCGTGCGACGGCCCCGCGAAGTAGGCGAGGGCGACTGCGCCGAGCAGCATGGCCCAGCCGATCCCGATCACCTGCAGTCGCCCGATGCGGCCCGCGAGCACCCCGAACACCGGCGAGAGGGCGTACATGCCGGCGATGTGCAGGCTGAGGGTCACGCCCACGAGGTGCGGTGTGCCCTCGTGGTGCATGAGGTGCAGCGGCGTCATCGCCATGATCGCCACCATGATGGCCTGGGCCATCGCGATCATGAAGACGGTGAGCACCTGGGGACGGTTGGAGCGCGGGGCGGATCGGGATCCGGATCCAGCCCGTCGCGATCCGGCCCGGGACGCTCCGTCGACGACCGCGGTCGCGCCGCCGCTCTCGACGGGCGCGGCCGGCACCGTCGGCACGCTGTCGGTCTCGGGCGGCAGCCGGCGCGCGGTGAGCAGCGGATCCGGCCGCAGGCCGAACCAGTTGACGAGCACCGCGAGGATCTGCGCGACGAACGGGAACGCGAACACCCCCGCGAGCGGGGTGACGCCGAGCGCCTCCCCCACGACCGCGCCCGGGCCCATCAGGTTCGGGCCCACGACGGCCCCGACGGTGATGGCCCACGCCACGAGCGACAGGTCGCGCGCGCGGTTCTTCGGCAGCGCCAGATCGGTCGCGGCGAAGCGCGACATCAGCTGTACCGAGCTCGCGACGCCGAGCATGGCGATGCCCACCGCGAGCAGCCACCACTGGACGACCACCGTCGAGTAGATCGCGACGACCGCCCCCAGCATCGCGATCGCGCTGCCGGTGACGAGCGCGCGGCGACGGCCGTGGCGGGCCGCCACCCGGGCGAGCGGGATGCCGGCGACGGCGGCGCCCGCGTTGAACATGGCCGAGCCGAGCCCCGAGATCGCGTCGTTGCCGCTCACCTCCGCGAGCAGCAGCGCACCCACGGAGAGCGAGGCGCCGACTCCGAGCCCGCCGAGGATCGTGGCCGCCGCCAGCACGGCGACGGTGCGGCGCTGCAGGCGCCCTCCCCGCTGCAACTCGTCGGTTTCGAGGGTCGGAGCGGCGGCGTTCACGCGACGGGCTCCAGCCCCCAGCACGAGCCGTCGACGCTCGCGAGCAGCCGCTTCGCGAGGCGCACCTGGGGGCTCTCGTTCGCGGTGACCATGGAGACGATGCCGATCGTGCGGTAGCGGGGCGGGTCGAGCCGCAGCGCGTGCGCGTCGTCGGGCAGGGTGCGGGCCGCGGCGAGTGCGAGCCCCGGCACGAGGGCGACGGCGCCGCCCGCCGCGGCCATCGCGAGCATCGCGGGCACGTTGTCGGTCTCCTGGATGATGTCGGGCTCGAAGCCGGCCTCGCCAGCCGCGCTCAGCAGGTGGCCGCGGCACTTCTCGCAGCCGGCGATCCAGTGGTCGGCCGCGAACTCGCCGAGCCTCACCTCGTCGCTGCCGGCGGCACGGTCGTCGGACGCCACGAGTCGCACCTCCTCGCGCCACAGCGGCAGGAAGGCGCTGCCCGCGGGAAGCTCGGCGGCTCCCTCGTAGTCGAAGATGAGGGCGCAGTCGACCTCGCCGTCGCGCAGCATCGCGGTCGCGGCGGGGGGCTCGGCCTCGCGGTACTGCAGGGCGACGTCGGGGGCCTCGACCGCGAGCTCGCGCATCAGCGCCGGCACGAGCGTGGCGCTCGCGCTCGGGAAGCCGACCATGCGCAGCGTGCCAGCCCGCTCCCCGCGCAGGTCGTCGATCGCGGCGAGCGCGGCGTCGATCTCGGCCACCACGGTGCGACCGTGGTCGGCGAGGATGCGGCCCGCCGGGGTGAGGCGGATGCCGCGCCCGCTGCGCTCGATGAGCGGCACGGCGAGACGCGTCTCGACGCGCTTGATGCGCTGGCTCACGGCCGGCTGGCTCAGGCCGAGGCTCGCGGCCGCCGCCGTGAGCGAGCCCGTCGTCGCGAGCGCGTGCAGGATGCGCAGCTCGGTCGAGTCGATCGAGCCGAGGGGGTCGGTGGTGCGGAGCGTGGTCATGCCATCGATGATACGCCAGCCATAACCGGGAATGAAGCAAAATATAAGAATGATTCTGTTTCATTATGCATCGCGGTCTCCTAATCTGGCGGCATGACCGCCGACGAGGCCCGTAGCTCCCGCACCGACCACTCGGCTCTGCCCATCGCGGAGCTCGGATTCTGCGCCGGCGCCGGTTACCTCTCCGCGTGCACGGCGGGGCTGCCGACCGCCGCCACCGCACGCGCGATGCGGGTGTTCGTCGACGAGTGGGCTGCGGGGCGCGCCGACGCCGGCGCGCTCGGCGAGCAGGCCGACCGCTGCCGCGAGCTCTTCGCCGGCCTCGCCGGTGTCGCCTCCGACCGCGTGGCACTCGGCTCGCAGGTCTCTCAGCTCGTCGCCGTCGTCGCGAGCTCGGTGCCCGATGGCGCGGAGGTGATCTGCGCGACGGGCGACTTCTCCTCGCTCACCCACCCCTTCGAACAGCTCGCCCATCGCGGGGTGCGGGTGCGCTACGCGCCAGTGGCGCGGCTCGCCGACGAGGTGGGGCCGGACACGGCGCTCGTCGCGTTCTCGCTCGTGCAGTCGGCCTCGGGCGAGGTGGCCGACGCCGAGGCGATCAGGATCTCCGCCGAGCGCGTCGGGGCGCGCACCCTCGTCGACCTCACCCAGTCGCTCGGCTGGCTGCCCGTCGGCGCCGCGGCCTTCGACTTCACCGTCTGCCACGCCTACAAGTGGCTGTGCGCGCCCCGCGGCACGGCCTTCCTCACCGTGCGTGCCGGGCTCGAAGACGAGCTCGTGCCGATGGCGGCCGGCTGGTACTCGGCCGACGACGTCTGGAGCTCCTGCTACGCGGGGCACACGCCCCTCGCCGCGGGCGCCGGGCGCTTCGACGTCTCCCCCGCCTGGCCGGTGCTCGGCGGCACCGAGGCTGCGCTGCGCGATCTCGCGTCGCTCGATCCGACCGCCGTGCACGCGCACGACCTCGGACTCGCGAACACCGCGCGCCGGGTGCTCGGGCTGCCGGCCGGCGACTCCGCCATCGTCACCTGGGCCGATCCCGACGGCCGAGACCTCGCCGCGCTCACGGCCGGCGGCATCACGGCCTCGGGTCGGGCGGGCAACGCGCGCATCGCGTTCCACCTCTGGAACACGACCGACGACGTCGAGCTGCTGGTACGCGCGCTCGGGCGCTGAGCACCCGGGGCCGCGGCGAGCGCGGTCCAGCAGTCGCCCGGGTGCCGAGCGCAGGGAGAAGCCTCAGCTCGCGGCGAAAGCCGCGGCCTCCTCCTTGTCCTGCTCGGTCGCGACCAGCTGACCGCAGGCGCCGTCGATCTCCTTGCCCCGGGTATCCCGCAGCGTCGTCGGCACACCGGCCGCGTTGAGACGGTCGACGAACTCGCGGGTGACCTCGCGCGTCGAGGAGGTCCAGATCGAGCCGGGCGTCGGGTTGAGCGGGATCGGATTCACGTGCACCCAGCCGCGCCCGCGCTGGTTCAGCTTGTCGGCCAGCAGATCGGCGCGCCAGGCGTGATCGTTCATGTCCTTGATGAGGGCGTACTCGATCGAGACGCGGCGGCCCGTCTTCTCGTAGTAGTGGTAGGCCGCGTCGAGCACCTCCTCGACCTTCCACCGGCTGTTGACCGGGATCAGGTCGTCGCGCAGCTCGTCATCGGGCGCGTGCAGCGACAGCGCGAAGGTGATCGGGATCTCCTCGTCGGCGAGCTTGCGGATGGCGGGCGCGAGCCCCACGGTCGACACCGTGATGCCTCGCGCCGACATGCCGAGCCCCTCGGGCGACGGAGCGATCATGCGGTGCACCGCGTTCATGACGCGCTTGTAGTTGGCGAGCGGCTCGCCCATGCCCATGAAGACGATGTTGTTGACGCGCTCGGGTTCGGCGCCGTTGCCCGACTCGCGCTTGCGGCCGAGCCCGCCCTCGGCGATGACGCGGTTGGCCTGCACCACTTGGTCGAGGATCTCGGCGGTCGACATGTTGCGGGTGAGGCCGGCCTGTCCGGTCGCGCAGAACGGACAGTTCATGCCGCAGCCGCACTGGCTCGACACGCACAGGGTGATGCGGCCCGGGTAGCGCATCAGCACAGATTCGACGAGCGCGCCGTCGAACAGGCGCCACAGGAACTTGATCGTGGCCCCGTCGTCGGTGACGAGCCGCTTCACCTCGGTGAGCAACGGCGGGAAGAACGCCTCGACCAGCTCGTCGCGGCGATCCTTCGGCAGATCGGTCATCTGCTCCGGGTCGGTGGTGCGGTGCTCGAAGTAGTGCTTCGAGAGCTGCTTGGCGCGGAACTTCGGCAGCCCGATCTCGACCACCTTGGCCTCGCGCTCGGCGAGCGTGAGGTCGGCGAGATGCGTGGCGGGCTGCTTGACGCGCGGCGACGCGAACTGCAGCGTCGGGCGGCCGTCGGGGCTGGTGATCTGCGTCCAGCCCTCGGCCTTGGGCTTGACCTGCGGGCGCGCGCCGTCAGCACCGGCGCGCGGGCGGGTCTTGATCAGTTTGCCCTCTGCGGGCTGCGCGTCATGGTTGAGCTTGTTGGGATCCATCGCCCCCATTGTCTCATCCGCGAGCTGGACGCGCCCGGGCGCGTCGGATCCGCGGGTCAGAACTCCTCGTAGACCGCTGGATCCTGCCCCGCAAGGCGGCCGTCGGGCCGGCCGAGCGCGGTGATCGCGTCGATCTCGGCGTCGCTGAGCCGGATCTCGGCGGCCGCGAGGTTCTCCCGCTGGCGATCGGGGTTCTGCGACTTCGGGAGCGGCACGACACCGCGGGCCACGTGCCACGCGAGGATCGCCTGCACCGGGCTGATGCCGCGCGCTGCGGCGATCTCCGCCACGGCCTCCGCGTGCATCGGCTCGCGGCCGCGGCCCACCGGGCTCCACGCCTCGGTGATGATGCCGCGCTCGCGGTGGTAGTCGAGCGCCTCCTGCTGGGGGAAGAACGGATGCACCTCGATCTGGTTCACGACCGGCAGCACGCCCGTCTCGCGTTCGAGGCGCTCGATGTGCTCGGGCAGGAAGTTCGAGACGCCGACCTGCCTCACGAGCCCGCGCTCGCGCGCCTCGAGGAGCGCTCCCCAGGCCTCGACGTAGCGGTCGGTGATCGGATTGGGCCAGTGGATCAGGTAGAGGTCGATCGCGTCGAGACCCGTGCGGTACACGCTCTCCTCGATCGTGCGCAGGGCGGCGTCGTGCTCGTGATGCCGGCCGGGCAGCTTGCTCGTCACGATCAGCGACGCCCGATCCGCCCCCGAGTCGCGGGCGCCCCGGCCCACGGCGCCCTCGTTCTCGTAGCGGAACGCGGAGTCGAGCAGGCGGTAGCCGCCGCGCACGGCCTCGCTCACCGCGGCGGCGCCCGCCGAGCCGTTCAGCTGATAGGTGCCGAGTCCGATCGCGGGAAGGCTGAATCCGTTGTGGGCGCGCTGTGCGGTCATGCCCCCACCCTACGCGCCGGCCTCGGAGGCGTCACGGTAGAGATCGAGCAGCGCGCCGATGCCGCCCGCGCTCCAGGCTCGCAGCTGGAGCGCCGCGGCGCCCCCGTCGCCGCGGCGACGCTCCACGAGGCGCTGCACATGCCCGAGATCGCCCGCGGCGTCGAGCGAGTCGGCGACGTGCTCGACGAGGTCGTCGATCACGTCGAAGGCGGGCTTCGGGCTGCCGCTCGCGGGATCCATCAGGTCGCTGCTCAGGCCGTTGCGGGCGGCGAGCCAGTGCGCGCCGCGCAGCACGTCGCGCTGCTGCTCGGGAACCGGAACTCCGGCCTCTCGCTCGCGCAGGGCGCGATCCACGAGGGCTCGGAACACGAGCGCGAACCCGACGGCGTCTCCGCTCTCGAGCTGGGCGTCGGCGGTGCGCAGCTCGATCGTGGGAAACCGCTCGGAGAGCCGGATCGACCAGTTCACGAGTGCCGTGTCGAGTAGAGCGCCGGCGCGCACGAGCTGCTGCACGACGTCATCGTAGGCCGCGGCGTCGGCGAAGTGCGGCGGGTAGCCGGAGCTCGGCCACTGCTGCAGCTGCAGGTAGCGCCAGCTCGCATAGCCCGAGTCGTCTCCGAGCCACAGCGGCGAGTTGCTGGTCAGGGCGACGAGGGCCGGCGACCATCGGGCGATGCGCGCGAACACCTCGACGCCCGCGTCGCGGGAGGGCACCTCGACGTGCACGTGCGTGCCCGTCGAATAGTAGCGGTGCACCATCCCCCGCATGGTGCGGTCGATGTCTCGATAGCGCTCGTTGTCGGTGACGCGACCGGCAGCATCGCCTCCGAGGGGCGGCAGACCGGTTCCGGCCAGCACGAGCCCCTGCTCGGTGGCCGCCCGCGAGGCCGCGGTGCGGAACTCGGCGAGCGAGTCGAAGGCCTCGGCTGCGGCCGAGCAGGGCGGCGTCGCGGTCTCGAGCTGACTGTGGAAGTACTCGTGCTCGGCCCGCAGCCCGGGCAGCGCCGCGATCATGCCGTCGGCGCCGTCGCGGGGCAGGCCGGTCTGGGCGTCGAGCAGCAGATACTCCTCTTCCACTCCGAACCGGGGCGGGGCGGGGGTGTCGGCTGCCATCTCAGGACCGTCCGTTCGAGGTGGGGTGCAGCGCGGCGGATTCGCCGTCGCCCGTCGCGTCATGCTACACCGATCGAGCAGTGCTCGTCACGCCGCCCGGCAGGCCTCTGCAACGTCGCGTAAGAGTGGGTGCGGGCCCGCCGAGGCGTCTGTTTCGGGGTGCGGGCGGGCGGACCGGCCGCACCCCGGGAGGCCGACCCCGTCTCTGACTCGCATGATCCATCGTGAGTCGCGGTTCGGCAAGCGGATCCGTCGTCTCCGTTCGGGGTCAGGCCCCGACTCCGAAGAGGCCCTGCCCGTACTTCTGCAGCATCGCGTAGGCGTCGGCGAAGGTCTGCGGCGGTTTCGCGCGCTCGGCAGCCGTTCCGTAGCGGGAGATGAGCAGGCCGAGCAGCCCCTTCGCGGGCGGGCTCAGCGGGCGGTCGGGGTGGGCGTCGGCCGGGTGCGGCCCGCCCTCGGGGTTCGGCGGTACGAACGCGGGTGAGGGCTGGGGCCAGTCGGCCACGTGCCTCGGCACCTTGCGGTTGAAGGAGTCGGCGATCGAGCGGGCTCCGGCGTCGCGCGCGGTGAGCGGTTCGAGCCCGAAGCGGTCGCTGAGCGTGGCGGCGAGCGACCCATGGTGCATGGTGTCGGTGAAGACGCTGCCGCGCTCGATGTGGGCCGACACGAGCACCGCAGGCACGCGGCAGCCGAGTCGGTCGAAGGTGAAGCCCATCTCTCCCGCACCCGGCACCGGGGGCTCGGCGGCGGGCGGTGCGACGTGGTCGTAGGTGCCGCCGTGCTCGTCGAAGGTGAGCAGCATGGCCGTGTTGAGGTAGTTCGACCCCTGCTCGGACATGGAGGTGCGGATCGCGGTGTAGACGCGGTGCACGAGGGCGTCGCCGGCGCGCACGTCGGAGAGGGCTCCGTTGTAGACGTTCTCGCCGTCGACGGCGCTCTCGCGCGCGACGCCCACGGGCGGGTGGAAGTCGTTGTGGTTGAACACCATGCGGGGCTCGATGAACGCGTACTCGGGCAGGTCGCCGTTCTTCGCGTCGGTCTCGAACTGCTCCATCGTGGCGAAGCGCTCGGTCTTCCAGAACCGCTCGAGCACGGGTGCGTGGATCATGCCGGTGAACGAGATCAGCTGCAGTTCGTCGAAGTAGACGCGCCAGCTCAGCCCGGCCTCTTCGAGCCGGTTGAACACGGTGGGCGCAGGGGCGGCCCGCAGCCACTTGTCGTAACCGTCGCCCAGCGAGTTGGTGACGTAGCCGTGCGAGGTCGAGGCGTGGAAGAAGCTGCGGTTGCAGAACGTCTGACTGGGTACGGCGCAGAACCAGTGGTCGTAGACGCCGAATTCGCGCGCGAGGGTCGATGTGACGGGAAGCATGTCGGGGCTGAACGACCCCATGATCTGGTTTCGCTCGGCGGCCGAGGGCTCGCGGCCGGTGCGCCCGCGGAAGTCGGTCTCGTAGTCGAGCACGAACCCCTCCATCGTGGCCTGCTGCCCGGGGGCCGGCGCGTTGTAGGGTTCGCGCATGTCGGCCACGTGCTTGCCGCGGTTGTGCTCGTCGAGCGTGCCGAAGAGCTGGGTGTTGACGTGCGGATACTCTTCGCCCGGGTCCGGATCTGGCTGGCGCATGATGCGGTCGGTCGGCCCGGTGTAGACGTGGGCCGGCACCGAAGTGCCGTCTGATGCGCGGTTCGACTGTTCGCGGAAGGCGAGCCCCTCGAAGGACGCGCCGTCCGGGAGCGTGTCGGGTGCGTAGAGGTAGCCGAGCAGGTTGTCGAAGGATCGGTTCTCGCCCATGAGCACGACGAGGTGGTCGAAGCCCGGCGTCTTGCGGGCCTTCGGCGCGGCGAACTCCTCGGGGATGTAGGGCTGACCGACCTGACCCTGTTCGCTCATGCCGCGCGCGACGGCGGCGCCGCCGATGCCCACCGCGGCTCCCGCGGCGAGAAGGCCGCCGCCGCGCAGGATCGACCTGCGGGTGGTGCCCCCGGGAGTGCGCTCTTCACGTTCGTCGCTGCTCATGCCGCTCCCCCTCGCGCGCGTCACACGACGGTGTTGCGCAGGATTCCGATGCCGTCGATCTCGACCTCGACCGTGTCGCCCGCCTCGAGCCTGCCCACCCCCGCGGGGGTGCCGGTGAGGATCACGTCGCCGGGCAGCAGGGTGAACGCCTGGGAGGCGTGCGCGACGATGCGGGCGAGCGAGAAGATGAGCTGCGAGGTGCGACCGTCTTGCCTGATCTGGCCGTTGACCCGGGTGACGACGCGCGCGTCCTCGAGGTCGGGATCGGTCTCGATGACCGGGCCGAGCGGGCAGAACGTGTCGAAGCCCTTGCCCCGGGTCCACTGCCCGTCTGCGATCTGCAGGTCGCGGGCGGTCACATCGTTGGCGCAGGTGAAGCCGAACACGTACTTGAGCGCCTCGTCTTCGGGCACGTTCTTCGCGACCGCGCCGATCACCATCGCGAGTTCGCCCTCGTGCTCGACGCGATCCGAGATCTCGGGGCGCACGATGCGGTCGCCCGGCCCGATCACGGAGGTGTTCGGCTTGAGGAACAGCAGCGGCTCCTCGGGCGTCTCGCCGCCGGTCTCGGACCGCATCTCCTCGACGTGGTCGGCGTAGTTCTTGCCCACGCAGACGACCTTGGAGCGCGGGATCACGGGGGCGAGCAGGCGCACGTCTTCGAGGCGGAGGCGGCGCCCCGTGGTGTCGAAGCCGGCGACGAGCGGATCGGCGGCGAGCTCGACGATCTCGATGCCGCCGCCGTCGGCCTCATCGAGGATCCCGAACGAGATCTCTCCCGCTGTCTCGAAGCGTACGACCTTCATGTGCCTTCCCTCTGGGTTCGTGTGACTGGTGCGGAGCGGATGGAGCGGATCCGCCGGGCGGACTCTCAGCCCTCGGCGGTGACGATGCGCTCGACCCAGCCGAAGCGATCCGCGACGGTGCCGAACTGGATGCCCGTGAGCTCGTCTCGCAGCGACATGGTGAGTTCGCCCGGGGCGCGATCGCCGAAATCGACGAGCACCCCCTGCTCGCTCTTCAGCTGCCCGATGGGGGTGATCACGGCCGCGGTGCCGCACGCGAAGGCCTCGGTGATCGAGCCGTCGGCCGCGCCGGCGCGCCACTCGCCGACGGTGACCTTGCGCTCCTCGACCGTGAGCCCGCGATCCTGCGCGAGGCGGATGAGGCTCTTGCGGGTGATGCCGTCGAGGATGTTGCCGTTGAGCTCGGGGGTGACGAGCCTGCCGTCGCGGTGCACGAGGAACAGGTTCATGCCGCCGAGCTCGTCGATGGTGTCTTCGGTGGCCGAGTCGGTGAAGAGCACCTGGGCGCAGCCGTGCTGGGCGGCGATGCGGGTGGGCAGCAGCGACGAGG
The DNA here is from genome assembly GCF_000349545.1 of Leucobacter sp. UCD-THU. Taxonomy (NCBI): domain Bacteria; kingdom Bacillati; phylum Actinomycetota; class Actinomycetes; order Micrococcales; family Microbacteriaceae; genus Leucobacter; species Leucobacter sp. UCD-THU. The sequence continues at coordinate 15,764 of NZ_KB714600.1, forward strand.
CGTAGTTGCCGCCGCACTTGGCCGCCCCGGTGCCGCCGCGGCCGGCGCGGGCGTGCTCGCCCGACAGCCAGATCGAGACGGGCTTCACGCCGCCCGTGAAGTACGGACCGGCCGGGCTGGCGATCACCATGAAGCGCGCCCGCTCGGCCGCGCGCACCCCGAGGAAGCTCTCGTCGGCGATCATGAAGGGGCGCAGGTAGAGGCTCTGATCGTGACCGCTCGGCACCCAGTCGGCGTCGACGGTCACGAGCTCGCGGATGGCCTGCACGAACAGCTCGACCGGCAGTTCGGGCAGCGCGAGGCGCGCGGCGCTCTCGTTGAGCCGCTGCGCGTTGGCCTCGGGGCGGAAGGTGACGATGTCGCCGTTCGGGTGGCGGTACGCCTTGAGCCCCTCGAAGATCTCTTGACCGTAGTGCAGCACCGACGAGGCCGGATCCATGGGGATCGGGCCGTAGGGCAGCACCTCGGCGTCGTGCCAGCCCTGCTCGCGGTCCCAGACGATCGAGATCATGTGATCGGTGAATCGCTTGCCGAAACCGGGGTCGGCGAGGACGGCCTCGCGCTCGGCGTCGGGGAGGCGGGTTGCCGGGGTGCGGGTGAAGGTGAGCTCGGTCATGGAGTTGCTTTCTGTCGCCCGAACGGGCGGCCGTGAGAGGGGTTCGGGAGGGGCCGGCCGGTGCTAGCGCGCGGCGATGCGATCGATGATCGCGCTGCCCACCTCGGTGGTGGAGCGGGTCGACGCCCCGCGGACGGCGAGGTCCGCGCGCACGGCGTCGCGCACGCGGTCGCCCTCTGCGGAGAGCCCCAGGTGGTCGAGCATGAGGGCTGCGGACAGGATCGCCGCGGTCGGATCCGCCTTCTGCTGCCCCGCGATGTCGGGCGCAGAACCGTGAACGGGTTCGAACATGCTCGGGAACGTGCCGTCGGGATTGATGTTGCCGCTGGCTGCGAGCCCGATGCCGCCGCCGATGGCGCCGGCCAGGTCTGTGAGGATGTCACCGAACAGGTTATCAGTGACGATCACGTCGAAGCGCGACGGATCTTGCACCATGAAGATGGTGGCGGCGTCGACGTGCATGTAGTCGACGGCGATGTCGGGGTACTCGGCGGCGACGGCTTGCACGATGCGCTGCCAGGTGGCGCCGGCGTGCACCAGCACGTTGGTCTTGTGCACCCAGGTAACCTTCTGGCGCGGGCGCTTGCTCGCCACTTCGAAGGCGTAGCGCACCACCCGCTCGATGCCGAACGCGGTGTTGACCGAGACCTCGGTCGCGACCTCGGCCGGGGTGCCGGCGCGCAGACGCCCGCCGTTGCCAGCGTAGGGGCCCTCGGTGCCCTCGCGCACGACGAGGAAGTCGACGTCGCCGGGGTGCTTCAGAGTGGACTCGACTCCAGGGAAGAGCGTGCAGGGGCGCACGTTGGCGTAGTGGTCGAAGTCGAAGCGCAGCTTGAGCAGCAGACCCCGCTCGATGTTGGCGTCTTTCAGGCGCGGGTCGCCGGGAACCCCGCCCACCGCGCCGAAGAGGATCGCGTCGTGCTGCGCGATCTCGGCCTGCTCGGCCTCGGGCAGGGTCTCCCCCGTGGCGAGGAAGCGCTCGGCGCCCAGTTTGAACTCCGTGCGGTCGAGCACCACGTCGCCGCCGGCGAGCACGGCGTCGAGCACGCGGTTGGCCTGCTCGATCACCTCGGGTCCGATACCGTCGCCCGGAAGGACGGCGAGCTTGATGGTGCGGGTCACTGAACGCTCCTCTTCGTGCCTGAACAGAACGTGACCAGCTTACTCGCGACCGCGGACATTGATCCCCAAGCGGGCGCCTGCAATACGCAAGGGATATCCCGCGGTTCCCAGGCGCCGGGACGACGGCACCGGTTCCGCCGCACCGATCGACGTTCACGCACCGCAGCACTCGGAATCGAGGTGCGTGAACGTCCATCGGTGCTCGAATGGTGGTACTGCAGGGCGGATCCGGTCACGGTTCGAGGCGCAGTCACCAGGCACGGCGGACAGAGGCCCGCAGGCCTCCCGCCTCTGAGCGTGTCGCAGGGAGCGGGAGGCCCGAGAGCGCGGCGGGGGTCAGGCCGCGCTGGTGGTGCCCGCTGCCCGCTCCTGCTGCTTGCGGCGTCCGAACACCGCGAAGAGCACACCGCCGGCGATGAGGATCGCGCCCGCGACCCCGATCGCTCATGCCGGCGCCGCCGAGCACGGGCAGAGCGCCTGCTTCGTGCTGCGCGTTCGCGACGTTGACGGCGGAGCCCGTTCCGGCCAGCTCGGTGCCCGGATACGCCGTGATCTCGGGGGGGGGCGCGGCCGCAGCATCACTCCATGGAGACTGCGCTGCCACTGTCAGAATCACGCCCAGGGAAGACTTGTTCAGCCGAGGATCGAGCTGCCGTGCCGGCGGAGCCTCCGAGAGGCGTCCCATGAAGCAAACGCCGGGCCGGGAAACGCAGAAAGCCCCACCCGAAGGTGAGGCTTTCTTTCCGTGACCCCAGCGGGATTCGAACCCGCGTTACCGCCGTGAGAGGGCGGCGTACTAGGCCGCTATACGATGGGGCCGGACACTGTCGCAGCTCTTCGGGCTTCCCCGCCGCGCTGGCAACTCATATATATTGGCACACCTTCGAGCCACTCGGCAAATCGAGCCGCGTATCCCGGGTGTGTCCCGCATGATCACGCGGGCTACGAGCCGGCGGTGCGTGCCGCAGTGCTCTGTGTCACCGCCCTCAGCCTCCTGGCCTGCCGAGCCGCACCCGCGCCCAGAGCAGTACCGCCGCCAGCCCGACGCCGCTCACGACCAACGCGGTGATCGGGGGGATCCCCCCGCCTTGCGCCAGAGCCCACACGAGCGCGAGGCCCGCACCGACGAACACCGAGGCGATGGGCCCGTCGAGCGTCCAGAGCAGCACGTTGATCCCCGAGGCGTCCCCGACCGGCGTGGGCACCGGCGCGAGCAAGCGCATCGGGATCGTGCCCTTCAACGCGGCGACCGCGCGCAGGGCGACCGCCGCGCAGCCGACGAGCGCGGCTGACAGCACCGCCCACGCCGTCCCGTCTCCGGCACCGCCGCCGGCACCGGAGCCGAGCAGCGACCTGATCGCCTCACCTCCGATCGCCCCCGCGACCATCGCGATCACGGCGAGCCCGACCGGCGCGAAGAGGTGCCGCGCCATGAGCCCCGCGGGCGACGCCGGCAGCAGCGAGGGCGAACCGGTCGCCTGGGCCGCCGCCGCGAGCCCGCGGCACCACGCCGAGCTCGACAGGTAGGCGAGCAGCAGGGCCGCGGCGCCCCACAGGGCGGCCGAGCCGAACGGCAGCAGACCGTCCCCTGTCGGACTCACTGCGGCGAACCGATCAACGGCGCCGCCAGAACCGAGTGCGGCTGCCCACATCGAACCGGCCCCGAGCACCCCGCCGAGGCCCACCAGGCTGCGGCCCGGCGTTCGGGCGATGCCGAGCAGGTCGCGCTGCACGATCGACGCGGTGAAACCCCCGCGCGGCTGGAGCCTCAGGCGCCGCCCCCACCGAACCGGGGAGCCCAGCCGGGCGAGCCCGGCGCTGGGATCGCCCGCGACGACGAGCGTCTGCACGGTGTCCCAGCGCAGCGCCTGCGCTCGCAGATCCTCCCACCGCAGCCGTGAGGCGAGCAGCGGCGCGCACGCGGCCGCTGCGATCGCGCACCCCATCGGCGCGAGTGCGAGCAGCGGGGAGGCGGCGCCGTCGACGAGCAGGCGCGCGGCGCACGACCAGGGATCGATCGGCGCGCTCCAGGCCGCCGCACCCAGCAGTTGCGCGCACACGAGCGCGGCGAGCACCGCTGCGGCGCCCGCCCGCGTGCGGCGCCCGAGCTGCCCCAGGAGCGGAGCGACCGCGGCGAGCAGCCCGACCGCCGCGCCCGCCAGGGGAAGCGCGACGGCGAGACCCGGGTCGAACTCTGCCCGCATCGCGCGCGCCGCCACGACGATGCCGGCTGCGACCGCCCCCGCGAACGCCCCGAGAACGAGACCGCGGGCGAGCGGGCCGCCGAGCAGGCGCCACCTCGGCACCGGTGCGGTGAGCAGCAGGTCGACCTGCGGCAGGTCGGCACGGGCCGGGCCGAACTGCGCGCCGGCCAGCACGAGCAGCGCCGTGACGGCGGTGAGGGCGGCTGCGACGAGACCGACGGTTCCGTCACCCGCCGCGGCCGACTGCGGCAGCTCGTGCTGCAGCCACAGCAGAGCGACGCGCACCACGGGTGCCACCACGATGATGACCAGCATGATCGCGGCGTAGACGCGGAACGCCATCTCCCCCGCGTCGACGCGGTCTGCGCGACGGCGCAGCACACCCCGGATCGCGCGCAGCGTCGCCCGCGTCGATCCGGGCGCCGACGTCGTCACCGAAACCGCGGCACCCGTGCGCGCCTCACCCATCGGAGCCTCTTCCTCGGCTCACCCCTGGGTCACCTCGAGCTGCGCGTCGGCGACCCGTTCGACCAGCTCGGCGTCGTGGGAGGCGAATGCCACCGCGGCACCCGACCCGCTCGCCCGTCGCAGCACCGCGGCGACGAGCGCACGACGGTCGGGATCGAGGCGCTGCTCCGGCTCGTCGAGCAGCAGCACCGAGCAGGGCCGAGCGCAGGTCACCGCGAGCGATACGAGTTGCCGCTGGCCGCTCGAGAGCTCGTGGGGAAAACGGTCCGCCAGCGGCTCGAGGCCGAACGCGTCGAGCGCGTCCGCTCCCATCCCGCTCCAGGACGCCCAACGCTCACCCGACCACGCGGCCTCGATGAGCGCGAGGTGATCGCGCAGCGTCAGATCGGGGTAGAGCGTCGGAGGCTCGATGAGGGCGGCGATGTGCCGCCTCGCCTCACGGTCGCGCTCATCGAAGCGACGATCGTGCAGCCGCACCGATCCCGAACTCGGGCGCAGTCGCCCCGCGAGTACGCGCAGCAGCGTCGTCTTCCCCGCCCCGTTCGGCCCGCGCACCGCCACGCAGGCGCCCGCCTCGAGCCGGAGCGAGGTGGGGTGCAGCAGGATCGCTCCGTCGCGCTCCACCGCCGCGTCTTCGGCCGTCAGCAGCGTGCCGCCGCCGCTCGCACCGCCGCCGGCCGTCACGGTTTGCTGCGCCGCAGCGCTTTCTCGGTCGCCCGCGCCCTCAGCCGTTTGTCGACGAAGAAGGCCATGAAGATCCACCCGCCGAGCGCGGTGACCACCCAGACGATGATCGGCGCGAGCACCCAGGTCTCGACGCCGTGGATGCGGATGCCGCCCTGAAAGAGCGATGCGATCCAGAGCGCGAGCAGCGTGGCCACCAGACCGACCCCGCCGGCGAGGGGGGCCGCGTAGCGCTGGGCGATGTTCAGCACGAACGGGCCGAGCACGGCGTGCGCGATGGTGAACACGCCGAGCGCCACCAGGAACCCGCCGAGGTGCAGCACGAAGCCCGGCAGCACGAAGTGGCAGAGGATCATGGCGATCGCGGCCAGCACGACCTGGGAGACGATCTGAAACAGCAGCCGCATCGCGCGTTCCCTTCACTCGGCGGAGCCCCGCTCCGCGCCTGTGCTCTCAGCCTAGCGCGGTGCGCGAGCCCGGCGAGCCCCGGTGATCGAGGCCCCGCCGAGTGCAGCCGCACCGAGCACGAACAGCCCGAGCCCCGCAGCACCCGGCAGGAACGGATCAAGCCCACCGCTGCGCGCGAGAGACGCAGCAGGCTTCGGCGACGACCCGCCGGTCGGCGCTTCGTCGGCCGATACGTCGACTGCGACAACCGCGGAGCTGTCCAGCACGCCGGGCACGCCCGAGGTGAAGCGCAGTTCGACGCGGTGGGAACCCACACCGAGACCCTCGAGCGTAAGGCTTGCGCGCCCGCCATCGAGCATCACCGCCTCACCCAGCGGGGCGCCGTCTGCGAAAGCCTGCAGGGAGCCCGTCACCGGCTGCGCACGGGGCGCGGCCGGCGCAGCGAGCACCCCCTGTCTGCCCTGCGCACCAGGATCGCCCATCACCGGCTCGACCCCGACCTCCACGACCGCGGGGCGAGAGGGGGTGGCCCGCAGCAGCTCGGCGCTCACCGCGAGACGGGTCTGCCGGCTGAGCACATCGAGCGCCACGGTGGCGCTGCGCGAGTCGAGGAAGCCGGTCTGCGGCACGAAACGGGCCGACACCTCGTGCTCCCCGAACGGGAGCTGCGCGGTGTCGACGCTGAACCGCGCCTCACCGTCGCCCGTCTCGGGATCGAGATCGTCGGCGGCCGGGATCGTGAACGCCACGACTCCGTCGACCAGCAGCTCGACGTCACCCCGGGGGTCGGTGGGTACTGACCGGTCGACATTGCTCACCACGACTGCAAACTCGACAGTGTCGCCCACGTGGGCTGCGGTGGGCGACAGGGTGAGCGTCGTCGTAGTCGCGTGCGGAACGACCACCAGCGGCGCCGCCGCCGACTGCGATGGCGCGAAGTTGCCCGCAGCGTCGCCGAGATAGGCGACGGTGAGTTCGGCAGTCGCCGCGGGTGCGGCGACGTCGGCGAACACCACCGCACCGTTCGGCTGCAGTTCGGCCGAGGCCAGTTCGACGCCGTCTGCGAGCAGTGCGGCCCGGCCGCTCAACCCGACCGTCGGCGAGGTCACCTGCGCCGCGACATCGATCGGGGCGAATGCTCCCGCCCAGGCGGGAGAACTCGTGATCGCGGTGCTGCTCGGGGCCTGGGCCACCGTGACGGGGAGCGCCGCACTCTCGGAGGGCAGAGCGCGCGCCGGGAACGAAGCGTCGCCGGCCTTGCCCGCGAAACGCGCGATCAGATCGTGGTCGCCGGCGGCAAGATCCAGCACTGCGACGAGCGCTAGGAACTCACCGCTCCCCGCGTAGCCGAGCGTCCCGGTCCCCACGACGACGCCACCGGCCTCGATCACCACTGGTTCGCCGCTGAGCATCGCGGGGCCGGAGAGCGACACCGTTACCGTGAAGAAGGACGGGTTGCCGTAGGTCGTCGGCGCCAGGATCGTGGCGATGCTGGTCGAGGTCGATACATCAGGCACGGGATCGGCCTGCGCAGCGGCGGGCTGAGCCAGCACCGCGGCACCGAGCAGCGCTGCGGTGGCGAGCAGCAGACCGAGACCTCTGCGCAGCGTCGAATGAAACGGTGTCTGAACTTGAACCATGTACAGATATTAGCACCCCGCTGTACCTCGGCTTCCCCTCTGCAGTACGCGGCAGACCGCGGGAACGCCCGGCGATCGCCTCTCCGCTCACACCTCGCCGGGTTTAGGCCTGAACGCCTTCGCGGGCAGGTCGGGCCCGTCCCACACCTGGATGATGCCCCAGGCCACCGCAGCGATCGGCACCGCGAGCACCGCACCCAGGATGCCGCTCAGCACCGTGCCGATGGTCAGGGCCAGCAGGATGACGAGCGGGTGAAGCTTGAGCGCACGCCCCATGAGCACCGGTTGCAGGAAGTTGCCCTCCAACTGGTTGACGAGCACCACGACACCGACGACCAGCACCGCACTGAGCGGGCCGTTCGCGACGAGCGCTACGAGCGCGGCGAGGATCCCCGCCAGCGTGGCACCGACGAGGGGGATGAAGGAGAGCACGAAGACGAGCACCGCGAGCGGCAGCGCGAGCGGCACCTGCAGCACGACGAGCCCGATTCCGATGCCGATCGCGTCGACCGCGGCGACGCCAGCCGTGCCGCGCACGTAGTGGCCCAGCGTCTGCACCGTCTTATCGCCAGCCCGCTCGGCGCGCGCCAGCGCTTCGCCCTCGAAGGGGCGCAGCAGGAAGCGCCAGATCCGCGGACCGTCCTTCAGGAAGAAGAACAGCACGACGATCATGAGGACGAGGCCCGTCACGAAGTTCGTGACCACGCCGACGCCCGCGAGCGCTCCCGAGCCGAACTGGGCACTCGTAAGGAAGTCGGCGATCTGATCCCACCACTCGTGCAGCTGCGCGTCGTCGGGCATGAACGGCAGTGTGCGCAGCCAATCGAGCACCTGCGCGAAACCGTCCTGGGCTTGGGCCGAAAGTTCGTCCCACTGATCGCGCACCGCCCACACGATGAGCCAGCCGATCCCGGTGAGCAGGAGCACGATCGTCAGCAGCACGAGCACCGTCGCGAGCGCCGAGGGTACGCGATGGGCCCGCAACCAGGTCATTACTGGAGAGAAGGTGCTCGCGAAGATCAGCGCGAGCAGGATCGGGATCACGACCGTCGATAGGGTGCGCATGCCGATCACGACACCCGCGGTGAGCACGAGCACGATGATGATCTGCAGCGACCGCGTCGCGAGCAGCCCGAAGCTGTCGCCCCAAGCCCCGCCCGCGCGCGCCAGCTGCTTCGCCCGCGCGACCGGGCTCTCGGGTGCTCCGGCGCTGCGCTCGAGCCTCGCGACCCGATGCTCCAGCTCTCGCCGCGATCGTCCACCGAACATGTCAGCCTCCCGCCGTCTGGTCCGTGCCCTCCACCTTACGGGGTGCCTCCGACATCACGGGATCGCACCGCGGCCCACGCGGGAGGCCGGTGCGGGATCCGCCGCCCGCGCTCAGCGCTCGACAGCGTGCTCGGCGATGAAGGCGCGCAGCTCGTCCTCGTCGCCGCTCATCTCGGTGACGCGCTGCGGCAGCGAGAGCAGGTCGGCGAGGTGCTCGGGCATGCCGATGCGCTGCCCCGTCGCCTCGAGCACGATCTCGGGGAACTTCGCCGGTTTCGCGGTCTCGAGCACGAGCATCGGCACGCCCGGCTCGACGAACTCTCGGGCGACCTTCACACCGTCGGCGGTGTGCGGGTCGATCACCGTTCCGCTCGCGTCGAAGACCGACTTGATCGTCGCCACGCGATCCGCGTGCGTGCTCGTGCCGCTCTGGAAACCGAACTCCGCCTCGAAGCGGGCCAGCTCGGCGGTGAGGTCGATGCGCCCCGTCTCGGCGAGCTCCTGCCAGGCCGCCGCGAGACGCTCGGGGTCGCGGCCGACCACCTCGAACACGAAGCGCTCGAGGTTCGACGCCTTCGAGATGTCCATCGAGGGGCTCGAGGTGGCGTGGGTGTCGGCGGCGCCGCGCGGCGCGTAGACACCGGTGCGGAAGAACTCGTCGAGCACGTTGTTCTCGTTGGCGGCGAGCACGAGCCGGCGGATCGGCACGCCCATCGCCTTCGCGAGGTATCCCGAGAAGATGTTGCCGAAGTTGCCCGACGGCACCGTGACCGAGACCTCGAACGAGGCGCGATCCTCGGCGGCCGCGCCGTCGCTCGCGCGCAGCCACGCCCAGAAGTAGTAGACGACCTGTGCGCTGATGCGGCCCAAGTTGATCGAGTTGACGGTGCCGAGCTCGTGGGCTCGCTTGAACTCGAGGTCGCCCGAGAGCGCCTTCACGAGGTTCTGGCAGTCGTCGAACACGCCCTTCACCGCGATGTTGTGGATGTTGTCGTCGGCGAGCGAGTACATCTGCGCGCGCTGGAAATCGCTCATGCGACCCTGGGGAGAGAGCATGAACACCGCGATGCCGTCTTTGCCGCGCAGCGCGTACTCGGCGGCCGATCCGGTATCGCCCGAGGTGGCGCCGATGATGTTGAGCGCGCGATCGGTCTTGGCGAGCACGTACTCGAGCGACTGGCCGAGGAACTGCATCGCCATGTCCTTGAACGCGAGCGTGGGGCCCTCGGAGAGACCGACGAGCGAGATGCCCGCCTCGAGCTGCGTGACGGGCACGATCTCTTCGGCCACGAAGTTCTCGGGGTTGTAGGCCGCGCGGCACATGCGCGCGAGGTCTTCGCGGGGGATGTCGGTGGCGAAGATGCCGAGCACCTCGGTCGCGAGCTCGGGGTAGCTGAGCGAGCGCCACGCCTCGAGCTGCTCGGCGGTGAGCCGCGGCACCGTCTGGGGCACGACCAGGCCGCCGTCGGTGGCGAGCCCCTCCAGCAGGATCGCGCTGTAGGGTGCCGGCTCCATGCCGCCGCGGGTCGAGATGTACTTCACCGGTGCTCCTCGTGTCGTGATCGGTGTCGCGGTCGGCGGTGCGCGCCGACTCCCCCATCCTATTCGGCGGTGCTGCGAGCCCGGTGCGATCGCATCCCGAGCCCTACCAAGAGACCGGCAGCGCCTTGCCCTCCTCGTAGCCCGCGGCCGACTGCAGACCGACCCGGGCGCGCACGTGGAACTCGCGCAGCGAGTCCGCTCCGGCGTAGGTGAACGAGGAGCGCACGCCCGAGGTGATCATGTCGATCAGATCTTCGACGCTCGGACGCAGCGGATCGAGGTAGATCTTCGACGACGAGATGCCCTCGGCGAAGAGCTCCTTGCGCGCCCGCTCGTAGGCGTCGAGCCCGCCGAACCGGCCCTGCACGGCCTTCGTCGACGCCATGCCCCACGACTCCTTGTACTGGCGGCCCTCGGGATCGGTGCGCAGCTCGCCCGGCGACTCGGCGGTGCCCGCGAACCAGGACCCGATCATCACCGATGCCGCGCCGGCCGCGAGCGCGAGCGCGACGTCGCGCGGGTAGCGCACGCCGCCGTCCGCCCAGACGTGCGCGCCGAGCTCACGGGCGGCCTGCGCCGTCTCGAGCACGGCCGAGAACTGCGGGCGGCCCACGGCCGTCATCATGCGGGTGGTGCACATCGCGCCGGGGCCGACGCCTACCTTCAGGATCGTGGCACCGGCCGAGACGAGGTCGTTCACCCCGTCGGCGGTGACGACGTTGCCCGCCACGATCGGCAGCCCGAGTCCGAGATCGGCCACGGTGCGGATGGCGCGGATCATGCCCGCCTGGTGCCCGTGCGCGGTGTCGATCACGAGCACGTCGGCACCGGCGGCGGCGAGGGCGCGGGCCTTCGCGGCGACGTCGCCGTTGATCCCCACGGCCACCGCGACGGCGAGCCGCCCGTCGCGGTCGAGCGCGGGGCGGTAGATGGTGCGCCGCAGCGCGGAACGGCGCGAGAGGGTGCCGATGAGCGACGCGCCGCTCACCACGCACACCGCCTCGGCGGGGTGCGGCTCGACCCCGTGCAGGTCGACGCCGTGCGGGTCCTCGCCCGACGCCGCAGCCCCTCCCTCGATCGCCGACGAGACCGCGTCGAATGCCGCACGTGGATCCTCCAGGTCGTCGGCCTCGAGCAGCGGTGCGGGGGCGATCACCAGGTCGCCCAGCTGCGCATCGGACGGCACCGACGCGAGCCTGGCGGCAGAGAGGACGCCGCGGATCCCCGATGCCCGCACCGCAGAGTGCTCGTCGGGGCGATCCGCCACGACCACCGCCTGGCCCTCGGCGCGCGGGATCAGCCGCAGCGCGGCGGCGGCCGTCGCCTGCGGGGGCAGCACGATCGGGGTGTCGGTGGCGACCGGCTGGCGCTTCACCCAGCGGATCGCGCGCTCGGTGTCGTCGGGCGCGAGATCCTGCGGAAGCACGGCCAGACCGCCGCGACGGGCGAGCACCGCCGCGAGCCGCGGGCCCGCGACCGAGTTCATGTTCGCCGCGACGAGCGGCAGCGTCGCCGGGGTGCCGTCGGTCGGGGTGAGGTCGACGCCCAGCCGGCTGCCGACGTCCGAGTGCCGCGGCACCAGAAAGACGTCGGAGTAGGTGAGGTCGACCGTGGGCATCGCGCCGATAAACTCCATGCCCCCAACGCTACCCCCTCGACCCCCAGCCGGGCCCGTGCGATGCCGCACCTCGGGAACACCTGTCGCACGCTCCGCATAGGATGGTCTGCGTGGGGGTCGGCCTCGGCTCGCGCGCGATTGACACAGCGGATCCGCGATCCAGCCGCCGCCGGCGGCCGCACCCGGGTCTCCGCGAAAGATTGAAGGAGCTGTAGCGGCCATGTCTGAAACGAACGATCCCGGAAAGCCGACCCCGCCCGAGACCCCGGCACCGCCGGTACCCCCCGTGCCCCCGGCTCCCCCTGCACCGCCGGTTCCGCCGGCGCAGCCCGAGCAGCCGAGCTTCTCCGACGCCGATGCGCAGCCGACGACGGTGACGCCGCAGGCCGACGGCGGTCAGCAGCCCACCACGGCCCTGCCCCAGTTCGAAGGCGGGCAGAGCGCCGACCAGCAGCCCACCACGGCGCTGCCGCAGAGCCAGCCGCAGCGGTTCGACGCCGCGCCGCCGGCTCCGCCGCTGCCGCCTCAGCAGCCCGCACCCGGCGCCGGCTACCCGACCGCGCCGCAGGCGCCCATGAACACGCTCGCGATCGTCGCGTTCATCGCCTCGTTCTTCGTGAGCCTCGCCGGCATCATCTGCGGCCACATCGCGCTCGGTCAGATCAAGAAGACCGGTGAGCGCGGTCGCGGCTTCGCACTCGCGGGCACCATCATCGGCTATGTGAGCCTCGCGATCACCGTCATCGCCGTGATCTTCTCGATCATCATCGCCGCCACGGCCGTGTCGGTCGCGAACGAGTCGCTCTCTCAGCTCGAGCAGACCACCCAGGAGCTCGAGGATTCGACCGACTTCGACGCGCTCACCGAGGAACCCGGCGTCGAGGAGTCGCCCGGCGCCACCGCGGGCGACCGCTCCCCCGAGTTCTGCGCCGCGATCGACGCGGTCGCCACGGCGAGCGAGGGCGCGACCGGCGCAGAGGTGCCGCCGGAGCTGCTCGACGCCTACCGCCAGCTCTCCGAGATCGACAGCCCCAACCGTGCGGTCTACGAGCGCTTCTACCTCTTCGCCACCGACCCCACGAGCGCCGCGGGCGAGGACATGAGCGCGCTCATGGAGGAGTACTTCGACGCCGCGATGGATGACGCGATGGCCTGCATGTAACCCTGTCATTCAGCCGGGTCACCAACTTCGGAGCCCGGCGCACCCGGATCCCGCGCGACCGTCGTCGCGCGGGATCCGGCCGTTCCGGGCCGCCGTGCACTAACGTTTTTCTCGAAGCATCGGCATCATCGAGTGGGGAAGGGCTTATGTTCAAGGGTTTCAAGGAGTTCCTGCTGCGGGGCAACGTGATCGACCTCGCGGTCGCCGTGGTCATCGGCGCGGCGTTCAACACCGTCGTGGAGCGGGTCGTCGACTCGCTCATCAATCCGATCATCGGAGTCGTGTTCAAGGCCGACTCGCTCGACAACGCCATGCAGGTCGGCTTGCCGGGCGGAGGCACGATCGCGTTCGGCGCGCTGATCGGTGCGCTCATCAACTTCGTGATCGTCGCGGCGGTGGTCTACTTCGTGTTCGTGCTGCCCATGAACAAGCTGCGTCGGCCCGAGCCCGAGCAGCCTCCGGTGGCGCCCACCGAGACCGAGCTGCTCACCGAGATCCGCGACCTGCTGCGGGCGCAGGGCGGTCCGCGCACCGACGAGGTGCCCGTAGCCGGCGAGGAGCCGCCGGGCGGCCCCCAGCACAAGCACTGAGCGCTTCGCAGCGAGACGGCCGTGGCCCCCGATCGTGATGATCGGGGGCCACGCTCGTCTTGACGCGGGGCGGGTCAGCCCGCGCGCGCGTCGAGCCGAGCGAGGAACAGCGCCTCGGTGAGCAGCGACCTGCGGAACGACTCGATGTGCAGCGACTCGTTGGGGCTGTGGGCTCGCCCGTCGGGATCCTCGACCCCGGTGACGAGGATCTGCGCGGCCGGGAACTCCTCGACGAGCTCGGCGATGAACGGGATCGACCCGCCCACCCCGATGTCGACGGGCTCGCGCTGCCAGGCGTCGGCCATCGCGCCGCGCACCTCGGACACCGCCCAGCCGCTCGTGTCGACGAGGAACGCCTGGCCGAGGTCGCCGCCCTCGAACTCGACGCGGGCGCCGTACGGCGCGCGATCCGCGAGGTGCTTCGTGATGGCCGCGTAGGCGGCCGCGGGATCCTGCCCCGGGGCGATGCGGGCGCTCACCCGCACGCGCACGCTCGGGATCAGGGTGTTGGAGGCGTTCGCCACGTCGGGTGCGTCGATGCCGGTGATCGTGATCGCGGGCTGCGCCCAGACGCGGCTGAGGATCTCGCCGCGTCCGATGGGGCTCACCCCGTCGAGCAGGCCCGACTCCTCGCGCAGGCGCGCCTCGTCGTACTCGGGGGTGTCGATGTCGGCTCTGATGAGGCCGTCGACCGCGACGGAGCCGTCGGCGTTCCAGAGGGTGTCGAGCAGGCGCACGGTCGCGAGCATCGCGTCGGGCACGGCCCCGCCGTGCATGCCGGAGTGGAGGGCGTGGTCGAGGGTGCGCACGCTCATGTTGAAGGCGACCGCGCCGCGCAGGGCGACGGTGAGCGCGGGCGTCTCGGTGTCCCAGTTGCTCGAGTCGGCGACGATGATCGCGTCGGCGGCGAGCAGCTCGCGGTTCTCGCGCAGGAAGTTGCCGAACGACTGCGAGGCCCACTCCTCCTCGCCCTCGGTGAAGATCGCGATGCCGAGATCGAGGTCGCGCCCCTCGGCCTCGGCCGCGGCGGCGAGCGCGCGGATCGCGCCGATGTGGGCCATCACGCCGGCCTTGTCGTCGGCGGCGCCGCGCCCGAAGAGGCGGCCGTCGCGCTCGGTCGGTTCGAAGGGCGGCGTGAGCCAGTCGTCGTCGCGGCCGGGCGGCTGCACGTCGTGGTGGGCGTAGAGCAGCACGGTCGGGCGGCCGTTGCGGGCTTCGCGCCAGGCGACGACGGCGGGCTGGCCGAGCTCGGGATCGGCGCCCTCGACGCCCTCGCCGTCCGCGACGGGCGCGCGGCGGATGTCGACCACGTCGAACACTCCGGTGTCGCGCAGCAGTTCGGCGATGGCCTCCGCGCTCTGCGCCACGTGGGCCGGGTCGAAGGCCGGCCACGAGACCGATGGGACGCGCACGAGGCGCCGCAGATCCTCCATCGTGCGCGCGAACTGCGCCTCGACCGTGGTGCGCAGCGCCGCCTCGAGCGCCGCCTGCTCGGGTCGCTGCCCCGCCTGATCCGTCATGTGTGCTTCCTCCAGCGTCTCGCGTGTGAGCGGAGCCGAGCGGGCTCCGTCTCCGCGCTCAGCCTATCGGCGCGGGCGAGGAGAACTCCGGACGCGGAGCGCCGGACGACCGCTGCGGCGCCGGGGCGGCGGTTCGGCGCCCCGCGTTCGGAGGGACGCCTCAGAAGAGGGTCGGGGCGGCGGATCGCGGGTACTCTCCCGCGGCATCGGAGGCCTCGACGGAGGCGGCGGCATCGGCGGCATTGACAGCACCGACGGCACCGACGGCACCGACGGCACCGACGGGAGCCTGCCCGACGGGCGGCTCGGGATCCGCCCAGCCCCGCTCCCCGATCGCCCGCACCGCGAGCGACAGCTCCTCGGACCCCGCCACGGCCGCCCCGAGGAGGGCGGCGTCACCGGGGCGCCAGGGATCGAGCCACTCGTCGTGCATGCCGCGCGGCAGCAGCAGCGGCATGCGCGGGTGGGTGTCGGCCGCCGCCCCGACCGCGTCGCGGGTGACGAGCGAGTAGCTCATGAACGCGTGCCCATCGCCGCGGTGAACGGGGGTGACGATCGCGGCGATCCCGAACAGCTCGTCGCCGGGCAGCGCGAACGGCGTGCCGCGCTCGATGTACCAGTGCGCGGGCACGATCGCCCGTCGCTGGAACGGCGACCGCCACTTGCGCAGCAGGGTGTCGTCCCGGGAGTTGAACGCGCTGTAGGGCGCCGGCTCCCCGCCGCTGTGGAGCCACCACCAGCCGAGCTCGACGGTGCGCTCGCCGTACCCGCGGTGGATGATCGGGTTGAGGTTGCGGGCTCGGCGCCCGGTGATGCGGGCCCGGCCCCGCTGCTCGCGCGCCCACGCCTCGAGCAGCAGGCGGCTGTCGGGCTCGTGCATGGGCGGCAGGTCGAAGGTGAGCCCGAGCCCGTGGGGGCCGCCTCCGAATCCGTAGCTCGAGCACATGCCCTCAACTGTAGGCGTCGCGGCGCCGCACGCGTAGCATGAGCGCATGGCACTGCAGATCGACACCACGCTCGAGCCCCGGGGGCCGGCCACCGCGATCGAGCTCGACGACGAGCAGGTGGCGGCGCTCGGCGGCGGCAGACGGGCGGCCGTGCGCGTCACCATCGGAGGCCGCTCCGCCAGGCTGCGACTCGCGTCGATGGGCGGCAAGAACCTCATCGGCCTGTCGAAGGCCGCCCGCGCCGAGCTCGGCGTGGAGATCGGCGACACCGTCACCGCCCTCGTCGAGCTCGACACCGTCGAGCGCGCCGTCGAGCTGCCCGACGATCTCGCGGTGGCGCTCGACGCGCAGCCGGGACTGCGCGCCGCCTTCGACGCACTCGCCCCGTCGCGTCGCAAGGAGCACGCGCGCTCCGTCGTCGAGGCGAAGCGCGCCGAGACCCGCGACCGCCGCATCGCCGCGATCCTGGATCGGCTGCGCGACGCGCGGGGCTGATCGCCCGCCCGATCCGGGTGCCGGCTGCGGCTCAGCGCAGCTGGGGGCGCAGCAGAGAGCAGCGGAGGGCGCAGCGGGGCAAGACCGCCGCGGACCCCCGATGGTGCGCGCCCCGATTCGGGTCAGCGCAGCGGGGGCGAATCGGCGGCGGATCCCGCCCCGGGGTCGGGATCGCGGCCGGCCTCCTCGCGCTCGGCCGCGCGGGCCGCGCGCAGTTCGCGGGTCGCGGCCTGCAGCGCGTCCTCCGCCCGCTGCCGTCGGCGCTGCGCGAGCGTGCTCGCGCCGTACTTGACGCGCACCCGGTCACGGGCCTCGTCGGCGCCCGTGATGATGTAGCTGCTGGCGATGAGGATCACCTGCGCCGACAGGTTGAACCACAGCAGCAGGGCGATGAGGGCCGCGAACGAGGCGAGCAGCGGGTTCGAGGTGGCCCCGCGCACGAAGAGGCCCGAGAGCTCCTGCAGCACGGTCAGCCCGACACCGCCGATCATACCGCCGACCCAGAGCGCCCGAGCGGGGGCCCGCACCCCGGAGAGCAGCCGGAAGACCACCACGATCGCGACGGTGTCGATCACGAACACCACGATCACGCCGACGACGCGGGTGAGCGCACCCGAGACGGCGTCGCCGTCGGAGAGGCCGAACCACGAGGCGACCGCGTCGATGCCGACGGAGGCGACCATGCTCATCACCGCGGCGGCCACCAGCAGGCCGCCGAACACGATGCCGACCAGCAGGTTGCGCAGCAGCACCCACAGGAAGAAGCCGTCGTCGTGCAGCTGATCCGCGAGCACCCGCAGCGCGGTGCGCAGACTCGCGATGGCGCTGATCGCCGCGCCCACGAGGCCGAGCAGCGAGATCACACCCACCACCGTGAAGCCTGCCGGCGCGTCGATGCTCTCCGGGTCGACGACGTCGGTCAGGCCCGGCAGGAAGTTCTCGAGCGCCCCGGTGAGGGCGTTCATGGCGTCGGGGTTGCCCCCGAGCCACAGCGCCGCGAGCGAGAAGCCCAGCAGCACCGCCGCGAAGACGCTGAACAGGGCGCGGTAGGTGATGCTGTCGGCCAGCATCGTGCCGCGGTGCTCGCTGTAGAGCAGATAGGATCTCACGATCCTGAGCCGCAGCGCCCCAGCGATCGCCCGCTGCGCGAGGCCTGCGATACCGCCCTTGCGCGCATCCTCCGTGCCGTGTTGCCGCCCCTGCTTCGCCATGGGTTCAGCCTATCCAGAGCCGACGGGCGCGCCAGGGCCTTCCCCCAGCGCGCGGCGATGCGCTATAAGCGAGGGGCGGAGCGAGGCCGTCCTCGCTCCGCGCACCGCTCTCCGCGTTCCTCTCGCGCGCCCGGCTCACGGCGCCGCCCCTGCGACGCTACTGCTCGGCGCCCGTCTCTTCCGGCTCGTCGTCGAGCGGCACCGCTCGCTGCTGCTCCACCCAGTCGACCTCGCTCACCGGCTCGGCGGCGGTCGAGAGCGGTTCGGGATCCGGCTCCTCATCGCTCGGGTCGACCGGCGCGAGCTGATCGAGCAGGTCGGCCTCGGGCACATCGGCGGGGGTCTCGAAGGGATCGGGGGTCATGATGGTTCCTCCTGGGTTTCTCTTCGGTCAGCGATCGGTCTGCCGGGCGAGCTGCTCATCGGTGACGCGGGCGCCCGACTGCTCGGGGCGTATCCAGCGACCGAGGTCGAAGCCCTGCCGTCGAGCCTCTGCGAGCAGCTCCCGCTCCGTCGACTCGTCGACGCGGGGCTCGCGCGCGAGCAGCCAGAGGTGCTTGCGATCGGGCGTGCCGACGAGCGCGTGGCGATAGTCGGGGTCGACGCGCAGCACCCAGTAGTCGGCGCGAGTGAAGGGGATCCACCGCAGCCCCTCGGGCAGGAAGCTGACCCGCAGCCGGCCGGCGTGGTCCTCGTCGGGCTCGGCCTGCCCGAGGGCCTGCGTCGGCGCACCCTCGGCGTCGATGCAGCGGTTGTCGACGCGCACCGTGCCGTCGTCGCGCAGCGAGTACTCGGCGGTCACGTCGCGCGCGCCGTCGTCCTCGAAGCGCAGCGGCAGCCGCCCCAACTCGTACCAGAGGCCCAGATACCGCTGCAGGTCGAGATCCTCGACCGACCGCACGTCGCCGTGTTCCTGCTCGCCCATCGCTGCTCCCTCCATCGCAGATATCTCCACCAGTCTGCAGAAGATCGCACCGCGGGGCCAGGCCTTGACACCCGCGCGCCGGCCCCCGTCCACCGCCCCACCGCCCCGCCCGGCGCACCGCCCGGCGCACCGACCCTCCGCCCGCCGCCACGCCCCCAGCGCACCGCCCAGCGCACCGACCCTCCGCCCGCCGCCACGCCCCCAGCGCACCGATCGACGTTCGAGCACCCCGATCCGTCGGATCGGGGTGCTCGAACGTCGATCGGTGTGCGAAGCAGCGCAGCCGCCTAGGATCGAGCCATGAACGGCACGGGGGGTCCAGGCGAGTGCATCGGCGCGGTCGGCGCTGCGACCAACAACCTTCGCGACGTGAGCCTCGAGGTGCCCAAGAAGGCGCTGACCGTGTTCACGGGCGTCTCGGGCTCGGGCAAGTCGTCGCTCGTGCTCGACACGATCGCGGCCGAGGCGCAGCGCCTCGTGAACGACTCCTACCCGAGCTTCGTGCGCAACCGGCTGCCGCAGCTCGCCGCGCCCGAGGTGCAGTCGATGAGCGGCCTCACCTTCACGGCGCTCATCGACCAGCGCCGGTTCACGGGCAACGCGCGGTCGACCGTGTCGACCGCCTCGGACACCGCACCCCTGCTGCGCCTCGTCTTCTCGCGGATCGGCGAGCCGAACGCGGGTTACTCCCCCGCCTACTCGTTCAACGACCCGAGCGGCATGTGCCCGGTCTGCGAGGGCCTCGGCACGGTGGTCGACATCGACATCGACGAGCTCATCGACCCCGAGAAGAGCATCGACGAGGGGCCGGTGCGTTTCAGCCAGTTCAGGCCCGGCGTCTACCGGTGGAAGCGCTTCGCCTACTGCGGCCTGTTCGACCGCGAGAAACCGCTGAAGGACTACACCGACGACGAGATGGATCTCTTCCTCTACGCCGACCAGCTGAAGCTGCCGAACCCGGATCCGCGATTCCCGAAGACCGCGCGCTTCGACGGCGTCGTCACCCGCATGCGCGACGTGTACGTGAAGAACCGCCCATCGAAGATCTCGAAGCCGGTGCGGGAGGAGCTCGATCGGCTCACCGCCCAGCGGGTGTGCCCCGAGTGCGGCGGCGCCCGCGTCAACGCGGCGGCGCGCGCGAGCCTCATCGACGGGCGTTCGATCGTCGACTGGACCGCGATGTCGGTCGCCGAGCTGCGCCGCCTGCTCGACGGCTTCTCCGACGCCCGCGTGGAACCCGCGCTGGCCGGCATCCGCCGCACGCTCGACGCGCTAGTCTCGGTCGGCCTCGGCTATCTGTCGCTCGACCGCGAATCGTCGACCCTCTCGGGCGGCGAGGCGCAGCGCGTGAAGATCGTGCGCCACCTGGGCAGCGCCCTCACCGACGTCACCTACGTGTTCGACGAGCCGTCGACGGGGCTGCACCCGGCCGATGTGCAGCGCCTCAATCAGCTGCTCATCCGCCTGCGCGACGCGGGCAACACGGTGCTGGTGGTGGAGCACCACCCGCAGGTGATCCGCGTCGCCGACCACGTGGTCGACATGGGCCCCGGCGCGGGATCCCGCGGCGGCGAGGTGCAGTTCGAGGGCACCCCCGCCGAGCTGCGGCAGAGCGACACTCTCACCGGCCGGTTGCTCGCGCGTCCGCTGCGCCTCGCCCACGCGCCGCGCCGCCCCTCCGGCGAGGTGCTCGTCGAGCGGGCGAGCGCCCACAACCTCGCCGGCTTCGACGCCGCGGTGCCGCTCGGGGTGCTGACCGCGGTGACGGGCGTCGCGGGGTCGGGCAAGAGCTCGTTCGCCACCGATGAGCTGCCGCGGCAGCACCCCGAGTTCGCGGTGGTGGGTCAGGATCCGCTGCGGGGCGGTGTGCGATCCACCTCGCTCAGCGTGCTGGGCGTCGCCGACGACGCGCGGCGGGTGTTCTCGGACGAGTCGGGGCTCGCGCCCGCGTGGTTCAGCTTCAACTCGAAGGGCGCCTGCCCGGCATGTCGCGGCAAGGGCTACATCACCACCGAGCTCGCGTTCCTCGACGACGTGGCCACCCCCTGCGACGAGTGCGGCGGGGAGCGGTTCAACGAGCGGGCGCTGTCGGTGCGCGTCGAAGGGCGCACGATCGCCGACGTGCTGACGATGACCGCGGAAGAGGTCGCCCGGCTGTTCGGCGACCGCGACGAGATCGCCGCGAAGATGCGCTGGCTCGACCGGGTGGGCCTCGGCTACGTCGCGGTCGGTCAGTCGCTCGACACGCTCTCGGGCGGCGAGAAGCAGCGACTGCTGCTCGCGAAGCACCTCAGCGGCGTGACGGATCTCTCTCGTGAGCGCATCGTGCTCGACGAGCCGACGACGGGCCTGCACCCGGGCGACGTGGATCGCATCAACGCGCTCTTCGCCGAGCTCGTGGAGGGCGGCGCGACGCTCGTGGTGGTGGAGCACAATCTGCGCGTGGTCGCCGAGGCCGATCACGTGATCGACATCGGGCCGGGCGCCGGTGTCGACGGCGGGCGCCTCGTCTTCGCCGGCACCCCCGCGGAGTTGGCCGCGCACCCCGATTCGCTCACGGGGCTGGCGCTGCGGATCGCCTCGGGCGCGGCCGAGTGACGGAGCCTCGCGCGCGCCGGCCGCTCAGCCCTTCCGCAGATCCTGCGCGAGCATCACGAGGATGCCGCTGGGACCGCGCAGGTAGGTGAGCCGGTAGACGCCCTCGTAGTCCGCGACGCCGCGCAGCGGGCGGCAGCCGTGTTTCGCCGCGACGGCGAGGGCCTCGTCGATGTCGTCGACCGAGAAGGCGACCCGGTGCATGCCGATCTCGTTGGGCTGCGCGGGCGGGGTCTCGACCGCCTCGGGGTGGAGGTATTCGAAGAGCTCGAGTCGCCCGAGGCCGTCGGGAGTCTGCAGCAGGGCGATCTTCGCGCGGTTGCCGTCGAGGCCGACCGCGGTGTCCGCCCATTCGCCGCTGATCGTGTCCCGGCCGACGAGCGCGAGGCCGAGATCGGTGAAGAACGCGACCGCGGCCTCGATGTCGCGAACCGCGATGCCGACGTTCTCGAGTGCGATGCCCATGGGGGCATGCTAACAAGCGGAACCGAACCGGTGCCGCGACTGCGGAGCTGCGGGGGCGACGGACCGGGGCCGAGTGTCTCGCGGATCGGTGCGGTGCGAACGCGGATCAGCGCCCCGTGCCCTCGCGTGCGCCGTCGACGGCCTCGATGATGGCGGTGAGTTCGTCGCGCAGGGCGAGCAGGCGCTCGACCGGCAGGCCGAGCCGCTCGACGACCGCGGGCGGCACGGAGAGCGCCTGCTCGCGGAGCGCACGACCTCGCTCGGTGGGCACGATCTCGAAGGTGCGCTCGTCGCCCTCGACGGGCACGCGCTCGATGAGCCCGGAGTGCTCGAGCCGCTTGATGATCGGCGAGAGGGTGGCGGGATCGAGGCGCAGCATCTCGGCGATCGCGCCGAAGCGCAGGGGGGCGTCGCCCCAGAGCGCCAGCATCACGAGGTACTGCGGGTGCGTGAGCCCGAGCGGCTCGAGGATCGGTCGGTAGACGCCGATCACGCTTCGACTGGCGACCGCGAGCGCGAAGCAGACCTGCCGGTCGAGTTCGAGCGCGTCGTCGGGAAGATCCTGCATGCCGCCATCCTACCTCGTTCGTGCACGAATGAACCTGCTAGCATTTCGTTCGTGGGCGAACAAAAACGCAAGAAGCGTCACCTCTGGCACCAGACCCCCTACGACGGGGTGCCGGGCGCGTACGCGGCGATCCAGCGGTTCCTCTACCAGTTCGAGGGGCCGGCGCAGCTCGGCGACCGCAACGAGCCGCCGTATGTGCCGCCGGCCGATCCGAAGTGCCCCATCTGCGGGCGATCGATGAAGCAGCACCGCATCGACCGAGGCGGGCCGGGCAAGCCGACGCACCTGACGTGCCCGCCGCCCGAGCCGCAGGAGCCCCGCGACCGCGTCGCAGACACCGAGGCAGAGGCCTGACGAGCCGGGCACGAGGCACTGGCCCCGGCGCCCGCGTGCGGGCATCGCCGTGCCGCGCTACTCCTCGGTGATGACGATCTTGCCCGTGGTGCGGCCGGTCTCGCCGAGGCGGTGCGCCTCGGCGATCCGCTCGAGGGGGAAGGTCTCGGCGACCGCGGGGCGCAGTCGACCGGTCTCGACCAGCGCGACGATCGAGCCCAGGTCGGCGCGTGACGAGTCGACGAGCATCCGCACCGCTCGCACCCCCAGCCGCTCCGCCTCACGATCGAAGTCGTCGGAGCCCATCGGCAGCGTCGAGACGACCGTGCCGCCGGGGCGGAGGGTCTGCACGGACCGGATCGAGGTGTCGCCGCCGACGGTGTCGAAGACGACATCAGCACCCCGGGCGACCTCGGCGAAATCCTGTGCGCGGTAATCGATGGTCTCGTCGACGCCCAAGCCCCGCAAGAAGTCGTGTTTGGCCGCGCTGGCCGTGCCGAGCACGAACGCCCCTCGCGCCTTGGCGATCTGAACGGCGACGTGCCCCACTCCTCCGGCGGCGGCGTGGATCAGCACGCGGTGCCCGGGCTGCAGATCCGCATAGTCGATGAGCGCCTGCCACGCGGTCAGCGCGACCAGCGGCAGCGCCGCCGCTTCGACGTGACTGAGCGGGGCGGGCTTCTTCACGAACACCCGTGCGGGTGCTGCGACATACTCGGCGTGGGAGCCGTGGTCGAACGGGTAGGACAGCATGCCGAACACCTCATCGCCCGGCCGGAAGCGCGCGACCCCGATGCCGACGGCTTCGACCACGCCCGACAGGTCCCACCCGAGCACGAACGGCGGGTCGCCGATGAAACCCTCGGCCGATCGGTGCTTCCAGTCGGTGGGGTTGAGGCTCGCAGCGCGAACGCGCACGAGGATCTCGTTCGGTCGCGGCTCAGGGCGGGGCACATCGACGACCTCGAGGACCTCGGGGCCCCCGAAGGAGCTCTGGACGGCGGCTCGCATCGTGGCATTCGCGCTCATGGCCACCACGATGCCAGATCCGCTGCTTTCTCGAAACCGTCGACGCCCGGCGACGCCGACGCGGCGCGGCGACGGCCGTCGTAGTCGACCGACACGCCCCGGCGCGCGCATGAATGTCGGTGGCGGGCCGTAGGCTCTGCGCTCAGAACCCGTCTTCGAGAAATGAGGATCCATGCGCATCCGCGAGGGAACGGTGCTCGACAGCAGCACGGCGGTCACGGCACACGAACTGGTGCTCGAGGCGATCCGAGAGCTCGAGCAGCAGCGCGAGCGGGGGGAGATCGAGAACGCCGCCTACTTCATGAAGAGCGCTCGCTCGTGAAGATGCTCTGAACAGGCTGGATCGCCGGGCTCCCGCGAACAGCGGAGCGCCCTCCCTCCGGCCTCGTCTCCTCGGCGTCGCAGAGGCACGGCTTCTCAACGCTCGACAGCCCGATCGCGATCGCCCCGCAGCGCGTGAGCGCCCGAGCGCTTCGAGCCGTGATCGCCTCACCGGGCTCCGGCGCTGCCCCGCTCGCCCGCGATTTCGTCAGCGGGTTCAGCCTCCTCCTCGACCCCGCCCATGGGAACGAAGATCCACAGCACGATGCTCAGCAGCAGCGCCGCGGCCAGAGCGGTGAGCCCCGCCCCCCGGCTCACCGCGAAGTCGAAGATCAGCCCGGTCACGCCGGCGATGAGCAGTGCGACGACCACGAGGTTCGCCATCAACAGACCGTTGCCCACGCGCACGATGCGCCCCTTCTGGCGCTTGCCGAAGAACCGGCGGTGCACCACGACGAGCGACAGCCCGAGCAGCGTCGACGCGCCGGCGAGCGAGACCAGCGTCAGGTAGAGCACCAGCTGGATGTCGTCGAGCTCCGTGAAGCGGGGCTGGAAGGCGACGGCGAGCAGGAAGCCGCCGAGGATCTGCGTGCACGTCTGCGTGACGCGCACCTCCTGCAGGATCTCGTTCCAGTTGCGATCGGCGCGCTCATTGGCGCTCTCGCCCCTGCCGTCGTCGAGCACACCCCGGGAATGGGCCGCCATCGACTACCGCCCGGGATCCTCGAGATCCTCGTGGCCCCGACGCGCGGCAGACGACGACACGTCCTCGCCGAGCTCGTCGAGCGCGGCCCGGGGATCCTCCTCGGTGGTCTGCACGGCCTGCTCCTCGTCGGGGTCGACGGCGGGCTCGGAGTCGTCGCGATGCTCGGTGACGACGAGCTCGTCGTCTTGGTCCTTCTCCTCGTTCTGCTCCCAGATCTGCGCCATGGCGTCCTCCTTCGTCGCGAGCCTCACGTCGGTCGCGGCCCGCCCGCCCGTCAGACCGGATGCGCGCCGCGATGCTCTCAGCCTAGAAGCGGCGGGGCGGGGCGTCAGCGGGGTTGACGCGGGGGCCGCGATGCGAGTAGCGACTCAGCCGAGCGTCTCGATCGCGAGATCGGCGCGATCGGTGACGATGCCGTCGACGCCGCGTTCGATGAGCGCCATCATGCGAGCGGGCTCGTTGACCGTCCAGACGTGCACCTCCACGCCCGCGCGGTGGGCGGCGTCGATGAGCCTCGGCCCGAGCACGCGGATCGGCCCCTGCCGCTCGGGGATCTGCAGCGCATCGAGCCCGTCGAGCGCGCGCGCCTCCGCGCGGCGCGATCGCGACGCGACGGCGGCGAGCAGCGTCGCGATGCCGCGCTGGCCGGGCGAGGTCGCCGGGCGGGCCCCGGCGGCCGCGGCCGAACGAAGGGTGCGCAGCCGGTGCGCGTCCGAGAAGCTCGTGATGAGCACCCGGTGCGCGTGAGGTGCGACGATGCGGCCCGCGGGGTCGGCCGCCTCGCGGGCTTTGACGTCGACGTTGAAGCGCGCGCGGGGGAACTCGTCGAGGGCCTGCTCGAGTGTGAGCAGCCCGCCGCGTTCGGACATGAGGGCGGAGAGTTCGCGCAGCGTGATCTGCGAGACCTGCCGGGGATCCCCGGTCACGCGCCGCAGCTCGGCATCGTGGAACAGCACGACCTCGCCATCGGCCGTGAGGCGGCAATCCGATTCCAGGTAGACGGCGCCCGCGTCGACCGCCGCGTCGAAGGCCGCACGGGTGTTCTCCGCCACACCCGCGGCGGCGGCGCGCGGCGCCACGAGCCCGCGGTGGGCGAGCACGCGCGGCGGGAGCACCCGCCGCTGCCCGGGCACCGCAGCCGAGAGGTAGGGGTGCTGCTCGCTACGTGGCGGCACGCGCGCTCCCGCTCGACGCGGCGGATGGGCTCTCGGACACGGTGACAGTATGCCACCGCGGCGGCTCGGAACGGCCAAAGTAGCCCACCCCACCCGGTTTGTCGACCCCCTGAACCGGCGCCCTGCTCAGGTGTTAGCTTCGCACCAGAGGCGCGGCGCCGAACTGCGCCGTGCCCGGGTCTTCGAGAGGAGCCGATGATGGACGCGAACGACCGACCGCAGGACCAGCCCCCGTTTGGCGGCAGGGACCGAACCTCACCCGCTCACGGAGCCTCGCCAGAGGCGGAAGCGCCGGCGGCGGAAGCGCCGGCAGGGCCGGCTTCGGATACGCCGCGCGCACCCGACCCCGAGCCGCAGCCCGATCCCGGGCCCGATCCCGCGCCGCAACCCGACCCGCTGCCGCAACCCGATCCGGCACCGGACCCCGCGCCCGCGCCGACACCCGGTCCCGGGCCGGCCCCCGGTCCGGGACCGGGTCCTGAGCCACCGCTCGACCCCGTGCCCGAACCGGCTCCCCAGCCGCCGCTCGACCCCGTACCCGAACCGGCTTCCCAGCCGCCGCTCGACCCCGTGCCCGAACCGACTCCCCAGCCGCCGCTCGAGCCGGATCCCGAGCCGCCGCTCGACCCCGACAGCAAGGAACGCCTGCTCGAGGAGTCCCCCGACGCCCCGCACTCGGCGTCGCGCTTCGACGCGGGCAACGGGCAAGGCACCGTGTCGGGCCCCTCGTGGGGTCAGTCGACGCAGGATCGGCCGATCCTCGACGGCTCGACCCAGGATCCGTCGGCGGAGGCCTCCGTACCGAACCCTCACCGCGGCCAGAGCGACCCGGCGACGATCGGGCGCCAGCCGGCGCTCAACAGCACGAAGACCGACCGCTGGCTGATCTCCTCGACCGTGGCGGCAGCCCTCGTGACGGCCGTGCTGCTGATCCTCGCCCAGTTCGATCCGGTGTGGAGCGGTGTCGGCATCGTGGTCGCCCTCGTCGGTCTGCTCGCGATGCTCGTGGTGCGGATCAGCAAGCTCGGCCGCCGTCCGCGACTGCGGGTGATGGCGGTGCTGCTCGCCGTGACCTGGCTCGTGCCGCTCGCGGTGATCATCTCGATCATGATCGGCCGATCCGGCCAGATCTGGGGGTGAGCGCGCCGCCTCAGTGGTTGCGGAGCTTCTCGATGAGCTGGGGCTTGCGCAGCTTCGAATAGCCCGTGATGCCGAGCTCCTTCGCGCGGCGCTTCAGCTCGTCGACGGTGCGATCCTCGTAATCCTCCGCCTCGCCCCCTCGACGGCCCACCTTCGAGCGGCCCTCCTTCGCGGCGGCGTTCGAGATGCGCGCCGCCTTCTCCTCGGAGTTGCCCTCCTTGCGCAGGCGATCGTAGAGCTCGGGATCCTTCAGCTGCGGGGTCTTCGACTTCGGCACGACGCTCACATCCTTTCCGACATCGAGCCGCGTCCGTGCGCGCTCGACAACCATCCGTTCGTCTCGAAGCTAAGCCGCCGGGGCGGTGCTCGACAGGCCCTCGACAGCCGTGCCGCGAGCGGGTACGCTGTCGCGCCGCCGCCTGCAGCGGTGGCACACCCGAAGGGCGCTCCGCAAGGCCCTACCGCCGTGGATCGGGCCGGCCTTACGATCACCACTATGAAGGCGATGTTCTGGTTATGGATGGGACTGGTGCTGGTCGGGCTGCTCGCGATGTTCGCGATCGTGATGGTGGGCCGCTGACATGAGGATCAAGGATCACGCCCTCTCGCTCTGCTTCGCAGCGGCGTTCGTCATCACGCTGGCCGCCCAGTCGCTGGCCGGGCTCTCGGTCTACAACGAGGAGCAGCTCTCGCACGGCGGGCAGCCGAGCGGCTGGCTTGAGTTCGTCACGTCGTCCGACTTCGTGGTGGATGTCGCCGAGAACTGGCAGTCGGAGTTCCTGCAGTTCCTGCTGTTCATCATGGCGACGGTGTGGCTCGTGCAGCGCGGCTCACCCGAGTCGAAGAAGGTCGGCGACGAGGGTCTCGGCACCGACGAGGATCAGCTCGTCGGCGAGCACGCGAGGCCCGACTCGCCGAAGTGGGCGCGCGCCCGCGGGTGGCGGCGCCGCATCTACAGCAACTCGCTCGCGCTCACCATGGGCGCCATCTTCATCGCCTCCTGGCTGCTGCAGGGACTCGCGGGCTCGGTCGTGTACAGCTCGGAGCAGCAGCAGCACGGTCTTCCGCCGGTCTCGTTCGGCGAGTACCTGCTGACCGCAGACTTCTGGAACCGCACGCTGCAGAACTGGCAGTCGGAGTTGCTCGCGGTGGGCTGCATGGTGGCGTTCTCGATCTTCCTGCGCCAGCGCGGGTCGTCGGAGTCGAAACCTGTCGGCGCTCCGCACGGCCTCTCGGCCGTCGAATCGGAGTAGGGGCCGCTCACATCGGGCTCGCGGAAGCGGGCCCCGCATCGTCGAGGCGATCGAGATCCCGCACCGCAGGCCCCTCGAGCAGGCGCCCGTCGGCCGCGAAGCGCGAACCGTGCAGGGGGCAGTCCCACGACTGCTCGGCGGCGTTCCAGTTCAGCACGCCGCCGAGGTGCGTGCACACCCCGGATACCCGGCAGACCTCGCCGTCGACCTTCGCCATGCCCACGGGCGAGGCGCCGTCGCGCGCGACCACTCCCTCGCCCTCGACCGGCACGCCGACCTCGTCGCTCGATCGCAGCTGGGCGGAGGCCCACCCCGAGACGAGGTGCCCGGCGACCGCCGCGTTGGCTCCGATCGCGTCGCGCATCTCGGGCAGTCGCGCGGCGTGCCGTCGCAGCTCCAGCGCCCACTCGAGGTGGCCGCCGAGCACGTCGGCGGCGATCGTCAGCGCGGCCGCGACGGCGTTCGTCATGCCCCACTTGTTGTACCCCGTGGCCGCGTAGATGCGCCCGCCACCCCGGGGCAGCGGGCCGGCGAAGGGGATGCGGGAGTGCGCGCGGTAGTCCTGCGCCGCCCACCAGCACTCGCGATCCCGCACCCCGAAATTCTGCTGCGCCCACGCGTCGATCGCGCGCAGTTCGTCGTCGGTGCGCTCGGCGCGGCCGGTCACGTGCGCTCCTCCGCCCACGAGCAGCAGCTGCTCGCCGTCGCGGCCCGCCGCGGTGCGCAGCGAACGATCGGGGGCGCCGGCCGAGACGTACATGCCGGACGGCAGGGGCGACGATGTCGGACCCGGGCGGTAAGCGCCCACGAACGACCGCGATGGTTCCAGCTTCGCGAAGAACAGGCCGCGGTCGAGCACCGGCACCCCGCTCGCGAGCACGCAGACCCCGGTGTCGATGTCGCCGAGCACGCTGCGCACCCGCACACCCGCGTCGCGCCGGTCGACGTCGACCACCCGGCAGCGCTCCACGAGCCGGCCGCCGCGCTCGCGCAACTCGGCGGCCAGCGCCGCGAGCACGATCATCGGCTGCAGCTGGGCCTGCTCGGCGAGCGCGAGCGCGCCCGCGGTCTCGAAGGGCAGCCCGGTCTCCGTCGTGTCGAAGGCCGCCACGCCGGCCGAGCGGGCGGCGTCGAGCTCGCGCTCGAGCGACTCGAGCTGCGCGGGCTCGGCGGCGTACGTGTACGCGGTGCGCCGCTCGGCTTCGAGGCCCCAGCTCTCGAGCTGCCGCAGCAGCCAGGCCTGCCCCTCCCGGTTCGCCTCGGCGTACGCCTGCAGCGCCCCGTCGCCCGCGTGCGAGCGCAGCTCGGAGAGCACGGTGCCCTGCAGCAGGCTGAGCTTGCCGGTCGTGTTGCCCGTGGTGACCGCGCCGGCTCTGCGGGCCTCGAGCACGGTCACGCGCTGCCCCGCGCGAGCCAGCAGCACGGCGGTCGTCAGGCCGGTGAGCCCGGCCCCGACGACCACGGCGTCGCAGGGATCGGGCGAGAACGTCTCCGACTCGATGCTCGGGCCCGTCAACCGCCACAGTGAGGTCGTCTGCCATCGGTGCGTCATATCGGCGACTGTATGCGAGCCGTCACCGCACGGCGACCCCGTTGACAAGCGGGCTGCGAGCTGCGCGAGCAGCGGAACGGCGCGATCCCGCCCCTGCCCGATTCACGCCCGCGCGCATTCGGTCGGGGCCGCCTCCGCTTCGACGCGGCGGGCGGGCGGCGACGGCGCGCCGTGCACCGGCGGCTCGGGGGCACCGGCCACCGCCCCTCGTCGCGGATCCGCTGCGATCTCGGCCAGCTCGGCGAGCGGCAGTACGGAGAGCAGTTGCAGGGTGTCAGTTCGCACGGTCCAAACCTCCTCGGGCAGGGGCGGGATCGCGCCGTTCCGCTGCTCGCGCAGCTCGAGGGCGGCCCAGTCATCATCGTGGCCTTCCGCCGCACGGCTACCCAGGCCTTGACAGATGTCACGGCAACATATATTTACGCGCTAGCCGATCCCGGGGAGAAGTGCAAGCCCTCGAACGCTCGAGAGCTGCGTGGTTACGGTCGGTGAGCCGGGTGATCCGAATCCGGAGACGCACGAGAGGAGCGCAGTCATGAGCATCAACGACCCCCAGACCTCGAAGCCGGGAGAGCCGCGCAAGCACGAGTCGGAGGAGCGGGAGCTGCGTTCGAGCACGGTGCCCACCGAGCACGGCTCGGACGCGCCGGAGTCCGAGGAGGACGTGCTGAGCGATCCCGCGCGCGATGACCGCCTCGGCTCGGACTGGGCCGACGAGGGCGGTGCGGTGCCCGCGGGCCCCGCCACGGATGCGCCGGCGCCGGACGGCGCCGAGGACGAGGATCCGAAGCGCACGACGGGCGCGCCCGGCGAGCGCGACTCCGAGGAGTGACATCATGCGTGCCGCTCTTGTCGACTCCACCGCCTCGGCGGGGTCGGGCGCGCTCACCGCGGAGCGCCGGACGCGTGCTACCGTCGCCGAGGTCGATCGGACCGCACGGGTGCGGGCGCAGGAGGCCCACGATGCGCGCGCCGCAGCGGCCCTCGACTCGGCGCGTGAGTTCTCGGCCGAAGGCCGGAGGGAACTCGAACAGCGAGTGGTGCTCGAGTACCTCGGACTCGCGAATGCGATAGCCCAGCGCTTTCAGAGCTCGGGCGTCGAGCTGAACGAGCTGCGGCAGGTGGCCTACGTGGGGCTCACCAAAGCGGTGCGACGGTTCGACGCCCAGTGCGGCAGCGGTGTCGCCGCCTTCGCGGTGCCGACGATCTCGGGCGAGATCAAGCGCTACCTGCGCGATGCGACCTGGGCCGTGCGCCCGCCACGCGCCCTGCAGGAGCTGGCGCTCGAACTGCGCGGGCTCGTCCCCGCGCTCGCCCAGCGTCTGGGCCGCGAACCGACGGTCGAGGAGCTCGCCGCCGAGGTGGGGCGGTCGCCGTCGCGCGTCTCCGAGGCTCTCGAGTGCGGGCGGGGACGGCAGGCGCTGTCCCTCGACGCGCCGGTCGGTTCGACGGGCGGCGGCGGAGATGCCGAGACCGTCTCGCTCGGAGACGCCATGCCGGCGCCCGAGGGCGAGATGGAGGAGCGCGCCGATCTGACGCTCACCCTCACCTCGGCCCTTCGCACGATCCCGCTCGCGGAGCGCCGCGCCGTGCACCTGCGCTACTTCCGGGACATGACTCAGACCGAGATCGCCGCGGAGATCGGGGTGAGCCAGATGCAGGTCTCCCGCCTGCTGCGGCGCGGCCTCGACGCGCTACGCCGAGAGCTCTTCGCACGCGGCGCGCACGAGTGAGCGCGCCGCGGCGACGACCTCGTCGGCGGTGACCGCGAGCAGAGCGGGATCGGGATCGTCGGCGAACGCCGCCCCGCGGCGCAGTCGAGCATCGGTCAGCACGACGTGGGGACCGTCGGCCGGCGGTCCCCACACCTCCGGCGGCGCCGGCCCGAAGAGCACCACGGACGGTGTGCCGTAAGCGGAGGCGAGGTGGGCCGCGCCCGTATCGACTGTCACGAGCACCGCCGCAGCGGCGACGACCGCGGCGAAGGCGGTGAGGTCGGCCGCGCCCGCGAGCACGTCGTTCTCGGGCAGCCCCGCCGCGCGCGCGACTTCGAGCGCCCGGGCCCGATCCTGCTCCCCTCCCGTCAGCACCACCCGCAGCCCGCTCTCCGCGAGTCGGCGCGCCACCTGCGCGAACCGCTCGGACGGCCACTCGCGCGACCGGTAGAACGCCCCCACGTGCACCACGGCGGCCCCCGCTGCCCCAGGAGCCTCGTACGGCGCGGCGATCGCGACGTCGGAGACATCGGCCTCGATCCCGTGGGCGGAGACGAGCCGCACCCAGCGTTCGCGTTCGTGCATGCCGTCGACCCACTGCAGCCCATCGGGGCGCCCGGGGGTGCTGTGCACGATCGACAGGCGCGCTCCCAGCTCGTCGATGCGGCGGCGGCTCTCCTCCCCGCAGCCGTGCAGATTCACCGCCACATCGACCTGACCGGGGGTGAAGGGCAGCGGCTCGTCGAGCCCCGGTGTGGGCAGCAGCTCGTCCACGGCGTCGATGAGCCGCACGACTGGCGCGAGCCACCCCGGCGCGGCGAGCACGATGCGGTGGTCGGGAAATCCGCGTCGAAGCCCCTTCAGGGCGGGCACCGCCACGAGCAGGTCGCCGAGCTTCAGCGCCCGCAGCACGAGCAGGACGGGCGGGACGGGCGGGTCGGTGCGGGCTGTCATGCCCCACCCATTACCACAGCCGGCGAGGTCTAAACAAGGCCGTAAACCGGTGTTTACTGCTTCTGCTTCGGGGAACCGGAGGGGTATGAGCAGCAGTGACGCCCCGATCGCGGCGGTCTTCTTCGACCGCGACGGCACCCTCGTCGAGGACGTGCCCTACAACGCCGAACCCGAGCGAGTGCGGTCGCTGCCCACCGTGGCCGACACGCTCGACGAGCTGCGCGAGCTCGGTATCCGGGTGGGCGTCATCAGCAACCAGTCGGGCATCGGCCGAGGACTGCTCACCTCCGATCAGGTGCGCGAGGTCGACCGGCGCGTCAACGCGCTGCTCGGACCCTTCGACGTGTGGCGCATCTGCCCCCACGCCCCGGATGACGGCTGCGCCTGCCGCAAGCCGCAGCCCGGCATGATCCTCTCGGCCGCCGAGCAGCTGGGCATCGACCCGAGCCGCATCGTGATGATCGGCGACATCGGCGCCGACATCGAGGCGGCCCGGGCGGCGGGAGCGCGCGCGGTGCTCGTCCCCACGCCCCAGACCCTGCCCGAGGAGGTCGCCGCCGCCCCGCTCGTCGCGCGCACGGTGCGGGAGGCCGTGGCGCTGCTCGTGCCCGAGTTCGCGGAGGCGCGCGCATGAAGCCCCGGGTGCTCGTGGCGAGGCTCGACAGTCTCGGCGACGTGCTGCTCGCGGGCCCGGCCGTGCGGGCCGTCGCCGAGCGGGCCCAGGTGGTGATGCTCTGCGGCCCGCGCGGCGCCGCCGCCGCGCACCTGCTGCCGGGCGTCTCGGAGGTGATCGTCTGGGACGCCCCGTGGATCTCGGACCCCGCCCCGCCCGCCGACGCCGATCACCTCGACTCGCTCGTGGGGCGGCTGCGGGCGGCGCGCCTCTCGGAGGCGGTGATCCTCACCTCGTTCCACCAGTCCCCGCTGCCCCTTGCGATGCTGCTGCGCGTCGCGGGCGTCCCCCGCATCTCAGGCGCATCGGTGGACTACCCGGGCTCGCTGCTCGACGTGCGGCTGCGCCCGGGCGAGGATCTGCCCGAGGACATCCCGGAGCCCGAACGGGCCCTCGCGATCGCGGACGCCGCGGGATTCCCGTGCCGGGACGACGGGCGGCTGCGGATCCGACCGGTGCCCGAGGCCTCCGCGCTCACCGGATCCGCTCCCTACATCGTGCTGCACCCGGGCGCCGCGGTGCCGGCCAGGCAGTGGCCCGTCACAGGCTTCGCCGGGGCGGCCCGGCTGCTCACCGAGCAGGGGCGCCGAGTGGTGGTGACGGGCGGCAGCGACGAACGCCTGCTCACCCGCGCGGTGGTGCGGGAGGCGCCCGGTGCGGTGGACCTCGCGGGGGCGTGCACGCTGCCGCAACTCGCCGGGGTGCTCGCCGGGGCGAGCGTGGTGATCGTGGGGAACACCGGGCCCGCGCATCTCGCCGCAGCGGTCGGAACGCCCATCGTGAGCCTGTTCTCGCCGGTCGTGCCGGCCGAGCGGTGGCGCCCCTACGGCGTGCCGCAGCGACTGCTGGGCGACCAGACGGCGCCCTGCCGCGGCAGCCGGGCCCGTGTCTGCCCCGTGCCGGGGCACCCGTGCCTCGCCGGGGTGAGTGCGCAGGCCGTGGTGGCGGCGGCGCTCGATCTCGAGGCGGCGCGGGGCGGCGAGACGATCGCATCGAGCCCGACGAAAGGAGCACAGCGATGAGAATCCTGGTCTGGCACGTGCACGGCGGATGGATGGACGGCTTCCTGCGAGGCCGGCACGAGTACCTGATCCCCGCGGAGCCGCAGACGACGCTTCCGGAGCTGCCGCAGGGGGCGCGCCCGGTCGATCCGGCCTCGCTGCGCGACGAGGAGGTCGACGTCGTCGTACTGCAGCGCACCGAGGAGCTCGAGCTCGTCGAGCGCCTGCTCGGCCGGCGGCCCGGGCGCGACGTGCCCGCCGTGTTCGTCGAGCACAACACCCCCAAGCGCCTGCCCGTGACCGAGCGCCATCCGCTCGCCGAACAGCGCGAGATCCCGGTCGCTCACGTGACCCACTTCAACCGCCTCGCCTGGGACTGCGGGGAG
Organism: Leucobacter sp. UCD-THU; assembly: GCF_000349545.1. Classification (NCBI taxonomy): domain Bacteria; kingdom Bacillati; phylum Actinomycetota; class Actinomycetes; order Micrococcales; family Microbacteriaceae; genus Leucobacter; species Leucobacter sp. UCD-THU. Next base: position 50,051 of record NZ_KB714600.1, read on the forward strand.
GCGCCCACGGTGGTGATCGAGCACGGGGTGCCGGATCCTGGTCCCCTCTACGTCGGGGATCTGCCGACGCTCGGGGTCGTCATCAACGAGCCGGTGCGACGTGGACGGGTGACCGGCACCGATCTACTGCCGACGTTCGCGCGGGCCGCGACCCTCGACTGCTTCGGGATCGACGTCGACCTGCTGCCCGAGGCCCTCGGCCTGGGCGACCGTCTGCGGGCCGTGGGCGATCTCCCCACGGCGCAGCTGCACGCCGAGCTCGCGCGTCGACGTGCCTACCTGCACCCGCTGCGCTGGACCTCACTGGGCCTGTCGCTGCTCGAGGCCATGCACCTCGGCATGCCGGTGCTCGCGCTTGCAACGACCGAGGCACCGCGCGCCGTGCCCCCCGACGCGGGCGCCGTCTCGGCCGACCCGACAGAGCTGGCCGCCGTGGCCGGGCGCCTGATCGAGGATCCCGACGAGGCTCGCCGACGCGGGCGCGCGGCCCGCGCGTTCGCCCTCGAGCATTACGGCCTCGAGCGGTTCCTGCACGACTGGGACACTCTGCTCGCCGATCAGGTCGAGACCCGCGCAGCTCGCCGCGTCCGCACCCCGGCGGACACCGCGCACCGATCCCCCGACCCCGCGAACCCCGCGGCGCCCGGGCTTATGAAAGGAGCACTCCGATGAGAATCTCCATGGTCTCCGAACACGCCAGCCCCCTCGCGCCCCCCGGGAGCGTCGACTCGGGCGGGCAGAACGTGCACGTGGCGGCGCTCTCGCGCGCCCTCGCCGATCTCGGGCACACGGTCACCGTCTACACGCGCCGCGACGACGCGGCGCTCCCCACGAGGGTGGCGCTGTGCAAGGGCGTCGACGTGGTGCACCTCACCGCCGGCCCGCCGCGCAGGATCCCGAAGGACGAGCTGCTGCCCTACATGGGCGTGCTCGCCGAGGAGCTCGCCGCCTCGTGGCGCTACGATCCGCCGGACGTGGTGCACAGTCACTTCTGGATGTCGGGCATCGCCGCGCTCGAGGGGGCGCGGCTGCTGCCCGAGCACCAGCGCCCCGCGGTCGCACACACCTTCCACGCTCTCGGCGCCGTCAAGCGCCGCCACCAGGGGGCGTCCGACACGAGCCCCGCGGAGCGGGCCGATCTCGAACCCCGCGTGGGCCAGCAGGCCGACGCGGTCATCGCGACCTGCGACGACGAGGTCGACGAGTTGCGCGCCCTGGGCGTGCCCTCGCACCGCATCGAGATCGCCCCGTGCGGGGTCGACCCGGACGAGTTCGACACGGTGGGCACCGCCGAGCGGCGCGGCTCGCGGCACCGCCTGCTGAGCGTGGGCCGCATCGTGCCGCGCAAGGGCATGGATCTCGCGATCCGCGCGCTGCCGCTGCTGCGCGAGCTGGGCTTCGACGACGTCGAGCTCGAGATCGTGGGATCGGGCGACGTGGTCGACGGCCGCGACGCGGAGGTCGACCGGCTGGGCGAGCTCGCCCGGGAGCTCGGGGTCGCCGACCGGGTGCACCTGCGCGGCCAGGTGGGCCGGGACCGGATGCCGGCCCTGCTGCGTTCGGCCGACGCCGTGATCTGCACGCCCTGGTACGAGCCGTTCGGCATCGTGCCGCTCGAGAGCATGGCGTGCGGCACCCCCGTCATCGCGGCCGAGGTCGGCGGGCTGCGCGACAGCGTGATCGACGGGATCACCGGCCTGCACGTGCCACCGCACGACGCCCTCGCCATCGCCGAGGCGGCCGCCCGGATGCTCGGCGACGAGCCCTTCCGACGCGCGCTCGGCACGGCGGGCCGCGGGCGCGTCGAGGCCCGCTACACCTGGGCGGGAGTCGCCCGGCAGACGGAAAGCATCTACCAGCGGCTGCTCGCGCGCGAGCGTCAGCAGCCCGGACAGCTCTTGGAGATGGCGCAATGACGATCACCCACACCACCGCCCCATTCCGCTCCCGTCGGCGCGACGCCGTCGACGGCAACCGGGTCGCTGCTCACTTCGAAGACCTGCGAGACGCACTCACGTGCGCCTCGCGTCACGCCGAGCACCTCGAGGCGTGGGGCGTCGAACTCGCGGCCCGCCTGCGCTCGGGATCGCGACTGCTCGTCGCCGGCAACGGCGGTTCGGCCGCCGAGGCGCAGCACCTCGCCGCCGAACTCGTCGGCAGGTACCGCGGCGACCGCGACGCCTACTCGGCGATCGCGCTCTCGGCCGAGACCTCGAGTCTCACCGCGATCGGCAACGACTACGGCTTCGCCGAGGTGTTCGCTCGGCAGGTTCGCGCCCACGCCCGCGTGGGCGACATCGTGCTGCTGATCTCGACGAGCGGCGCGAGCCGCAACCTCATCGAGGCCGCACGCGCCGCCCGCAACGTGGGGGCCGTGACCTGGGCGCTCACCGGAGAGGGGCCGAACCCGCTCACCACGGTGTGCGATGACGCCGTCTGCATCGACGGCGCCGCCCCGCACGTGCAGGAGTGCCAGCTGGCGGCGATCCACGCGGTCTGCGAGGTCTTCGACTCCCAGGTGACCGACGCGTCGGCCGGGGGTGCGACATGAGGATCACGGTGGTCGGGGACACCCTGCTCGACGAGGACGTCGAGGGCACGATCGAGCGGCTCTGCCCCGACGCGCCCGTGCCCGTGGTCGACGTGTCGGCGCACCGGTTCCGCGCGGGCGGGGCGGGACTCGTCGCGGCCATGCTGCACCACGACGGTCACGAGGTCGAGCTGGTGACCGCGCTCGGCGACGACGAGGCGGCGCGGCGCATCCGCGAGCGACTGCCCGGCGTCTCGATCATCGCGTGCGATTCGGCGGCCCCCACCCCGGTGAAGCAACGCGTGCGCACGGCCGATCAGGCGGTGTGCCGCATCGACGAGGGATGCGGACCGCCGCCTGTGCCGCGCGTGGACGATCTCGCACTCGCCGCGGTCTCGCGGGCGGAGGCGATCGTCGTCTCCGACTACGGGCGGCGCCTCACCGAGCATCCCGAGCTGCGCGCGGCCCTGCAGCGGCGCGCTCTGCGGGTGCCGCTCGTGTGGGATCCGCACCCGCGCGGCACGGAGCCCGTCTCGGCCGCGCGGCTCGTCACCCCGAACATCGACGAGGCAGCCGCGGCGGCGGGCACGGGGCGCGGGGCCGCGCACGCGTCGGAGGCCGCCGAGCGGCTGCGCGAGCGCTACGGCTGCGCGGCGGTGCTCGTGACGCTCGGCGAACTCGGCGCGCTGCTGCACGAGGGCGAACGAGCGCCTGTCGAGATCACGACCGACCCCGTCGAGGCGGCCGATCCGTGCGGCGCCGGCGACCGGCTCATCTCGGCCGCGGCGGCCGCGCTCGGGCGCGGCGCCGGTCTCGAGGAGGCCGCCCGCGAGGCCGTCGCGTCGGCGCGGGCCTATCTCGCCGCGGGAGGCGTCGCCTCGCTGCCCGAGCCGGAGACGATCGAAGCGCCCGCCGGCGCGCCGACAGACGACCCGATCGCCCTCGCCCGCTCGGTGCACGAGCGCGGCGGCACCGTCGTCGCGGCCGGCGGCTGCTTCGATCTGCTGCACGCCGGGCACGTGCGCACCCTCGCGGCCGCGCGAGACATGGGCGACTGCCTCGTCGTCTGCCTGAACTCGGATGACTCGGTGAGGCGGTTGAAAGGGCCCGAGCGCCCGATCATCCGCGAGCACGACCGGGTCGAGATGCTGCTGGCGCTGAACTGCGTCGACGCGGTGCTCGTGTTCGACGAGGACGGTCCCGAGCGAGCACTCGAGCGGCTGCGCCCGCACGTCTGGGTGAAAGGAGGCGACTACACGGTCGAGGCGCTCCCCGAGACGCCGCTGCTGCGCAGCTGGGGCGGCACCACCGTCACCGTGCCCTACCACCTCGGCAGATCCACGACCCGGCTCGCGACCGCGCTCGCCCGCGTGGGCTGAGTCGCCCCGCCCATCCGACATCGACGAACGGAGATCCCATGCGCACCACACTCTTCCCCCGCCACCTCGGCCGCGTGATCGTGACGGGAGGCGCCTCCGGCCTCGGAGCCGCTGTCGCCGAGGCCGTCGCCGAGGGCGGGGGCAGCCCCGGCGTGATCGACCTCGATGTATCGTCGGTTCCCGATCGCTTCGCCGCGCGAGCGGCCGACGTCTCGGACCGCCCCGCGCTCGAGCGGGCGGTCGAGGAGCTCGCCGACGAACTCGGCGGGATCGACGCGATCGTCACGGCGGCGGGCATCGATCGGTGCGGACGGCTCGACGACGTGGCCGCCGACGAGTGGGAGCGCGTGATCGGCGTCAACCTGCTCGGCACGGTGTCGGCCGTGCGGGCCGCGCTGCCCCACATCACCCGGGCGCACGGCCGCGTGATCACCGTGGCATCGTCGCTCGCGCTGCGCGCGCTGCCCGACGCCACCGCATACTGCGCCTCCAAGTTCGGGGTGCTCGGCTTCTCCCGGGCACTCGCGGCCGAGACGCGGGGGCGCCTCGGCGTCACGACCCTCATCCCGGCGGGCATGCGCACGGGGTTCTTCGACGACCGGCCCGAGCAGTACCGCCCCGCTCCGGATGCGCAGCTCGTCGACCCCTCGGACGTGGCGCGGGCGGTGGTCTTCGCCCTGCAGCAGCCTCCGCACTGCGAGGTGCGAGAACTCGTGATCTGCCCGGAGGAGGAACCGTCGTGGCCGTGATCCTCACGCCGTCATCGCCCGGGACCGCGCCGCGCCGCGCCGGGGGCCGGCCCGAGCAGATCGCGCACATCTGCGAGCACCGCATCGACGGGCACATCGCCCACGAACGAGACGTCGTGCTCGCAGCGCCACTCCGCGACGCGCTCGGGGGTGCAGTCGGCCCCGCAGACCGGGCAGCGGGTGGTCCAGGAGATCTGCGCCCGGTGGTGCTGCCTGCCGAGCGGCCCCGCGCTCAGCATGTTGCCGCACCAGAAGACGGAGGCGGTGCGCGTGCCGACGGCCTGCGCCAGGTGCCGCGGACCGCTGTCGTTGCCGACCATCACGTCGGCCGCGCTCAGCAGACCCACGAGCTCGGGCATCGGCAGCCGCCCGGAGGCGTCCTCGACGAGCCCCGCGACCGAGGCCTCCAGGCCGAGCGCGTCGACGATGCGCCCGCACAGACGGCGTTCGTCGTCGGCGCTGCCGAGCAGCACGACGCGCACGCCGTCGCACGCGAGCGCCGCGGCCAGCTCCGCGAAGCTCTCGATCGGCCAGCGGCGACGCGGATCGGTCGCGCCCGGGTGCATCGCGACCAGCGGCCGGTCGGCCTGGCCCCGGAAGGCGAGGCCCAGCTCGCGCTCGATCTCGGAGACGCCCACCTCGGGCTCGAGCTCGACGGGCGGCGCGCCCACCAGTCCCGCCACCTCGAGCCAGCGCATCACCTCGTGCTGAGCGGCGACGTAGTCGATGCCGCGGTCGAGCGGCGCGGCATCGGGGGTACGGGCTCCGATGGTGCAGCGCGCACCCAGCTCGAGCAGGAACGGGTTCGAGAAGCGCCCGCCGCCGTGCATCTGCGCGGCGAGATCGTACCCCTCCGCCCGCTGCTGCGCCAGGAACGACGCGATCGCCCGGTCGTCGACGCGTTCATCGGGGTCGGCGCCGACGCCCGGGACACGGGGCAGCTGCACGACCCGGTGGGGCGCGCCCCCGCGTCGCTGCAGCAGCTCGGCCGCGAGCCGGGTGCCGAGCAGGGTCACCTCTGCGTCGGGGTACGCGACGGCGAGCGCCCTGATCGCGGGCAACGCGAACAGCAGATCGCCGAGCCCGCCGGCGCGCAGCACCGCGATGCGGCGCACTCCCTCCAGGCGGCTGCCGAGCGGTGCGACCGCCGCCGGCGCCGTGCGGGGCCGCGCCCCCTCGCCGAGCCTCCAACGCATTCCTCTGCCTTCCTCCCCCGGGCGGAGAGCCGCCCCTGCTCCCCCTCATGCCCGCGACAGCCGATGCACAAACAGCGGGTGAGGGCGTTCGCGCCGACCGAAGGGGGGCGAGCGCCGTGACCCCCGAGGAGTGCATCGCCCGGGTGCACGAGGCCGGGCCGCGGGTGACCGTGATCGGCGACTACCTGCTCGACGGGTGGTGGAGCGGCAGCGCCGACCGAGTGGCGCGCGAGGCCCCGGCGCCGGTGGTGCACCTGTCGGAGCGCTCCGAGTCGCCGGGCGGTGCCGCCAACACGGCGCTGAACCTCGCGGCACTCGGAGCCCGGGTGCGCGCGGTGGGCGTGGTCGGCGACGACGACGCGGCCGACGAGCTGCGCGCCCAGCTGGCCGCCGCCGGGGTCGACGTCTCGGGACTCCGCAGCGTGACCGGAGCGAGCACCACGACCAAGGTGCGCGTCACCGTCGCCGACCACGTGCTGCTGCGCCTCGACCAGGATCGAGAGGAGGCGTGGCCGATCCACGTGCGAGAGGCGTTCTGCGAGCGCACCGAGGCTGCGATGATCGAGAGCGACGCGCTGCTCGTCTGCGACTACGGCTCGACGCTGCTCGACGATCTCGTGGTCGAGCGCCTCGCCGCCATGCGCCGCCCGCCCCTCGTGGTGGTCGACGCGCACCGCCCCGGGCGCTGGAGCGGGCTGAGACCGGACATCGTGACGCCCAACGCCTCCGAGGCCGAGACCCTGCCAGGCGTCTCCCTCGGGTCGGGCGAAGAGCGGGTGGAACGGGCGATCGCCGCGACCGACCGGCTGCTCGAGGCGACCGGCGCGGCCGCGATCGTGGTGACGCTCGATCGCACCGGCACCGTGCTGCTGCGCAGCGACCGGGAGCCCGCACGCACGCACGCCGTACCCGCTCCCGAGCGGCACGCATCGGGCGCCGGCGACGTCTTCGCCGCGGCGATCACCACGTCTCGAGCCGCCGGAGCGCCCATCGAGGACGCCGCGAGATTCGCTCAGGGCGCCGCGAACGTCGCGGTGCGCCGGGCCGGCACCTGCGTGTGCTCGCTCGAGCAGCTCGGAGAGTGGTTCTCGAGCGAGCGGGAGGCGGCCGGGCCATGAACAGCGGCACCCGCCGGGACTCGGCACGGTGGGCCGATCCGGAATCCGCCCCGGCCCCGGCCGTCGACGTGCTCATCCCCACCGCCGGGCGCGCGGCGGAGCTCGCCGTGACCCTCGCGGGGCTCGCCGCGCAGCAGGATCCGCCGTTCTCGGTGATCCTCAGCGATCAATCCGATGAGGGGATCGAGCGGGTGCCCGCCGTGCGCGCGATGATGCGGGTGCTCGAGGCTCAGGGAAGACGGGTCGTGCTGCGCCGTCACCTGCCCCGGCGGGGGATGGCGGAGCAGCGGCAATTCCTGCTCGACTGCGCCTCGGCCGAGCGCGTGCTCTTCCTCGACGACGACGTGTGGCTCGAGCCCGGCGCGCTCGGCCGACTCGACACCGCGATGACCGAGGCGGGCTGCGGTCTCGTGGGCTACGCCGTGCAGGGCCTCTCCCATCTCGGCGACGTGCGCCCCGGCGAGACCGCGCGCTTCGAGCCGTGGCCGCACGGACGCGTCGCCCCCGAGCGTGTGCGCCCCTGGTTGGAGTCGTTCGAGCGGTGGCCGCTGCACAACGCCGCCAACCCCGCGCACCTCGCCAGAGAGCAGCACCTCGGCGAGAACGAGCGCCTGCTCTACCGTGTCGCCTGGATCGGTGCGTGCGCGCTCTTCGACCGTCGCACCCTGAACGAGGCCGGTGGCTTCGACTTCTGGCGCCGACTGCCGCCCCAGCACGCCGGCGAGGATCGCGTGGCTCAGTGGCGCGTCATGGAGCGTGCAGGCGGCGCAGGCGTGCTGCCGAGCGGCGCCGTGCACCTCGAGGCCCCCACCACCGTGACCGACCGCCGCGTCGAGGCGAGCGACGTGGTCTACCCGCACGACGGCCCCAGCGCCGCACCAGACCCGAACCGCATCGGGAACGAAAGGAGAGGCTCATGACCGAGCAACCGAACCCCATCCAGATCCAGAAGCACCTCGGAGGCGTCGACTATCCGGCTACGAAGCAGGATCTGCTGCGGGCCGCGCGCGACGCGGGCGCCGACGACGACGTCTGCGACTCGCTCGACGGTCTGCCGGATCGCGAGTACGACTCGCCCACCGACGTGAGCGGCGAGATCAGCGGCTCGTAGCGCGGGATCCGTCGACGGCGGCGAGCAGGGCCAGAGCGCCCTGCTCGTCATCGTCGAGGAACGGGCGCTGCCGCATCCGCGCGCGTGATCGGCGCGCCCGCTCGATCGTCTCGGGGCGCTCTGCGGCGTCCATCACCCGGGGGTCCACGTACGAGGAGCGGGTGACGGCGGGCGTGTTGCCGAGCCGTTCCGCCGCCTCCCGCACTCCGGCGCGCAGTGCCGCGGTGCGCGCCTTCTCGGATGCCAGCTGCTCCTCCGAGAGTTCGAGCAGCGCCGTCGCGACGATCACCGTGCCGCCCCACGTGCGGAAATCCTTTGCGGTGAACTCCTCGCCCATGTGCCGTTTCACGTAGGCGTTCACGTGGCGGCTGCGCAGCCGGCGCACCACCCCGTCCTCGTCGAAGAAGCGGAACACCTCGGGCCCGGGCAGCTCCTCCAGCCGCGCGACGAGGCGCGCCACGCGCGCGTCGCGCACGCGGCCGCGCTGCCGCTGGCCGCTCTTGCCGACGAAGTCGTACTCGACCGACGTCGACGAGGCGTTCAGGTGCCTTGCCCGCAGGGTCGTGACGCCGTAGCTGCGGTGCTGCGCGGCATACCTCGAGCTGCCTACCCGGAAGAGCTGCTGGTCGATGAGGCGCACGGCGCAGGCCGTGACCCGATCGCGGCTCAGCCGGCGCCGGCGCAGATCGCGATCCACCGCGGCGCGCAGGCGCGGCAGCGCGGCGCCGAAGCGCTCGAGCCGCGCAAACTTGCGCCGATCCTGCCTGCGCCTGAACGCCGGATGGTAGATGGTCTGCGTGCGTCCGGCGGCGTCGAGGCCCCGCGCCTGCACCTTCGCGCGCGGCGAACGGGCGATCTCGACCCCCGTCCAGGCGGGAGGCACGACGAGCGCGTCGAGACGCTCGATCTCGGCGCGCTTCGTGATCCGGCGCCCGTTCAGCCGATAGACGAAGCCGCCGTCGACGACCTCCCGCGAGATCGGAAGGCGCAACCGCCCCGCACTCCCCCGACGTGCTCCCGCACCGCGAGCGGCCATGCGTCCCCCAGTCCTCGTCTCCCGACAGTGATGCCCTCATTGTGCCCGATCGGGTCCGGTCTCAATCCTCGCCGGGGCGCGACGTCGGCATGCGATCGCGGTCGTAGGTGATCGACGTGTACCCGTGCGGAGAGGCCTGACCGTACTCGTCGAGGTTCACGAACACGATGCGCTCGATGCTGAGGATCGTCTTGCGCGTGATCATGTTGCGCACCTGCGCCCGCATCGTGAGCGAGGTGCGGCCGAAATCGGTGGCGACGAGCCCCATCTCGATCAGGTCGCCCTGCCGCGCCGACGACTCGAAGTTGATCTCCGAGATGAACTTCGTCACCACGCGATGGTTTCCGAGCTGAATGATCGCGTAGATCGCGGCTTCCTCGTCGATCCACCTGAGCAGGCTGCCGCCGAAGAGGGTGCCGTTGGCGTTGAGATCCTCCGGGCGCACCCACTTGCGCGTGTAGAAGTTGATGCCCTGTGCTGCGTTTCCGTCCATGCGCGCGAGTATAGGGCGGCCGCGTTACGGCTCTGCGGCGGGCTCGTCACGTCTCGCGGGTGCCAGGCCCCGGCGAGCTCGTCACGCCCCGGCGAGCTCGCGCAACCGGGTGAGCAGCTCCTCGCTCGTGTGCGTCTCCTGGTCGAGGTTCTCCGACAGCAGCTTCGCCGCGTCGGCGGCGCCCTCGGCGTGAGTGGCGGTGATGAGCGACTGGTAGACCGAGATCTCGTAGTGCTCGTTGCCGAGCGCGCACGAGAGGGCGACCTGGTCGAGCAGCGAGCGATCGGACCGCGCGATGAGGCTCTGCGCCTGACGCGAGATCCCCTTCGTCGCGGGCGAGCCCGCGGTCGACTCGGGAAACCCGAGCAGGCCGAAGACCTTGCGCAGGTTCTCGATCTGTTCACGCGTCTCGTCGGAGTGGTGACGGAAGAGCTTCTGGATGTCCTTCGAGGGGGCCGCTTCGGCCAACTCCCCGAGCGCGGCCAGAGAGTCCTCCTCCATCGTCATCGCGGTGCGCAGCTGGAAGCGCAGCAGGTCGGTCGGGGTTTCGAGGTGCTGCTGAGACATGTGATGCTCCTTCGAAGGTCGGTGGCGGCCCGTCACGGCGTCGGGCTGCCTCTCGGCGATTGTAGGAACGCCCGCAGGAGCCACCACAGGGGCTTGCGCCGCCGCGGTCGGCGCGGTATCGCGCTCGCGATCCGTCCGGCGGACGATTCGCCCGCGGCTGCGCGACTCCCGCCACGCGGCTCCGGCGCCGTGTCAACCCCTCCCGCGAGCGACGCGCATGAGCTTGCATGGGGACATGTCCACGAAGATCCTCTCCATCGGCACCGCCGTGCCCGCAGCACGGCTCGACCAGCCCCGCGCGCGCGACTTCTTCGCGGCGCAGCCTGGCGTCAGCCGCCTCACCGCGCGGCTCATCGGGGCCGCGTTCGACCAGTCGGCCATCGACCACCGGTACTCCGTGATCGGCCAGATCGGCTCGGGCGGCACGCTCTTCTCCGAGGACGGCGAACTGCTGCGCGCCCCGAGCACGGGCGAGCGCAACGCCGTGTACCGTCGGGCGGCGCCGCCTCTCTCGGAAGCGGCCGCGCGCGACGCGCTCGAGCGCTCCGGCTTCGACGCCGCCGAGATCACGCACGTCGTCACCGCGTCGTGCACGGGCTTCTTCGCTCCGGGGCCCGACTACCTGCTGGTGAAACAACTCGGCATCCCGCGCACGGCGGAACGCACGCACATCGGCTTCATGGGGTGCGCCGCCGCCTTCCCGGCACTGCGCACGGCGCAGGCGATCGCCGACGCGCGACCGGGCGCCGTGGTGCTCGTGGTCTGCACCGAGCTGTGCTCGCTGCACATCAGGTCGTCGAGCGACCCCGAGCAGATCGTCGCATCAGCCGTGTTCGGAGACGGCGCCGGGGCGGCCATCGTGTCGTCGGCCGAGCCGAAACCCGGTCGCCCCTGGCTGGAGACGGGGGTCTTCTCGACCGCGATCACCGCGGAGGGCGAGCAGGACATGGACTGGACCATCGGCGACAGCGGCTTCGAGATGCGGCTCACGGCCGAGGTGCCGCGCATCATCGGCCGCGAGATCGCCGGGGTCGTCGAGGCGATGCTCGGCGGAGCCGACCCGCTCGGCGACGTCGACGCGTGGGCGGTGCATCCCGGCGGGCGCAGCGTGCTCGACCGCGTGCAGGGCGGGGTGGGACTGCCCGACGAGGCCATGGCCCACTCCCGGGCCGTGCTGCGAGACTTCGGCAACATGTCGAGCGCCACGATCCTGTTCATCCTGCAGCGCATCCTCGCCGACGAGACGCTCGCAGACGGCGCGCGCGTGGCGGGCCTCTGCTTCGGGCCGGGCCTCACGGTCGAGACCGCCCGGCTGACGCTGAGGACGGCGGACGCGGTGGGCGAGCCCGCCGGGACGGTCGCCGCGACCCCCGAGACCGTCGCCGAGGTCCCCGAGCCGCGACGGGAGCCCGTGTGATCCTGGACACGCGGGACACGCGGCTCACCGAGCTGATGGACGACCCCGACTGCGACCCTGCGAAGCTGCAGCGCACGCTGCAGCGCTTCTGGCTCGTGAACGGCGCGGTCTCCCGCTGGGGGCTGGTCTACCGCACCCACGTGAGGCCGGCCCTCGCTTCCGCACCCGGCGTCGCACGCCTCCTCGACGTCGGCTGCGGCGCCGGCGACGTGCTGCGACGGCTGCTGCGACTGGCGCGGCGGGACGGCTTCACCGTCGAGGGGCTCGGGATCGATCCGGATCCCCGAGCGATCGAGGTCGCCCTGAGCGGAGCGGAGCGCGCAGGCGGGGCGGGCGCCCGCTTTCGCCGGGCCGACAGCCGCGAACTCGCGCACGCGGGCGAGCGCTTCGACGTCGTCGTCTCGAACCACCTGCTGCACCACCTCGACGAGGCGGAGCTCGGCGGGGTGCTCGCCGACTCGGAGGTGCTCTCGACACGGCTGTGCGTGCACTCCGACATCGCCCGCGACCCGCGCGCCTACGCCGCGTTCTCCATCGGTGCCGCGCCCGTCGCCCCAGGCACCCTGCTGCGGGTCGACGGGCTGCGCAGCATCAGGCGCAGCTACACGCGGCCCGAGCTGGCCGAGCGGCTTCCCGCCGGGTGGCGGGCCGAGCAGCCGACCGCGTTCAGGCTGCTCGCCGTGCATGAGGGAGGGGGCGCGTGATGCGCACCGCCCAGCACGACGTGGTGGTGATCGGGGCCGGCCCCGCCGGTCTGTGCGCCGCCGCCGAGCTGCACGCCCTCGGCCTCGACGTCGCGCTCTTCGAACGGCGCCCGGACCCCGAACCGGGATCTCGCGCGATCGGCGTGCACCCGCCCACGCTCGCGGCGCTCGAGCCGTCGGGCGCGACCGAGCGCATTCTCGCCGAGGCGGCCCGCATCCCGCGCGGCGTCGCGCGCACGCGGGAGGGGCGCGTGCTGGGCGAGGTGCGATTCGACCGCGCGGGGCGCCGCTTCCCCTACGTGGCGGCCGTGCCGCAGGCGGCCACCGAGGCCGCGCTGGCGTTCGGCGTGCCCGCACCGGAGCGGGGCGCCGACGTGCAGCGGATCGTGCCCGATCCCGCGGGCGCGATCGTGCTGGCGCGGAGCAGGGCGAGGGAGATCGAGGTGCGCGCCCGAGCGGTCGTCGTGGCCGCCGGCGCGTCGGGCCGCGATCCGCTGCTGCGCGACGCCCGCGCCCGGGCCCGGGCGTACGAGGATCGCTACTTGATGACCGACCTGCCGCACGCTCCCGAGCAGCCAGACGGACTCGCGATCATCACACTCGATGTGGAGGGCGTCGTCGAGTCGTTCCCTCTGCCGGGAGGCGGCCGGAGGCTCGTCGTGTGGGACGGCCGCGCCGGCGATCGGAGCGACGGCGGCTCGGGCGAGGCGGAGCGCCTGCGCCGTGCGGTGGCCACGCGCACCGGGGAGCACGAGCTCGCAGCGCGCGTGACCTCGGCGACGGCGTTCGGGATCCGCCGCGTGCTGCTGCCGCGGCTGCGCCGGGGCCCGGTCTTCGTGATCGGGGATGCCGCGCACGAGGTGAGCCCGATCGGGGGCCAGGGCATGAACCTCGGCCTGCTCGACGCGGTGACGCTCGCCCCCGCCCTCGCGACCTGGCTGCAGCGCGGCTCGGGCTCTCCCGAGGCCGAGCTGCGCCTCGAGCGCTGGGAGCGGTACCGCCTCGCCTCGGCGCGCACCGCGGCGCGGCTCGCGGGGCTCAACACGAGCCTCGGACGCGCGCGGTCCCCGCGCATCCACCGGGCGCTGACCGTGTCGATCGGGGCGGTCGCGGCCGGCCCCGTCACGAGGATCGCGGCTCGCGCCTACACGATGGGCTTCGACCGCCACGCCGCGTCCTGAGAATCAGGGACGCCTTCTCACGAGGCGCGGACGGCCGCGCACGCCGGCGCACGACATATCGTCGACGTATCGAAAACCGCGAACGCGCTCGCAACACCGCGCCGTATTGACTGGCGGCATGCCAGAGCGCACCGTCACCCGACCCCCGCACCACCCGCGAGCCGCGGGCCCCGGCGTCGTCGCGCCCGTCGCGCCGCCCCCACCGGCCTCGCACCGCACCGCACCGACGCCGAAGCGTGCGCTCGTCGTCGCGATGCTGCTCTGCTATCTCGCGCTGCTCGTCTGGGTGGTGGTCTGGAAGCTCGAGGCGCCCCACGTCGGAGACGGGGGCCGCGGCCCGATCAAGCTCGTGCCCTTCGCCGCCACGGCGGAGTACGGGGCGAGCGCGCCGCGCGAGGTGCTCGCGAACCTGCTGCTCTTCGCACCCCTCGGCGTCTATCTCGGGCTGCTCTCGCCGCGGGGCGCCCTGCTGCGGGTGCTGCTCGTCGCGGCCGCGACGAGCCTCGCGCTCGAGACCGCCCAGTACGCGCTGGCGGTCGGCAGCGCCGACACGACCGACATCATCGTCAACACCGCGGGCGGAGTCGTCGGGCTCGCACTGGTCATCGTCGCTCGCAGAACGCTCGGTGCGCGAGCCGGGGCGGAGCTGACGAGGTGGTGCCTCGTCGGCACCGCGGTCGCCGCCGTCGCCTGCGTCGCCGTGTTCGTCTCACCGCTGCACTCCGCGCAGCGCGACGTGACGGTGCGCGCCGACACCCCGCTCGTCACCGGGCCAGACGAAATCGCGCGGTGACGCGCAAACCGCCCTCGGGGCGCGCCGCGAGCACGAGTTCGCCGTCGTGGGCGCGCACGATGCTCTTGACGATCGCGAGGCCGAGCCCCACGCCCGCGTGATCGCTGCGGATGCGTTCGCTGCCGCGCCGGAACGGCTCGGTGAGGGTCGCCACGAGCTGCGGGCTGAGCCGCTCCCCCGTGTTCTCGACGACGATCACCGCGTCCCCGGCCTCGACCGAGGTGACGAGTCGCACGCTACCGCCACCGGCGAGATGGTGCACGATCGCGTTGTGCAGCAGGTTGATCGTGGTCTGCAGCAGCAGCGCGTACGAGCCGTCGGCCTGCGCGACGTCGCCGCTCACCTCGACGCCGACGCCGTGCTTCTCGGCGAGCGGCAGCAGCGTCTCGGCCGCCTCCTCGGCCACGAGCGAGAGGTCGACCGCCTCGCGCGCGAACGAGCGCTGATCCGCGCGGCTCAGCAGCAGCAGAGCCTCGGTGAGGTCGATCGCCCGCCCGTTGACGGCGCGCAGACGCTCGAGCAGCTCGCGATGATCGTGATCCGGATCCCTGCGCGCCACGTCGATGAGCGTCTGCGTGACCGCCAGCGGCGTGCGCAGCTCGTGCGACGCATTGGCTGCGAAGCGCTGCTGCTCGGCGACGTGCGCCTCGAGCTGCGCGAGCATCGTGTCGAAGCTGTCGGCGAGCTCGCTGAACTCGTCGCGCCGCCCCTCCAGCTCGATGCGGTGCGAGAGCGAGCCGCCGCCGGCGCGACGGGCCGCCTCCGTGATGCGGCGCAGCGGCACGAGCATGCGCCCGGCGAGGAACCAGCCGCCCAGCAGGCCGAAGCCCAGCAGGAACAGCAGCGCCCAGGCCGCCGCGGGCAGGAACGCGCGAATCAGGTCGCCCCGTCCGGGGAAGAACCCGTCGGGGCCGGAGGTCGCGTTCGGCGGCACGTACCGCAGCAGGAACAGCCACACCACCGAGAGCAGCAGCGTTCCCGCCAGCATGAGGAAGCCGGCGTAGCTGAGCGCGAGCTTGAGCCGCGCGCTCGGACCGGACCGCCTAACCGCTGGCATCGATCCGATACCCCACGCCCGGCACCGTGGCGATCAGCCACGGCTCGCCGAGACGCTTGCGCAGCGCCGAGACCGTGATGCGCACGGCGTTCGTGAACGGGTCGGCGTTCTCGTCCCACGCCTTCTCGAGCAGGTCCTCGGCGCTGATCACACCGCCGTCGGCCGCGACGAGCACCTCGAGCACCGCGAACTGCTTGCGCGTGAGCGCGACGTAGCGCCCGTCGCGGTAGACCTCGCGCCGGAACGGATCGAGGCGCAGCCCCGCGATCTCGCGCACGGGCGGGCGGCTGTGGGCGCGGCGGCGATCGAGGGCGCGCAGGCGCATCACGAGCTCGGGCAGTTCGAAGGGCTTGGTGAGGTAGTCGTCGGCGCCGAGCTCGAAGCCCGAGGCCTTGTCATCGAGGCGGTCGGCGGCCGTGAGCATGAGGATCGGCATGCCGCTGCCCGACGCCACGATGCTGCGCGCGATCTCGTCGCCCGAGGGGCCCGGAATGTCGCGGTCGAGCACCGCGATGTCGTAGGAGTTGACGCTCAGCAGCTCGAGCGCGGTGTCGCCGTCGCCGGCGATGTCGGCGGCGATCGCCTCCAACCGCAGGCCGTCGCGCACCGCCTCGGCGAGATAGGGCTCATCCTCCACCACCAGCACACGCATGGTCACCATGCTACGAGCCGCCGTGTATCGCGAGCGTATCGAAAAACGCGTACGCACCGGCAACAGCCCGGGCCGTTGACTGGGGGCATGCAACGCACCCCCTCCGCCACCCGCGGCCGAACGGCGATCCTCATCGCCGTGCTCGGCCTCGTCCTCGCCACCGCCGGCACGATCACCGCCATCATCGCCCGCCCCGCCTCATCGGCGCACTCGCTGGAGCGGAACGGGGTGCCGGGCCCGGATCCCGCGCGCTCCAGCATCACCCGCGACCTCGACAGCCCCACTCCCGAAGCCCCGGCGTTCGCTTCGGCGGACGGCGACGGCCGGGTGACCGGTGACGACGGGCTGCTGCCGGCCGGGGCGACCGTGTTCGACGACGGCTACGCCGGCATCGCGGGACTGCGGCCGGAGCTGCTGGAGGCGCTGCGCACGGCAGCGGTCGACGCCGCCGACCACGGCGTGGAATTCGTGGTCAACAGCGGCTGGCGCTCGGCCGAGTACCAGCAGCAGCTGCTGCGGGAGGCCGTGTCCGACTACGGTTCGCTCGACGAGGCGGCCCGCTGGGTCGCCACCCCGCAGACCTCGGCCCACGTCTCCGGCGACGCCGTCGACATCGACGGCGCCGAGGCCGCAGCCTGGCTCTCGTCGTACGGCGCCGCCTACGGTCTCTGCCAGACCTACGGCAACGAGCCGTGGCACTACGAGCTGATCCCGCAGGCCGCCGCGAGCGGGTGCCCCGGCATGTACGCCGATCCGACCGAGGATCCCCGCATGCAGGGGTGAATCCGCCGTCGCTCCCGTCAGCCGCCGGAAGATACGGCAAGCGGGCTGTGATTACCAGGCCCTTGTCGCACCCGTCCGTCGCCGGAAGCATGGAACGCACCCCAGCACCCCACGCGGCGAAGGAGCGATCGTGCGAGCCCTCACCTGGCAAGGCAAACGGAACGTCTCCGTCGAGACGGTGCCCGATCCGTCCATCCGAGAACCCGACGACGCGATCATCGAGGTCACCTCGACGGCGATCTGCGGCTCCGACCTGCACCTCTACGAGGTGCTCGGGCCGTTCATGGACGCCGGCGACATCATCGGGCACGAGCCGATGGGGCGGGTCGTCGAGGCCGGCCCCGCGGCGGGCGTCGCGGTCGGCGACCGTGTCGTCGTACCGTTCACCATCTCGTGCGGCGCCTGCTGGATGTGCGGGCGAGGCCTCACGACGCAGTGCGAGCGCACGCAGGTGCGCGAGTACGGATCCGGCGCGGCGCTCTACGGCTACTCTCGGCTCTACGGCTCGGTGCCCGGCGGACAGGCCGAGTACCTGCGCGTTCCGTTCGCGGGCTTCAACCCGGTCCGCGTCGGCTCGGAGCTGCCCGATCACCGCTACCTCTTCCTGAGCGACATCCTGCCCACGGCCTGGCAGGGCGTGCAGTACGCGGGCATCGGGCCGGGCGACACCCTCACCGTGTACGGTCTCGGCCCCGTCGGCCAGTTCGCGGCGCGCATCGGCGCCCACCTCGGCGCGCGGGTCACCGCGATCGACCCCCTGCCCGAGCGCCGGGCGCTCGCCGAGCGCTACGGGGTGCAGGCCTTCGACCTCACCGACGACGTGAACGAGCAGATCCGCGACACGACCGACGGCCGCGGCCCCGACGCCGTGGTCGACGCGGTGGGCATGGAGGCGCACGGCTCCCCCGTCGCGAAGCTCGCGCAGCAGACCGTGGGGCTGCTGCCCGATCCGGTGGGCCGCAAGCTCATGGAGACGGGCGGCGTCGACCGCCTCGCGGCCCTGCACGGCGCGATCGACCTCGTGAGGCGCGGCGGCACGGTCTCGCTGAGCGGCGTCTACGGCGGGCAGGCGAGCCCCATGCCCCTGCTCACCCTCTTCGACAAGCAGATCCAGCTGCGCATGGGCCAGTGCAACGTGAAGGCCTGGGTCGAGGATCTGCTGCCACTCGTCGAGGATCCGCTCGACCCGCTGGGCACCGACGACCTCGTCACCCATCGCGTGCCGCTCGACGAGGCTCCCGCGGCGTACGAGATGTTCCAGAAGAAGACCGACGGCTGCATCAAGGTCGTGCTCGATCCGCGCACCTGAGCAGGGCCGTCACCGTTTCACCCGCACCATCTGCACCGACCGAAGGAGGCACCCGTGTCCGACCACTCGAACACCGACCAGCTCACGTTCCAGAACCCCGTGACCCGGTTTCCGCAGATCTCCCCGCCCGAGCAGCACCAGCCCGAGCCCGGGCTCGACCAGAAGCTGATCCCCCGCACCGACCGGGGGCAGCACAGCTATCGCGGCACCGGCCGTCTCGAGGGTCGCAAGGCGCTCATCACGGGCGCCGACTCGGGCATCGGCGCGGCCGTCGCGATCGCCTTCGCACGCGAGGGGGCCGATGTCGCACTGTCGTACCTGCCGGCGGAGGAGCCCGACGCGCAGGAGATCAAGGCCGTGATCGAGGAGACCGGCCGACGGGCGATCCTGCTGCCCGGCGACATCTCGGATCGCGGCTTCTGCGAGCAGCTCGTGGCCGACGCCGTCGAACAGCTCGGCGGCCTCGACGCACTCGTCAACAACGCCGGCCGGCAGATCGCGATCGAGGACATCGCCGATCTGAGCGACGAGCAGTGGACTCGCACCTACGAGACCAACATCCACGCGATCTACCGCATCACCCGGGCCGCCGTGCAGCACATGCCGCCCGGTTCGACCATCGTCAACACGACCTCGATCCAGGCCTACAAACCCTCCACCCACCTGCTCGACTACGCCTCGACCAAGGCCGCGATCAACAACTTCTCGAAGGGCCTCGGCCAGGCGCTCGCCCCGAAGGGCATCCGGGTGAACGCCGTCGCCCCGGGGCCGATCTGGACGCCGCTGCAGGTCTCCGACGGTCAGCCGAAGGAGGCGCTGCCCGAGTTCGGCAAGGACACCCCTCTCGGCCGCGCCGGCCAGCCGACCGAGCTCGCGCCGGCCTACGTGTTCCTCACGTCGCCCGAGTCGAGCTACGTGATCGGCGAGACGCTCAACGTGAACGGCGGCACCCCGTCACCCTGACCGCCTCGGCCCGCAGACGCCCAGCAGCGCGGGCCGCTCCACCCCCATCGAACCCGACCCCCACCCAGGAGGCCTCCCATGCGAGTAGCAGTCGTCGGCGCCACCGGCAACACCGGAACCGCCGTGCTCAGAGCCCTCGCCGACGCCCCCGAGGTCACCTCGGTGCTCGGCATCGCACGACGCATGCCCGACACCGACGTCGATCCCTACTCGGGGTGCGAGTGGGCCTCGATCGACATCGCCGCCGCAAGCTCGCCCGACGAGGCGGGTCGGGCGCTCGAGGCGGCGTTCGCGGGCGCCGACGCGGTGATCCACCTCGCCTGGCTGATCCAGCCCAACTCCCAGCGCAACCTGCTGCGGCGCGTGAACGTCGACGGTACCGAGCGGGTCGCGCGGGCCGCCGCGGCGGCCGGGGTGCGGCAGCTGGTGGTCGCCTCGTCCGTGGGAGCCTACTCGCCGGACGACGGGGCGGCAGCGGGGGCCGGCGCCGACCGAGGCGGGGATCGGGAGGCCGGGGCCGACCAGGGCCGCGGGGCGGGCCCGGATCACCGCGGCGAGACGGACGAGCTGAGCGGGCCCGACCTGCACCACGGCCTCGTTCGGCGCGACGAGAGCTGGCCCGTGCGGGGCGTGCGCACCTCGCACTACAGCGTCGACAAGGCGGCGCAGGAGCGCGTACTCGACGAATTCTCCGCCGCCCACCCCGAGGTGACGGTGACGCGACTGCGGCCGGCGCTCGTCTTCCAGGAGGACGCGGCTTCCGAGATCCAGCGCTACTTCCTCGGCGACTGGCTGCCGGTGCAGCTGCTCGACTCGGCGCAGCCGCCCGCGCTGCCCCTGCCTCGCGGGCTGCGCGGCGTGCAGGCGGTGCACGCCGACGACCTGGCGCGCGCCTACGTGGCGGCCGTCGTGCGCGGGGTCGGCGGGGCGTTCAACATCTGCGCCGACGACGTGCTGCGCCCGCAGGACCTCGCCGACATCATCGACCACGGCAGGTACGTCGAGCTGCCCCCGCGGCTGGTGCGGGCGTTCCTGTTCGGCGGGCACAAGGCAGGGCTCATCGCGGCCGACGAGGGCTGGATCGACATGGCGATGGCCGTTCCCGTCATGGACAGCACGCGGGCCAGGACCGAACTCGACTGGCGGCCCCGGCACACCGCCGCCGATGCACTGCGGAGCCTGCTGCGCGGCATGGTCGAGGGTCGAGGCGCCGGTTCGATCCCGCTGCGCCCCCGCGATCCCGAGGACACGCGGCTTCCCGCGTCGGGTGAAACGGTCGGCCGCGGGGCCGACGACGATGCGGGAGTGAAGAACGGGCCCCGGATCCCGGACCGCGTCTCGCGCGAGCTGCTGGGGCTCTACCTCTCGGATCACCTCACCGGAGCGACCGCCGGAGCCGATCGCGCCGAACGCATGGCGGCCTCGGCGATCGACACCCCCGTCTACGCGCGGCTGTCGGAGACGGCCGAGGAGATCCGCCTGGAGCGCACGTTCCTGCAGCAGCTCATCGACGACCTGGGGCTGCGGCAGCGCGGCTACCGCCAGGCCGTGGCCTGGGCCGGCGAACACCTGGGACGGCTGAAGGGCAACGGGCGGACGTTCTCGCGCTCGCCCCTCACCCTGGTGCTCGAGGCCGAGCTGATGCGCAGCGCCGTCGTCGGCAAGCTCGGGGTGTGGCAGACGCTCGGCGAACTCGCCGCGGAGCTGGGGCTGGATCCCGACACCTTCGCAGATCTGGCCGAGCAGGCACGGCAGCAGGCGGCCGTGTTCGACGAGGTGCACGAGTACGCGCGCGAACACGCGTTCCAGGAGGACCGGGAGACCTTCGGGCCGCAGCACACACGAGCAGGAGCCCCGATGCACGCGCAGAGCGCCGATCCCGAGCACCCGGGCGCCGACGCCGAACCCTCGAGCACCGATCCCTCGCCGTCCGATCCCGATCCCTCGCCGACCGATCCCGACACCTCGCCGACCGATCCCGACGCCTCGCCGTCGGGTTCCGGCTCGCGACCCGGGCCCGACTCCGCGCAACCCGAGGAGGCCGAGCGCGCAGCCCCGGCCGACATCGCCGAGAAGCCGGGCACCTCGCAGGTCTCGCACGAGCACGAGGACGAACTCGTCGACGAGTGGGGCCGCGAGTCGTTCCCGGGCAGCGACCCGCCCGCGCACTACTAGCGCGGCGCCCTCGAGCGCCCGGACGCGTCGAAGACGCGGCGCCGGCTCAGACCGCCGAGCGCCCTCAGGCCCCGTCGAGCGTGAAGCTCGCTTCGGGATCCTCGATCAGCCGCAGGGTGGCGCGGGCGTGGCGGGCGCGCGGCGACCCCGACCCGTCGTCGGCAGCCCGCACCGCGGCCTCAGCCGCGTCGCCCAGCTCGACGAGGGCGCGGCTCAGGCTGCGCATCACCTCGATGTCGCCCCGGCCGAGTTCGAGCGCGAGTTCCCGCGCGAGGTCGGGGTGCGCATCGAAGGGCGCCAGACCCGCGGCGGTGCGCCAGGCCGCACGGGCCGCCTCGACATCGGCGTCGTGCAGGTGGGAGGCGCGGATCGCCGGCCAGGCCCTCGCGTCGCCGAGCTTCGAGAGCGTGTGCAGCGCCTGGCCGCGCGCCTGCGGACGCGAGGCGTCGACCTCGACGAGCAGGCGGTCGAGCACCGGCTCGCGCGGCAACCGCGTCAGCGCCCACGTCAGCATGTCGCGCACGTAGAAGCCGGGTTCGACCGCGCACCGCTCGACGAGGGGTTCGAGGTAGGCGTCGTGGGGATGCGTGCCGGCGGTGAGTGCGGCCTGCAGACGCTCCGATGCGTCTTCGGCCTGCAGCGCGCGTTCCAGCGCCGCGGCCCTCGTGTGTGCGGGCAATCCTGTCCCTCCCGGCTGCGATTGCATCTCTTCAGCCGGCCCGGCGAAGCGGTCGGTCACAGCGGCGCGGGGTGCTTCGCCGCGTACGTCTCTGCCTCCTGCTCGCCCATCACGATCATGCCGCGGCCGCCGTGCGAGGTGCCCGAGAGCACCGAGAGCCACACCTTGTTGATCTGGGGCGCTCGGCTGCCCGCGAAACGAAAGGTGAGCGGGCAAGAGGGCGAGAGCCAGATCGAGTTGCGGCCCGACCCCTCCTCCGGTGAGCAGGTCCAGCTCAGAAAGAACGACTCCTGCTTGCGCAGTCGTGCACCGACCGCCGATTTCAGATGCGCGAGCAGGCGGTCTTCGAACGCGTACCTGCTCCCGTCGTAGATGAGGTGTCCCATGTGCCCATGGTCGCACCGATCCTCCGAGAAAGACAGAGCGGGCGGACTCCGCTTCCGGCCGCGCCCGGGCCAAGACGCGCGGCCGATCACGCATCGGGGCCGAGCGCAACCCCCTGCGCGCACGGCGCACCCTCCGTAGCGTGGAAACGGACGACACGAGGAGGAGGCGGACCCGATGACCGAGATCACCGCGCATCACGGACTGTTCAAGAACACGAATCTGCACGTCGACGACCCCGGGGGCAGCGGCCGCCCGGTCGTGCTGATCCACGGCTGGCCGCTCTCGGGCGAGTCGTTCGCGGCTCAGGTCCCGGCGCTCACGGAGGCCGGATATCGCGCGATCACCTACGATCGTCGCGGCTTCGGCCGCAGCGACAAGCCTCTCACCGGCTACACCTACGACACGCTCGCCGAAGACCTGCACACCCTGCTCGAGCAGCTCGACCTGCGCGACGCGACCCTCGTCGGGTTCTCGATGGGCGGCGGCGAGGTCGCCCGGTACTTCGCGAAGTACGGGCCCGAGCGCGTGCGCAGCGCCGTCTTCGCGTCGGCCGTGCCGCCCTACCTGCTCAAGACCGGCGACAACCCCGACGGCCCGCTCGAGAAGTCGCAGGCCGCGAAGATGACGGCCGAACTCACCGCGAACGAGGACAGGTTCTACGACGGGTTCCTCACCGAGTTCTTCTCGGTCGACGGCGTGCTGCAGGTCGGCGAGGAGCAGCGGCTGCGCGCCTTCGAGATGGCCAAGCAGGCGAACAAGGCGGCGGCGCTCGCGTGCATGGCCGCGTTCGCCACGACCGATTTCCGCGACGACCTGCCGGCCATCACCGTGCCCACGCTCGTGCTGCACGGCGACGGCGACGCGACCGTGCCTTTCGAGGGATCCGGCGCCCGCACGCACGCCGCGATCCCGGGCAGCGAACT
Organism: Leucobacter sp. UCD-THU; assembly: GCF_000349545.1. Lineage (NCBI taxonomy): Bacteria > Bacillati > Actinomycetota > Actinomycetes > Micrococcales > Microbacteriaceae > Leucobacter > Leucobacter sp. UCD-THU. The sequence goes on from NZ_KB714600.1 coordinate 73,253, forward strand.
CGTGATCCTCAGGGGTGCGCCTCACGGGGCCAACGTGAGCCACGCCGGCGAGTGGAACGAGGCGCTGCTCGACTTCCTCGAGCGGTGAGGGCGAGGGCCGCGCTGCGGTCGAGACGCCGGAGCCGGGAGACGACCGGCTCGCGGTGAGCGGGGCGCGATGAGCGCCGTGCCGTGGAGCCCGCTCCGACGCGCGCGATCCGAGGCGCGCGGTCAGCGCCCCGTGAAGCGGTCCATCGACGAGTAGACGTGGAAGACCCGATCCGCGATCAGATCCCACACGCGGGTCGGCAGTGCGCCTCGCAGCGCCATGGCGAGTTTCACCGTCCACGGCTTCGACACGAGCGGCCGGCCGGCGAGCATGCCCTCCCACGCGGCGCGTGCCGCGCGGGCCGGCGTCATGATCGGGGTGAGCAGCGGGCCGCGGGCTCCCTCGAACATGCCCGTGGAGATGTAGCTGGGGCAGAAGGTGGTGACGGCGATGTGCGCGTGTCCGTCGCGGGCGAGCTCGAGGCGCAGCGACTCGCTCCAGCCGATCATCGCCCACTTCGAGGCGGCGTAGACGCTCATGCGCGGGTTGGCGAGGGTGCCCGCGGCCGAGGCGATGTTGAGGATGCGCTTCGGGCGGGAGCGGTCGGCGAGCATCGCGGGCAGCAGTTCGCGGGTGAGCCACATGGGCGCGAGCGAGTTGACGCGCATGGTGAGCTCGATGTCGCGCTCGGGATCGTGCTCCCAGAACAGCGCCCCGCGCACGATGCCGGCATTGTTGACCAGCACGTCCGCAGCGCCGAGCTCATCGACGGTGCGCTTCGCGGCCTCGCGGATCGCCTCGCGGTCCGACACGTCGACGGCGTAGGCGCGCACGCGGCTGCGCGGTCCGTCGAGCTCGGCGGCGAGCGCCTCGGCGCGATCCCGATCGACGTCCCAGAGGGCGACCGCGGCCGCGCCCTCCTTCACCGCGCGGCGCGCGTAGAGCTCGCCCATGCCGCGGGCGGCCCCCGTGATGAGCACGGTGGCGCCGGTGACGAGGGTGCTGGTCGACTTCGCTGTCATGCGATCACCGTATCCCGCAGGCTCGGCGGCTCGGGCTCCCGCCGGACCGGGCCGTCTCGCGCGCCGAGATCCGGCGCCCCGCTCTCCGTTCTCCACCCCCGGGCACCCGACGCCCCTTGCGCGCCGGGCGCGATTTGTACAGGGGGTGGTTCTGCGCGCGCACCGGTGCGTACCGTGGGGGCATGGATGACCTCATCGAACTCGTTTCTCCCGAGCAACTGCCCGAGGAGACCGCGACGCGGTTCCTGCTCGAGGGTGTCGTGGTCGCGGTGGAGCCCGAGGGCGGGCGCTCGTGGTGGTTCCCGCAGCTGGAGGTGAGTCTCGTGCAGCAGGAGCTGTCGGCGGACGGATCGTTCGCGGTGAGCGGCCACCGCGACGCCGGATCGTTCGCCGAGGCGCTCGCGGTGCTGCGGCAGCTCGCGCAGCATCCGCCCGGCACCCGCGGCGCGGGGCACTCGGAAGGGGGCGCGTGATGACCCGTTATGTGTGCCGGGAGTGCGGCGCCGACGCCGTGACCGTGTCGCCCGACGGCAACACGCTGCCGTCGGGCGCCGAGACCGTGGTCGAGCACGTGACGCACTGCTCCAATCCGGCGTGCGACCGGGCAGACCCGGCCCGCGCGACCGCGGCCGACTTCGTCGCCGCCGACGAGTAGCGCGGCAGGCAGCGCTGCCTCGCGCGCCGCGGCAGGACTACCCTGAAGAGATGGCGATCCTCATCGACCCGCCCGCCTGGCCGGCGCACGGCATCCTCTGGAGCCACCTCGTCTCCGACTCCGGCTACGACGAGCTGCACGCGTTCGCGAGGCGTCTCAGCGTTCCGCGCCGCGGCTTCGACCTCGACCACTACGACGTGCCCGCCTCGCTGCACGACCGGGCGATCGCGCTCGGCGCGCTGCCCGTCACCGCGAGGGACGTCGTCTTCGCGCTTCGCAATGCGGGCCTGCGCGTGCGGCAGGCCGAGCGCGAGGCCGTCACGCCCCTGCGCCGCAGGCAGTTCCTCGTCTCGGAGTGGGCGAGCCTCGGCGACCTCATCGGGGCGGGCGCGGCGCGCAGCGCGCAGCACGACTGGCTCGCCGTCGGTGAGACGCTCATCGCCCGCTGGAACGAGGCGCACCGCAGCTATCACGACGAGCGCCACCTCGAAGACGTGCTGCTCGCCCTCGACCAGCTCGCCACCCGCGGGGAGCGCGTGTCGGCGGACACGCTGCTGGCGGCCTGGTTCCACGACGCGGTCTACACGGGCACCGGCGACGACGAGCTCGCCTCCGCCGAGCTCGCCACGAGCATGCTCGCGCAGCTGCCCCTCGATGCCGCGCTGGTGAGCCGGGTGGGCGAGTTCATCGTCGCGACGACCCCGGCCAGGGAGGTTCGGGATCCCGCAACCCCGCTCGCCCACCTGCTCGACGCGGACCTGTCGATCTTCGCCGCCGCGCCCCACCGCTACCAGCAGTACTCGGAGTCGGTGCGGCTCGAGTACGCCCACGTGCCCGAGCCGGACTTCGCGTCGGGCCGATCCCGCATCCTCAGCACCTACCTGGAGCAGCCCGCGATCTACCGCACCGGTACCGCGCAGCAGCTCTGGGAGCAGCGCGCCCGCCGCAACGTGGAGCTCGAGATCGAGCGGCTGCGGGGCGGCGCCGCGGGCGCGGCGCAGCTCGGCCCGACAGCACCGACTCGGTAGTCGGGTTCACCCCCCGATGCGCCACCCCGCGGCGGCGTGCTGCTGGGCGTGGAACTCGGCGAAGCGACCGCCCGCCGCGAGCAGCTCGTCGTAGGAGCCCTGCTCGACCACGCGCCCGCCGTCGATGAACACGACACGGTCGGCGGCGCGGATGCTGCTCAGACGGTGCGCCACGATCACGCGGGTGCGCGGGATCGGATCGCCGCTGAGCGCCGCGGCGACGGCCGCCTCGTTCTCGGTGTCGAGCGCACTCGTCGCTTCGTCGACGAGCAGCACCGGAGCGGGCTTCAGCAGCGCACGTGCGATCGACACGCGCTGGCGCTCACCGCCCGAGAGGGCCGAGCCCGCCTCGCCCACCCGACTGTTCCACCCGTCGGGCAGGCGATCCACGATCCCGTCGACGCGGGCGAGCGCGGCGGCGGCCTCCAGGCGGCGACCGTCGGCACCGGCATCGCCGACCAGCACGTTGTCGCGCACACTCGTGTCGAAGAGGTACGGCTGCTGGAAGACGAAGGTCGAGAGCGAGCGCCGGGCGTCCACGTCGAGCTGGGCGGCATCGATCCCGGCGATCTCGACGGCTCCGGCGACGGGCTGGTGCAGGCCCGCGATGAGGGTGAGGATCGTGCTCTTGCCCGATCCGGAGGGCCCCACGATCGCGGTCGTGCTGCCCGGCTCGAACACCAGGTCGAGACCGTCGAGCACCGGCTCGGCTCCGTCGCCGTACCCGAAGCGCACCCCGCGCAACTCGATGCGCGGAGGCGCGATCGCCGATGCCGGCTCGGAGGCACCGGCGACGCCGGAGGCATCCGCGGCACCCCCGGCGCCGACGGCGACACCAGCGCCGACAGCGCTCTCGGGCGCGATGCCCGCCGCCTCCGCGGTCGTCGCGCCCGCCGGCACGACCGGGGCTTCGAGCACCGCGCGCACGCGGCGCAGCATCGCGAGCGAGCCCTCCATGCCTGCGGCGATACCCGCGAGCGCCGTGAACGGTTCGAGGTACCGGGCGATGACCGCGATCAGCGCGACGGCTTCGGGGGCACCGATGTCTCCGCGCACCGAGAGCCAGACCGTGACGCCCGCGAGCAGCACCAGGGCGAGCTGGCTCGCGAAGCTGAAGACGAGCTGCCCCGGGATCTGCATCGCGAGCAGGCGCATCGTGGCGCCGTGCTGGGCTTCGAGTGCGGCGCCGACGTGGCTGCGCTCGGGCTCGACGCGGCGCGCAGCGCGCAGCGCCTGCTGCGTGCGGGCGAACTCGAGCACACGCTCGGCGAGGGCGCTGTTCGCCTCGTCGGCGGCGCGATCCGCGGCGCGGCTCAGGCGGCCCGCCAGCCAGAATGCGCCGAGCAGCACCGGCACGCCAGCGAGCGCCGCGAGCCCGAGGGGCAGCGAGATCGGCATCAGTGCGATGGCGATCGCGACGGGCAGCAGGATCGCGGCGAGCATCGGCGTCGCGAGGTACACGAAGAGGCCCACGAGTTCGGGGCCGATCGCGGCGATCGCCTGACGCGCCGTCGACGTGTGGTCGCCGTCGAACCAGGTGAGGCGAATACGGTTCACCTGCTCGGCGAGATCGCGCTGACCGCGCTGCAGCACCTCGAAGCCGAGACCGAAGGCGATGCGCGCGACGAGCCAGTCGACCGCCCAGCCGCCGACGACCGCGGCGATGAGCCAGCCGGTCCAGTGCCAGGCGTCGGCGGGCTGCGAGCTGAACAGCGCTGCGACGAGCGGCACGAGCAGCACGGCGCTGAGCGCGCGCAGCACGACGCTCAGCAGCGTGAGCGCGAGGTGGGCGGCGATGCGGCCGCGGCTGCGGGCGGGCAGCAGGGCGAGGACGGCGCGGATCATCGGGCGGCCTCCTGCTCGGTCGTGGTTGTGACGGCCGCGGGCTCCGGGTCTGCGGTGGCGCCGGCGCCGGCGCCACGCGCTGCTGCGCTCTTCCCGGCGTCCCAGAGCTTCCGATATCGTCCGTCGCGCCCCAGCAGTTCGGCGTGCGTTCCGCTCTCGGCGATCCTGCCGTGGTCGAGCACCACGATGCGGTGGACATCGGCGATGGTGTGCAGCCGGTGCGCGATCACGAGCACCGTGCGGTCGCGGGTGAGGCGACCGAGGGCCTGCTGCACGAGGAACTCCGATTCGGGATCGGCGAAGGCCGTCGCCTCGTCGAGCACGAGCACCGGCGTGTCGGAGAGGATCGCACGGGCGATCGTGAGCCGCTGCCGCTCGCCTCCCGAGAGCGCCGCGTCGGGGCCGAGCCGCGTGTCGTAGCCCTGGGGCATGCGCAGGATGCGGTCGTGGATATTGGCCGCGCGAGCCGCCGCCTCCACCCGCTCGTCGCTCGCGTCGGGCGCGGCGAGCGCGATGTTCTCGCGCACCGAGCCCTGCACGAGCTGCGTCTCCTGGAACACGAAACCCACCCTCGCGTAGAGCTCGTCGGCGTCGAGCTCTCGGATGTCGGTACCGTCGATCCGGATCGCCCCCTCCCCCACGTCGTGGAAACGGGCGAGCAGCGCGGCGAGCGTCGACTTACCCGATCCCGACGGTCCGACGAGAGCCGTCACCGTGCCGGGCTGCAGCGTCAGCGAGACGTCCTCGAGCACCGGCGCGCCGGGCCGGTAGGCGAAGCCCACGCCCTCGAAGCGCACCTCGCCGCGCGGCCGCGCCGATCCCGAACCGCCGTAACCCGCGCCCGACGGGGCCGCGAGCTCCTGCTCCTCCAGCACGTTCTGCACGCGCCGAGCCGCGAGCAGCCCGTCGCGCAAGCCGGACATGCCGTAACCGATCCCCAGCAGGCGCGACCCGAAAGTCGTGCCGAGCAGCAGGAACGGCAGCAGGTCGAGCGGATCCATCGCGCCGCTCGTCACCCAGAGCGTGCCGAACACGCAGATGAGCAGCAGGAACGTCGACGGGCGCGTCGCGAGATCCATGAACGTCTTGAGCCCCGTGAAGGGTCGCTGCCAGCCGTCGAGGAACTCGACGTACTCCCCCAGACGCGCGCGGAACGTCGACGCCGCCGCACCCCCGAAGACGCGCACCACCGGCTGCCCCTCGAGGTAGGCGCCCGCCTCGGTCTGCATGCGCTCGGCCCACTTCAGCGCCTTCGGCGTCGTGTCGTACGAGCGCAGGATCATCAGGTACATCGTGACCACGTACACCAGCACCGGCACGAACATGAGCAGCGCCATGCGCCAATCGACCACGAACAGGTACACCAGCACCGCGACCGGCGCGACCGCGGCCGCCACCGCGTCGCCGACCGCGTGCGTGACCAGGTAGTGCAGGGCGAGCGTGTCGTCCTGCACGACCTGCTTCACCTGAGCCGAGCCCCGAGCACTGAACCAGCCGAGCGGCAGTCGTGAGAGCTTCGCGAGCAGGCGGCTGCGCAACTCGCGCTCGAAACGGGCGTCGACCGCGTGCAGCCAGAGCACGAGCGCCGCCCCGAGCAGAGCCCCCAGGCCGACCAGCACCACCGTCCAGATGCCGATCGCCCAGAGCTCCCGCGGCGTGGAATCGCCCGACAGCAGTCGGCGCGACAGCTCCACCAGCAGGAAGAACGGCGCCAGCTCGATCAGCGTGACGATCGCCTGCAGCACAGCCGTCGCGACGAAGACCGGCTTCAGCGGAGCGAGCAGGCGGGAGCCCGCCGAGGCGCGCCACTTGCCGCGCACCGGGGCGGCCTGGTCGGGCGGGGCGCTCGGCGAGTTCGTCGTCTCGTGTGGTGAGCCGGCGGCCTGGTTGGCTGAGCTCTTGGTCTCGCTCACCGGGTTGGTGGCCTCGTTCGCTGAGTTGGTGATCGCGCTCGCTGAGTTGGTGGTCGCGCTCGCTGAGCTTGTCGAGGCGGGCGAGGGATCCGGCACTCCGGTCGCCGAGCCCGAGGCCTCGTTCACCGAGCCTGTCGAAGCGAGCGCAGGCTCCTTCGCCGCGGCCCCGGAGCCTGTCGAGGTACCGGGGGCCGAGGCGGTGCCGCCGCCGTCTCCCCCGCGCTGCTTACCCATCGCCTTGCCTTCGACCCAGTAGGCCTGGGAGTGGATCTCGCTGCGGGGGAATCCGAAATCGTCGCGCAGGCGCGAGCGCAGCTGCTTGAGCGAGGCGCTCTCGGGGGTGGCCCAGACGTGCCAGTTCGACCAGTCGCGCGCCTCGATCGCCTGCGCGAGCGACTGGGGGCCGGTGCGCGGCGTCCAGTGCGTGAGCAGCCGCGGGTGGCTCGGGATCGGGATCAGCCGGTCGTCGGGGTGGTGCTCTTCGAGGTAGAGCTCGATGGGCACGTCGTGCGGCAGCGCGGTGATGATGCCGGCGAGGCCCGGGATCGCGGCGGCGTCGCCGACGAGCAGGTAGCCGGCGGGGCGTTCCTCGGGCAGCTCGAACTTGGAGGAGCCGAGGGTGTTCACCTGCAGGGTGTCGCCGGGCCGGCAGTTCTGGGCCCAGGCCGAGGCGGGGCCGGCGGGCTCGTGCAGCACGAAGTCGAGCGAGAAGCGGCCGGTCTCGGTGTCGCCGGAGCTGATGGTGTAGCCGCGCTGGTGCTCGGTCTCCTTGCCCTCGTGGTCGGGGAACCAGCCGCGCAGCCACGCGGTGGGCGCGAGCTCGGCGTCTTCGAAGAAGGTGTCGGAGTGCAGGTGCACGCGGATGAAGCTCGGCGTGATCTCCTCTTTCGAGAGGACGGTCACGGTGTGATCGCGTGCCTGCGTGGCGCGCATCATCACGCCTTGGATACCGCGTTTCGCCATCGGGCGCCCCTTGCACTCTGGATCGTCGGGTTGGTTCCCCGACCACCCAAACTACCATTCATCAGATGAAGTGGGCGAGTGCGGATCTCCTCGATGCCGGGGGCGGCCGCCGAAAGCGCGTCAGCCTAGCGAGATCGCTCCGTCCGAGCGATGCGGCGGCTCCGAGAAGGGCGCAGATTCTCGACTCGAACCAAGAACAACTGACGGGCTCTGGCTCTCCGGGCTGACCCGTGCAAACCTGCTCGATCCGCGTATTCATGCGGTTCTTACGACACCAGTCTACGGGTTGTCGCGGGTTGATACGGCCTCATTCGGACCCCGGGGAGGGGTTTAGGACCCCGTTTCGGACCCCGCTGGAAGCGTCGTCATAACGTCATGAGTAGCGTTGTCGACTGCATCGCCACGGATGCGATCCACTCACACGCGCCCATGCTGTGCGAGGTCTTTATCCTGAGCTGGCCGACTGGTCATCATCCTCTCCGGCGGACAGCACCACGACTTCGTTCGAAACAACACCGCCCAACAGAAACCATAACAGGTATGCTGTATCTGTGACGGATTCTGCTGATGAGAGGTGGTGAGGGACATCGCGACGCTACCCGATCTACTGAGCTACGACGATCTGGGCTCACAGGGTCTCACTCGGCACGGACTCGATCGATTGATCGAGTCCGGCGAGTTCGAGCGCATCGCTCCTGGGCTCTTCCTCAGATCAGGACTCACGGACGACACGACGGCGGCCTGGATCGCCATCGCAGCCAAGAGACCCGACGCCACGCTGTGTCTGCTGACAGCGCTTTCTCTGCACGATCTGACCGACGAGATTCCCACCCGGAGCGACATCGCCATCCCGCGCGGCACACAACCGGTCACCGTTCACCACGCGCCCATCGCCTGGCACCGCTTCGACGCGGACACGTTCCGCATCGGCCACACCGAGCATGCGCTGCCGGACGGATCATCCATCGGCCTCTACTCTGCTGAGCGTACCCTCATCGATCTGTTCCGCCTGCGTCACGCCTGGGGCAGTGACCTCGCCCTCGGCGCACTCAAGCAGTGGTTGCGTGGGCGCGGCAACAGTCCCGGTTCGCTGCTCACGATGGCCGAGGAGTTCCCGAAGGCACGCTCCGCGATCCAGCACGCCTTGGAGGTCCTGCTATGAGCCCAAACCCGCAGCACGGAACTCCCGCGGGCGACGCCACCATCGCCCTCCGAAAACTTGCCCGGCAAACCGGCGGAGACGTGCAGGAGCTGATGACCCTGTACGCGCTCGAAGGGCTGCTGGCGCGGATCGCGCTCTCTGAGTATCGCAATGACTTTGTTCTGAAGGGCGGTGTGCTGCTCGCCGCTTTCGCCGCACGCCGCCCGACGAAAGACATCGATCTGCAGGCAACCCGGCTCACCGATGATCCTGACGAGGTCGCCGAACGTGTCCGCGCCATCGCGAGGCTAGAGCTTGCCGACGGCCTCGTGTTCGATCCCGCGAGCGTCACTGCGACAACGATTCGCGACGAGGACGAGTACGCCGGGGTACGGGTCAAGCTCATCGCAACGCTCGGCACTGCCCGGCTGACCGTCGGAATGGATGTGAACTTCGGCGACCCCATCTGGCCAGAACCCCAGTTCATCGAGCTGCCTCGTGTCACCGATCTCGGTCTCCCGCCAGTGGCGCTACTGGGATACCCGCTGACAATGGTGCTCGCCGAGAAGATCGTCACCGCAATCGACCGCGGCGTCGCCAACACTCGCTGGCGCGACTTCGCTGACGTCTACACCCTCATCCGCCTCCATTCGGTCGACGCAGACGAACTCCGCACCTCGATCGAGGCTGTCGCTGAGTACCGCAAGGTCACACTTGCACCGCTGCTGCCTGGGCTCGCGCCGATGAACGAGCGAGCGCAGGAAAAGTACCGCGCGTGGCGCACCCGATCCCACCGCGAAGTCGAACTTCCCGCGGCGTTCGCCGACATCCTTACCGCAGTCGCGAGCTTTGCCGATCCGGCGCTGTCCTCTACAGCAAGAGAGCGGTGGAATCCCCATCTCTATACCTGGGAGTGAGGGGTCAGCGGAAAGCTAGGACGACTCGCCACTCAGCGGCTTCCTGCTCTCCAACGAGCTCTCTCCGTAGCGCCTGATCCACCACAGCTTCCCATCGGTTCTGCACAATCTACGTCACTCACATTCGGTACGCATACTCCTGAATAGTTCGGATCGCCTGACGTCTTACCAGTAGATCGCAATCACGTCGACATCCAGTAAACGCTCGTCTGGGATATCAGGCACAGCTGTCGATGCCTGAGCCTGAACGATCGATGAAGTTTGAAGCGGCAACAGAGGTAGTCCGCTTGCCTGACGAGCCTGCTCGCGAAGCTCCAGATCCGTCGACGCTTCGACATCGACACCCGACATGGAGCGGATCTTCTCCCTGAGCAGCGCGAATGCCGTCCGCTGTTCGTAAGCTGAGCCGGCCCGCTCCTGCAGTGCGGCGATCTCGAGCTCAATCTCGGCAGATTGCTCTGCGTTGAGTTGGGCGTCCGATTCGCCTAGTAGCGCCGTCTTGTAGTTCGAAAGAGCCTCCACCATCTTCTCGTTGACGGGTGCAGCCGCAGCCGATGTTTGCCGCGAGACGAAGGGTACGCGTCCCGCTGCATTGATCTGGTCGACCAGCTTCGGAACCAACGGACGAAACAGATCGGCAAGCTTCACCGGTGTCCACGTACGCTGAAGCCCGTCACGGGAGACTCGGCAAAGCACCGTGAACTCGGCGTCGGAGAATAGAACTCTCCGCAAATCCTTCCAGTAGGCCAGATGCTCGGTCACCCCAACAATCACGAGAGGCTTGCGGTCGAGTTCAAGATCAGTGAGCAGATCGTTGTGGACGACAAACTCCTCCCCATCAATCTCGACTACAGAGTAGTCGATTGCCTCCGCTCGAATTGGGATCAGGCCAGCAAGGAGACGCTGGAGGATCTTGTTGATCGGCTGGACTTCTCGAAGAGTAGCGAGACCGTTGTCCGCCGCGAACATCTCCGGGTAGTCCTCGGCCATGCCGGTGAACTCTGAGACCATTGTTCCGAGGTGGAATACGGGGTCTGCAGATAGCTTCACCCGGAACTCGACGACGGATCCCCTCTGGAAGTCCAGCGATCGGGACGCTCGCGACTGATTCCCTTCCTGCTTGATCTTGGCTGGATCGTCCACGGGCGAGTCGATCTTGACCGGCTGGATGAAACGCAAGTCAGGTATCGCGAGTAGTTCACGGAACCAAGACTGCACAGTCGCCTTGCGGGAAGTCTGAACGGTGCTACTGTTGCTCGTCTGATAACGGGAGGTTACTTCGGCCTTGGTAAGAAAACCGGGCTCTACGGAGACAGATCCTTCGATCTCCGCCTGACGCCCAGAGGTCTTCTGCTCGGAAGTCGAGTCCGTAACACCACCCTTTTGCGATGACAGCAGACTGCGGACGCTCACCTCATCGAGGTAGACGAACTCACGCAGGACGTCACCAGTGAGGTCGCTTTTCGTGCCCGTGCTGACGTCGCGACGCTTCCAGTGGAACAGCGACTTCATCTTGTTCCAGACGCTCATCGACTTGCCTCCTCTGACTGCTGGCGACGAGGGCGGCTGGCCACTCGCTCGTATGCCTGGGCGACGTCCTCAGCCGCGATCGCCTCTCGGCTGTCTCCAGCAGCAACGAGTGCCGCCTCGGTCCAGATAGATGTCAGTTCTGCCGCTGACCATCCCTCTGCGAGTACCGCCAAGTCTTCGAGAGGGAGCTCTCCGGTGATAGAAAGGTGCTTCGCTCGTACGGCCAGAATCTCGAGGCGATCTTGAAGTGTCGGCATCTCAAATTCGATCTCCCAGTCGAATCGGCCTGGGCGCGTGAGGGCAGGGTCGAGTACCTCGATGCGGTTGGTCGCCGCGATCACGATCACGCTCGCGTTCTGGTTCTTGTCGTCGAAGCCGTCCATCTCGGTAAGCAGCTGAGCTACCAGGCGCTTCGATGCCTCGTGCGAGTCGCTGCTTCGGCGCTCGGCGATGCTGTCGATCTCATCGAAGAAGACGATGGCTTTGCCGTTCTTGCTCGTTGCGGCAGCCTGAAAGATCTTTCGCAAGGTGTCTTCGGTATCGCCGAGGTACTTGCTGACAATTGACGGTCCACTGACCAGGTAGAAGTCGGCCTCTGACTCTTGCGCGATGATGCGCGCCAAGTGGGTCTTGCCAGTACCAGGAGGCCCGGTGAAGATGATGCCCTTGACCGGCTTGGCCTTGATCTTCTTGAGTTGCTCCCGACGGTCGAGTTGCGTCTCGATCAGTTCGAGTGCGCGCTCTTTCACTTGCGGGTAGCCGCCGAAATCGTCAAAGGTCAGTTCGTTCTCAGAGTTCTCGATCAGGTACTGCTTGCGTACCTGCTCTAGATCGATGTCGAGTCCACCACTGCGTATCGGCGTCTCCGAGATGACCCTCTGGATGCCGTCGGTGTCGTTGTACTCGACCGTGTATCCGACCTTGACGTCGATTTCGCTGGGATTACTGACAAGCCTGGTCAAGCTGCCAAGCTCGACGAGCACTGAGTTCTCAAGAACTCGCAGAACAACCGCGACCGAATTGGTCTCCTGCCAGACCTCACTCGGCGTCTCCTCCCACCTGTCCTTGCCCAGGATGATGGTCGCTCCAACCTTCGGCAGGGCAGTGAAGCCCGATGCGCGTCCTGTCTGGCCGTCAGGAAGCTTGAAGTGGATCGCTTGGTTCTCTTCGTCAATGTGCACCACCTTCATCAAGGTGCCGATATGTACGCCAACTGGGTCGAGTTCGCTCATTCCTGATTACCCTCTGTCGCAACTTCTGGGATGCCCTGCGTTCCGCGGACAAACTCGCCCTCATCGGTTACCGTGAGCTTGGCGTGTTCAAAGATCCCAACTGCGTTCCGCACGTCGTTGCCGGTGGTGAACTGCTGGCGAAGTTTGTCGTCGACGCCGAGCAGATCGAATAGCTGGGCTCGCGCGATCACCTCGGCAAGTTCTTTGACCCCGGCCAAGACGTCAGCGTCGGGGTAGGATTCTCGGTCGGGGTGCTTCAGGTCGTTGTTGACGTTCGAGATCGCTTTTGCGATGCCGATGCGACTGCCGATCTCAGGCCAGTCGAGATTCGCCGCCTCTAGGCACTTGACGATGTGGTCGCGCATCGAGCGCCGTCTCTTGTCGTTGAAGCGGTAGTAGCCGAAACGGTCGAGCGAGATAGCGAGCATCATCAGCTGCGGCTCGAGGAAGCGACTTGCTCCGTTGATCACTTCGGCCGCTGGCTGAACTGCTTGCTTAAAAACTTCGTCGGCGTACAGCTCGATCCACTTACGCATACCGTCCGCCCCGATATCATCCAGCCGGAACAGACCGAAGACGAAGGTGTTCTCTTTCGGAACAGGATCGCGATGCTGTGCGACGGTGCCGTACATCTGCACCTCCACTGAGTGAGCACCGCGGTCGCTGCCGTCCATCATCCAGAGAGGGAACGCGTCATCTCGCAACTTATGGGATCGCCACGCGAGCTTGTGCCCGAACACCAGGCTCAGAAGTACTCGCACCGCCCAGTGCGCCGAGAAGTGATCGGCGATCGCCGCCCCACTCTCGCTGACCGTGCTGATGTACGGATTACTGTCATCGATCACGAAGCTTCGCCCCGGCGTACCGTGCCAGGCAACGTTCGATTGGATCGCGTACTTGAATCCGCCGCTCTCCCAATCAACGCACTCGTTGGCGTCGAGAACCACGGTCGTCCGGTAGCGACCGTTCTCGCCTCGCTCTTGCTCGTGCTGGACCGGACTGAAGCGCGCGAACTCTCGCAAGCCATCGATGTTTGAGATGAACTCTCTGACGAGGTACTCGTCCTTGTAGCTCCGCGGACGCTCGAAAATGGCCGCCTGAGCCTTCACCTTTCCGACGATGCGATCAATCCCTGAGTAGCCGCCAGACATCGTCCCGGTGAGGGTGACGTAGCCCTTGTTGTCCTCGAACAGAAGCGTCTTTGGCAGAGTGCCGTTGTTCATGTCGAACCACTCGCGAGTCTTGACGTATTGAGGGTTCGGACCGCTGTCCTGTTCGTAGTAGTACGGGATGGCGAGTTCAGCACCATGCTTCTCATCGAAGGTCAGCACGGCTGCCTGGTCGGGAACAGTGTCATCAACGCCATCAAACAGACGTCCGACGCGCACGTCTCCAGGGCCAAGCGTGTTCGCCATCTACAGCCCCCACTCCTCGTCGGCCAGCGGAGCGTCGTTCAACTCGTCGCGGCGTGCGCGCCAGTCCGGCAGGAACTGATCCATCAAGTCTGTGAAGCGCCGGTTGTGGCTGCGTTCGTGCAGGTGCGTCAGCTCGTGCACGACGATGTACTCGAGGCAACGCGGGTTCTTCTTGGCCAGCTCCGGATTGATCCAGATCGTGCGGGAGTGAGTCATGCAAGTGCCCCACTTGGTCTTCATCCGCCGCACGACGATCTTGTCGGCATCGACTCCTACGATTGGCTGCCACTTAGCGAGCAGGGCAGGCAAGGCCGCCTTGAGTTCGCGGCGGTACCAGCGATCCAGGGCGGCGAGCTTGGACTCGCTATCGGCATCGGCGGGTGTCACTACCCAGAGCGTCTGCCCCTTGGTCTCGACGTGGAAGTTGCCCGAGGTGCGCGAAGCATCGAGCCGGTATCGCTGGCCCCATACATAGTGGGTTTCGCCAGACTGCATCTCGCGCTTGGTCTGGCGATTTGCCTTCTGCAGCTGCTCTCGTTGACTCTTGATCCACGGCAGACGTTGGACGATCGCAAGGCGGATGGTATCCTCGTCGATGGTGTCCGGGGCGGCAACACGAATTCGCCCGACCGGCGGGTAGACCGAGATGTGCAGGTTCTTGATGTCCTTGTAGACGACATCAATCCCAAGGCCGGCGACGGTGAGGTAGGCGTTAGCGGTACTCATCGTGCTCTTTCAGAAGCTTCACGAGTGCCTCCAGGCGTTCCGCGTCGAAGCCATCCGGCAGCTCGCGGCGAAGCGTGCGAGCCAGGGCACGCTCCTTAATAGGGTTGCCCGCCCAGGCGTGTTCCTTGTTGTTCTGGATGACGTCGCTCAGGTACTTGAGTTCGATGACTATGTCGCTTGGCCAGCTGAAATCGACCAGCGCCCGACGAGCCGGAGTTGATGCCCAAGCAGGGTAGGCAGTGTCCGACTCCTTCTTGCCGACCTGAGCAGTCAGGGAAAGCAGGTCGTTGAGGAAGTCTGCGTAGGCCTCGGCTTCCTCATGACGACGCTCGATAATGGCGTCGAGCAATGAAGACATCCGGTCGTAATACTTCGGGTTCAGCGCCCGTTCGTCGACGATGGTTTTGCGGACGTTGTTGATGATGGTCTCAGCCACCGCCTCGGGATTCTTGCGAATACCTTCCGGCAGGGTGTCGATGGCACCGGCACCGCGTTCGACGATCAACTGCACCAAGCCCTGGTCCAGGATCGCCACCGTCTCGGACGGCTCGGCCAGGATGTAGGTATCGAGCAGCGAACGCATGCCTGCTTCGAACTGCTTCATGTCGATGTTCTCGCCAGCACCACGTTCGACCTCATTGCGGACGGCGACGAAGTGGGCGACCTCGCTCTTGATGAACGCCGCTTCGGCAGCCGTATAGTCGGCCGATTCCATGTCGTTCGCCAGGGTGCCGTAAGCACGAACCAGCGAAGCGACCGACTTGTATAGCTCGACACGCTTCGGCTCGTTGAGCTTGATCTGCGCCGCGTCGCCCGGCTCGAACGAGACGAAGTAGTGCTGGTACTCCAGCGTTCCCTTCGGCGGAGCCACAGGTTCGCAGAGGGCACGAACTCGCTCCAGGGCCTCGTCCAGATCCTGTCGATCCTGCTCGGTGCGATCCTTGAGCAGCCCCTCGATGTCTTCCTTGGCGTAGCCGTCGAGAGCACCCGAGGTGTAGTCCGAGATAGCTTGATCCAGCGACTTGAACAGGTCGCGGTAGTCGATGACGTAGCCGTAGGTCTTATCGTCACCATCGAGCCGGTTGACGCGGCAGATCGCCTGAAACAGGCCGTGGTCCCGCATCTTCTTGTCAATGTAGAGGTAGGTGGCGCTTGGGGCATCGAAGCCGGTCAGGAGCTTGTCGACCACGATCAGCAGCCGCATCTGGCCAGGCTCTTCGATGAAGCGACGCTTGACGTCCTTCTCGAACTCCTTGATTCGCAGCACCGCCTGGTCTGCCGACTCATGGAAGTAGTCCGCCAGCATCTGACGATAGATGTCATACTTGATCAGCTCTTCGTTGTCGCCCGCACCAGCGTCCTCTTTCGAGATTGAGGTAGCGGTCGGGACATAGCTCGACACGATGGCGACCCTGTCCTTGAAGCCCGCCTGGACGAACATCTCGTAGAATTTGCAGGCCTGGTAGACGCTCTCGCTCACCAACATCGCGTTGCCGCGCCCAGACAGCAGACGAGGCTCACGCTCGAAGTCCATCAAGATGTCCTGCACGATCATGGCGGCACGCGAACGAGCCGACACGACCTTCTGCATGGTGCCCCACTTCTTCTTAAGGCGTGCCTTGCTGAGGTCAGTCAGCCCCTTGGTCTTGATGTCGAACCACTTATCGACTTGCTCCGGGCCGATCAGGTCCTGATCGATGTTGCGAGCCGTGTAGCGCAGGTCGAGCACCACGCCGTCGCGGACGGCTTCATCGAACTTGTAGGTGTGGATGAACGAGCCGAAGGTCTCGATGCTCGTCATCTTGTCGGCCTTGAGCAGCGGCGTGCCAGTGAAGCCGATGAACATCGCTTCCGGCAGCAGGGCGGTCATCGCCTTGTGCAGCTTGCCGCTCTGAGTACGGTGCGCCTCGTCGACGAAGACGAACAGGTTGCCCTTGGCCTTGAAGTCGGCCGGGATGCGGGAGCCCAGCTCCTTAATGAACTCGTCGCTGTCGGTCTCCTCCGCGTCGTCGGCCTGGTCACCAGAGCGGAACTTGTGGACGAGCGAGCAGAGCAGCCATGGCTGGCTCTGGTTGAGCTTGCCGATCAGGTCAGCGCCCGAAGTCGAGCGATAGATCGACTCGTTGACGCCACCGAAGACCTTCTCGATCTGCTCATCGAGTTCGGTGCGGTCAGTGATGATCAGCACGCGGGCATCCGTCTGATGCTCACGAATCCACTTCGCTAGCCAGACCATCGTCAGGCTCTTGCCCGAGCCCTGCGTGTGCCAGATGATGCCGCCCTCGCGGCTGCGGACGCGCTCTTGAGCCGCCTTGACGCCGAAGAACTGGTTGTGTCGGGCGGTCTTCTTGACCCCCGAGTCGAACACGATGAAGTCGTGGATGATCTCCAGGAACCGATCCTTGGAACACATCTGGAGCAGGGAACGGTCGAGCGGGCTCGGCTCCTCGCCGGACTCCTTCCACTCGAGCCAGTACTTCTCGGGCGTATCGATCACGCCGTAGCGCAAGCCCTCTACGTCGTTGCCCGCGAACAGCAGCTGGACGGTCGTGAAGAACGGCCGTACGAAGTGCTGCTTCTGGTTGCCGATGTTTTGGCGGATGCCCTCGCTGACGCTGACCCACGAGCGCTTCAGCTCGATCACGCCCAGCGCGATGCCATTGACGTAGAGCACGATGTCGGGGCGCTTGGTGTGCTCGCCCTTGATGGTGACTTCTTCGGCCACCACAAAGTGATTGGCCTGCGGATTCTCCCAGTTGATCGGCCAAACCGTCTCGGTGGTCTCGCCGACGTCGCGCTTCACCTTGACGCCGTAGCGAAGCAGCTCGTAGAACTTGCGGTTCAAGTCGTAGAGCTTCTGACCATCTGCCAGAGAGGCGGCGGTCAGGAGCGGTGAGGCCGCACGACGAATCAACTCGTCGTCGTAGCCTCGAGCCTTCAGGTTCTGGATCAGCAGAGCCTCGTCGATGTTGTGGTTATCGAGATCCTCGCGGTTGCCGCCGTACTCGTAGCCGAGCCGATCACGGAAGAGAGCCACCACACGGCTTTGCGTCTTGCGTTCGATCTGACCTACGGCGTTCATGTTGCGCCCTCCTCAGTGAGACGTGTCCGGCCAGTCAGCAGCTCCTGCATCATGCCGTGCTTGATAGCCCGAGCAGATGCGAGGCGACGTTCTAGGGCGGCGATCTCGTTGTCGGCATCACGGAGCACACGAGAGATGGCATACTGCTCATCCAAATCTGGTACCTGCACTTCGATCTGCGAGAACTCTTTCCAGCGAAGACTTCCTCGACGATCTACGGAGGCATTCATGACGCGGGCAAACTTTTGTCGGAAGGATTCGAGCTTCATCTGTCGCTGAAGGAAGAAGCTGTCGTTGCCCCCGATGGGATACATGACCACGTAGATCGGGCTGACGACTGCGCGATCGTAGATCTCCTGCACGCCAATCGAGCCCTCTTCGATGTGGTTTGCGGGGTAACCGATATCGCCTCGACGGATCACTCGGTAGGAACTGAGGTCACGGCTGAACACCTGATTCTTGAAGTAGTCGAGCGACCTCACAAAGCCCTCATGCTTCGTGCAACTCAGAACCTCAAGACTCTCGCCAGAGACATTCAACTCGGATCTCGGAGCAAGAACTTCGTGAATTCGGCGAACCGACCATGGTGTCCCGAAGCCAGCGAGTCGCGTTGCTCCCGTCAGCATTGTCTGCATTAGGCCTTGATTAATCTCTTTCTTCTTCGCGATGAGACGTTCGAGAGACGCGATCAGACCGTCAACATCGACGAGCACGCTCGAGATCGCCCGCTGCTCTTCCGGGCTCGGTACTAGCAACGAAAATTCCAGCAATCGCGCCTTAGGGATGTTCTTCATGCTGTTGCTGGTCCCGGTTGCCAGCTCTCGGACGCTAGTCGCGACATCACCGAATCCCAGTGCGTAATTCAGCCATCGCATGTCCATCGATGCCGTCCGCCTGCCGCGCGCGAGCCAAAGACGATCAGGCAAGAACACGCCCGGCTCGTCGGTTTCCACGTACCCAACGGCGCCCACGAGCGCTGGCGTGTTCATGCGGCTAATAACGATGGAGCCGCGAACCGGCGCGCACTTCGCCCTCGATACATCAGCGGCGACGATCGCCTTGGTTTCTCGGAAGTCGACTCTTCCGTTTGCGACGGCGGAAGTCTTGAGCACTGCGGGGCGGGAGAGGTCCCCATCGCGAGAGCGAACACTGACGCCAGCGGTGAGACCGTCGATCAGATCACCGACCTTCTTCTCTGCCCAGGGCGTCATGACAAGACCCCCATCGCAGCAAGGTGGCCCGCGACCTTCGCGCTCAATGTCTCGATCTCGGCGTCGAGCTGACTGGCCGTGGCCTCGTACCGTTCGGCGAGCACACGCAGGCGAGCGGTGAACTTCTGAACAACTGCCACAAGTTCGCTCTCGATGCCCGCCTCGATGGTGGCGCCCCACTTGTCGTCGACGACCAGCTTCTTGATGTCGTCGGTGGAGAGCTTGCCGTATTGAGCCAGCGCCTGCTCCTCAAGCTTGGAGGTCGCTCCCTTGACTGCCTTCTTGGCGGCTGCCTCAGTGGCGAACAGACTGGCAACGTGGTTCAGCGCCTTGATCTCGTCGGGATCGGCTCCCTCGGCCTTGGCAGCGCGCAGCCGGTTCTTGACCGTGGTCGCGGTGATCTTGTCGTCCTCGACAGCCTCCCAGAGCAGACCTTCCTCGACGGCGTGCTCTTCGGTGTACTCCTCGATCGCCTGCGTCGCAGCTTCGAAGTCGGCGGTCAGCTGGCCGAGCTGAGCCTGCTCATCGGCAAAGAACCGTCCGATGATGTAGCTCGGCGGGATAAGGTCCATGACCCAGCGCTTGGCGTTGGCTCCGGTGCCGAAGGTCAGATGAGCGTCTTCGTACTTGGTCTTGTTGTTCTTGTCTTTCCAGCTACGGGCGGCACGAGGCTTGGCTGCGGCGTCCCAGCCTTCGCCAACGATCAAGGCGACGTCGTCGTGCATCGATGCGTTCCAGTAGCTCATCAGCTGCTCGTACACGGCGTACTCGTCGAGCAGTCGGTGCGAGCGGAAGCTCTCTAAGAGCGATTCGCCGAGATCAAACGACAGGTCGTTCGGTCGGGTCGAGGACTCGATCCCCTCGAGGACCGCCCGGTTCGCTTGCGACCACGACTTGACGAGATCCGTCGTACCTGAGCTGATCACCGGGTACTGGTCGAAGCCGAGCACCGTCGACTCTATGTCGGCCTTGCTGATCTTCAACTCCGAGTAGCCATCGCGCAGAGGCGAGAATAGCTCTTCGCGCAGGCCGGGGAAGGCGTCCCAGTAAAGCTGCAAGTCGTCGAGGTCGCGGTTCGGTATGCCACCCTGCAGATGGGCGCGCAGGTCCTGGATGTCATCCGGTTCGGACGAGTCGATGTAGCGAGGGATGTTGAGGTTGTAGTCGTTCTTCGGGTCCTCGATCTCACTGTTCGACACGAAGCGAGAGAAGCGATCGATGTCCGTCTGGCGAACGTAGGCATCGACGATCTTGTGCATGTCGCGTGGTCGCAGGCGGTTCTTCGGGCCGTCCTTCTCGTAGCCTTTGGAGGCGTCGATCATGAAGATGCCCGTGCGGCTGGCAGCATCCTTCTTGTCGAGAACTAAGACGCAGGCAGGGATTCCGGTGCCGTAGAAGAGGTTCGCCGGCAGGCCGATGATGGCCTTTATGCAGCCGCGCTTGATCAGCTCTTTGCGGATCTGCGCCTCGGCGTTTCCACGGAAAAGCACACCGTGCGGCAGGATGACCGCGCCGCTTCCAGTCGACTTGAGCGACTTGACCATGTGGAGCAAGAAGGCGTAGTCACCGTTCTTGTCCGGTGGCGTCGCGAAGCCGTCGAAGCGGCCGTAGTCCTTCTCAACGCCGTTCTTCCAGGTCTTGACCGAGAACGGAGGGTTGGCCACCAAGTAGTCGAAGGTGGTGAGCTTGTCGCCCTCGCGGAACTTCGGATCGGCCAGAGTGTTGCCCTGCACGATCTCGTGGGTCTCGTTGCCGTGAAGGATCATGTTCATCCGAGCCAGAGCCCAGGTGGCGTTGTCATTTTCCTGGCCGTAGATCGTCAGGCCGTTCGGCGCCGCATCTGCCACCTTGATCAGCAGCGAGCCAGAGCCACAGGTCGGGTCGTAGACCGTCGTCGACTTCGGCGTTCCAGTCGGGATCTGCAGCAGCTGAGCCATCACGCGAGAGACCTCAGCAGGCGTGTAGAACTGGCCCTTGCTCTTGCCGGACTGTGTGGCGAAATGCCGCATCAGGTACTCGTAGGCGTCCCCGAGCAGGTCATCGCCCTCGGCCCGAGAGCCGGTAAAGTCGATGTCCTGGAAGATGCCGATCAGGTTTGAGACGCGATCCTGGAGGTCCTTGCCAGACCCGAGCTTGGTCGGGTCATCGAAGTCGGCGTTGTTGATGACGCCCTGCAGGCTGTTCGCCTCCGCCAGCTTGCGGATGGCGACGTTGACCTTCTCACCAACGTCCGGCTTGCCCTTGAGGGTGATGAGGTAGTCGAAGGAGCCGTCCTCGGGCACCTCGATCAGGGCGTAGGGGTCAGCCTTGGCTTTGTCCGAGACATACTTCACGAAGAGCAGCGTCAGGACGTAGTCCTTGTACTGGCTAGCGTCCATCGAGCCGCGAAGCTCGTCAGCGCTGCTCCACAGGGAGCTGTACAGGTCTGACTTCTTGAGGGCCACTACCAGCTCACCGCCCTCGACCAGGGGTCTGCTCGAGTGTCTTCGTTGGTTTCGGCTTCGCGGCGCGTCGTGCCATGCTGTGGGTCTCCTCCGCGCCGCACGGCGCGTTTTAAGTTGTGCTCTTAGTGCCGTGTCCTACGCTACCGTCGGTCACCGACACCGATAGAGTGCCGCGCCGCTTGGGCGGAGTCGTGGCACCCGAGCAGCGACGCCACCGATACCCAAGGTCGTTTATTTGCTACAAGCCAAGGCGTGGCGGCGTCCGGTGCGGGTCGCTGTGTCGGTGCCGAGTCCTGGCAAGGCAGCTTTCGTGCGCCTCTGCGGCACGGCGGTCCTCCTCACCGGCGAGGCGCTGAGCTTCGTCCTTGGCGGCACGCTCACGGATGACCTGCACCGCTTCATCTGGCGGAAGTCCCCCGAGCTGAGCAAGGTAGCGGCGATCCTTCGCCGCCTGCTCGCGCAGGGACTCCACGCGAGCGGCGACTGCACTGGGACGCCGGTTCCCGAGCACGCGCTCGTACAGGCCCATATACTCCCGCGACTGCCGCTCGGCGATCTCGCTGGCGATCTGGTGGGCATGCTGGGCTTTCGCGCGTGCTTCGATGATCTCGGGTGCGTGGTCGGCCTGACGCTGTGCGACGGCCTCGGCCCACGCGGACAGTCCGCTCTCGCTGCGCGGAATGCTCTGCCACCGGTCTAGCACGGCCCGCTCTGCAGCCTCGCGGCGGATGTCTACATCGTTCGCGGTTCGCGTAGTAGAGCGCCTGCGGAAGCGGGACGCGTTCTCCTTGGTGCGGTGTGCCGTGTATGCGGCCTGCTGCGCGGCCAGGAGCTCGGCACCGTCCGTCGAAGCTTCCTGTGCCAGCGATTCCGTAACGTTCGCGAGAAGTGCGGCAACCTTCGCACCGGCGGCTTCCGCCAGCTCGCGCTGCGGCTCGTACTCGGCCTTGTGCCGCTCGGACTGGGCACGCAACGTGGCGGCTGCCGATACCCAGTGCTCTCGCTCCGCCTCAGCCTTCGCGATCCGCTCGACGATCCGGTCACGCTCTGCGCTCACGATCGACACAGGCCCGTCCGCAACGAGGCCCACGATGGCCTCGCGGGCGCGTTCGGTGGCGTCTTCCAGGCCGCGGTCAGCGCGGTCTCGGGCGAGTGCGTCGACGAACTGCTGCTTCGCGTCGTCGAGGTCGGTGGTGACGATATGCAGGGAGTTCGTCTCGCGACCGCGCGTCATGCCCACGTAGACGCCAGCGGCGTCAAGCCCGTCGGTGAGCACCGTGTGCGAAGCGTTCACGGTCGCGCCCTGGACGCCGTAGGCGGTGACCGCATACGCCAGGTGCGCATCCTCGGTGACGTACTCCGCGGGCAGTGTCACGGTGCGCTGCTGCTTCCGGCTGCTGACGGTCTCCACGACGCTCAGCGCACCGTCGGCGCCTACGTGCTGAACCGCCCAGGTCTGCCGGTTCGCGACGCCGAGTGTGCTCACATTGCGGCGAGTCTGGATCACATCGCCCTTTCCGATTGGGAGCCCGTCGCTGCCGAATACCGTTCGCACGTCATCGACCTCGCCGCGATCGACGCGCTCGGCGCGGATGCGTTCGTTCAGCATCCGAGCTTCGTCGTTCGTGGCGGCAGTGATCGCGTCCTCCAGGCGCGCAGTCTTCGCGATGGTCTCCTGCATGTCGTCGTCGCCCTCGTGCAGTTTGATGAGTCCGAGCGCGTTGATCTGGTCGAAGATCATGGCGGGGTTGCGGCCGTGCCGCAGCTCGAGAGTAAGCGCGGCGTATGCGTCGTCGGTGAAGCGGTGCAGGCTGGTCATGTCCACGACAGTGGGAGTGAGACGGGTGGCGAAGTCGAGCACACCGCCGCGTCCGACCGCGGGGAGTTGCGCGCGGTCGCCAACGAGGGCTATGGTCGCGTCAGCCGCGTCGGCGATGCGCAACAGTGCGAGCGCGCTGTCCTGGTCGAGCATTCCAGCTTCGTCGACGACGATCCGCTCACCCTTCGCGAGCCGGGCTTTCGTCACTGGCCCGCGGTACGTGCCGCCGGTGTCGGGATCGGTGTCGCCGAGCCGAAGGCGCGTCCACACGCCGTCGCTATTCCACCGGAACCCGTGTGCGTAGACGAGCGCGGCGACGGAGTCGGTGAGGATGCCGAGTTCTTGGGCTGCAACGTCAGCGGCCTTCTTCGTCGGCGTGACGACTCGCGTCGAGCGGCCCTCCGACGCTGTAGCGGCGATGGCAGTCTTGAGCATCGTGGTCTTGCCCGATCCGGCCGCGCCTTCGATCACGACAAGTGGGTTGACGGATGCGACGATGGATGCTGCGCGTTCCTGATCGTCATCCAGCCCCGCCCGCGCAGCGAGCTGTCGGACATCCGGGGCAGGCTCGATGGACCTCTCCGCGCGTGCGGTGAGCAAGTCGCGCAGCTCCGTCTCTACCGCAACTACTCGTAGCGATGTGAGATGCGCGACGTGTTCCGGCGTCGGTGCCTCGGGCGGGAGCACCGAGAAGCAATTCTCGGCCGCAAGCTGAGTCGCGAGTTGCACGAACTCGCGCAAGTCCGTTGGCTCGGCTTGCACGCCATGCTCGGTCGTGATCCTCGTGACGTGCTCGCGCACCGTGTGCATCGTCCACGTCGAGGCTCCTGCGGCGCAGCGGTCGAGCGCACGCGAGGCTATTTCCTCGATGTGCAGCTCGTCCAGCGCGACGGGTGCAGTGCGCGGTGCGCGGGGCAAGTTCGGGGTGTAGCCGGCGTCTTCGAGTTGGGCGCGCCAGCCGGCTTCGCTGCCGAGCGTCGTGGGCTTCTTTCCCGGCCGCTCGTGTTCCCACGCCTTCGCCTTCAATCTCGCCCGCACGACAGGGCCGGGTTCCTCGCCCGGATGGGCTGTTTCCCACTCGGCTTCGAAGCGGGCAAGATTGCGCTCGACCTGAGCGCCCCGCTTCGACATGACCGCGTTGAGGGGCTCCAGCTCTGCCACCTCAGCGGTCGCCGAATCGAGGGTGAGGCCGTGCTGATCGAGCACTGCAGCAAGCTGCGGGTGCGCGGCGATGACCGCGGTGCCGAGGGCACGGATCGCCCCTTGCTGCTTGAACAGTGCGGCAGTGTCGAGTCCGCGCCATTTGCCTGCGGTGTAGACGCGAGTGCCGATCTGGAAGTGAATGTGCCGGTGCGGGTCACCGGTCCGGCTGGTCTTGTGCGCGACGGTGACCGTCTGCAACTGATGCACCGGCACGATCTCGCGTGCGTTCCGCGAGCCGATCCGGGTCACTGAGTGCTCCGCGAGCCAGCGGCGAATCTCCTCTGCCGCGTCCCGCTGCGCCGCATCAAGCACGTCAGAGACTTCCGGATGCAAAGCAGCGGCAATCGAGAGCGACTTCGGTGCGTTGATGACCATCTCCGCAAAGCGTGGCGACTCCTTCGATCTGTCGCTTGCCGCTCGGGGCGTTCCCATCGACGTGCCGGTGATCGGATCGGTCCAGTCGACCCAGGCCGCGTAGCTCTCCGGATCGAACGTTCTCGTTTCGGTGACTTCGCCGTCGTGGCCGCTCACGGCGAACTCGGCGAGCGCGGTACCGCCCTCCAAGTAGTACTCGTCGGCGGTCGACCTGTCCGACTCCAGGTAGCGGCGCGCTGCAGCACCGGTGCCGCGGAACAGGATCACACCGCCCTTCATCTCGAGCCTCCTCACGAGTCGTCTCATGAGAGAGGTGCGCACGCCCCACCATCGGTGGCATACGTCCATGAATCAGTTGTCGGGCAGCAGGGGAATCGAGTGGCGGCGTTTCACAGGCGTGAGATTCGCGGAGCCGCAGAGCGTGATGAGGATCGCGCTGGGCATCGCAGCAGCTTCTGCGGTTGACGACGCTGAGTGCTGGTCAGGATGAGACGAAGCGGAGGGTCAACTCCCAGAGAAGAGCTTCACAGTCCGGGAAAATTTCCACCACCGCCACGAGTGCCTCGGCCTCCCAACAGTTGGGAGGCCAGCAGCGGATACTTCCAGCGCAGGAACCACGGTGGCGGCAATTTGCCGGGACCGTGGGGGGTGCCGATTCGGCACGCCCACGCCGGGGCCTCTTGCGGTGGTGTCGAATCGACACCACCGTGGCTTTCGACCTTGCGGGGAGCAGAAAAACTGATCGCTATCCCGCTCGAACATGACCGCGGTGCAAGTACCGTAGCTCACTCTGACAGGTACGGCAAGCGATCGGCCGACACATACGGCGCACTCCCAGCCTCACAGCAGATCGCTTTCGTAGCTGCTGCCCGCGGTGCCGAGCATCGCCGTGAACGCATCGTCCATGATGTCGGCAGTAACGGGGTCGACCATCTCGGCGGTGACGACGTAGTTGCTGCGGGTGACCTGCTCGTTCGCGTGACCGAGCAGGCGCGAGGCGAGGGTGATGCCGGCTGCGGCGTCAATGATCGTCGCGGTGGTGCGGCGGAAGATGTGCGTCGAGAACTCGGTCGGATCGATACCCGCCTGCTGCAGGGCTTCCGCGTTGTCGTCCACGAAGGTGCGCAGCAGACGCTCGTAGTTGCTGACGCTGAGCGGTCGGCCCGTCTTCGTCGAGAACAGGAACGCTTCCGGGTCGCGATCAGCGGTCGCGAGTTGACGGCGGATCGCGGTGGCGGAGAAGCTCGGCAGCGCGACGCGGCGCTTCTGCCGCGAGCGTTTCGGGGTGTTCTTCCGATACAGCCCGTTCGCTTTGCTCTGCTTGATGGTGCCGGCGATGAGCACCGTCGCGGGGCGTGAGGTCACGTCCACATCGCAGCGGCGTAGGCCGAGCACTTCGCCGATGCGGGCGCTGGTGCCGATCATGATCCACATCACGTGCTCCAGCACCGCGACGTTCGGGCGCGGCCCGTAGCCGTCACCGTCTTTGCGCCAGTCGTGGATGAGGCTCTGCACCACCATCACCTGCGCGGGGTTCAGCACCGATTCCTTCTTCTCTGGCAGCGGCAGCCGTCTCGCGTCGCGGATCGGGTTCGCGGCGAGCACCTCGTGCTCGATCCCGGTCTGGCACACCTGCGAGAGCACGCTCCTGGCACGCCTGGCGGCAGACAGCGACTTCTGCTCGCGGATCGACTGGAGGACGCGGTTGCAGCGCAGCACGCTGAGATCCTTCAGCGGTAGGTTGCCGCAGGCGGGGTTCACGACGTGCTTGATCGTCGAGCGGTAGGACTCCATCGTGGTGTCCTCGACGGTCTGCGACTGCTCCTTCTCGTAGACGAACACCTCGCAGGCCTGGGCGATCGTGGCGTCTAGGGCGAGCACGGGGCCGACGGTGCGGTAGCGGATGTCCTCGGCCTGCTTCGCGAGACCTGTCCGCGCCTCACCCTCAGTGTCGCCGGTGGCTTTCAGTCGGCGCAGCTCGCCGACTTCGTCGCGCATCTTCGCGGTGGCCTGCACACGGCCAGAGGCGAGGGTGCGGATCTGGATCGCACCGATCTCGCCGGGTTCCAGTCTCGGCCTAGCCATGGCGCACCAACTCCTGGAACCACGCGAGCACCTCGGAGCGCAGATAGCGCACGTGGCGTCCGACGCGACGGAAGGGCGGGCCGCTGTGCGTCTGCCGCCATTCCTCGATCGTGCGCGGCGAGACCTGCAGTAGCTCGGCGACCTGCTCGCCGGTCATAATCAGGGGCTCGTCTCGGGTGTCCATACCCAGTAGGTGCGCACGCCCCACCACAGACGTTGCGGCCAGTGCGCGGGCGATACGGAACAACCCGTACCGCGTCTCGGCGAGCACCCTCCGAAAGGGGTTTTGGACCCCGTTTAGGACCCCGCGGCCGGATTTCGAGTGACCGGGAACCATGAAACTCCTCCGATTCCCGCGGAATCTAAGGAGTTTTGCGCTGGGGTACCTGGACTCGAACCAAGAACAACTGAGTCAGCCGGCGCCACCCGATCCCTCATCGCCATCGCGCTTCGCATCGCGGCGCCAGAAGGGGCGCGGCCACGCGCCGAGGGCCAGCACCGCGAGCACCGTCTGCAGCAGGCCCGTCACGAAGTAGATGCCGTGCAGCGGCGACCACACGAGCATGATCGCGATCTCCACGAAGATCCAGATCATCATCACGAGTCCCGCCGCCGCGTGCAGGCCCCACGCCAGCCGGTACCGGCCGTACTGCGCGACCAACGGAAACACCTGCACACCGCCGACCACCACTCCCAGGATCACGCCGGGCCAGAAGTACGAGTCGAAGACGCTCCCCTCGATCCACTCCAGCGGAATGCCGAGCCCGCCGCCGAGCGTCAGGCCCGCCATGCCGACGAGCGCCGAGACGAGGTTGAACCACGCCACCGCGGCCAGCGCCACACGCAGGAAACGGGAGGGAGAAGACGGCTGCACAGGGCTCACGCTCTCACACTAGGGGCACCCAACCGCCAGACCAAGAGCCCGCGACCCGCGATACGCTTCGACCATGGGATTCTCGCCGTTGGGCCTGCTCGTCAGCCTCGCGGTGCTCGCACCCAACCCGCTGCTCATCCCGTTCCGGCCCCGCACACCGCTGCCCCGGATAGCACCGCCGAAGATCCTCTCCCTCCTCGAGCGGGCCGGGCAGGCGCTCTGCCTGGTCGTTCCCACCGTCACCCTCCCGGGCGAGGTCGCCGCGGGGTGGCTCGCACCGCTGCTGCTCGCGCTCGCCGGCTACTACGCGCTATGGATCCGCTACCTCGCCACCGGACGCGACGCGGCCGCGCTCTACCGCCCGTGGTGGGGCGTGCCGGTGCCGATGGCGATCCTGCCGGTCATCGCGTTCCTCGCCGCAGCGGGCGGCCTCGGCAATCCGTGGATCGCCGCTGCGGCCGGGGTGCTCGCGGCCGGCCACATCCCGGTGTCGCTCCTCGCCGCGCGGTCGCTCGAGGACGACTAGAACGCGCCGCTACGCGCCTTTCTTGCGGCGCCGCGACGACCCGGACCCGGATCGAGATCCGGATCCGCCCGACTTCGCCGAGCCGGCCCCTGAGCCCGAGCGAGACCCCGATCCCGCCCCGTCCCGCCCCTTGCCGCGCTTCTTCGCGGCGCGCGACTTCTGCACGCTCTGCTTGAGCGCCTCCATGAGGTCGATCACCTCGGCGTCGCCTGAGCCGGAACCAGCCTCGGCATCGGCCCCGAACGTCTCCTCCGTGTCGAGCGCCTCCCCCGCCCGCCGCTTCGCCTCGATCAGCGAGCGCAGCTCCTCCTGGTACTCGTCGCGGAACGCCGACGGGTCGAAGTCGCCCGAGAAGCTCTTCACGAGCGAGGCCGAGAGCTGCAGCTCCTTCGCCGAGATGCGCACCCGCTTGTCGAGCGCGGGGAACGACGCCGAACGGATCTCGTCGGGCCACAGCAGCGTCTGCAGCAGCAGCACGTCGCCGCGCACGCGGAGCGCGGCGAGCCGCGTCTTCTGCCGCAGCGCGAACTCGACGATCGCGGTGCGGTCGGTCTTCTCGAGGGTGCGCCGCAGCAGCACGTACGCCTTCGTGGTCTTGCCGGTGGGCTCGAGGTAGTAGCTGCGCTCGAACAGCATGGGGTCGACCTGATCCGAGGGCACGAACTCCACCACCGAGATCTCGCGATCCTGCTCCTGCGGGATCGACGCGAGATCTTCCTTGGTGAGCACGATCGTGTCGTCCTCGTCGGCGTAGGCCTTGTCGATGTGTTCGTATTCGACGATCTCGCCGCAGATCTCGCAGCGCCGCTGGTATCGGATCCGCCCGCCGTCCTTGTCGTGCACCTGGTGCAGTTCGACGTCGTGGTCTTCGGTGGCGCTGTAGAGCTTCACGGGCACGTTGACGAGCCCGAAGGTGATCGCTCCGCTCCAGATCGCTCTCATGCGTACAGTACAGCGCGCAGCGGTGTCAAAGGTCTACTGCTTGCGCGATCCACCGACGATCATGTAGGCATGGCCCGCAGAGAGCAGACGGTCGAGGTGGGCGGGCGCCGCATCCGGGTCTCGAATCTGGAGAAGGTGCTCTACCCCTCCACCGGCACCACCAAGGGAGACGTGATCGGCTACTACAGCGCGATCGCTCCGACGATGCTGCCGCACTGCCGCGACCGCCCGGCGACGCGCAAGCGCTGGCCCGACGGGGTGGGCGACGACGGCCGCGGCGACTTCTTCTTCCAGAAGGACATCGGCGATTCCGCGCCCGACTGGGTGCGCACGGGCCGTATCCAGCACAAGGATCACGTGAACCACTACCCGCTCGTCGACGACGAGGCGACGCTCGTGTGGCTCGCCCAGCTCGCCGCGCTCGAGATCCACGTGCCGCAGTGGCGCTTCGACGCCTCGGGCGAGCCGGGGAATCCGGATCGCCTCGTGTTCGACCTCGACCCCGGCGAGGGCGTGACGCTGCGCGAGTGCGCGCAGGTCGCATTCCTGGTGCGCGACATCCTGCGCGACATGGGGCTGCCGTCGATCCCGGTGACGAGCGGCAGCAAGGGCATCCACCTCTACGCCGCGCTCGACGGCTCGCAGACCTCCGACCAGGCGTCGGCGGTCGCCCGCGAGCTGGCTCGCTCGCTCGAGGCCGACCACCCCGACGACATCACGAGCTCGATGAAGCGGGCCCTGCGCCCCGGTCACGTGTTCATCGACTGGAGCCAGAACAACGCGTCGAAGACCACGGTCGCCCCGTACTCGCTGAGGGGCAGGATCGCGCCCACCGTGGCCGCGCCGCGCTCCTGGCGCGAGCTCGCGTCGCCGCACCTGCAGCAGCTCGAGTTCCGGGAGGTGCTGCAGCGGGTCGCGAAGCGGGGCGACCCGCTCGCCGAACTTACGGAGTTATCGGCCGCGCACGCGGTGTCGGATCGCCTGAGCCTCTACCGGTCGAAGCGCGATGCGGCGCGCACCCCGGAGCCGGTGCCCCCGGCGGGAGCGCCGCGCGACGCCGGCTCCGCCCCCGGGAACCGCGCCGGCTCCCGCTCCGGCAACGCCGACGCCGACGCGGAGGGCGAGCGGCGGGGCGGCCCCGTCTTCGTGATCCAGCGCCATGAGGCACGACGGCTGCACTTCGACTTCCGGCTCGAGCACGACGGCGTGCTCGTCAGCTGGGCGCTGCCGAAGGGCGTGCCGACCGACCCCGCGGTCAATCACCTCGCGGTACCCACCGAGGATCACCCGATGTCGTACCGCCACTTCGAGGGGGTCATCCCGAAGGGCGAGTACGGAGCCGGGAACGTCGAGATCTGGGACGCCGGCACCTACGAGCTCGAGAAGTGGCGCGACGACGAGGTGATCGTGCGGCTCACCGGCCGCCCGGACGGCGGTCTCGGCGGCTCGCGGCGCTACGCGCTGTTCCGAGCGGGCGAGGCCGACGGGAAGCCGCGGTGGATGATCCACCTGATGAGCGACGACGCGGCGGCGGCGCGAGCAGGGGCGCTTCGCGGAGGCGAGCGGGTTCGGGGCGCGGGTCGCGCGAACCGCCGGCCGGCGGCTCGGGATCGGGCTGCAGCGGATCCGGATCCCGGCGCCTCGGCACCCGATCCCGATCTGCGGCCGATGCTCTCCGAGCGCGGCTCCCCCGCCGAGTTCGAGCGCCTCGACGAGCAGGAGTGGGCGTTCGAGATGAAGTGGGACGGCATCCGAGCGCTCGCTTTCGTCGACGGCGAGCGCTGCGCCCTCCGCAGCCGCTCGGGCGGCGATCTCACGGCCGCGTACCCGGAGTTCGCCGCGCTCCCCGCGGTCGTGAACGGCGATCGAGCGGTGCTCGACGGCGAGATCATCGCGTTCGGCACGAACGGGGCGCCGAGTTTCAGCCGGCTGCAGCGCCGTTTCGGGCTGACCGACCGTGCCGAGGTCGAGCGGGCCCGCCGCGAGGCACCCGCCTCGTACCTCGTGTTCGACGTGCTGAGCGTCAACGGTCGAGACTGCCGCTCGCTCCCCTACCGGCAGCGCCGAGAGCTGCTCGACGCCCTCGTCGAACCGATGCCCGGCGTGCCGGCGGCGCTACCCGAGGTATTCGCCGGGTCTGCGCGCGACGCCGCCGCCGCGAGTCTCCGCCTGCATCTGGAGGGGGTCATGGCGAAGCGCTGGACGAGCAGGTACCGCTCGGGGGTGCGCTCATCGGACTGGCGCAAGTTCCCGCTGATCCTCGCGGAGGAGGCGGTCGTGATCGGCTGGCGCGACAGCCCGTCGGACTCGCAGGGCTTCGCGTCGCTGCTGCTCGCGGACTGGCAGGACGGAGCCTGGCGCTATGCGGGCCGCGTGGGCACCGGCTTCTCCTCGGCCGAGCGCCGCACGATCCGCACCCGCCTCGCCCCGCTCGAGCATGCAGAGCCCGCGGCCGAGGTGCCCGCCGAGATCAGTCGCGACGCGCACTGGGTGCGGCCCGAGCTCGTGGGCGAGGTCGTCTCGAAGGGCCGCACGGCGGGCGGCAGCTTCCGGCAGGCGGTGTGGCGCGGCTGGCGGCCCGACAAGCGTCCGGCCGATCTCATGACGGGCGCTCGCGGATGAACGCGCACCGCGACCGGGGGCCGAGGCTCGCACAGCGGGCCCTCTGGTGGATCGCCGACTATCTCTACGCGGGGTGGCGGCAGGTGCGCGCGTTCTTCTCGCGGGCGGACCCTCGCGACTTCGCCGAGGGCGACGGCTCGCGGGCGCCCGTGCTGATCATCCCCGGCGTATATGAGCCGTGGCGCTTCATGCTGCCGCTGATCCGCGACCTGCACGGGCGCGGCCACCCCGTGCACGTCGTGGATCCGCTGCGCGACAACCGCGTGCCCGTCGCCGCGGGGGCGCGACTCGTCGACGAGTACCTGGCCGCCCGGGGCCTGGACGGGGTGGTGATCGTCGCCCACAGCAAGGGCGGCCTGATCGGCAAGCATGTCATGTCGTTCGGGGATTCGGCGCCGCGCGTGCGCGCGATGGTGGCGATCTCGACCCCGTTCGGCGGGTCGCGGTACGCGCGCTTCCTGCTGGGCTCGACGCTGCGCTCATTCTCGCCGCGCGATGCGACGCTGTCGCTCCTCGCCCGGTCGCTCGACGTGAACGCGCGCATCGTCTCGGTGTTCCCGCGCTTCGATCCGCACATCCCCGAGGGCAGCGAACTGGCGGGGGCGCGGAACGTGCGCGTCGAGACGGGCGGGCACTTCCGCGTCCTCGCCCACCCGCGCGCGATCGCCGAGGTGCGCCGCGCGGCATCGCTGGCGCGGGCGGGAGACGAGGCCGCGGCGGGTCCGGGGCTCGACCCCGGCCGCGATCCCGGGCGCGATCCACACCCCTGACCCGCAGCCCGCCCAGCAGCCCCGACCCCGGGCGCGATCCACACCTCTTACTCGCATCCCGACTCGGCCCCACCCCGCAGCACGACCCACCGCCCTGACTGGCCGCCGAGAGGCGGGTTTTGCACGTGATCTGCGGCCCGGAGGTGCGACATCCGCCTTTCGACGGGGGTTCGGGATCACGCGAGCCTAGGATCACGCGGGCCCGGGATCACGCAGGCTCGGGACCACGCGAGCCCGGGATCACGCAGGCTCGGGACCACGCGAGCGCGGGATCGCGCGGGCCCGGATCACGCAGGCGCGGGATCACGCAGGCCTGGGATCGCGCGGGCCCGAGCGCGCGACGGGAGGCTTCACCCGCTGTTCAGATTCCGTTCCTTTACCAGTACGCCGGTCTCGTAATTCCCGGCTACCTTCGCGCGTTTGAATACCGGTGTTCTCGGAGTTCCGAGGGCACGGATTCACCTCGAAAGGTCTCTCCCCCAATGCGCAAGCCCGCTCTCCCGAAGGCACTGCCCACCACCCTCTCCGCCATCGCGCTCACCGGCATCGCCGCACTCGCCCTCACCGGCTGCAGCGCCGGAGCGGAGGCCGCTCCGGCCGATGCCGATGCCCCCATCACCATCGCCACGCTGCCGCTCGGCGACGACCCCACCGCCGAGAACCCGATCGACGTGTTCGCCGAACTCTTCGAGGAGGCGACGGGCCGCGAGGTCGAGGTCACCGACGTGCCCGACTACCTCAGCGTCGTCGAGGCCATCCGCGCCGACCACGTCGACATCGGCATCATGAGCGGCTTCCCCTCGGCCCTCGCGGTGAACACGGGCGAGGTCGACGCCCTGGTCGCCTTCGAGGGCATCGACGAGCCCGTCTCCACCTGCGTGGTGCTGAACGACTCCCCGATCACCGAGGTCGCCGACTTCAAGGGCAAGACCGTCGCATTCGCCGACCAGGCGTCGAGCTCGGGCTTCTTCATGCCGAACTACATGCTGCACGAGGCCGGCCTCGAACGCGACGTCGACTACGAGGCCATCTTCGCAGGCGGCCACGAGGGCAGCTTCGCCGCGCTGCAGCAGGGCCAGGTCGACGGCGCCTGCACCGCGTTCATGCTGACCGAGATGGGCGAGCCGATGTTCCCGTTCAAGGACGGCGAGTGGCGCGCCGTGGGCGAGAGCCCGTCGATGGCGGTGCAGGGCACCGTGCTCGGCCGCAAGTCGCTCGACCCCGAGACCCGCAAGGTGATCGAGGAGGGCATCGCCGCCGTGTTCGCCGCGGAGAACGCCGAAGCGCTCGGCGCCATGGGCTCGTTCGCCGGGCTCACGCAGACCGTCGCCCCCGCACCGGCGAGCTTCGCGCCGTTCGCCGAGATCGCCGAGGTCGCCGGCGTGAAGCTCGAGGATCTCAAGTGAGCAGCGCGATCCCGAGCGCGGCGGGTGCCGCGACCGCGCCGCGCGTCGCGGGCACCGCGGTCCCGAGCATCGAGCGAGCACCGGTCGAGACCGCCGCGGGCGCAGCCGCGTCAGCCCTCGCCCCGCACCCCGCTCCCCTCGTCTCCGTGCGCGACCTGCGGGTGCGCTACACCGACGACGGTCCGCTGATCCTCGACGGCGCGAGCCTCGAGCTGTTCCCCGGCGAGACCGTCGCCCTGCTCGGCTCGTCCGGATCGGGCAAGTCGACGCTCATGAAGAGCCTCACCGGTTTCGCCCCCATCAGCGGCGGATCGGTGACCGTGTCCGGCACCGACATGACGCGGGTGCGCCGAGGTCGGCTGCGCGAGGTGCGCGCCTCGGTGGGCCAGGTCTTCCAGCAGTTCAACCTCGTCGGCCGCCTGAGCGTGCTCACGAACGTGCTGGCCGGCGCACTGCACGGCGCCGGGCCGATCAACCTGGTCGGAGGCTTCTCGTCGGCGCACCGGCGCCGCGCGCTCGCGCTGCTCGACCGCGTGGGCATCGCCCACAAGGCGGGCGCGCAGGCCCGGGAGCTGTCGGGAGGTCAGCAGCAGCGCGTGGCGATCGCTCGCGCCCTGATGCAGTCTCCGCAGCTGATCCTCGCCGACGAGCCCGTGGCCTCGCTCGACCCGAAGATGTCGCACTCGGTGCTCGATCTGCTGCAGCAGATCGCGCGCGAGGACGGCATCCCGGTGCTCGTCAGCCTGCACGTGCTCCCGCTCGCCCTGCAGCACTCCGACCGCATCGTCGGCCTGCGCCACGGCCAGATGGTGATCTCGGATCGCACCGAGGATCTCGACGCCGACCAGCTCGCGCTGCTGTACGACGCGCACGACGAGCACCTCGAGGGCGGCGCCGGCACGAGCGGTCGAGCGGAGGTCGCAGCGTGAGCGCCGTCACCGAACAGCGCGAGCGTCGCGACGTCTCGACCGCGCAGGAGCTCCCCGCCGAGGAGCGCGCACGCATGGAGCGCGCGTTCTCGGTGCCGCGCGCCCGATTCCTGATCGCGATCCCGATCGCGATCCTGCTGCTGCTCTGGTCGTTCGACGGCGCCCAGTTCAACTTCGCGAAGCTCGGCGAGGGCTCCGCGAACATGGTCGAGTTCGTGGGGCGGCTCTTCCCGCCCGACTTCTCGAAGATCGGCACCATCCTCGCGCTGCTGCTCGAAACCTTCCAGATGGCCGTCGTGGGCACCGTGCTCGGCGCCGTGCTGTCGCTGTTCGTGGCGTTCGCGGCGGCGTCGAACATCGCCCCGAAGTGGCTGTACTACCCGGCGCGCTGGGTGATGAACATCATCCGCGCCGTACCCGACCTCGTGTTCGCGCTCATGTTCGTGTCGGCGGTGGGCCTCGGCCCCTTCGCGGGCATCCTCGCGATGACCCTCGGATCGATCGGCTCGATCGGCAAGATCTTCGCCGAGGCGATGGAGTCGGTCGACCGCGGCCCGATGACCGCGATGGAGGCGGTGGGCGCCTCGAAGCGTCAGGTCGTGCAGTACGGGGTGCTGCCGCAGGCGGCCCCGCTGCTCGTGTCGTACACGCTGCTGCTGTTCGAGGGCAACGTGCGGGGCGCGACGATCCTCGGCCTCGTCGGCGCCGGCGGCATCGGCCTCGAACTCACCACGGCGATGCGCATGTACGACTACGGCCACCTCTCGGCCATCATCATCTGCATCATCGTGCTCGTCACCCTCATCGACCAGGGGTCGGCCCTCATCAGAAAGCGAATCACATGACCACCACCATCCTCACCCGCGAACTCGTGCTCAGCGCCCCCGTGAACCTGCGCGACCTCGGCGGCATCCCCGTCTCGGGCGGCGTGCTGCGCAGCGGGGTGGCGATCCGCACCGACGACCTCGCGCTCGTCACCGACGACGTGGCCGCCTCGCTCGAGCGCGACGGCCTCACCGCGATCGTGGATCTGCGCTCCCCCGCCGAGGTCGGCATCACCGGCCGCGGTCCGTTCGGCTCCCGCGCGGTCTCCTACCACCACCTGCCGCTCATGGCCGACATCGGCCGCGACATGCGGCGTCAGCACTCGCTCACCCACGAGGCGATGGGCGAGTCGTACGTGTCGATGTTCGAGAGCTGCGGATCGCAGCTCGTGACCGCGCTCAACGTGATCGCATACACGCCGGGCGCGACCGCGTTCCACTGCGCCGCGGGCCGGGATCGCACGGGGGTGCTCGCGGCCGCGCTGCTGCTCGCACTCGGCGCCCACGATGACGACATCGTGACCGACTACGCGAAGACGGGCGCGAACATGCCGGCGATCGTGGATCGCATCTCGTGCGTCATGGGTCCGATGCTCGCGCAGCTCGGCTTCGACGAGAGCCGTCTGCGCATGGGCGGGCTCGCGGAGGGCGACATGTCGGTCTCGATGCGGCGCCTGCTGGGGCATCTGCGCGGCAGCTACGACGAGCCGCTGGAGCCGCTGCGGCGCGCGGGGCTCTCCGACGACACCGTGGCCCGGCTGCGGGCGCGGGCGGTCGACGCCCGCGCGGGAGCGGGAGCGGCCGCTCCGACGGGGGCGAACGCGGCGTGACCCTCGCACCGGATCGGGATCCCGGGCCCCGCGCTCCCGGCCGCGGCGTCGCCGGCCGCGGCGACGCTGCACGCGGCGACGCCGCGGCCGGGAGCGCGGGGCCCGGGCGCCCGCGCGTCGCGAGACTCGACGACGCGATCCTGCGGGCCGCGATCGAACTGCTCGACGCGGGCGAGGACGTGTCGGTCTCGAAGGTGGTCGAGCGCAGCGGGGTGAGCCGAGCAGCGCTCTACCGCCGGTGGCCCTCGATCACGCACCTCATCGCCGCGGCGCTCGACGTGGGGCGCACGGCCTACCCGCCGATCGCGCCCGACGACGATCTGCGGGTCGCGCTCCTGCGCAACTTCATCCCGTCTCAGGAGCCGGGGGTCTACCCGGAGACCCGGTTCAGGCAGCGACTGAAACTCGTGGTCGCGAACCCGGAACTGCAGCAGGCGTACTGGAAGTCGCACGTGGAGCGACGGCGCACGCCGCTCGAGGGCTCTCTGCGCGCCGCGGTCGACGACGGGCGGCTGCGCGCCGATCTCGACGTGTCCGCCGCGATCGATGCGATGGCGGGCATCGTCTACTACCAGTTCGTGGTGCGCGGCGCCGACCTGTCAGCGGCTGAGACGCAGCGGCGCATGGCCGCCGCGCTCGATGTCGTGTGGCGCGGCATGGTCTCGGCCGAGGCGGGCCCGCACGGGCGCGACCGCGGGGCTCCCTCGATACACTCGAGTCCATGAGTCTCACCGACCCCGTGGAGTCCGAACGCCGCACCGCCGCCGCTCTCCGGGGATCGCCCGCCGCACTCACTGCGGCCCTGCTCTTCGGTGCGGGCGGGCTGCTCGCGGCCGCGGTGCTGGGGCTCGGCGTGGGCGGCGTCTTCGACCAGCTGCGCGTCGTCACCCTCAACAGCGTGTTCGGCAACTGGGATGCGGGGGTGCCGATCGCCGTGCGGGCGGCCGCGATCCCGGTCGGCGTGCTCGCGTGCATCCTGCTCTTCGGCCAGTATTCGAAGTGGAACCACCGCTACACGGGCCGCACCACCTTCTTCGCCTTCGTCGGTCCGCTCACCCTCGTGCTGCTGGGCCTCGCGCTCGGAACGTGGGTCGCGACGACCATGTGGGCGGCGCCGGACGCCATCGGCGTGGCGGTCGATCCCACGTTCCACGACGACGAGCCCTGGGGCCTCGGCGCGTGGATCATGTATGCGGCGCAGTGGTGGCTGCCGGGCCTGCTCGCGCTGCTCGGGATCGCGAGCCTGCTCGGCCGCATCGCGTCGGGCAGATACCGGGCGCGCAACTCCGAGCTCGCGGCCGAGATGCTGCGCAGCGGATCGCTCGTCGACGCGGAGGTCGTGCGGTCGCCGGACGGCCCCACCGAGGCCGCACGCGTGGCCGCGACGATCACGCTCAGGTTCGAGGACGCCGAGGGCCGCAGCCGGTGGGTGAAGTGCCAGGTGCTGCTCCCGCCGAGCGAGGTGCCCGGCATCGGCGCGCGCCGCCCGCTGGTGTTCGACCCCTGCGACCCGGGTGACGCGACGCGCATCTTCGTGTCACCGACCGGACGTTCGGATGCGTCCGACTTCCTCCCGGCGCGGACCGCCTGAGGCCGGACTCAGGCGGTCGGCTCGATCCGCGTGAAGGCGGGCTCCTCTCCCCTGCGGAAGACACCGACCGTCCCCGCCTCGACCTCGTGCCAGGTGCGGCTGCTCCAGTGCAGCTCGAGGGGCTCCGAGACGACGAGCTGAGCGTCTCGCGGCAGCCGATCCTCGGTTCCGTCGACGGTGCGCAGGGCCGTGGCCCCCGCCGAGTGGAACAGCGTCGGCGCCTCGGCGCGGGGCGCGTCGGGGCTCGTCCACCGCAGCACGACCAGCTGCGAGCCGTCGGAGGCGCAGACCGTCGCTCGGAAGGGCTCGGCGATCGCCCGCTCGCGTCGCGCGCGCTCGACCCGGCCGACCATGCGCGTGAGCGCCTTCACGGGCTCCTCGGCGAGACCGTAGCCGAGGGCCAGGTAGAAGCAGACCTCGGAGTCGGAGTTGCCGAGGATCGACGGGTACAGCGCGGGGTCGACGTCGAGGGCCAGCTCGCGCTTCACCCTCGGGAAGCCGTGGATCTCGCCGTTGTGCTGGAACATCCACCCGCCGTGCACGAACGGGTGGCAGTTCTGCTCGGCGATCGTGCCGCCGGGGGCCGCGCGAACGTGCGCCAGAAAGCAGTCCGACTCGATCTGCGCGGCGAGGTGCCGCAGGTTCTGGCTGTCCCAGGCGGGCTCGATCTGGCGGTACTGCCCCAGGGTTCCGGCCCGGCCGCGCCAGGCCACTCCGAAGCCGTCGCCGTTCGTGGGGAAGGCGCTGCGACGGAACTGCGCGGCCCGCGGATCCCCGGGCAGTGTGAGGTCGCGCGCCAGCAGGCTCTGGTCGATGAGCGAGTGGTCGGGACGCACGAGCACGTCTTCGAGCGGGATCGCCGAACCGAGATACGCGAGCCAGCGGCACATGAGCTCCACCCCCTGGGATCACCCGGCTTGTAGGCCCGAGGCTAACGGGGGTTGCCGCGCCCGCTCTCAGGATCGCGGGCCGCCCCGCGCTGCCCCCGCGGAGCGGAGCCCGCCGGCACCCGCCGAAAGGCGGATCGTGCATGGAGGGCGAAGCCCCGAGGCGCGAGATTCGCCTCTCGGCGAGGTTCCCAGGGGTCAGAGGCCGGATCGCGCTCACGGGCGCGCGGGGTACGAGACCTCGCCCTCGGCGCCGATCACGGCCCCGGCGCTCAGCGCGGCGGGGTCGGATCGGATCGGCCCCAGGATGTGCCGCACCTCCTCGCCGGCCGCCAGCAGGTGATCCGCGATGATGCGGCGGTGGCAGCGCCACCACACCGCCTCCGAGCACATCACCGCCGTGCGCCGCTCCGATCCGGCGCTGCGCAGCTCCAGCAGCGCGTCGGCGAACTCGCGGCCGAGGGCGTGATCCGCGTAGTTGTGGAAGCTGCGGTTCTGCCACCACGCGTTCACCTCGAACGGCACCTCCCGGCTGACGGGCCGTCGCCCGGTCAGCCCCTCGGAGCGGCGGAACGCGATGCCGCGGTCTGCGAGCGACGCTTCGAGCGCGTCGGCGTTGAACTGCGGGTAGCGCCTCGACCCTGGGAGCCTGCGCACGTCGACCAGCGACTCCACCGCGTGCTGCTCGAGCAGTTCGATGAACTCGCCGAGCTCGCGATTCGAGTGGCCGACGGTGAAGAACGGCAGGCCGGGCATGCCGCTCACCGCAGTCGTCGCAGCGCACTCCCCTTGTGCGCGGCGACGTGGTCGGTCTTGTCGCTCTTGATCTCGTACTGCGGGTCGTCGGCGGAGGCGCGTCGGCGGTGGCCCTTGTAGTCGAAGTCGTCGGTGTGCACCTTGATGATCGTGCCCGAGACGCGGCCCGCCTCGGAGTTCCAGCACACGTGGTCGCCGACTGAGAACTCTTGCGTCATGGTTCCCCCTCTCGCCAGGGCCGGGTGCACGCGCGAGTCGCGCGCGGCTGCCGGGGTGCGCGTGCGCGCCGCCCGATCCGCGGCCCGTCCCCTCACTCTACCGAGGCGCCCTCATCCGAGGCTCTCCTGCATCGAGCGCAGGTGGGCGCGGCTGAGCGCGGCCGCCGCCGCCTCGTCGCGCCCGGCGATCGCGTCGGCGAGTTCGACGTGGGTGTCGTGGTCGGCTTCTCCGCCGAAGCGTTTGCGCAGGCGCAGCATCTCGATCATGGCCGCGCGCAGCCGGGGGGTGAAGCCGTCGAAGAGTTCGAGCAGGATCGGGTTGTGGGCGGCCGCGACGATGGCTCGGTGGAACTCGGTGTCGGTGTCGACGTGGCTCTCGATCTCGGAGCGGTGCTCGGACCGGCGGGCGAGGGCGCGGCGGATGGCCCGCAGGTCCGCGGGGGTCCGCCGTGCCGCCGCGAGGGCGGCGGCCTCGCTCTCGATCGCGATGCGCGCCTCGATCACGGTCGCGATGTCGGATCGGCGCAGCACCGCGTCCCAGTCCTCGGGCGCGTCGAGCGCGGTGACGAAGACCCCGGCCCCCTGTCGGGAGGCGAGCACGCCCCGGCCCGCGAGCTGCCGGATCGCCTCGCGCACGGTGGAGCGGCCGACACCGAGCTGGGGCGCGAGCGTGGTCTCCCCGGGCAGCTTCTCGCCCAGCTTCCACTCGCCCGCCCTGATGCGCTCCAGCAGCAGTTCGGCCGCCTGATCGGCCAGCGGCGTCCGCTTCACCTGCGGCATGCTCATCCCCCATCTTCTCTACTTATCTGAGGAGTTGTGCTACAGTCTACCCATGTTCTCCGTGGAATGCCTCCTGCTTCTCCGCCACGGCGGGGCGTAGCCAGACCGGCTCCCCGCCGTGGAGCCGAGATCTGCGCCGGTCGCTCGATTCACCGACCGCAAGGATCCCCGTGCACACCTCATCGCTCCCCCGCCTCTCCGCACCTCACGGCGCGACCGTCGACTCCCCCGCATGGAACCGGCAGCGCCCCTCCCGGATGCCGTCGCACCGCTACACCGACGCGTACGCGCGCGTCGACGTGCCGCTCGCGCAGCGCGAGTGGCCCTCCCGTCGCCTCACCGCAGCCCCGCTGTGGGTACCGGTCGACCTGCGCGACGGCAACCAGGCCCTCGCCGAGCCCATGGATCCGGAGCGCAAGCGCCGCTTCTTCGAACTGATGGTCTCGATGGGCTACAAGGAGATCGAGGTCGGTTACCCGTCGGCCTCGCAGACCGACTACGACTTCGTGCGGCTGATCGCCGACACCGCGATCGCCCCCGAGGACGTGACGATCGTGGTCTTCACCCCCGCCCGGCGCGACCTCATCGAGCGCACCGTCGAGTCGATCCAGGGCATCGCCAACCCGGTCGTGATCCACATGTACACCGCCACGGCGCCGAGCTGGCGCACCCTGGTGCTCGGCCACGACCGCGCCTCGCTCAAGCAGCTGATCCTCGCGGGCGCCCGGGACGTGCTGCGCCTCGCCGGCGACATGCCGAACGTGCGCTTCCAGTTCTCCCCCGAGGTGTTCAACCTCACCGAACCCGACTACGTGCTCGACATCTGCGACGCCGTCACCGAGCTGTGGGGGGCGACCCCGCAGCGGCCCGTGATCCTGAATCTGCCCGCCACCGTCGAGATCGCGACCCCGAACGTCTACGCCGATCAGATCGAGTACATGCACCTGAACCTCGCCCGCCGCGACAGTGTGATCCTGTCGGTGCACCCGCACAACGATCGCGGCACCGGCATCGCCTGCGCCGAGCTGGCGGTGCTCGCCGGGGCTCAGCGGGTCGAGGGCTGCATCTTCGGCAACGGCGAGCGCACCGGCAACGTCGACATCGCCACCCTGGCCCTCAACCTGCACGCGCAGGGCGTCGACCCGATGATCGACTTCTCGGACATCGATAAGATCCGCCGCACCGTCGAGCACTGCAATCGCATCGAGGTGCACCCGAGGCACCCGTACGCGGGCGATCTGGTGCACACGGCGTTCAGCGGCACCCACCAGGACGCGATCAAGAAGGGCTTCGCCGAGCACCGCGCACGCGCCGCCGCCGAGGGCCGATCCGAGGGCGAGATCGCGTGGCGGGTGCCGTACCTGCCGATCGACCCCGCCGACATCGGCCGCAGCTACGACGCCGTGATCCGCGTCAACTCGCAGTCGGGCAAGGGCGGGATCGCGTATCTGCTCGAGACGGAGTACGGGATCGAACTGCCCAGGCGCCTGCAGATCGACTTCGCGCGCCAGGTGCAGCGCCACACCGACACCACCGGCGCCGAGGTCACGGCCGCCGAACTGTGGCGCATCTTCGAGGAGGCGTACCTCGGCCCGGGGCACGGCCGCGTCGAGCTCATCGGGGTCACCGCGTCAGAGACGGGCGACGACTGCCGAGTCGACGTCGGCCTCGGAATCGACGGTCGCCCGCGCTCGAGCTCGCACGAGACCGCGGCGCCGACCGAGGCGCTCGTGGCCGCGCTCGCGCAGTACGGGTTCGGGATCGAGGTGCTCGACCTGGTGCACAGCACCCTCGCATCCGCAGACGGCAGCGAGGCGCTCGCGCTCGTCGAGTACCGCGGACCCTCGGGTGTCGCCTGGGCCGCGGGCCGGGACCGCGCGCCGCAGGGCGCCGGACTCGTCGCGATCATCAACGCCGCCAACGCTTCGAGCGCTTCCGACGCCGACGCGATGGATCAGGCGGCCGGATCCTCGAGCAGCCCGAGCACGGCCGCGCGCGTCAGGGCGGCCTCGCGAGAGGACACCCCGAGCTTGCGGTAGACGGTGCGCAGCTGCGACTTCACCGTGTTGCGCGAGACGTACAGGCGCGCGGCGATCTCATCGATCGCCCCCGTCTCGGCGAGCACCTCGAGCACGGCCTGCTCGCGCGGGCTGAGCCCTCTCATGAGGGTCACGTCGGCGTCGGTCCGCGACGCCTCGACCGCGATGAGCGAGACGATGTCGGGCGAGACGCCCGCGTGGATCATCCCCTCCCTCAGCGCGTCGCGGTCGCGGAGGGAGATCGCGCGCAGCGGCGCACGCATGCCGGTCGATCTCACCAGCTCGGCGATGCGGGGCAGCAGCGTCGCGGCGTCGCGCTCGTGCCCCGTGCGCAGCGCCGAGCACGCGAGCACCAGCTCGGCTTCGAGGCGGTTGCGCGGTGCGATGCCGGCGGTGCTGAGCACGCGGTGCGCCTGCACCGCGGCCTCGGAGGTGCGGTTCAGCGCCAGCTCGGCGCGGGCGAGGGCGATGCCGCAGGGGGCGCTGTGCTTCGCCGAGCGCGCGGCTTTTCGAAAGCGTTTTCTCACCGTGCCG
>NZ_KB714600.1:116436-157990 GCF_000349545.1 Leucobacter sp. UCD-THU
CCCAGGTCACGCAAAAGTCGTTCGAAAACGCTGCTCGCGGAGGCGCTGCACGCGCACGAGGCCCGCCTCGACCTCACCCGCGAGGCGATCGCGACGGGCGCGCACGAGCGCGTAGATCGTCCAGTGCTCGACCATGTCGACGAGCGGCCCGGCCGCGTCGAGGCTCTTCCCGGCGGCGTGCGGGTCGCCGTCCTCGAGCGCGAGCACGGCCCCGCACAGGTTGAAGAAGTCGGCCGGGCTGGAGCCGCGCCAGCCCGGGGGCCACTCCGCCGCGTCGGCCTCGGCGAGCAGCCTGCGCGCGAGCGACAACTCGCCGCTCAGCGCCGCGAGTCCGGCGCGCATCGAGAGCGGATCGACCCGATCGGCACGACCCGCCTCCGCGTGCAGGGCGTCGGCGAGGTCGAAGCAGCGCCGCGCCAGCTCGAGGTCTCTCAGGTAGAAGGCGCCGATCCCGAGGTGCACCTGCAGCATCGGCCCCATGCGGCCCAGCGCGTCCATGTCCTCGTCGCTCAGCGTCGTGAAGTCGTCGACGGCCTGCCGGATGAGCGGCAGGGCCCGCCCCGAGAACGGCGTCAGTCGCAGGGCGGCCGCCTCGAACGCGCGGTAGACGACGCGCTCGCGATGCCGCCCGCGGCTCGGCTGCAGGCGCTGGAACAGCGACTCAGCCGCGAGCAGCTGCAGAGCCCGCGGCCGCGTGTCGGGGGCCATGT
Source organism: Leucobacter sp. UCD-THU (assembly GCF_000349545.1). Classification (NCBI taxonomy): domain Bacteria; kingdom Bacillati; phylum Actinomycetota; class Actinomycetes; order Micrococcales; family Microbacteriaceae; genus Leucobacter; species Leucobacter sp. UCD-THU. The sequence continues at coordinate 117,147 of NZ_KB714600.1, forward strand.
TCGAGAGCAGCACGAGCATCACGGTGAGTCCGGGGTAGCCGCGCAGCCGCGACGCCCGCACGCCTGTGAAGATCTCGTAGCATTCGTCGCGCGCCTCGAGCAGATCGACCATGTTGGCGAAGACGACCTCGGTGGCGAGCTCGAGGTCGTCGAGATCGAAGGCGGTGCGCAGGGCCTGCAGCGGATCCCGCCGGATCAGCGAGGATCGAGTCGCCGCTGCGAGCAGCGTGCGGCGCTCGGCGCCGGACAGCTGCTCCTCGGCGTCTTCCGCGAGCGCTCCGCGAATGAACGGGTGCATGCGCAGCCAGTCGCCGTCCCACTCGGCGAGCCCCGCCCCGTCCAGGTCGTCGATGATCCCTTCGTGGATCTCCCACGCGGCGAGGATCGAACGATCGACGCGGGGCAGGATCGCGAGGCGCACGGCGAGTTCGTACCGCCCGGGCTGCTCGTCGAGCTCGCCGCGCAGCGTGCGCCGAAGCCGGTCCCGAACGCCGGAGGCTCCGCGAACGGCGTCGTCGAGCCGCGCCCGCACCGCGATCATCAGCCCCTCGGTGTCGCGCAGCAGCTCGGCGCGCGCCTCGGCGGTGCCGAGCAGCCCGGCGTCGCGCAGCTCGTCCGCCGTGACGAGCAGGTCGGAGGGTGCGATCACGTCGACGGCGGCGTCCGAGACGGACGCGATCTCTCGGGCGGTGCGGGCGGCGCGCGTCGCCACCGCCAGGCGCAGCTGGGGCGCACGATCGATGAGCGATCCGAGTCGGATGAGCTCGTCGCCCTCGACCCGCTCGCCGCCGTCGATCACCAGCACCCCCGGCCGCTCCGCGGCGAACGTCTCGATCTCCGCGAAGGGCAGACGCCCGCCCTCGGGCTCGCACCAGAGCACCGGCGACTCGACGGCGGCGGCCCACGAGGCGAGCAGCGTCGTCTTCCCCGATCCCACCGGGCCGTGCACGACCGCGACGTCGACAGAGGCGTTCAGCCGCTCGAGCAGCCGCGCTCGGGGAAATGCGGTCGCCGGTACCCGCGGTGCTGCTCGCGACCCGCGTTCCCGACATGCTTCAGCGCCTGCCATCTGCTCCATACGGCCCTATCGACGGTGCCCCGCGCGTCCGCTCTCCCCCGTGCGCGGACGATCGCAGGGCGTTCCACTTCTCGATACACCATAGCGAGCCGGGGCGCCCGAGCCGATCCGAGCACCGCTCACCGCGGGCCAAGGTGATAAAACCCCGGGTCAGAGCGGATCGTGTGCGCGAACCACACGTGCAGCGGGAAGTAACAGGCCGAGCGCCTACCCGGTCGCGGAGCGATGGCCCCGCCCCCGGGTGCGCCGCGACCGCGCTGCGGCCACCAGCGCCGCAGCGCCGAGCGCCAGCAGCCCCGCCCCGAGCGCCCCGAAGGGCGTCTCGGTGCCGCCCGTGGCCGACAGGCGACCCGTCGGCGAGCCGCTCGCGTTCGTGAGATCGACCGGATCGCCCGAGCCTCGGCGGGCGTCGGAATCATCGGGATCGGGGACGGGAACCGGATCGGGGCCGGGCCCGGGCCCGGGTCCGGGCGGATTCGGGGCGGGCAGCGCCGCGAGCAGCGCGTTCGCGTCGACGAGGCCCGAGCCGAAGACGTGGGCGTCGGGGAACAGCGCGGGATCGTAGGGGTTCACCGGGCCCCCGATCGAGGCGCCTCGAGCGGTCTCGGCGAGCGCCGCGCGAAGCTCGTCCGCGGTCGCCCCCGGCGCGTACGAGAGGCCGAGCGCCGCGACGGCCGCGACGGTGGGAGCGGCGGCGGAGGTGCCCGTGAACCGGTACACGATGCCGTCCGGCGTGTTCTCGGGCACGTTGAAGAAGGTGGTGCGCGCGCCGTCGACGGAGGCGACGTTGGGCGCCGATACGGTCAGCGGGGCAGGCAGCGGGGCGGCGGGCGCGGGAGCGGGGTCGCCGACGGGCACGCGGTCGAAGAGCAGCGTGTTCGGGCCGAGCGAGCTGAACGGCCGCAACTGCGCCGGCGCATCCCACGGCACCGCGGCGACCGAGAGCGCGGATCCGTCCCCGTTGTGGCCGAGCGTAACCGCACCGACGCGGTCGCCGACGGGAGACGCGGGCGGCGCATCGCCCATGAACTGCCGCTCGGCGATCGCGGTTGCGCCGAGCGCGAACCCGATGAACACGGCCGGCGCGGCAGACGCCGAGGCGTCGAACGAGCGGCGAATGAACACCATGCGCACCTTCGTGCCCGGCTTCACCTCGAACCCGCCGACGGCGCCGGGATACGGCGCCCCGAACATGAGGATGCGGTCGAGCGGCTGCGGAGCGCCCGACGCGTCCTCCTCGTAGAAGCGCAGCTCGTAGTCGGTCGTGACGCCGAACATCGGCTCACCGATCGAGGCCGCCGTCGTGAGCACGCGCTCGGGGCCGCCGGGCGCTCCCGCCATCGTGAGCAGATCGTAGGGCTGCTCCCCCGGCCCGGGATCGAAGTCGAGGCAGTCGATGTCGGTGCGCCCGTACAGCGGATCGTGCGGCCCGATCGGCACCCACGCCGGGCACTCCATCGGTCGGTACGCGCTGGTCTGCCAGGAGGAGAGCGGGGTGCCCGCATGCGACCCCTGAGTGGCCGTCGCGTTCGAGTTGCCGGCGGCCGCGATCGTGAGCACTCCATGCTCGGCGCGCGCCCGCTCGTAAACGGCCGAGATGATCCCCTGCTGGAAATAGGGCTCCTGGAACCACGAGATGTCGTCGACGATGATGTCGGCACCGGCATCGACGAGCTTCATGATGTTCTCCGCCATGGCGAAGTCGCCGAACCCCTCGTCGGCGAAGAGGATCTTCGCGCCCGGCGCGATCCCGTGCACCAGCTGCGCCATCGCACGCCCCTCATCGGCGCCTCCCGCGGCGTCCGACACGAGGGTGACGGGCGCGGTTCTGCCGCACGGGTTGCCGGGGCCGGGCAGCGCACCGGCGGCGACGTCGTCGTCCCACGAGGTCGGTGCGGTGCGGTGGGCGAACGAGTCCGACACGATGCCGATGGTCGCACCCGTGCCGTCGACGCCGTACGCGGTACGCGCGAGGTCGGAGCGCAGGGGCACGTCGGTCTCGACGGGCAGCGCGCGGCAGGCCGAGGCCGTCGCCGCCGTGCTCGGCCGCAGCGCGGTCTCCGCGGTGCCGGAGCGCGACTCGAGCGCGGCCGGCAGGCTGCCGCGCACGGCCTCGAGCCGATCCGTGAGCGCGGCCCTGCTGCTCGCGGGCCGCAGGGCGGGTGTCACGCCGCTCACTCCGGGCAGCGCGCGAAGATCGTCGAGCAGTACGGGTTCCACCCACACCTCCGCGGCGGGTGCCACGGTCGACACCGATGCCACGCTCCCCCGGTCGCCGATCGTCTCGCGCACCCGGTCGAGCACCGCCTCGCCCGAACCGGCCCAGAACACCGTCGCCGAGATGCGCCCCTCCCCGTCGAGCACCACGCTCCCCGGACCCTCGGCCGGCACCGCTACCGCGTCGGCGAACTCCTCGGCCGTACCGGAGCCGGCCTCGGCCGCCGCCGCGAGGGCGTCGGCGAGCGTCTCGGGCTGCACCGGATCGGGTTGCGACGGATCGGGTTCGACGGCCGCGGGGCCTGGTTCGACGGCCGCGGGGCCTGGTTCGGCCACCGGGCCCGGGTCGGCGACCGCCGGCGCGGCGGTCATGAGCAGGCAGGCCGCGGCGAGCAGCCCGGCTGCCAGCCCTCGGAGGGCGCTCGACGGGACACGAGCCGAGGGACGAACGGGAGCGACCGAGCGTGCAGGGATTCCCGGGAGCGGCGGATCTGCGGCGTGGCACATGGGCATCACCATAACGGCAGATCAGACGCTATTCCAAGCGCGTTCTCTCACGCACGAACGACGCTGCATCCCGCGCAGAGACACTGCATCGAGCGTCGAGTTCACGGCTCCGCCACCATCCGTCGTGACGGCGCTCGTAGTCTCGGCAGCGATCTCGACAGTCGGGCTTCGGCTCGATCGACTCCCTGCGCCGGGCGTTGGAAGCCCGATACGGGGCCGGGCCGACCGACCTGAGAACCGGGCATTCCCGCTCGAGCGTCCCCTCGATCGGCGCTCCCGGCGCGGGCGGTTAGGCATGTCTTGCCTTGCTTGCGGTTCTGCGCGATCCGAGTCACAGTAGACATCATCAGGCCGAAACGAAATCCGATGAGCCGAAGGACGAGAATCATCATGGTCCAATCCAAGAACAAGTCAGTGGTCGTCTCGAAGGAAGACCTCGACCGCTCGGTGGGAGTCGAGCACTACCTGTCGCCCGTCGTGCGAGACCTCCTCGCGCTGGCGGTCAACGGCAAGCAGGCGCACTGGCACGTGCGCGGCGCGAACTTCATCGGTGTGCACGAGTTCCTCGACGAGGTCGTCGCGCACGCGCAGGACGGAGCCGACGAGGTGGCCGAGCGCATCGTCGCTCTGGGGCTGCCCGTCGACGCGCGCATCGGCACGGTCGCGAAGAAGACCAGCCTCCCCGAGACGGCCGAGGGCTTCCAGCAGTCGGACGCCACGATCCGCGAGGTCGTATCCGAGCTGGACGCCGCGCTCGTCACCGTCTACGCCGCTGTGGCGGGGCTCGACGAGATCGACCCCACGAGCCAGGACATCGTGATCGCTCTGGCCCAGCAGCTCGACAAGGATCGCTGGTTCCTCGCCTCGCACCTGACCGTCTGAGGCGTTCACAGCACAAGACGCGCCCGCGCCGGAGTCGATCCGTCGCGGGCGCGTCTGTCATGCGCGGCGTCTAGGCGCGCTGCTCCCGGTACTCGGCCGCCGCCGTCCAGATCTCGGCGAGCTCGGACCGTACGCGATCCCACTGCGCCGTGACATCGGCGCTGTCGCGCGCCCCGGTCCACAGGTGCACGTAACGGCCGCTCAGGGGGTCGCCCCGCATCCACTCGTCGAGCCATGCGTCGACCGCGTCCATCAGTCGCGCACCGGCAAGCGCTTCGCGCGACTCGCGTACGAGCCAGGTGATGCCCACACCGGGGGGCGCGTCGAGCGACTCGATCTGCTGCGGCGAATCGACCTCGATGAAAACGCGACCGTAGCTCTTCTTCGGCAGGGCCGCGCACCAGTCGCGCAGCGCGGCGACATCGCTCGAATCGCCCGCCGCGAGCACGCACTCGAGGTGGCTCGGGCAGATGAAGATGAAGTCCGACGATTCGACCTCGTCGGAATGGTCACTGGCGCTCACCCCCTCATTGTACGCAATTCTGCGCTTCGTCTGACGATTTCTGTGATTCTGTCAGGAAAGAAACCTCGGAGCTGAGGCCTCACCCTCGCCCAGCACCGAATTCGAGCGAGGCCTCGTCCGCGACAGACAACGAGAGCACGATCTTCTCGACGACGTCGTGCTGTTCGATGGTTCGTTCGACGTCGCGCAGACGTCGCGCCACGGCGTGCTCGGCCTCGTCCCCCGCGAGATCGACCTCAGCGACGATGAATAGGCGATGGGGGCCGACGTATTCGATGTGCAGATAGGTGATCCGTTCGATATCCGATATCCCGAGCAGGGCTGTCCCGACGCTCCGCCACTCCGCATTCGAGACGGTCGCACCGACAAGAAACGCCATGTTCCTTCCGATCAGGATCAGGGCGACCACCGCGAGAAGCATTCCGACGAGGATCGAACCCCACGCGTCCCACGCGGCGACTCCCGTCAGCTGATGCACGGCGATCGAGGCCCCCGCGATCGCGAGCCCGATGAGTGCCGCACCGTCCTCGAAGAACACGGCCCGCAGCGTCGTATCGCTCGTCTTGAGCACGAAGTCCCAGGTCGTAGATTCTCGTTCCCGCGCGAGCCGCTTCGATCGCCTGAAAGCCTGCACGAAAGAGGTCGCCTCCAGCAGGAACGCGATCCCGAGGACCGTGTACGCGATGCCGGGGTTCTCCACGGGCTCATCCGAGGCCAGCTGCTGGATACCGTGCATGATCGAGACGATGGCGCCCGCGGTGAAGATGCCGAAGGCGGCCACGAGGGACCATACGAATGCGCGGCGGCCGAATCCGAGCGGGTGGCGCTCGTCCTTCGGGCGCGCTCCGCGCCGGTCCGCGATGAGGAGGAAGATCTCGTTTCCCGCGTCGGCCCAGGAGTGCGCGGCCTCAGCCGTCATCGAAGCCGAGGACGTGATCATAGCCGCAACGGTCTTGGCGACCGCCACGAGGACGTTCGCGAGAAAGGCGATCAGCACCACCATGTTCTCGCCCTTTCAGATCCTGATCCGACCGCTGTCGATCACCTTCATGGAGAACCCGACGCGTCCATCGGCGAGTCCTTTCCGGGATAGCGCGTCAGCGCTCGATCCGCCTCATCGGGAAGCGTCTCGCCGACGACCACGACGACGTCCTGCACCTTCCAGTCGAGCCCCGCGATGCTCTCGGATATCTTGTCGATCCACTCGACCGGCACGCGCTTCCTTCTGGGAAGCACGAACGCTTCCACATGGAAGACCTGTCCCTGATCACGCATGCGCACCGCGGCATCCTTGATCCACTTCTGTTCGCGAAGGTGAGCGGTGATGTCGTGCGCGAGCGGATCGGGGTACTCATCGTCGCAGGTGCGCGCGCGCTGATCCATCAGGTCGATCACCGCGCTCTTGGTATTTCGGACGCCGTCCCAGATGATGCCGAGCGAGATGAACAGCGCGGCCGCGCCATCGAGCCACCACAGCCCCACGCCGACCCCGAGCACGCCGACGATCGAGGCCGCATTCGTGTGCCAGTCGGCTTTCGCCATATCGGCGTCCGCGTAGAGAAGCTTGTTGTGGAGCAAGGGCGCGAGCTTCGCCTTCGCGGGTCCGTAGAGGAACACCGGCCCGACGACGATCGGCACCATCACGGCGACCATCAGCCACCCCAGCCAGATGGTGTGGCCGAACAGATTCACGGTCCCGATCGTGGGGTGCTCGGTGTTGATCAGACCGCTGACGGCTTCGAACGCCAGGTTCAGCCCCACCGCGAGGAGGGCGACACCGGCGACGAGATGGCCCACTCCCATCGCGCGATGCATACCGTACGGGTAGTCCCGGGTGGGTTTGCGGCGCACGAATACCAGAGCGATGAGGAACGCGAGCTGCGGGATGAGGGACAGCATGTCCTCGATCCACGCGGTTCGCATCGCCTGCGAGTTCCCCACGACGAAAGCCACGAGGGCGATCGTGCAGCTGGTATACGCGATGGTGAACCACTCCCAGCGCACAGCCTTTTTCAACGCGTGATGCTGCTCGTGAGGCAGATCGGCCCGTCCGAACTGATGGTTTTCGCTCACGAGCCCACCTCCTCATCCAGAAAGGCCTCCAGCTCGCTGAGAAACGCGTTCTCCCCCAGAGGCACGAGGAAGACTATGCTGCGCCCGTCTGCGCCCTCGATCGCGCGGTATCCCCGGGTGATACCTGCACGGTCGAGCCAGGGCGTGTCCTCGGTGAAGCCTCCCACCACGAGATCGAGTTCACCGCTCTCCAGCATTCGGACGAGTGTCTCCTCGCTCCCCACGGTCCATTCCGGACGAGCATCGATGGACTCGGAGAAGTCGTCGACGAGGCGCGCGAGCGAGCCCGACGGCTCCGATCCGTGGTCATCGATCAGTCCAGGATCGGTCGAAGCCCCGACCCTCAGCTCTCCCCCGCTTGCGTTCGCGAGAGTGCCGTTCGGATCCGACGGCACTGACAGTCCGCATCCGGCCAGACTCGCCGCCAAGGCCACACCGGCAACGCCTTCGAGTACCCGCCTGGCGAGAGCCGCGCCTCTGCGAGGAGGGGTTCCCGTTGCACAAGCATCTGAACGCTTCATCACTCGAACCTACTGTCGAGATCTCGCGCTTCGCCAGGCATTGACGTTGCCCTCGAACTTCGGCTAGCTCTCCGACATGATCGAGCTGACGCAGTTGCAGCACGCCGCGGAACCGCGGGTCTGGTGCGCACCGCGCCAGAGCTCCGCACCACGCAGTTCGAGAGCCCGGTCAGCGGGTTCGACAGGAGATCTCGCGCAGCCCGAGTTTCTGCGCTCGTTTGCGCGAGTCGACGGCTCTCAGAGATCTTGAAGCGCGATGTCGTGCAACCAGTGGATGGCTGGGATACCAGGACTCGAACCTAGAATGACGGTACCAGAAACCGTAGTGTTGCCAATTACACCATATCCCAAGGCGGAAATCCGAACTCCGGGGAGCTCGGCACCGAGAGATAACTTTACCCGATCGGGCTGGGGAAGTCCAAATCAGACGGGCCGCGCTGCGCGGGCCGGGCGCGCTGCCCGCCGCACCGATGAACCGCTACGCGTAGTCGTCGGGAGTGAGCTGGCGCAGGCCCGTGTCGTGCAGCACGAACTGGGCTCGCAGCCGCGGGCCGTGCTCCGTCGCCTCGTGCGCCAGTGCCCGCGCCCACGCCCGGTCCTCGGCCGTGAATTTCTCGGACCCGCGGCGCTCCCAGACGAGCGCGATGGACGCGGCGCCGAGCACCTCGCACACCATGCCCGCCCGATCCACGAAGACATGGGGAACCGACACGAGCCCCAGGTCGTCGGTCTCGACCAGGCCGTCGGGGCTCTCGGGGAAATCGTCCATCGGCATCAGCGGGCCGACCACCCGCTGCGCGTCGTCGAAGACGAACAACCACACCTGGCGCTGGTTCGCGCGCTCCAGGAGCAGCTCGATGAGCTCGTGCATGTCGGCGTCGGTGGCGAGCACGCGGTCACGGCTGAGGCGGGGGTCTGAGGGGCGGATCGTGTGAGTCATGCCCATAAGCATGCGCGGTGCGGGAGGGCAGTGAGCGGGGATCCGCGGATCTGTGGAGAAGCCGCGCGCGGGAGGCGTCGGCAGCGGGTTGTGAGCGGAGTCTGAGATCGCAGCGACGGGCAGCATCGCGCCCCGCGGAGCAGCGCCCCGCTCACCTTCCGCGATCTCAAGAGGCAGAGGCGGCGTCTCCGGGCAGAACCCGCCTCGCCCCTTCGGCCCGCTCAGGGAGCGGGCCGGGACGGACCGGGCAGGCCGGGACATACCGGGGCCGGGCCCGCACTCGCGCGCGGCTCAGCCGGCGGAGGCCGGCCGCCCCTGTGCGATGTAGTCGTCGGTGGCGCGCCGCGGCACTACGACGACGGGCACCGGGGAGTGGCGCACGATCTTCACGGCGTGCGAGCCGAGCGATACGCGCGCGATCGGGCCGAGGCTGCTCGACCCGACGAGCAGCGCCTCGGCGCGCTTCCAATCCACGGCGCGCAGCGCCTCGCCCCAGTCGGCGCCGGCCCCGACGACCATCTCGATCGAGGCGGGCGCGGGATCGAGGCGCTCGATGTCGTCGAGGATCTCGTCGGCCTGCTCGCGGATGGTGGCCGACCACTCGGCGATGACGGCGTCCTCGGCGTCGAGTCCGATGGCGGCCGCGGCGAGCGCGCTGGGCCGGGCGAAGAACGCGGCGAGACGGATCCCGCATCCCGACTCGGCGGCTATCGCCGCCGAGGCGAGGGCCAGCTCGGCCGAGGTCTCCGATCCGCTGTAGGCGGCGGTGATGCGCTCGAGCCGGGCGCCCGGCCCTGCCTCGAAGCCGCGCGGGGCGATCGCGACGGGCACGTGCGCGCTCTGCAGCAGCCCGGTGACGACGGAGCCGAGCGCGATCTCACCGTGCGGCCCCTCGTCCTTGGCCCCGACGACGAGGCGGATCGCGCGGTGCTGCTCGCACACCTCGAGCAGGCCGCGGCGGGAGCTCGAGGCGTCGTGCACGAGGTACTGCGCCGCGATGTCGGCGGGTACGAGGGCGCGGGCCTCGTCGAGGGCGGCGCGGGCCTGGTCCACCACGAAGCGGCGGTACTCGCCGTCGACGCCGAGCGAGCGTCCCGCGCCCCACCCCGCCGCGTTGACCGCGGCGACGACGAGCGGCTGCCCGTACGAGCGGGCGAGCAGCACCGCGAGGTGCACCGCCGCGTGCGAGCAGTGCCCCGGGGCGACGCCGACGACGACGCTCATCGCGCGCCTCCCCCGGAATCCGCGGAACCTCCGGCGGGGCCGGAGCCCGCGGATCCGTCGCCCGGGCCGCCGCGGCCCACCGCGGCCGCGTCGGCGTCGTCGATCTCGACGCCGCCGGCGCCCGCCACCTCGCGGTAGCGGCCCGGGCCGACGAGCACGATGAGGCCCGTGTCGATGCGCTTGCCGAGCACCGAGTTCTTGCGGCCCGTGAAGGAGTACCAGACGAGCACGAGCGCGGTCCAGCCGGCGAACACGATGATGGTGATGGGGCGCAGATCCTTGATGATCCAGAGGCAGCCGATGATCGACAGGATCGGCACCACGGGGTAGAACGGCACCCGGAACTTGCGCTCGAGGTCGGGCTCGCGGCGGCGCAGCACGATCACGGCGATGGAGACGACGAGGAAGGCGGCGAGCGTGCCGATCGAGGTCATCTCGGCGAGGAAGTTGATGGGCAGCACGCCCGCGAGGATCGCCACGACGATCGACACGATGATGGTGTTCGCGACGGGGGTCATGGTGCGGGGGTTGACCTTCTGGAACACCTTGGGCGCCATGCCGTCGCGCGACATGGCGAACAGGATGCGGGTCTGCCCGTAGAGCACGACGAGGGTGACGCTGAAGATCGAGATCACGGCCCCGGCGGCGACGACGGTGCCGGGCCAGGAGGCGCCCACGATGTTCTCGAGGATCGCCGACAGGCCGGCGGCCTGCCCGTCGAACTCGCCGGTGGCCTGCGCGCCGAGCGCGGTGAGCGCCACGGCCACGTAGACGCCGGTCACCACGACGAGGGCGGCGATGAGGGCGATGGGCAGGTTGCGGCGGGGGTTCTTCGCCTCGTCGCCGGCGGTGGCGACGGCGTCGAGCCCCACGAACGAGAAGAAGATGATGCCGGCGCCGGTCATCACGCCTGCGAAGCCGAAGGGCGCGAAGTCCGCGAAGTGATCCGCGTTCCAGCCCGTGATGCCCACGGCCACGAAGAACAGCAGCACCGCGATCTTGATGAGCACCATGATGGTGTTCGCCACGACCGAGTGCGTGGTGCCGCGGATGAGCAGCAGCATGCAGAGCCCGATGAGGATGATGGCGGGCAGGTTGATGATGCCCCCCTCCTCGGGGGCGTAGAGCAGGGCGTGCGGCAGCTCCACGCCGAAGAGGTTGTTGATGAGCTGGTTCACGTACTGCGACCAGCCCACGGCGACCGCGGCGGTCGAGACGCCGTACTCGAGCAGCAGACAGGCGGCGACGCCCATGGCGGGCAGCTCGCCGAGGGTGCTGTAGGCGTAGGAGTACGACGATCCCGATACGGGCACGCTGCTCGCCAGCTCGGCGTAGCAGAGCACCGAGAGCCCGGCGACGAGACCCGCGATGATGAACGACCAGATCACGGCCGGGCCCGCGATCGGCACGGCCTCGGAGAGAATGAAGAAGATGCCGGTGCCGATGGTGCCGCCGACGCCGATGAGCGTCAGCTGGAACAGGCCGATGCTGCGCTTCAGCGTGCTGCCGGTCTCACCGCCGTCGCGGGGCACGGGCTTCACTCGGAAGAGCTGCTGTCGCAGCGTCTGTGTGGACATTGATTCTCCAGACGTCTTCGTCATCTCGTTGCGGATCGGGGCCGGACGGCCCGGTTATGGGGTCGAGTCTAGGCTGTGCGCGTCACGCGGAAACGGTGCACCGAAGCATCCACGGCGCCGCGCACGTAACCGGTGGGAGAGGCGGCGACGGCCTGCAGGAAGGCGACGGTCTCGGCCGTGATCTCCTCGCCGGGGATGAGGTTCGGGATGCCGGGCGGGTATGCGGCGAGGGTGTCGGCCGAGACGCGGCCGACCGCCTCGGCGGCGGGCACGACCTCGGTCTGCGCGAAGAAGCCGTCGCGGGGCGGCATGCGGAGGGCTCCGGGCGCGGGCAGGGCGGGGAAGGATCCCGCGGCGGCGTGCGCCTCCCGCTCGACGGCGGCTGCCTCGGAGTCGACGGCCCGGGTCATGGCGCGGTGCACGAGTTCGCAGTCGGGCGTCTTGCCTGCGCCGATGACGGCGACGAGCGAGGTGGCGGTCGACATCTCGAAGTGGATGCCATCGACGTCGATGAGCCGCTGCCGCAGCCAGTGGCCGCTCACGCCGTTCGCCGAGACGTCGATCGGCACGCGCAGCAGGTCGGTGTGCACGATGTCGTCGAAGCGGTCGAAGCGGTCGCTCACGATGGAGAACCGCGGATCGTCGCGCAGCATCTGCCGGAAGCGGCGGGCGCCGGCGAGCGAGCGCCCGATCTGCGCCTCGCCGGTCATAAGCGCGTGACGGGCGATGTCGAGCGAGGCCCGCAGGATCGCGCTCGTGGAGGTCGAAGCGGTCATGGTGAAGGCGCGCTCGATGAGCGGTTCGAGGCGGTCGGCGAAGGGGCCGTGGCCGAGGTGCAGCATCGCCGACTGCGTGAGCGAACCGGCGAGCTTGTGCGTGCTCGACACGACGAGGTCGGCGCCGAGGCGCGCGGGCGATTCGGGCAGCTCGGGATGGAAGCCGAAGTGCGGGCCCCAGGCCCCGTCGACGATGAGCGGCGCGCCGTGGGCGTGGGCGACCTCGCTGAGCCCGCGCACGTCGGAGACCGAGCCGAAGTAGCTGGGCGAGATGACGTAGACGGCCGAAGCGGGCCGCCCCTCGCGCTCGGCTCGGGCGAGCGCCGCGTCGAGGGCTGCGGGCGAGACGCCGTGGGCCATGCCGTGCGTCTCGTCGACCGAGGGGAACACGAAGCTCGGGATGAGCCCGGCTGCGAGCACGCCGTCGCTGAAGCTCGAGTGCGCGCTGCGCTGCGACACGATGTGCTCGCCGAGGCCTCGCGCCGCGAGTGCGGCGGTGCGGTTGGCCTGCGAGGCGCCGTTGGTGAGGAACCAGGTGCGGCGGGCGCCCCACGCCTCGGCGGCGAGTTCGAGGGCGCGGTCGAGGGGCGAGTGCTCGCCGAGGTCGACGTCGTCGATGAGCATGGGGACGTCGAGCTGCAGCGTGCGCTCCCCCAGGAAGTCTGCGAGGCGGGTGCTGAGGCCGCGGTCGGTGCCGCCGTGCCCGGGCACCATGAGCTGCACGGGATCGCGCGAGATGTAGCGGTCGAGCGCGTCGGCGTACGGGGTCTCGGCGTGGCGGCGCAGCAGGGCCTCGCGCTCGTCGTCGCGTGGTCGCGCGGGCGCGGCGTCGAGGCTCTCGAGCGCGACGGGGTCGGCCGGGTCGGTGGCGTGGAGCATCCCTCCATGGTGGGGGCGCGGATCGCGGCCGTGAATCCCCGATTCGTCTCGGAAGCCACATATCCCGTATGTGAGCGACCTGCATCAAACATCGCACTGTCAGATATGGGATAGTGTGACGCATGATCGATCTGCGTCAGCTCCAGGCTCTGCGGGCCGTGCACGCTGAGGGATCCGTCACCGGGGCTGCCCGCAGGCTCGGCTGGAGCCAGCCCACGGTCGACTACCACCTCAAGAACCTCGACCGCCTCGTCGGCGCCGCGGTGATCCAGCGCTCGGCGCGCGGCAGCTCGCTCACGCCCGTGGGCGTGCTGCTGCTCGACCGGGGCGAGGAGATCCTGACCCTCACCGATCGCGCGCTGCGCGACGCCCGCGATCTCACCCAGATGGGGCGCGTGCGGCTGCGCTTCGGCACCTTCCCCACGGCCGCCGCGAAGCTGCTGCCCTCGATCGTGGCGCAGGTGGGCGAGCTCGGGATCGAACTCGACGCCGTGCTGGCCGAGGTGCAGCCGCTCATCGCCGATCTCAATCTCGGCGAGCTCGACGCCACCCTCGTCTACTCGGTGCCCGGCTACGAGCTGCCGTTCCGCTCCCACGTGGTGACCACGGAGGTGCATCGCGATCCGCTCATGCTCGCCCTGCCCGAGGGCCACCCGCTCGCGGTCGCCGCCCCGATCGACGTGCCCTCGCTGCTGTCGCTGCACGGCGAGCGCTGGCTGTTCGGCGCGACGGGCCACGACCCGATGGACTCGGTGGTGATCGACGCGTTCGCCGCGGCCGGGCACACGCTCGAAGTGGCGATCCGGTCGGACGACTTCCAGGTGATGCTGGGCATGATCGCGGCCCGCATGGTCATCGGGCTCGTGCCGAAGCTCGCGAGCGGCCCCACGCACCCCGGCGTCGTGCTGCGGCCGATCGACGACCCCGCCTTCGCCCGCTCGCTGCTGCTCGCCGCCCCCGTGGACGGGCCCCGCCGGCAGCCCTCGACGGCCGTGCGTCAGCTCGCGGCGGCGATCCGCGACTCCCTCACCGCACTCGAGTAGCGACGCGTCGCTACGCCCTGATGTCGCCGGGGCCGAACGCGTGCGGCAGCACCGCGTCGATGGTGAGCGCCCCCGCCACCGTCTCGAGCAGCATGCCGGGCGCGGCGTGCTCGGCGAGCAGCTGGCGGCAGCGGCCGCAGGGCATGAGCGTCGCCCCGTCGCCGTCGACGCACACGAAGGCGACGAGCCGGCCGCCCCCGCTCATGTGCAGTGCCGACACGAGCGAGCACTCGGCGCACAGCGTCAAGCCGTACGAGGCGTTCTCGACGTTGCAGCCCGACACGATGCGGCCGTCTTCGACGAGCGCCGCGGCCCCGACCCGGAAGCGGGAGTAGGGCGCGTAGGCGCGATCCAGCGCGGCGACGGCGGCGGCGCGCAGGGCCTCCCAGTCGATCACGGCTTCGGCGCTCACGCGGTCTCCGGATGCTCCCGTACCGGCTCGGCGCCCCGACCGTCGAGCGCGTCGATGTAGCGCAGCACGATGCCCTCGCGCAGCGCCCAGGGCGAGATGGTGAGCGTGTCGACGCCGAACACCTTCATCGCGGTGCGCAGCACCACCGCGCCCGCCATGATCTGATAGCCGCGCTCGGGGGTGATGCCGGGCAGGTACTCCCGCACCGAGCCGGGCATGTCGCGCAGCGTGGGCTCCCACTCTCGCAGGCCCACGTAGTGCAGCTGCGCCAGGTCGCCGGTCACCGGGTCGGCGGGCCCGCCCACCAGCCGCGCGAGCGAACGGATCGTCTTCGAGGTGCCCACCACGCGCTTCGGCCGAGGGCGGTCGGCGAAGACCTCGTCGCGCACCCGCGTGAACTCGGCGCGCGCGTGCGCCCGCAGCAGCGAGACCGACTCGCGCGTCGGCGGGTCCTCGGGCAGGTAGTTGATGGTGGACCGGCCGGCCCCGAGCGGCAGCGACACCTGCACGTCGGGGTACTCGTCGGCGCCCTGCGCGATCTCGAACGAGCCGCCGCCGATGTCGAACAGCAGGATCTCGCCGGCCGACCACCCGAGCCAGCGGCGCACGGCGAGCATGGTGATGCGCGCCTCGTCCTCTCCCGAGAGCACCCGCAGGGCGACACCCGTCTCGCGGGCGATGCGCGCGAGCACCTGCTCGCCGTTGGCGGCCTCGCGGATCGCGCTCGTGGCGGTGGCGATCATGTCGTCGACGCCGATCTCCCGCACCGTGTCGGCGGCCTCGCGGATCGCGTCGATGATGCGGCGCACGCCCTCCTCGGAGATCGCGCCGTCGGCGTCGAGGTACCGCATCAGCCGCAGCACCGAGCGCTGCGAGTGGTACGGCGCGGGGCTCGCGCCAGGGTGGGCGTCGACCACCAGCAAGTGGACGGTGTTTGATCCGACGTCGATCACTCCGAGGCGCATGGGGAGATTCTAGTAGGCGGCGCCCCGCGGCGCGGCGGCGTCCGCGGCACCCGTCGCCGAGCCGGCCGAGGCGGAGGAGCCCGGCTCCCCGCTCCAGCCGTCGAGGATCGCGCCCGTGCCAGAGACCCCGAAGCGGGTGGCGCCGGCGGCCCACAGCTCGCGCACGGCCGAAGCGGTGCGGATGCCGCCCGAGGCCTTCACGCCCAGGCGCCCGCCGACGGTCTCGGCCATGAGCCGCACGGCGTGCAGGCTGGCCCCGCCCGCCGGGTCGAAGCCCGTCGAGGTCTTCACGAAATCGGCGCCGGCGGCCTCCGCCGCTCGGCAGGCGCCCGCGATCTCGTCGTCGGAGAGGGCGGCCGACTCGATGATCACCTTCAGCACGCGGCCCGGGCACGCCTCCCGCACCGCACGGATCTCCGCCGCCACAGCCGCCCAGTCGCCCGTTCCGGCCCCCGCGGCGCGCACCAGCGCGCGGTTCGCCACCATGTCGATCTCATCGGCGCCGTCGGCCACCGCCCGGGCCGTCTCGGCCGCCTTGACCTCGGCGCGGTGCGCTCCGGAGGGGAAGCCCACGACCGTCACCACCTCGAGTTCGCCGCGATCCTGCGGGTCGAGGGGAAGCAGCGAGGGGCTGATGCAGACCCGCTGCACGCCGAGATCGCGCGCCGCCGCGAGGAAGGCCGAGAGCTCGTCGCGAGTGGTGCCGGGAGCGAGCAGGGTGTGGTCTGCGACGGACAGGAACTGCGTCTTCGAGAGGCTCATGACTTCCAGGCTAGCCACTCGCAGGATTCACTGCTCGACGCACGTAGTATTACGGGTATCTGCATAACTTTCAGGGGAAAGGGCTGTTCCACGATGAGCACACCCGTGTCCGTTTCCGGATCCACCGCGCGAGCCAGGGATCGACGGCTTCTCGGCCGCACCCCCGCGGCTACGCTCTCGGGGCTTCTCGTTCTCGCGAGCCTCGGAGCTGGCGCGGCTCCGGCCCTCGCACAACCGGGAGCGGGTGCCGCGTCGGTCGTGCGGCCCCACGTCGCACCGGATCAGCCGGAGAACCCCGCCGACTCCACCACCCCGGCGGAGCCCTCGCTGCCCGAGCAGCTCGAAGAGGCGGTCGAGTCCGAGGCCGCGGCGACGGTCTCGGGCCACGCGGATCCGACGTCCCGCAGCGAGCGCGCCGAGCTCGCGAGCGGGGGCTCCCTCTGGATCCCATTCGCCGTGCCCACCGGCACGACCCCGCTGGAGTTCACCGCGCAGGTGTCGCTGCTCGCGGGCGACCCGGAGGCCCGGGTGCAGGTGAGCAGTGAGCGCCGCCACCTCGGCACGGTGTCACCCGCCGACGGCGAGATCCGTCTGGCCCTCAGCGGCGAGGACGTGTTCGACGGCACCGTCAACCTCGTGTTCTCCCTGCCCTGGGACACCGGCCGCGTCTGCTGGGTCGCGAGCGAGACCGCGCAGCGCGAGCAGGGCACCCGGATCGCCATCACGGACGCCTCACTCGACTACGCGGGCGAGGCGGCGCCCCCCGAGACCGTCGACACCTTCCTCTCGCCCTGGGTCGAGCGCGTCGACGTGGTCACGGGCGGCGATCCCGAACTGCTCGGGGCCGGCCTGAGCGCGGTCGCCGCAGCCGCCCACCGGCTCGGCAACGGCTCCTCGGTGTCGCTCGACGCCCCCGCGGCCGAAGAGGTCTCCCCCGTCGAGCAGCGCGTGATCGCGTTCGAGGCCGGCAACGGCCCGACGGCCACGCGCATCGACGCCGACGATCGAGGCGTGCCCCGTCTCATCGTCTCGGGCGCGCCCGAGGAGCTCGCCACCGCCGCCGCAGCGCTCGGCTCCGCCGGCCTGCCGCTCGCCTCCGCAGCGCAGACGGAGGGGCTCGCCTCCGCCGCCGCGACGCACCCCGACGACGCGCTCTCGCTCACCCTCGACGAGCTCGGCACGGCCTCCGTCTCGCTGCGCGGCTACGGCGTCACCGACAGCTTCATCAGCGTGCCGCAGGACGCCTTCGGCGGGCCCGTCGACGGCTACACCCTCCACCTCACCGGGGCGGTCAGCACGATCGAGTCCGTCACCATCGCGTCGGCCGAGGTGCTCTGGAACGACGTGCTCGTCGACACGCTGCCGGTCGACGCCGCCGAACCGCGCATCGACCGCGAGATCGAGATCCCCGCGTCGAGCGTGGAGGCTTCGAACGGCCTCGTCGTGCGGCTGACCGCCGTCGCCGCGGGCGGCGAGTGCATCGACGAGTCGCTGCTGCCGCAGGTGCGCCTCGATCTCGACACCCGCGCGAGCACCGTCACGGCCCATCGCGGCCAAGCGGCGCGTCCGGGCTTCGACCGGTTCCCCCAGACCCTCGGCGGCGCGCTCACGGTCGCCACGGGCTCGGACTCGCCGAGCACGGCCGAGGTGCAGGCGGCGGGATCGGTCGTCGCGGCGCTGCAGCGCGTCTCGAGCCGGCAACTCGCGATCACGGTCGACTCTGCGCAGCAGCTCATCGACTCCTCGCGGCCCGGCCTGCTCGTCGGCGCCACGGCCGAGCAGGCGAACGCGCTGCGCACTCCGCTGCGCCTCGACCATTTCCGCACCTTCGCCCCGTCTGGCAGCACCGAGCTGACCGTCGCCGTGGATCAGCCCTACGCGGCCCTCATGGCGCTCGAGTCGGGCGACCGCGATCTGCTGGTCGTCGGCGGCTGGGCGCCCGAGGGGTCCGCCCCCGACGACCTGATCGCGAGCGTCACCGGCGACCTCGACGGCACCGACTGGTACTCGCTCTCGGGTGTGCTGCGCTTCCAGGCCGAGGGAGACGACGAGCCCGAACTGCTCGACATCAACGCCGTCGTGCCCCAGCAGGAGTACCGCGACGACTACACGTGGCTCGCCTGGGCCGCAGCCGGTGCGCTCGTACTGCTGCTCGTGATCGTCGCGATCGCGGCCGCGTCTCGCCGTCGCCGTCTGGTCGCCACCCGCCAGGTCGAGGCCGAGGCGGCCTCGGCGGCGAGCACGACGCAGGTCGGTGCCGCCGAGGAGGGCTCCGCCGGAACCCGCTCCGCCGCAGCCGTCGATCCCGACGCCGTGGCAGCCGCGCCGACCGGCGATTCCGCCGTCGGCGCCGATGCGGCAGTCGACCCCGGCGCCGACGAGGCCGAGCGCCGCACCGACGGGTCGTGAGCACCGCCGAGCTCGCACCGGGCCGCCTCCGGGCGGCCTGGGCGGCGCTCGGTGCGCCCGCAACCGGACGCCGCGTGCCGGGCACTCTCGTCGTCGCTCTGATCGCTCTGATCGCCGGCACGGCGGCGGCGTTCTGGAGCATCGGCACCGACCTGCACTTCGCCTACGCAGACGCGCAGAGCCACCTCACGATCGCCCGCCGCATCTTCGACAGCAAGGCGCCCGGCTTCACGCAGCTCGGCACCGTGTGGCTGCCGCTGCCGAACCTGCTGCTGATGCCGTTCGTGGCGGTCGACTGGCTCTGGGCGACGGGCTGGGCGGCCGCGCTGCTCGGCATCGTCTGCCTCGTCGCGATCACCTCGGCGAGCTACCGGATCGCGGCTCGCATCGGCCTCGGGCGCCCCGCGCGCCTCGTGCTCGTCGCGCTCATCGTCACGAACCCGAGCCTGCTCTACGTGCACACGACCGCCCTCACCGAGCCGGTGCTCATCGCCTTCCTCACCGCGGCGGTCGCGGGTCTCGCCTCGTGGGCCCTGTCCTCCCGCGAACTCAGCGCGGGAGAGATGATGGTGTTCAGCGGAGCGCCGGCCGCGGGCGCCGTGCTCTCCCGGTACGAGGGGTGGGCGCTCGTCGCGAGCGGCACCCTCTTCGTGATGATCGTCGCCTGGCGACGCAGGCGGTCGATCAAGCACGTCGTGAAGATGGCCGGAGCCTTCGTGCTGTGGCCCGCGCTCGGGGTGACCTGGTGGGTCGCCTACAACTTCGCCGTCTACGAGAACCCGCTCGAGTTCATGAACGGGCCCTACTCGGCCGCGTCGCTGCAGGCGCCCGTCTCGGAGTCCGGGTTCCTCGCGTACCAGGGCTCCGTGGGGCTGACGCTCTGGGCGTACCACTGGGCGATCATCGGCACCGTCGGGGCGGTCACGCTCGTGGTGGCCGGCCTCGGCCTCATCGCCCTGTGCGCCCGCTTCAGGCTCGAGACCCGCGCGCTCATCGTGTGGCTCATGGCGACCGGATGGGCCTTCTCGCTGCTCAGCCTCTACCTCGGCCAGACCCACATGAACAACATGCACACGATGCCCACCAACTGGTGGAACAATCGCTACGCCCTCGTGTCGCTCACGTGGTTGGCGATGCTCTGCGCCGTGTGGGTCGACACCTGCCTGCGCGCGCGTCGGGCGCGAGTGCTCGGGATCGCGGCCGTCGTCGCCACGGTCGTCGCCCTCGCGGGCCAGCTCACCTGGTCGCTCGCCGACCTGCCCGGTCGCAGCGCCGTGCTCGCCGAGGCCGAGAGCTACATGCAGATCAAGCGGGCGAACGGCACCGATGCCGGGGCCCGGTACCTGCGCGACCACTACGACGGCGGCGGCATCCTCATGGACGAGTCGGCCGCCGGCAACGCCGTGCTGCCGCAGATCGGCATCCCGCTGCGCGAGTACTTCAACCGCTCCACCGGCGAATTCTTCGACGAGGCGCTGCGCGACCCCGCCGGCCACGCACGCTGGATCTTCTACACCGTCGCCGCGGCGCCCTCGCTGTCGAGCGCCGCCGTCGCCGACCAGGTGTACGCGACCCTGCTCGAGGATCCGTCGGTGCTCGCCCAGTACGAGACCGTGTTCTCCGAGGGCGACATCCGCATCCTCCGACGATTGGACGGCTCATGACCCGGGTGCCCGGCCGCGATCCGCGCCGCATCGGCGAGATCCTGCTCGACCGCGGGCTCATCACCGAGCAGCAGCTCGGCCAGGCCCTCGCCGACCAGCGCGCCGGCGGCGGGCCGTTGGGCCGCCACCTCATCCTGAACGGCGCTGTGCAGCGCATGGAGATGTACGGCGCCCTCGCCGAGCAGTGGCGGGCGCCGTTCGTCGACCTCGTGCAGATCGACGAGCAGGGCGAGATCGACGCCGTGGCCATCCTCGCCGAACCCGCCGAGACCTGGGTGGAGCGCGGCTGGTTGCCGATCCGCATCGAGCGCCCCGCCCACGCCCCGTCGTCGATCACCGTCGCCACCACGGTTCCGCTCGCCGAGTCTGCCCGCGCCGAGATCATCGCGCGCTACGGGGTCGACCAGCTGCAGCTCGTCACCACCACCGACTGGGATCTGGTGCGGGTCGTGCAGTCGATCTGCCGCGCGGCGCTCGTCTTCGGCGCCGCCGAGTCGCTCGCGAGCACCGACAACTCCGCCTCGGCGAAGGACGGCCTCAACGCCTGGCAGCGCGCGCTGCCCGTCATCGCGGTCGCGATCATCGTCGTCGGAGCCGTGCTAGACCCCCTGCTCACCGCGGTCGCCGTGCTCGCGATCGCCAACGCGATGTTCCTCGTCAACGTCGGCTTCAAAGTGCTCGCCGGCGTGCGCGGCAGCGCCCGGCGCGTGTGGCGGCAGCGGCTCGGCGACGAGATCCACCACCAGCGGCAGCAGCGCGGCCTGCCCGATCCCGAGTTCTCCATCCCCGACGACGACCTGCCGGTCTACACGATTCTCGTGCCCGCCTACCGCGAGGCCAACATCATCACCAAGCTCGTCGCCAACCTCGGCGCGCTCGACTACCCGAAGTCGAAGCTCGACGTGCTGCTGCTGCTCGAAGAGGACGACGACGAGACGATCGCCGCGGTCAAGGCGATGCGCCCGCCCGAGTACGTGCGCATGCTCATCGTGCCGCCCGGCGGCCCTCAGACGAAGCCGCGCGCCTGCAACTACGGGCTCGCGTTCGCGCGCGGCGAGTTCGTGGTCATCTACGACGCCGAGGACCGCCCGCAGCCGCGCCAGCTCAGGCAGGTCGTCGAACGCTTCCGCACCGCCCAGCAGGTCGACCGCACCGACGAGCGCCCCCTCGTCTGCGTGCAGGCGGCCCTCAACTACTTCAACGCCGACTACAACGTGCTCACCCGACTCTTCGCGGTCGAGTACGCGCACTGGTTCGACTCGATGCTGCCCGGCATGGACGAGTGGCACGTGCCGATCCCCCTCGGCGGCACCTCCAACCACTTCGTCACCGAGCAGCTGCGCAACCTCGGCGCCTGGGATCCCTACAACGTCACCGAGGACGCCGACCTCGGCATGCGCATCGCCGTGCACGGCGGCCGGGTGGGCGTCGTCGACTCCGTCACCTGGGAGGAGGCCTGCGCCGAGGTGCCCGCCTGGGTGAAGCAGCGCACGCGCTGGATCAAGGGCTACATGATGACCGGAGCCGTCAACGCCAGGCATCCCGTCGCGTGGCTGAAGCAGAACGGCCTGCCCGGATTCATCACCCTCACGACGCTCATCATCGGCACCCCCCTCGCCTTCCTCGCCTACCCGCTCGTGCTCGGCTTCACGGTGATCACCTACGTGGGCGTGAAGTTCATCGGCCTCGACCTGCCCGAATGGCTGGTGATCGGCGGCACCATCAACATGCTCGCCTCGAACGCGCTCATGATCGCGTTCGCCGGCGCGGCCGCCTGGCGCAGGTACAACTGGCGTATCGCGGCGTTCGCGCTGCTCAACCCGCTCTATTGGATCCTGCACTCCGTCGCGGCGTGGCGGGCCGCCTGGCAGATGTACTTCAGCCCGCACCGCTGGGAGAAGACGCCGCACGGGCTCACCGAGGAATACGAGGACTCCTCGGTGGTCGCCGAGTGACGGCTCGCTCCTAGAGCGAGGTGCGCTCGAACAGCCACCGCGGCGCCAGGCGCACCGCGAGCATGATCCACCGCCACAGGCCCGGCGCATAGACGACCGGCCTGCCCGCCGCGATGCCGCGCGCCACGATGCCGGCGACCGCGGCGGCGCTCGCGAGCCGCGCGCCCGACTCCTGCAGCGGCGCCGTCATCGGCGTGGCCGTCGGCCCCGGCTTCACGAGCGTCACCCGGCGGCCCGATCCGTGCAGGCGGTGCTGCTCGCCCTCGGCGACCCGCTCCACCATGCCCTTCGCCGACCCGTAGAGGAAGTTGCTCGCGCGGCCGCGATCCCCCGCCACCGATCCGATCACCGCGATCCGCGTCGCCCTCGTGAGGCCGACCGCCGCGTCGAGCCAGAGCGAGGGTGAGACCCCCGTCGCCTCGAGCTGATCCTTCGCGAGCGCGAGATCCCGCTGCATGCGCTGCTGCTCGTGCATGGCCCCGTGCGCGATGAGCACCGTGTCGGGATCGGTGTGGTCGGCCGCATCGGCGACCGCGCGCTCGATCGCGGCCGGATCGAGCAGATCGAGGGCCACGACGGCCACCTCGGGCGATCCGCCTCGCACGCGCAGGTCGGCGGCGACGCGTTCCAGCCGCTCCTCGCTGCGCCCCACGAGCACGAAGCGCGTCGCGCCCCCATCGGCCCAGCGGCGCGCGATGTGCTGCGCGATCACCGAGGTCGCGCCCACGATGAGCGCCGAGCGGGTGGTGTGCCTGGTCATGAGATCAGCCTCCTGGCGAGATCGGATTCGATGCCCGGATCCCGGAACGGCAGGAACTCGGGCAGTCTCGGGTAGCCCGCCTCGAAGAGCTCGCGCGGCATGCGGGCGTCCTTCGCGGGATACAGACGGCCACCGACCTGCGACACGATGCGGTCGAGCTCCGCGAAGAGCCGAAGGGTGCGATCGCCCAGGTCGGGGAAGTCGAGGGCGAAGCAGACGCCCGGCGCCGGGAAGCTCAGCATGCCCGGGGAGGGCGTGTCGCCGAAGGTCTTGAGCACCCCCAGGAAGGATCCCTGTCCCGAGCGCGCGATGCGGTGCAGCATCTCGGCCGTCGCCTCCTCGGCGCCCTCCCACGGGATCGTGCTCTGGTACTGGTAGAAGCCGCGCGGGCCGTACATGCGGTTCCAACCGCGGATCGCGTCGAGCTGGTAGTCGTAGCTGCGGTAGTGCTCGATGCGCGTGCCGACGCCCGCGCGCTGCCACCAGTAGTAGGCCTTGTTGAGAGCGGGCAGCGTCGCCCGCCCGACGAGCGAGAACGGCGGCGTGAACGGCACCGTCAGGGCGCGCTCGTCGGCGGGCGGCGCCTGAGCGGCCGTCTGCGCGGCCGAGCACGGGTGAGCCGTCGTGAAGATGCCGCGGCGGCCGCCGCCCGTGACCACGTCGATCCAGCCGACCGACAGCGGCTCGGTGGTCTCGCGCACGAACGAGAAGTACTCGGACAGCGAGCCGAACGCGACCCGGCGCGTCTCGAGCCACGGCCCCGCCACCCGCTCCAGGCGGATCGTCGCTTCGACGATCACACCCGTGAGGCCGAGCCCGCCCACCGTCGCGGCGAACCAGTCGCTGCGCTCGTGAGGCCCGCAGACGATGCGCTCCCCGTCAGTGCGCAGCAGCACGAGCCGCTCGACGTGGCACCCGAACGTGCCCGCCGCCGCGTGGTTCTTGCCGTGCACGTCGTTGGCGATCGCGCCGCCGACCGTCACATCCTGCGTGCCCGGTGTCACCGCGAGCATCCAGCCCCGGCGCGAGAACACCCGCTGGATCTCCCGCAGCGTCACCCCCGCCTCGCAGCGCAGCAGACCCGTCTCGTCGTCGAACTCGATGAACGCGTCGAGCGCGGTCAGGTCCCACGCCGTCCCGCCCGCGTTGAGGGCCGAATCGCCGTAGCTGCGCTCGAGCCCGACCGCGAGGCCCGGGTGACCGGTCGCGATCGCATCGGCGACGCGACTCGGGTCGGCCGGCCTCACCACACGGTGCGGATGACGGCCGCGACGACCCCAGGAGACCAGATCCATCTGCCTACCCCTCCCTCTCGACGAAAGTGTAACGGCGGTCCAGCTGATACTTCGCCGCGTAGCCGATCGCCAAGCCGATCACCGCTCCCGCGTAGCGAGCCGCCTCCGTGCCGAAGAACCAGTGGAAGCCGAACTCGAAGCCCCAGAACACCAGCGTCGTCGCCACGCTGAACAGCGTGTACATCACCAGCGTGCGCACGGTGCCCGAGAAGCTCTTCGCCCGATAGCGGAAGATGTACCGGCGATCCAGCACGTACTTCACCGCGAGCCCGACCACCGTGCCCACGAGCACCCCGGCCGCGACCCCCCACTCCCCCGACAGCAGGCGCACCACCGCCGCCTGAGCCAGCAGATTGGCGACCGTCGCGATGCCCGCGAAGATCAGGTACAGCAGCGCGATGCGCACATCGACTCCGTTCTCGGAAACGGGGCCAGCCTGGTCTCAGTGCGGCCTCACGATCCCCGAGAATAGAGTGTATGCGCTCTCTCATCCAGGCACTGCGTCCGCGGCAGTGGGTCAAGAACCTGCTCGTGTTCGCGGTGCCCCTCGCGGCAGCCCGAATCTTCGAACCGCAGGTGCTGCTCGACACGCTCATCGCCTTCGCCGTGTTCTGCGCCGCCTCGTCGTCGGTGTACCTCGTCAACGACCTGCTCGACCGCGAATCGGATCGGCTGCACCCCACGAAGCGCTTCCGCGCGATCGCGAGCGGCCGACTCTCGCCCGGCGCGGCGTGGACGACCGCCGCGCTGCTCGCGTGCGCCTCGATCGCCGTGCCGTTCGCGATCCACCGCCCCGGCTTCGCGTCGATCATCATCGCCTACCTGGCGCTGCAGCTGCTCTACGTGTTCTGGGCCAAGCACCACGAGATCGTCGACGTGCTCTCGATCGCGGCCGGCTTCTGCCTGCGGGGCGTGGCGGGCGCCGCCGCGACGGGCATCGCCGTCACCGAGTGGTTCATGCTCGTCATCGCGGCGGGATCGCTGTTCGTCGTCGCCGGCAAGCGGTTCTCGGAGCTGCTCTCGGCGAAGCGCAACCCCGACGCGCACACCCGCTCCACGCTGCTGCTCTACTCGGAGTCGTTCCTGCGCTTCGTATGGACCCTCGCAGGCAGCGCGCTCGTGCTCGGCTATGCGCTGTGGGCGTTCCAGATCAAGTCGATGAACCCCACGTTCACCGTGCTCTCCGCGGTGCCGTTCCTCGCGATCGTGCTCTACTACGCCGCCGACATCGACGCGGGCCGCGCCGAGGGGCCCGAGGAGGTGGTGTTCCGCGACCGGCGCGTGCAGGTGGCGGGGCTGCTGTGGCTCGTGCTGTTCGTGCTCGCCACCGCCGTGCCGGCCGACCCAGCGGGCGTCTTCTCGCTCCAGTGAGCGGTCCGCGCGGCTCGCGCGGCTCGCGTGTTCGCGCCACCGGGAGCGGCGTCGCGCACGGCTCGCAAGCTCACCCGACCGTGACCGGTGTCATGCCGCGATGAGCGGGCCGACGCGGTGCACACGAATCGCCGGTTCGCCATCGGCTTCGGATCCGGCGAGATCGACGACCCCCTCGATGGCCCAGTCGAGATCGCCGGCGGGGTCGAGCAGCACCTGGCGGAAGCGCCACACGCCCTCGGAGACCGCTTCGGCGCCTCGGTCGATCTCGAGCAGACGGGCCGCGCGGGCGTCGGCGTCGACGCGGATCTCGTCGTACTCGGTGTAGTAGCCGTCGAGCGCGGCGCGCCAGGCCTGCTCGCCGAAGCCGTGAGGGCCGTCGAGCGCGGCGAGCTCGTCGTAGCGCTCGAACGCGGCGGCCTGCACGCGGAGGAAGAGGGCGTTGCGCACCATCACGGTGAAGGCCCGCTCGTTGCGCAGCACGGAGCGCGTCGCGCCGAAGGCGCCGATGGCGGCCTCGGCCGCAGGGCTCGACGACGCGCCGCTCGTTCCAGGGCCGCCGCCGTGCGCGGCACCGGCCGCTCGGCCGAAAGCTTCGCTTCCGGCTTCGAGCGCCCCACCCCGCGCTGCGCTCCGTGGGCTGCCGCCGTGCGCGGCACCGGCCGCTCGGCCGAAAGCTTCGCTTCCGGCTTCGAGCGCCCGCCACTCGTCGACGAGGCTCGAATCGACCTGGCGCACGAGCTCGCCCAGCCAGTCGATGAGCTCGTCGAGCTCGGGCGTCTTCGCCTGCTCGGGAATGGTGCGCTCGAGCGCGCGATAGGCGTCGCTGAGGTAGCGCAGCACTCCGCCCTCGGCGCGCCCCAGCTGGTAGAAGGAGACGAGGTCGCGGAAGCCGAACGCACGCTCGACCATGTCGCGCACCACCGACTTGGGTCGCAGTTCGTAGTCGCGCGCCCACGGCACCGCTTTCGCGTACTCGTGGAAGGCCTCGTCGAGCAGTTCCTTGAGGGGCTGCGGATGCGTCACCGCTTCGAGCAGTTCCATGCGCTCGTCGTACTCGATGCCCTCGGACTTCATGGCCGCGACCGCCTCGCCACGGGCCTTGTGCTCCTGCGCGCGCAGGATCGCGCGCGGTTCCTCGAGCGTGGCCTCGATGATCGAGATCACGTCGAGGGCGTAGCCGTCGGATTCGGGATCGAGCAGTTCGATCGCCGCGAGCGCGAACGGCGACAGCGGCTGGTTGAGTGCGAAGTTCGCCTGCAGATCGACGGTGAGGCGCAGCAGCTTCTGCCTTCGACCGCTGCGCTCGTCGAAGTGCTCGTGCACCTCGACGATGCCGCCGCTCCGCAGCGTGCGGAAGATCTCGATCGCGGTGCGGGCGTGCTCGAACTGGCGCGCCTTGGGCTCATGACTGTCGAAGATGAGCATCTGCATGGTGTTGAGGGCCTCGCCCTCCCACTCCTCGCCGCGGCCGATCACACCCAGCACCATCGAGTGGGTGACGCGCATGCGGCTCACGAGGGGTTCGGGCGGCGACCCGACGAGCTTCTCGAGGGTCTGCTCGCTCCACCCCACGAAGCCCTGGGGCGGCGCTTTCTTCTTCGGCCCCTTGCCCACCTTTTTGCCGGCCGCGGCCTTCGCCTGGGCCTTCGCGCTCTGCTTGGCGTTCTCGACCTCGTGCTCGGGCGCCAGCGCGATCACGTCGCCCTCGGTGTCGAAGCCGGCTCGGCCCGCGCGCCCGGCGATCTGGTGGAACTCGCGGGCGCTCAGACGGCGCATCTTCTCACCGTCGAACTTGGTAAGCGCGGTGATGACCACGGTGCGGATCGGGACGTTGATGCCCACGCCGAGCGTGTCGGTGCCGCAGATGACGCGCAGCAGGCCCCGCTGGGCGAGCTGTTCGACGAGGCGCCGGTAGCGGGGCAGCATGCCGGCGTGGTGCACGCCGATGCCCGCGCGCACGAGGCGCGAGAGCGTCGTGCCGAAGCCGGTCGTGAAGCGGAAGTCTCCGAGGGCTTCGGCGATCTCGTCTCGGCCCGCGCGGTCGACGATGCGGATGCTCGCGAGGGCCTGCGCCTGCTCGACCGCGTGCGACTGGTTGAAGTGCACCAGATAGGCGGGGGTCTGGCGGTGCTCGATGAGCTGCTCGACCACCTCGTGGGCGGGGGCGACCTCGTAGCTGAAGCTCAGCGGCACCGGGCGCTCGACCCCGGTGACGAGAGCGGTGTCGCGTCCGGTCGCGTCGCTGAGGTCGGCGGCGAGCTCGGTGACGTCTCCGAGAGTGGCCGACATCAGCAGGAACTGCGCGTCGTTCATGAGCAGCAGCGGCACCTGCCACGCCCAGCCGCGCTCGGGGTCGGCGTAGTAGTGGAACTCGTCCATGATCACCTGCGTGATGCCGCCGACCTCGGGGTTGTCGACGTCTTTGTCGCGGATGGCGAGGTTGGCGAGGATCTCGGCGGTGCAGCAGAGGATCGGGGCGTCGGGGTTGATCGACGTGTCGCCCGTCACCATGCCCACGTTCGCGGCGCCGAAGACATCGACGAGGTCGAAGAACTTCTCGCTCACGAGCGCCTTGATGGGCGCCGTGTAGACCGTGCGGCGATCCTCGGCGAGGGCGATGAAGTGCGCGCCGAGCGCCACGAGCGATTTACCGGTGCCGGTGGGGGTCGCGAGGATCACGTTGCTGCCGAGCGCGATGCCGAGCACCGCCTCCTCCTGCGCGGGATAGAGGCGCAGCCCGCGCGCCTCCCAGGCCCACTCCTCGAAGGCGGCGAAAGCCTCGTCCGCCTCCGCGAAGACGGAGGTCTCGAGGATCGTTCCCAGATTCATGCGCGCGCGTTCCGTCCCGCTCACTCGCCGGCGGGAGTGCCGGCGCCACCCTCGAGCTCGGCGAACTTGGCCGCCATCGTCGGGTTCTTGCGGGTGAGCTTCTTGATCGTAACGCCCTGAGCCTTGTCGTTCGCCAGACGCAGGTTGCGCTCGGAGCCCAGCAGTTCGTCTTTCACCTTCTGCAGCCTCGCGATCGCCTTGTCGATCTCTTCGATCGCAGTGTGGAACTTTCTCGTGGCGAGTTCGTAGTTGCGCCCGAACGCCCCCTTGAAGGCGTCGAGCTCGTCTTCGAAGTTGGTGATGTCGATGTTCTGCGCCTTCACGTGCTCGAGCTCGGCCTTGTACTTCAGCGCGTTCAACGCCCCGTTGCGCAGCAGCGTGATGAGCGGCAGGAAGAACTGCGGCCGCACCACGTACATCTTCGGATACCGGTGCGAGACGTCGACGATGCCGTCGTTGTAGTACTCGTTCTCGGGTTCGAGCAGCGAGACGAGCACGGCGTACTCGCAGCCCTTCTCGGTGCGGTCCCTGTCGAGCTCTTTGAAGAAGTCTTCGTTCTTCTTCTTCGTCGCGGTGGTGTCGGCCTCGTTCTTCATCTCGAACATGATCGAGACGACCTCGACGCCGTTCGGGTCGAGATCCCGGAAGATGTAGTCGCCCTTGCTGCCGGAACTCGCGTCGT
Source organism: Leucobacter sp. UCD-THU (assembly GCF_000349545.1). Taxonomy (NCBI): domain Bacteria; kingdom Bacillati; phylum Actinomycetota; class Actinomycetes; order Micrococcales; family Microbacteriaceae; genus Leucobacter; species Leucobacter sp. UCD-THU. The sequence goes on from NZ_KB714600.1 coordinate 146,494, forward strand.
TGTCCTTCTCGAAGTAGGCGCTCGGGAAGGCCATGGCGCGGTACCGGTTGAACGTGTTCTCGCAGTGCAGCTCGAGCGTCTCGCCGATCATCTTCGTCGACAGCCGCGCCTTCATGTCGCGCAGACGCTCGATCTCGAGCTCGCGGTCTCTCAGCTGCGTCTCGTACCGATCCTTCAGCGACTGCTGCGCGAGCTGCTTCTCGAGTTCTACCCGTTCCAGCCCGCTCTGCAGCTCGTCGCGCTCCCGCTCCACGGCGCCGACCGCCTCGGCGAGGGCGAGCCTCTGCGAGAGCTCGACCGCCTCGAGCTTCGATCGCAGCTGCTGGATCTGCGAATCCTTCGTCGCGGCCGCCCGCTGCAGCTCGGCCACGAGCTTCGCCTCGGCCAGCTCCACCGCCGCCTGCGTCTCCTGCCGGGCCTGCTCGAGTTCGTTCGCGAGCGCGTCGCGCTCTTTCTCGACCGCGCCGAGCGCCTCGGCGACGGCGAGGCGCCTCGCGGTCTCGCCGGCCTCGATCTTCGCCTGCAGCTCGTGGATCTCGGCGTCTTTCGCGGCGGCTGCGCGCTGCATCTCGCCCGCCGACCGCGCGGCCGCGAGTTCGAGCGCCTTCGCCTTGTCCTGCTCGGCCAGCTCGAGCCGCTCATGCAGCTGCTGTTCGAACTCGTGGTCGCGCACCTGCTTCAGGATGTCGGCGTACCCGGCCTCGTCGACGGTGAACGCCTTGGCGCAGTGCGGGCACTTGATCTCATGCATCCGGAGCCTCCCTCGACCTGTCTCGGAACGCTTCCAACCTTCCCACAGACCACCGACATTCCCGCTCCGAGCGCTCCGGCACGGGGCGCACCGGGCTCCTCGAGGATGTCAGACGTGCTCGATACACTGCGATGCATGGCAGACCCGATCCTCTTCCGCCCGTTCCGGCTCCGCGACCTCGAGGTGCGCAACCGATTGTGGGTCTCCCCGATGTGCCAGTACTCGATCGAGCAGCAGCACGGGGTGCCGGGTGACTGGCATCTGCAGCACATCGGCGCGCTCGCTCGCGGCGGCGCCGGCCTCGTCACCGTCGAGGCGACGGCGGTTGCGCCCGAGGGCCGCATCTCGCCTCGCGATGTGGGGCTCTGGAACGACGAGCAGACGGCGGCGTTCGCGCGCCTGGCGAGCATCGCGCATGCGCACGGCGCGCGCATCGCGGTGCAGCTCGCGCACGCCGGCCGCAAGGCTTCCACTTACCCGTGGCTGCCCGGCCAGCCCGACGGCACCGTGCCGATCATCGAGGGAGGCTGGCAGACCGTGGCCCCTTCCGAGGCCGCGTTCGGTGAGCTCGCCGCGCCCCGCGCGCTCGGCGCCGACGAGATCGCGGGCATCGTGGAGGCATTCGCGACCGCCGCCGATCGCGCCGTCGCCGCCGGCCTCGACGCCGTCGAGGTGCACGCCGCCCACGGCTACCTGCTGCACGAGTTCCTGTCGCCGCTCTCGAACCTGCGCGGTGACGGCTACGGGGGCGATCTCGAGCGCCGCGCACGGCTGCTGCGCGAGATCGTGCGCACGATCCGCGGCCGCCACGCCCGCCTGCCGATCCTCGTGCGCATCTCGGCGACCGAGTGGGTCGAGGGCGGCTTCGACCTCGACGAGGCCGAGCGGGTCGTGTCCTGGCTCGCCGAAGACGGGGCCGACCTCGTCGACGTTTCGTCCGGCGGCAACGTACCCGTCGCCCCGATCCCCGTCGGCCCCGCCTACCAGACGCCCCTCGCGGCTCGGCTGCGCGGCAGTCTGCCCGCCGAGGCGATCGCCGTCGGCACGGTCGGCCTCATCACCGAGGCCGCGCAAGCCGAGTCGATCCTCGTCACCGGGCAGGCCGACGTGGTCTTCCTGGGCCGGGCGCTCCTCGCCGATCCGCACCTGCCGCTGCGGTGGGCGCACGAGCTGCGAGCTCCCTCGGCCGAGGCGCTCGTTCCGCCGCAGTACCACCGCGCGCGCTTCTGATCCGCGCCCCGCGCCGCGTCTGCTCGGCGCCGCGTCTGCTCGGCGCCGCGTCTGCTCGGCGCCGCGTCTGCTCGGCGGCCGCCGCAAGGCGGCACCGCATCCGTCGCACCTCGGCATCGGTGTCGGTGTCGGTGTCGGTGTCGGTGTCGGTGTCGGTGGCCCGGTTTACACTGACCGCATGACCGAAACGATCAGCACCGGGCAGCTGCTCGGCCTGCGCATGCGCGCGCTGCGGCTCGCCGGCGAGGCGCTCTCGCCGCCGGGCCGGGCGGCGGGAGCGCAGCGCATTGCGGCGGTCGCACGGCGCATGCTCGCCGTGCAGGGGCAGGACTGGCGCTCCTCGCGCTGGGCGCTCGGGCTCCGCGCGCCGGGCACGGGGCTCGCCGACGTGCACGCGGCGTTCGACGAGGGCCTCATCGTGCGCTCGTGGCCGATGCGCGGCACCATCCACGTCGTCGCGGCCCAAGACATCGGCTGGATGCAGCGGGCGACGAACCACCGCGTGCTCTCCGGCGCGCCCAAACGGCGCGAGTATCTGGGCATGAGCGACGCGATGCTCGACCGGCTCGTCGAGGTGTCGATGGAGGCGCTCACCGGGCTCGCGGCGGAAGGAAGCGGGCTCGACCGCGACTCCCTCGCTGCGACCTGGACCGAGGCGGGCATCGAGTGGCAGGGCAACTGGCGGTACCACCTGATCTGGTGGCTGTGCCAGAACAGCCTCGCCGTGTTCGGGCCCGCGCGCGGCGGCGAGCCGCTGCTCGTGCGCGCCGACGAGTGGATCCGCGATCCCCGCTCCCTCGAGGGCGACGAGGCGCTCGCCGAACTCGCGGCTCGGTACGCCGAGGCGCGCGGGCCGATCCGAGAACGCGATCTGGCCTGGTGGACGGGACTGACGGTGCGCGAGGCCCGGCAGGCGATCGCGCTCGCCTCCGAGAGCGGTCGCCTCGCGCCGCTGCGCCTCGACGGGGCTGCAGGTGCCGCGGGCGCGCTCTGGGCGCACCCGCGGCTGCTCACCACGTCGTCGGTCGACTCGGCGAGCGATCCGTGGCTGATGCTGCCCGCGTTCGACGAGCACCTGCTCGGCTACACCGATCGTGAGGCGCAGCTCGACCCCGCCCACTTCGAACGCATCGTGCCGGGCCGCAACGGCATGTTCCTCGCGACGGTGGTCGCCGACGGCAGGGTCGTTGGCACCTGGAGGCGCGGCACGCGCAAGCCCGAGGGCCTGGAACTGTCGGCGCTTCCCGGCGAGCGCATCGACGTCGACGCGCTCGCCCCTGCCGCCACGCGCTGGAGCGCCTTCCACGGGCAGCAGGCGCCCGCCCTCATCCTCACCGATCCCGCGGTCAGTCGACGGTGATCCGGCCTCCCACGGCGCCGGGCCCCGCACGTCGATCCGAAGCCGCGCCCCGGCCGTGAGAACCTAGAACCATGGAATTCGGCCTCCTCTCCGTGATCGCGGTGATCCTGCTCGTCGGGGCGTCGATCGTCGGCAGCAAGATCCGCGTGGCGGCTCCCCTGCTGCTCGTCGTGGTCGGCATCGGCATCGGCTATCTGCCGTTCGTGCCGCTCATCGACATCGACCCCGAGATCATCCTGGTGGTCGTGCTGCCGCCACTGCTCTACTCGGCCGCGGTCAACGTGCCGATCGTCGATTTCCGACGCAACTTCCGGCCCGTCATCGGCCTGTCGGTGCTGCTCGTCATCATCTCGGCGGTGGCCGTCGGCTTCCTCGTGCACTGGATCGTGCCCGACATCCCGCTCGCCGCTGCCATCGCGCTCGGCGCGGTCATCAGCCCCACCGACGCGGTCGCGGCGACCTCCATCGGCAAACGGCTCGGCATGCCCGAGCGCGTCGTCTCCATCCTCGAGGGCGAGAGCCTCGTCAACGACGCCACCTCGCTCGTGCTCTTGAAGACCGCCACCGCGGCCGTGGCGGGCAGCTTCGCGCTCTCCTCGGCCACGGGATCGTTCTTCCTCTCCGTCTCGGTCGCGATCGCCGTCGGCCTGCTCTTCGGCGTGATCACGGTATGGATCCGGTCGAAGCTCACCAGCCCCGTGCACGACACGATCATCTCGTTCATCGTGCCCTTCGTCGCCTTCATCCCCGCCGAAGAGCTGCACGCCTCCGGCGTGCTGGCCGTCGTGGTGACGGGGCTCTACACCGGCCACCACGCCTCGCAGCGCTTCAGCGCCTCCGCGCGCACCAACGAGCGACTCAACTGGCGCACCGTGCAGTTCCTGCTCGAGAACGGCGTGTTCCTCATCATGGGGCTGCAGCTGCACTCGCTGGTGGCGCAGGTCGGCGAGAGCGAGTTGCGACTGCAGCACATCGGCCTGCTCTCGCTCGGGCTCGTCGCACTGCTCATCCTCTGCCGCTCGGCCTTCATGGTGCCGCTCATCGCCGGCATGCAGCGCGTGACGCGGCGCTACGAGCGCCGCAACGCGGGGTACGCGCACCTCAACGAGCGGGTGCAGAGCTCGGGCATCGCCGACAGGGACGACGGCCGCTTCAGAGACCGGCTGCGCAAGCTCGACATCCGAACCCGGCGTTCGGCGGCCGACCTCGAGCACGAGCGCGAGCAGCAGCTCGGCTGGCGCGACGGCGTCGTGCTGTCGTGGAGCGGCATGCGCGGCGTGGTCACCCTCGCTGCGGCCCAGTCGATCCCCACCACCGTTCCCTACCGCCCGCAGCTCGTGCTCGCCGCCTTCGCGGTCGCCGTGGTCACCCTGCTGCTGCACGGCCTCACGCTGCCCGTCTTCATCCGCAAGCTCTGGCCCGACGGCGCCGGTACCGGGCAGGAGAAGGCCGAGCTCGTCTCGCTCTCCAGAGACCTCTACGAGGCCGCCGACGAGGCCATCGACGAGGCCGTCGAGGAGCGCGAGAGGGAGCTCGAGAAGGAGGCACCGCAGCCGCCGAAGGATGCGCGGCAGCAGGAGCAGACCGACATCGCGGTGCAGCGCGCCCGCGCGAGCGCTCGCAGCGCCCTGCTCCCCCTGGCAGCCGCGGCCGCGCCCACCCTCCCCATCGAGGTGCAGGGCGCCGAGCATCCGGCGCAGACGTATCAGAGGCTCGCCCGAGTCGCCCTCGAGGCCCAGCGGGAGGCGCTGCTCGAGGAGCGGGCGATCGGGCGCTACAGCTCCCAGGCCATCCACGCGGCCGAGCTCGCGCTCGACGCCTACGAGACCCGGCTGCTGCCTCCGACCGCGCACTGACGCGCAGACCGGTCAGGGCAGCGGTTCGGCCGGTCCGGCCGATCAGCGGGCTCGGCCCGCGGACTCAGGCCTGCACGGGGTTCTGGTGATGGCTGAAGACGATGCTCGTGCGGGTGGACGACACCGCGGGGTGCGCCGAGAGGTGCTCCATGACGAAGTCGCGCACGTGATCCGAATCGCGCGCGGCGAGATGGATGATGAAGTCTTCGACGCCGCCCAGGAAGAAGAGCTGCATCACCTCGGGCAGCGAGCGCAGCTCATCGCTCAGCTCGGCGATCCGCTGCCGCGCGCCCGATCGCACGGTGACGCTCACGAGCACCTGCAGCCCGAGCCCCATGGCGCGCGGGTCGACCGAGGCCGTGAAACCCGTGATGATGCCGCGCGAGACCAGGCTGCGCACGCGGGCGATGCACGTCGACGCGGCGACGCCCACCCGTTCCGCCAGTTCGGCGTTCGTGATGCGGCCGTTCGTCTGCAGTTCCTCCACGATCTTGCGGTCGACCTGATCCAGGCTCGCCTCGGGGCGCAGATTCTTCGAATCCTCAGTCATCACAGCTCCGTTTTCGCTCTATTACTCTCCACTTTAGCGACTATTTCCGAAGAGAATTCATGTTTCTTTTACGGAAAGCGAATATACTGCACAATCGGAGACATCCCATGCCGTGATCACGCACGCGAACGATCAACAGGCATACGGACCTACATCGCATTCCGAACACTCTGGAGCAGATCATGCGCGTCGGTATCCCCACCGAAATCAAGAACAACGAGAACCGCGTCGCCATCACGCAGGCCGGCGTCTACGAGCTGGCCCGCCGCGGCCACGAGGTGCTGGTGCAGGCCGGCGCCGGCCTCGGTTCGGCGATCACCGACGAAGAGTACGCCGCCGCCGGCGCCAAGATCGTCGAGAGCGCGGATCAGGTCTGGGCCGACTCCGACATGATCCTCAAGGTCAAGGAGCCCATCGCCTCCGAGTACGACAAGCTGCGCAAGGGTCAGGTGCTCTTCACCTACCTGCACCTCGCCGCCGAGAAGGCTCTCACCGAGGCCGTGCTCGCATCGGGCACCACCGCGATCGCCTACGAGACCGTGCAGCTGCCGAACCGCGGCCTGCCGCTCCTCGCGCCCATGTCCGAGGTCGCCGGGCGCCTCTCGGTGCAGGTCGGCGCCTACTCGCTCATGAAGGCCAACGGCGGCCGCGGCATCCTCCTCGGCGGCGTGACCGCGACCCGTCGCGGCAAGGTCGTCGTGATCGGCGGCGGCGCGGCCGGCGAGCAGGCGGCCCGCATCGCCTACGGCATGGGCGCCGAGGTCACCGTGATCGACATCGCGATCCCCCGCCTGAAGCAGCTCGAGGACGAGTTCAACGGTCGCATCCAGACCCGCACCTCGAACGCGCACAACATCACCGAGGCGCTCAAGGACGCCGACCTCGTCATCGGCTCCGTGCTGATCCCGGGCGAGAAGGCTCCGAAGCTCGTCACCGACGAGATGGTCGCGCAGATGAAGCAGGGCTCGGTGCTCGTCGACATCGCCATCGATCAGGGCGGCTGCTTCGAGAACTCGAAGCCCACCACCCACGACAACCCCACGTTCGAGGTGCACAACTCGATCTACTACTGCGTCGCGAACATGCCCGGCGCGGTGCCCGAGACCTCGACCGCGGCGCTCACCAACGCGACGCTCCCCTACGTGGTCGCGATCGCCGACAAGGGCTGGGTCAAGGCGCTGAACGACGACGCGTCGCTCGCGAAGGGTCTCAACGCGCACGAGGGCGTCCTCACCAACCACGGCGTCTCGCTGGCGTTCCCCGAGCTCGCCTCGGCGTCGCTCGAGGAGACCCTCGCCGCCCAGGCGTAAGCCCGGTCGACGCTCCTGCGCAGTGGGCCCCGCTTCTTCGGAAGCGGGGCCCGCTGGCGTCTGCGGGGAGGATGCGCCCCGTCGGGGCTCAGAGCGTGGGCTCTCCGATCGAGAGCATCAGACGGTTGGCCCAGTTGAAGAACGCGCCCGCCTGGATGACGTCGAGCAGCGAGAGCTCGTCGAGGCCGGCCTCCCGCAGCGCGGCGATCTCGGCGGCGCCGAAGCGCGACGGCGTCGCGGTCAGCGCCACGGTGGCGTCGATGATCGCGTCGAGCCGGGGCGACAGGCGGGCCGAGACCCCCTCGTCGAGCAGGCGCTGCACGTCGTCGCGGTCGGCTCCGTTCTCGCTCGCGAAGCGCGCGTGCACGGAGGCGCAGAAGACGCAGCCGTTGTAGCGCGACGCGGCGGCCGCGGCGACCTCGCGCTCTGCACGGGGCAGCCCGGCATCGGTGTTCGTGAAGATGTCGAGGTCGGTGAGCGTGCGCTCGCGCAGGGCCTCGGGATCGCGCGCGAGCAGCCTGAAGTAGGGCATGTGCACACGGTCGCGCTGCACGAGCGCCTCGTAGTGGCGCTCGGTGAACTCAGCGACGGGCAGCTGTTGCAGCCACGGCTTCCAGCCGAGCACCTGCTGCGTGAACCGCGGCGGTTCCTCGACGCTGGGGGCCTGCGGCAGTCGTCCGGAGGCGCCGGGGGCCGCGGGGGTGGAAGCTCCGTCGGCGCGCTCGCCGGCAGCGCGGGCCACGTCGGCGGCGAGCTCAGGCAGGGACGCCGCCCCCTCACCCGTGCTCAGTTCGCCGAGTCCCTGCACGACCCGCAGCTGGAATGTGAGGAACGAGATCAGTTGCGAGAGCGTGACGACGCCGGTGGTGCTCCAGCCCGCGTCGAGCAGGTGCTGCAGGGGCTCGCGAGCGGCGTCGCGGGGATGCAGCACGAGCAGATGGGCGTGCTCGAGCGCGGCCGAGAGCCGATCGCCGAGGGCGTAGGCGGCCTCGACCGACGACACGCTGTAGACGGGGCCGACGGTGCTCTCGGGTGCGTTCTCGGCTCGGAACGCGCCGTAGGGTCCCGATCCCGCGGCGCGCTCCGCCTCGGCCACGATCAACGGTTCGAGGGCTTCTCCGGCGCCGGCGCCGAGGCCCTTGCCGGTCTCGCGCAGCAGCGCCCCGTAGAACTCGACCGCGGCGGCCTGTCGGTGCAGGCGCGCGACGAACAGGGCGACCGCGGCGCGTTCGGCCAGCGCGACGTGCGAGGTGTCGTCGGGCAGGAACAGCGCTTCGAAGCTGCCCTGGGCGTGCGTGCGTGCCTCCGGTCGCCGCGCGCGGGCCGCGTCGAGGGCGTCGCCCGGGGCGATGCCCGCCAGCGCGTCGATGATGTCGGTGGTCGCGGGTACGGTCGAGGTATTCGATGGCATGAGGGTTCCGTTCGAGAGGAGATGGGATGGACGATCGAACTCGCGCAGCGCCGGTGCGGGATCCCCCGGCGGGTCGCAGCGGCGAGCCGAGTGGCGAAGCGGTGCGCCGACCGGGGATCGTCGGCGCGGGCGTTCTCGAGGGCCGCGTCAGCGGGAGCCTCCGCTGACGCCCTCCCTCAGATCACCCAGTGGCCCGAGGCGAGCGAGGCGCCCGGGATCGCATCGATGAGCCGCTGCGTGTACGGGTGCTGGGCGTTGCTGAAGACCTCCTCGGTGTCGCCGTGCTCGACTTGACGGCCGCGCTGCAGCACCGAGACGGTGTCGCAGATCTGCCGCACCACCGCGAGGTCGTGCGAGATGAACACGTAGGTGAGACCGAGCTCGGTCTGCAACCGCGCGAGCAGCCGCAGGATCTGCGCCTGCACGGTCACGTCGAGCGCAGACACCGCTTCGTCGAGCACGACGAGCTCGGGCTCCACGATGAGCGCTCGCGCGATCGCGACGCGCTGCCGCTGTCCGCCCGAGAGCTCGCGCGGCTGCCGATGAGCGAAGTCGGCGGGCAGCGCGACGAGTTCGAGCGCGTGAGCGACCCGGTCGGCCTGTTCGCCTCGGGATCCGATGTGGAAGTTGCGCAGGGGCTCGGCGAGGGTCTGCCCGATCGAGAGTCGCGGGTCGAGGGAGCCGTAGGGATTCTGGTAGACGAGTTGGGTGGTGCGGCGGAACTCGCGCAGGGCGCGACCGCGCAGCGCGGTGACCTCGAGCGGGTCGCCCGCTGCTGAGGCGATGGTGCCGACGGCAGCGGCGTCCGGTGCGGCGTCCGTGCCGTCGGCGCCATCGGCGCCGTGCACGGCGGCAGCGCCACCCCCGACGGAGTCCCGCGCGGAAGCAGCGCCACCGGCGCTCCGCACGACAGTAGCGCCACCGGCTCCGGCGTCGATGCGGATGCTGCCCGCCGTCGGCTTGGCGAAGCCCGCGATCGCGCGGCCGGTGGTGGTCTTGCCCGACCCCGACTCCCCCACGAGCGCGTGCGTGGTGCCGCGCGCGACGGAGAACGAGACGTCGTCGACGGCCACGAAGGCGTTGGCGCCGTGCCCGAACTCCTGCCGCAGCCCGCGCACCTCGAGCAGCGGACCGGGGGCGGCGGACGAGGGCTCGGCGGTCGAACCAACCTGCGCCCCGCCTGAAGCCTGGGCTCCGAGCGGAGCCTGCGCACCGAGCGGGCGCTCCGAGACCGCGATGCTCTCGCGTTCGACGACGCGTCCGAACGAGGGTGCGTCGTGCATGAGCCGCTTCGTGTACTCCGACTCGGGCTGCGCGAGCACGCGGTCGCTGGGCCCCGACTCCTGCACCTCGCCCCCGCGCATCACGACGACGCTGTCGGCGCGATCCGCGGCCACCGCCAGGTCGTGCGTGATGAACAGCACACCCGTGCCGGTGTCGCGCCGCAGCGTGTCGAGCAGGTCGAGCACGGTTCGCTGCACGGTGACGTCGAGCGCCGAGGTGGGCTCGTCGGCGATGATCAGCTCGGGGTTGTTCGCGATGGCGGCAGCGATCAGCACGCGCTGCCGCATGCCGCCCGAGAACTCGTGCGGGTACTGCCCGGCGCGGCGCACCGGGTCGTCGATGCCGACCTGGTCGAGCAGCGCGAGCACGCGGTCGCGCGCCTCCTCGCGGCTCGGCCTGCCGTGGATGCGCAGCGACTCGCTGATCGAGCGCCCCACGGTCTTCACCGGGTTGAGCGAGTTGCCGGGATCCTGCGGGATCAGCCCGACGCAGCGGCCGCGCAGGTCCTGCCACCGCCGTTCGGAGAGGCCGACGAGCTCGGTCGTTCCGAGGCGGCGCTCGTTGAGCTGGATCGAGCCGCGCGAAATGCTGCCGTTCGAGGCGAGCAGGCCGATCACCGACTGGGCGACGGTGGTCTTGCCCGACCCCGACTCGCCGACCACCGCCGTGACCTTGCCGGCCTCGACGTCGAAGCTCACGCCGCGCACCGCGTCGACGTGGCCGCGGCGGGTGCGGTACTGCACCGCGAGATCGCGGATGCTGAGCAGCGGCTGCTCGCTCATACTCGTCCTCCTGAGCTGATGGCCTGGCTGAGACGGTTGGTGGCGACCACGATGAGCACCACGACGAGGCCGGGCAGCGTCGTCAGCCACCAGGCGGTGGCGACGTAGTTGCGCCCCTCGGCGATGAGCAGCCCCCACTCGGGGGTGGGGGGCGGCGCGCCGTAGCCGAGGAAGCCGAGGGTGGAGATCTGCAGGATCGCGGATCCCAGCTGCAGAGCGGCGAGGGCGATCACGGGCGTGAGCGAGTTCGGCAGCACGTGCCGGCGCAGCACGCCGAGGAAGGTGCCGCCGGATCCGTATGCGGCCTCGACGAACTCGCTCGCCCGCACGCTCATCACCTGCGAGCGCGACAGTCTCGCGAATACCGCGACCGATGTCACGCCGACCGCGATCGCCGCGTTCGCGGTGCCGAAGCCGAGCAGGATCACGATGCTGAGCGAGAGCAGCAGGGTGGGGATGGCGAGCAGCACCTCGACGAGACGCATGAGCACGTCGTCGATCCAGCCGCCGACCGCGCCCGCGGACACTCCGATGAGGGAGCCGAACACGAGCCCGACGAGCACGGCCAGCAGCGCGGCCGAGATCGACTCGGAGGCGCCGTACACGACGCGCGAGAACAGGTCGCGCCCGGTGGCGTCGGTGCCGAACCAGTGCTGCGCGCTCGGCGCCTGCAGCGCGGGCGCCACGGTCTCGGTGGGGCTCTGCGAGGTGAAGATGCCGGGGGCGACCGCCCACGCGAGGGCGACGAGCAGCACGAGGAGCGGCAGGATCAGGCCGGGCCGCAGCAGGGACCTCCAGGATCCGGCGGCGCGCGCGGCGCGGGGGGATCCGCCTGCGGGGCCGAGCCCGGTGGCGGTTTCGACGGCGGTCATCGCTGGGCTCCGGAGGGTCGGTGGCGGTCGGGGGTCGACCGGGCAGGGGGCACGGCGCCCGGATCGGTTTTCGAAGCGCTTTTCGGGCTCG
>NZ_KB714600.1:158029-369432 GCF_000349545.1 Leucobacter sp. UCD-THU
GTCCTCGGTCTAAAACGGTTTCGAAAAGCGGATCGAGCACGGGATAGAGCAGGTCGACGATCAGGTTGATCGTCACGTAGACCACCGTGGCGATCACCACGACCGCGAGCAGCACGGGGGTGTCTCGGTGGGCGACGGCCTGCGCGGTGAGGCTGCCGATGCCGGTGCGGCCGAAGACGGCCTCCGTGATGATCGCGCCGCCGACCAGTTCGCCGAAGAGCAGGCCCGCCATCGTGAGCACCGGGAGCAGTGCGTTGGGGGCGACGTTGCGCCACAGCAGCCAGCTGGTGCTGGCACCCCTCGCCTTCACCACCGAGACGAAGGGCTGCTCGCGCACCTCGTCGATGCTGCGCAGGAAGACCTGCGCGAGCGGCGCCGCGATCGGGATCGTGAGCGTGAGGGCGGGCAGGATCAGGGCTTGCGCCTCGCTCGCCCCGATGACCGGGATGAGCCCCAGCTGGAACGAGAAGACCTGGATCAGCACGATGCCGATCCAGAACACCGGCACCGACACGAAGAGCGGCGGCAGGTTGCGGAAGAGGCGGCGCAGCCACTCTCCCTTGCCGTAGGCGGCGGTGAACGCGATCACCACGGCGAGGAAGACGGCGCCCGCGAGGGCGAGTGCTGCAAGCGTGAGCGTGGACGGCAGCGCCTCGGCGAGCAGGTCGGAGACGGCCGCGCCGCTCTGCACCGAGTATCCGAGGTCGCCGCTGAGGAACGCGCCGATCGACTCGAAGTAGCGCACGACGAGCGGCCGATCGACGCCGTAGGAGGCCCGGATCTGCTCGAGCTGCTCCGGGGTGAGGCCCAGGTCGGGGTTGCCGAACCGGGCCATCACCGCGTCGCCGGGCAGCGCCGCGAGCAGCACATAGGCGCCCGTGTAGGCCAGCCAGAGCACGAGCACGGCCTGGCCTACACGTCGCAGCACTGCGCCTCGGGTCATCGCTGCAGTGTCACTTCGTAGAACGACGGGCGGCCGATCGACTCGGTCTTGAAGCCCTCGACCTGCGAGCGCAGACCGAACACCTGCGGCTCCTCGAAGAGCGGCAGCACGTAGGCCTGGTCGGCGAGGTGCTGCTGCGCGGCGACCGAGGCCTGCTGGCGCTCCTCGGTGGTCGGCACCGACGCGATCTGCGCGAGCAGGGCGTCGAGCTCGGCGTCGTGCAGCTCGTTCGTGGCGGGGTCGAGGTTGAGCAGCGCGTTGCGGTTCGCGGAGTGGAACTGCGACTTGATCACGTCGAAGTCGGCGCGGCCGACCATGGAGTGGTAGACCTGGATCGTGTCGAGTTCGAGACGCGCGGCGTCCTGCGCGGCCTGATCACCAGCGAACAGCTCGACGCCGACGCCGATCTCGCCCAGCTGCTCCTGGATCAGGGTCACGACCTCCTTGGACCGCGGCTGCGGCAGCGCCTCGTTGAAGGTGAGCACGAGCTTCTCGCCGTCCTTCTCGCGGATCCCGTCGCTGCCGGGAGCCCAGCCCGCCTCGTCGAGCAGCTGCTCGGCGCGGTCGGGGTCGTAGACGTAGTTCTGCGAGGTGTCGGTGTAGCCGAGCGCCGTCTTCGCGAGGATGCCCGTCGCGAGCGGGTAGCTCTCGCTGAAGAGCGTGTCGACGATCTCCTCGCGGTCGATGCCCGCGATGAGGGCCTGCCGCACCCGGATATCCTGCAGCAAGGGGTGCGCGAAGCGGAAGCTGAGGCTGTTGTTCACGCCGTTCGTGGAGGCCGCGACCAGTTCCAGGCCGTCCGCGGCGAACTGCGCCTCGTCGGGTGCGGGGATGGTGCGCGCGACATCGGCCTGACCCGAGGTGACGGTGCCCACGCGCACGCTCGCCTCGCCGGCGACGATGAAGTCGACGCCGTCGATCTGCGGGGCGCCCTGGTGCTCGAGCGACGGGGGCGCCCAGTCGTAGTCCTCGCGCGCGGCGAGCGAGAGCTCGGTGCCGATCTTCTCGTCGTCGATCACGAACGGGCCGCTGCCGACGATCTCGGCCGCGTTGCCCGGGCCGAACTCCTCGTTGGTGCGGTCGAGGGTCGCGTTCGAGAGCAGCCCGGAGTTGATGGTCGAGACGGCCTGCGCGAAGCCGGGCGACGGCGCGGTGAAGAAGAACTTGACGGTGCGCTCGTCGACGACCTCGCCGCGGTCGTAGTTGTTGATCGCCTCGGAGACGGAGAGCGCGCGGTCGCTGTCGCCCTTGCCGAAGAGGTCGAAGTTCTTCACGACGTTCTCGGCGTCGAGCGGGGTGCCGTCGGAGTAGGTGACGCCCTCACGCAGCGTGAAGGTGTACTCGGTGGCGTCGGCGTTGACCTGTGGCAGCTCCTCGGCGATCCACGGCTCGAGCTCGAGCGTCTCGGGGTTCTGGTAGAGCAGCCGATCGGTGATCTGGTTGAGCACGCCGCCGTTCGGGTAGAAGCCGCCCGCCGGCGGGTAGAGGGTGTTCCAGGTCTGCGGTTCGAGGTAGGTGAGGGTGCCGCCGCCGTCAGCGCCGCCGTCGTTGCCCCCGCTCGAGGAGCAGCCGGTCATCGCGATCGCGACGGCAGCCAGGGCTCCGATCCAGGCGATACGACGTTTCTTCATGGGGATACTCCTCGTGGTGGTCGGGGCGGGGATCGTGATGGGATCCGCGATCTCGGTGTCGTGGGCAGACTTCTGCACCGAAAGCTATTGTTATGGCTCGCATAACGGAAAGGAAATCTGATCTGTAACAGAACTACACACGCGGCGGGGGCCGCCGCCACCGGCCGGAGCCGTCACATTCGGTCATCTGCCGCGGACTTTCCAGGGGAAGAGGCCTATAACGGAAGCATGCCCTCTGCGAACCGAGCCGCCATCGCGATCGTCGGAGCAGGCCCCCGCGGGGCCTCGCTCATCGAGCGCATCGGTGCGAACCTGAGCGACGACGCGCCGCCGCTCGACGTGCACGTCATCGATCCCGCTCCCTCCGGAGCGGGGCGCATCTGGCGCACGGATCAGGATCGCGAGCTCTGCATGAACACGCTCTCGCACGCCGTGACGCTGTTCACCGAGCCGGGCAGCACCGTAGCCGGGCCCGTGATCCCCGGCCCCACGCTCTACGAGTGGAGCGTGCTCGTTCTCCACGGCGCGTTCCCGTCGCCGCGCACCGCCGAGATCGCGGCCGGCATCCCGCCCGCCCACATCGCCGCGTTCGAGGCGTTCACCACCCGCGACGGCCTCGCCGCCGACTACCGCGACGAGCTCGAGCGCACCCTGCCGGAGTCGCACCCCAGCCGCGCCCTCTACGGCGAGTACCTGACGTGGTGCTACGAGCGCGCGGTCGCGTCGCTCCCACCGCGGGCACGGGTGACCCGCCACCGCACGGCCGCCGTCGGAATCGATCGTCGAGGTTCGCGCGAGCGCGTCGAGCTCGCCGATGCCGGCTCCGACGGAGAGCGGTGGGTCGAGGCCGACGCAGTGATCCTCGCCACCGGCTGGATGCCGCGCTCCGAGACCTCGTCCGAGCGCGCCCTCGCGCACGAGCTCGAGCGGCGCCCCGGCCTCGTGTGGGTGCGGCCCGCGAGCCCCGTCGAGCAGGATCTCTCGCGCATCCAGCCCGGATCCCCCGCCATCGTGCGGGGACTCGGCATGGGGTTCTTCGACACGATGGCGCTGCTCACGATCGGGCGGGGCGGCAGGTTCGTGGAGGATCCGGATGCGAGCCACGGCCTGCGCTACGAGCCATCCGGCCGCGAGCCCGTGCTGCACGCCACCTCGCGCCGGGGGGTGCCCTTCCGCGCCAAGTCGCTCTACCACTCGCTGCCGCCGAGCCCCGAGCAGCGCCTGCTGCTCGGCGTCGACTGGGCCTCCGAACCGCGCCCCATCGACTTCGACCGCTCGCTCTGGCCGCGCATCGTCGCCGACGCGTTCATCGACCACGCCGAGACCCTGCACCGCGTGCGGCCCGAGGCGATCACCGCCTCGCCGCAGCAGGCGCGGCGGGCCGTGATCGAAGCGCTCGACGAGCTGCTGCGCACCGCGATCCCGAGCCCCGCCCCCGGAGGCGACGACCTCGACCGAGCGCCGGCACGGATCGCGCAGGCCGTCGCCCCGTTCATCCCCGACCCCGCCGACCGCTTCGACCTGCTCGGCGAGATGCACCCCGCCGACCGCGACTTCGCCTCGCCGCAGGCCTTCGACGCCTTCGTGCGCGAGCGCACCGCGAGCGACCTGCGCGAGGCCGAGCTCGGACGCGACAGCGCCGTCAAGGCCGGCCTCTGGTCGATCAGCGCGGCCCGCGCCGCCGCGGCGAAGATCGGCACCCTCGGCGGCTTCGACGCCGAGTCGCGCGGCTCGGGCTACGCGCTGCTGACCTCGCTCGGAGGCATGGTCGGGTCCGGCCCGCCCGCCTTCCGCAACCGCCAACTGCTCGCACTCGCCGACGCCGGCCTCGTGCAGTTCATCGGCCCGCACGCCCCCGTGCACCTGGGCGAGCACGCGTTCGTGGCGGAGTCGCCACGGGTCGCGGGGTCGCGGATCACCGCTCCCGCGCTGCTCGACGCCTGGATGCACTTCCACCGCCTCGGCGAGACGACCGACCCGCTCGCCCGAGCCCTCCTCGACACCGGTCGCGCGCGCCCCTTCGAGGTCGCCGCGCGCGACGGCGCCCCCCTCACGACCGGTTCCTTCGACATCGACTTCGCCACCGGCCGGCTCGTCACGCGCGACGGCCTGGACCCCGCCGTGCACGTCGCCGGCATCCCCGTCGACGAGCAGTTGCACGGCACCATCATCAGCCCCATGCCGGGCACCGATCCGCCCATGCTGCGAGAGACCGACCGCGTCGCCCGCAGCGCGATCGAGACCGCGCTGGCGAACGCGCGCTCCGCGTGCGCCCCCGGCACCGACCCGCAGCCCGAACTCGAAGGAGCCCTCAATGTCTGACCCCCGCCCCGTCGCCCTCATCACCGGCGCATCGAGCGGCATGGGGCGCGAGATCGCCCGCGAACTCGCCCGCACCCACCGCATCATCGCCGTCGGGCGCGACGCGCAGCGCCTCGACGCCGTCGCGCGCGAGACCGGCGCCGAGGCCTGGCGGCTCGACGTGACCGACGAGGCGGCCCTCGCCGAGCGGATCGAGGGCCTCGACCGGCTCGACGTGCTCGTCAACGCCGCGGCCGTCTCGCAGCAGCGCTCGGTCGCCGACGCGAGCGCCGACGAGTGGGCCGAGCAGCTCGCCGTCAACGTGACCGCACCCGCCCTGATCACGCGGCACTCGCTCCCGCTGCTGCGCGCCTCCCGCGGAACGGTGATCTTCATCGGTTCGGGGGCCGGCACGCGCCCCGTGCCCGGCAGCGCGATCTACACCGCGTCGAAGCACGCCCTGCGGGCCGTCGCCGACGTGCTGCGGATCGACGAGGAGCCCCACCGCGTGCGGGTGGCGACCGTCGCCCCCGGCCAGACCGACACCGCCATGCTGCGCAGCATGATCCCCTCCGACTCGTACGAGCCCGACCGCTACATCACCCCGGCCTCCGTGGCGGGTGCGGTGCGCTTCGTTGTCGACGCGCCCGACGACGTGCAGATCACCGACATCGCGGTGCGCCCGCGGCAGGAGATCGCCCGCATCTAGGGGGTGGCCTATGCCGCGGCCTGGCCGACAGCATCGCAGCGGCAGGCAGCAGATGGGATCGATGATCTCAGACGCAGCGGCGGCAATGGCCGAGCCGCTTGCCGAGGGCGCCCGCGACCGAGCGCACGGTCAGCTCGACGCGGAGCGCGGGCGTAGGCTGGTGGTCATGGATCTGAAGTTCACCTTCAACGGCGGCACGCAGGCGTCCGAGCACTCGCACGATGCGGGCACCGGGGCGGCACCAGGCATCCCGCTCCCCTTCTCGACCGTTCCGGCGGCGACGAGCAGCGTGCTCGAGCTGCACGCCCGCCTCAGCGGCGGCGCGGTCGTCGCCGAGGCGCTGTCCGGAGACGGCGTGAGCTACGCGAGCGCCGAGGTCGAGCGCGCAGCGGAGCCGGGTGACGCCGCTGCGCTGGGCAAGGCCGTGCGGTCGGCGCTCGCGCGCGCCGTGGCCGGGCTCGAGGGCCCGCTCTCGGAGGCGGTCACGTCGCTGGTGCTGGATCTGGGCGGCGCCGAGGCCGAAGCGCTGCGGTCGATCGGCATCGCGGTCGACGAGACCGCGGATCCGCGTGCCGTCGTCGACGACGCCCTGCAGCGCCGCATCGGCGTCGCCGCGGGTACACCGATCGCGTTCTGACGAACCGCCCCGCTATCGAGCGGGCCGCGCTGAGCCGCCCCCTATCGAGCCGGCCTATTCGTGTCGAGCCGGCCTATTGCTCGCGTGATTCCCGTGCCGACTCGACACGAATAGGCCGACTCGGCGCGTGCGAACCGGCCGGCTCGGCAAGGGCACGCCGACTCAGCGCGGGCACGCCGACTCAGCGCGGGCACGCCGACTCAGCGCGGGCACGCCGGCTCAGCGCTGGAAGCGGATGATCCGCTCGAGCGCCTCGGCCACGGCGGCCTCGCCGGCTGCGTAGGAGAGGCGCACGGCGCGGCCCCCCGCAACCGGGTCGAAGTCGACTCCGGGCACCACCGCGACGTCGGCGCCCTCGAGCAGTGCTCGAGCGTACGCGACCGAGTCGGGGAAGCGTTCGAGCTGCGGGCCGAGTTCGGAGTAGTAGTAGAAGGCTCCGTCGGAGGGGGCGGCGATCCCCCAGTCGAGCTGCGGCTCGGCTTCGAGGATAAGTGCGCGCGCACGGGCGAAGCCTTCGACGACGGCGTCGCGCTGCGCGTAGCTCTCGTCGGTGAACGCCGAGAGGGCGAGCTCCTGAGCCGGCGCGGGCGGTGAGAGCGCGAAGTTCGAGGCGAGCGCTTCGAAGGGGGCCACGAGGGAGGTCGGCAGCAGCGCCCATCCGAGTCGCCAGCCGGTCATGCCCCAGTACTTCGAGAACGAGTTGATCACGATCGCCTCGGTGTCGAGTTCGCGCACCGACACCCCGCGGGGGTCTGGCTCGCCCGGTTCGGGGAACGTGATGCCGTGGTAGATCTCGTCGCTGATGAGCCGTGCACGGTTGATATGGCACCACTCGACGAGCGCCTCGAGCTCCGGGCGGCCGAGCATCGTGCCGGTGGGGTTGGCGGGTGAGGCGATGACGATCCCGGCGAGGGGGCCGTGCGCGCGCACCGCCGCGTCGAGGAGCGCGGGGGTCGGCTGGTAGCGGGTCTCGGGGCCGGTGGGGATCTCGACGACCTGCACGCCGAGCGCCGCGAGGATGTTGCGGTAGGCCGGATACCCCGGGCTGGCGAGCGCAACCCGGTCGCCGGGGTCGAAGGCCGCGAGGAAGACGAGCTGGAACGCGCCTGAGGAGCCGGTGGTCACCGCTACCGTGCCCGGATCGACCTCCACGCCGTACCAGGAGCGGTAGTGCCCGGCGATCGCCTCGCGCAGGGGCCCGGTGCCGAGGGGGCCCGTGTAGCCCGCGGGCTTGAGCGTGCCGGGCGCCGGGCGTGCACCCGGCTCCCCCGCGCAGAGCGAGACGACGTCGCGGCCGGCGGCGCGGCGGCGCGCGATCTCGTCGGTGATGCGCATCACCTCGAATGCGGGAATGCCCGAGCGGGCCGACGCCCGCAGGCCCGGATCGTCGGCAGTCCGCGTCGGAGCGGCCGGGCTCCCCTGCCCGTCGAGGGTCGTCGGGACCGCCGCCTCGGGGCCGGCCGACGCGCCCGGCCCGAGCGAGCCGGCGCCGCCGCTCGCGGGCGCCGCCGGCGGCGGGAGCCTGCGTGACGGCGGGGTCTTGAAGGGGCCTGCGGGTTTCACCATGCCTCCAAACTAGCGCGCCTCGTCGGGCCGCGGGGCGGCTTCGCGGGACGGCGACGGAATCGCCCGCTCGATGAGCCGCAGGTACCCCGAGAGCGCCGCGAGACCCTCGGCCGTACCGGGCAGCCCGTCGCCGAGGCGATCGGAGGAGACGAGGTGCGCCGCCCACTGGGCGCGGCTGATGGCGACGTTGAGCCGGTTGCGCATGAGCAGGAACTCGAGGCCGCGAGGCACGTCTTCGGGGCTCGAGGCCGCGAGTGTGACGACGGCGATCGCGGCCTCCTGCCCCTGGAACCTGTCGACGGTGCCGACGCGCACGCGGCCGAAGCCGGCCTGCGCGAGCGTCTCGGCGACGCACTCGACCTGCGCGTTGTAGGCGGCGACGACGATGAGGTCGTGCTCGGTGAGCCGTCTGGGAGCGCCGAGCCGATCGCTCATCCGGGCCGCGCCGCCTGCGCCGCCGCCCTCGCCCTCGCCCTCGCCCGGCTGCGCGGACTGGGCGATGGACCCGGCGAGCGACTCGCGCACGATCCGCACCACCTCCGCGGCCTCCTCGGGCGAGCTGGTGGAGTTGCCGCTGTGCCCGACGGCGTGCCAGACGAGGCCCGCGGGCCCGGCCCCGCGCACCTCGCGCCGCGCGGCGCTCGGGTGGGCGTGCAGCCGACCCTCGTAGGCGAGCTCGGAGACGACGTCGGCGAGCTCGGGCCGCATGCGTCTCGTCTGCGAGAGGAAGTAGCCGAGCGCATCGGGTACGGTCTCGAAGTCGCCGAGCAGCCACCCGAGCGCCGAGGTGTCGACCGGCTCGGGGTGGTCGCCCTGCGACACCTGCGGCAGCTGCTGGGGGTCTCCGAGCAGCAGCAGGCGCTCGGCGGCGACCGAGGCGGCGATGGTGGGGGCGAGCGAGAACTGGCCGGCCTCGTCGATCACGAGCAGATCGAGCGATTTGCGGTCGAATCTGGCGGGGTTGCTGAAGTCCCAGGCCGTGCCGCCGATGACGCACCCCCGCCCGAGGTCGCGGTGCCCCGCGACGAAGCGCGCGTGGCCGTTGCGGGGCAGCACCGTGTAAGCGGGGGCGGACTCGCCCTCGCCGAGCGCGCCGCCCTGGGGCACCTTGCCGACCTGCCCAGCGGGGAGCCCCGCCGCGACGGCGCCCTCGAGCACGTTCTCGACCACGCGGTGCGACTGGGCGACCACGCCGATGCGCCAGCCGTGCTGCTCGACGAGCCGTCGGATCACTCGCGCGGCGAGGTAGGTCTTGCCGGTGCCGGGCGGCCCCTGCACCGCGAGGTAGCTGCGGTCGAGACGCAGCAGGCTGCGCACGACCGCGCCGATGGTGTCGGCGTCGCCGTCGGCCCCCTCGATGCGCTCGGGCCGCGTGAGCGCGCCGTCGCCCGCGAGTCTGGGCGGCACCCTGCGGATGAGGTCGACGACCGGGTCGGGCGGAAACCCGCCCGCGTCGAGCGCTTCGGCGAGCCGGGCGCCCCACTGCTCGATGGCGCCCTTCTGCGCGCCCGCCGGAGGCGGCGGCCCGGGCACGAGGGCGATCGGCAGCCCCGTGTAGGGCTCGGCGTCTCCGAGCGGCTCCTCGATCACGGCGCCATCGTCGAGTCGCTCGACGATTCGCGCCCGGCGCACGCCTCGGGCTCCGGGCGCGGCGCCCCGCTGCGGGAAGGGCGCAGGATGCTCGTAGAGCGCGTAGGCCTCGCCGCCCTCCTTCAGCGTGCTGCCGGGCGCGACCGCGCCCCGCAGCCGCAGGCGACGCCGCGGCACCCGCGCGCGCTGCGGCATGAACCAGTCGGAGTCGACCACGCTGAGCGCTTCGTCGACGATCATGACGTCTCGTGCGTCGGCCCAGTCTTCGACGGGGTCGAGGAGCCTCGCGAAGTGCGCCCACCAGAACGACTTCTGCTCGCGCTGGTGGTAGTCGATCGCGCTGGCGGCGAGCGCCGCGGCGGCGCGGTCCCGCGGCGCGGCCGAGTCGGCGTGCATCGTCAGCGCTCGTGCGACGGGGCTGAGCTCGATCGCGGGCCCGGTGTCTTCGACTGCCTCGCCGGATGGCAAGGGCGCGACGCCCCGATCGGCGGAGAGCCCGAGCAGCCAGTCGCGCAGCCGCAGCGTGGAGACGCAGTCGTATCGGTTGTAGTCGGCGATGGCCTCGAGGCGCCGCCTCCCCTCGGCCCGCTCGCTCTCGTCGGCCGCGGCGAGCTGCGCACTCGCCTCGGCGTACTCGGTGACGGACTGGGCCCCGCTCGTCACCCCGCCCTCATCGCGCAGTTCGTCGCCCATGTAGAGCGGTTCGAGCTTCTTGATCGAGTAGGAGCGCGAGCTGACCCGCAGAGCTCGACGCACGATCGGGTAGAGGTCGACGAGCACGTGCTCGCGCAGCAGCTGATCGACCTGCGCCTCGCCCACGCCGTGCCTCGCGGCGATGCTGAGCAGATGGGTCCGCTCGTAGGGCGCGTAGTGGTAGATGTGCATGCGCGGATACCGAGCCCGCCGCTCTGCGACGAGTTCGAGGAAATCGAGCAGGGCGCGCTTCTCGGCTTCGAGGTCGTGCGCCCAGAGCGGTGTGAAACGCTCGTCGGCGTCGACCATGCCGAAGAGGTAGTCGAGCCCCCACCGGGCCGTCTCGTGCGGCCCGGGCTCGCGATACATGGGGTCGCCCTCGAAGTCGAAGAAGAGGTCTCCCGGGTCGGGCTGCGGCAGCGCGGCGAGCGCGGCGGGGTCGATGACGCGGTAGGGGGGCGCGGCGGCGGCGCTCGCCTCGATCTGCAGGGCGGCCTGCGACGCGAGCCGCTCGAGCACGGCGCTCGGCAGCCCCTCGACGGCGACGGCCGGGGCGCCGGGAGCCGGGAGCAGCGCCGCTACCTGCTCGATCGTGCGGCACCCGGCCGAGAGCAGCGCGTCGCGCTGCGCCCGCCGGATCCCCGCGATGAGCAGCGGATCGCGCGCGCGCACCGCTTCGGGCTCGCAGACCTCGCAGCGGCCGCACGCCGCGATCCCGTCGTCGGCCCACGAGATCGGGGGCGCGCTCTCCCGGCGCCCGTCGGGGCCCTCTGCGGTGACGCGCTCCCGCAGCAGACGGTGCAGCCGCTGCCGGCGCGCGCGGAACACCGGGGCGATGTCGGCGATGCGGTGCCGCGAGCGGGCGCCGTCTCCGAGGATCAGCACGGCCTCGGGAGCGACCGGCACGCCGATGCGCTCGAGCTGCTCGGCGTAGGCCGCGAGCTGCATGAGCGCGGTCGCCTTCGCCCGCCGCGCGAGCTTCGTGTCCTGCACCTCGTAGGAGCCGTCGGCCTCGAGGCGCAGGAAGTCCGCGAAGCCGACGAAGCCGATCTCGGGGTCGTCGGGGGCCCCGTCTCGGCCGCACCGGTCGCCCTGCGCCCCCTCCCCGACGGCGGTCGTCGGCTCGAAGAAGGTGGCCTGGAACACCACCTCTGCCCGCCCGAGCAGCGCCTCGCGCGTCTGCTCGGCGACCCGGCGCAGCGCGGTCTCGCTCATCGACTCCGGGCGGGGGATCTCGACCACTCCGCCCGGCGCGCCGACGACCCCGCCGCCCAGACGGTCGCGGTAGCCGTCGAGCGTGCGCTCCTCGTGGGCGTCGCCGAGTCGCGCCGCCCGGGCCAGCATCGGATCGTCGGCGGGCGGCACCTCGACATCGCGCCCGAGCTTGGCGTCGACGCGTCGCAGGAACGCGAACTCGCACGTGCTCGCCGCGGTCAGGTCGCTCGCGCTCGTCACGACGCGCTGCCCGAGACCATCGGCCCGATCCTGCAAGAACATGGGCGCTCCTTCCGATGCCTACGACGCTATCGGCCTCCACTGACATTCGTGGGCGAGCGGCGCGGCGCCCGGCGCTTCACGCGGAGACGACGCTCGCCCGTCGCCCGACCGGGCGGCGCTAGACTGACTCCGTGAACGCGGCGAAGCAGCAAGAAGAAGACACCCTGCTCGACGACGTCGACCGCGACATCATCGACGAGCTGCGGGTCGACGGCCGTCTCTCGTTCTCCGAGATCGGCCGCCGCATCGGCTTCTCCGAGCCCACCGTGCGGCAGCGCTACAACCGGCTCGTCTCGCTCGGCATCATCTACGTCGCGGGCATGTACGACGAGACGAAGATCGGCGGCATCGCGGCGCACATCGGCATCCGCGTCACCGAGGTGCCCGTCGCGCGGGTCGCCGAGGAGATCGCGGATCACCCCAACGTCAAGTACGTCGCGTGCGCGCTCGGCTACTACGACATCATCCTCGACGTGGTCGCCCAGGACGCGCAGGAGCTCGGGCGCATCGTGCTGCAGGATCTGCGCCGCATCCGCGGCATCTCGGATCTCGAGACGCTCACGGTGCTCGAGGTGATGAAGGACACGTACCTGTGGCAGGGGTTTCGCGAACCGCTCCCCGCGAATCGCGCGGGCCGGCTGCTCAGCCGCCCCGGCCGGTGACGCTCAGCCGTCCGGGTCGCTGATGCTCTGCCCGGCCGTGCCGCGCAGCCCCTCCCACGTGTAGTCCTTGGCGAGCGACGTCACGATGATCGGCTGGATCGACGCTACGCCCGGGTGCCGGCGGATCTCGTCGAGCAGGTCGATGAGCTGGGGCTGGTCTCGGCAGGTCGCCTCGAGGTAGAGGTCGTGCGAACCCGCGACGAGTGCGACGTGGTTGATCTGGCTGATCCCGAGCAGCCCGTTCGCGACGGAGCGCGGGGTGAGGTTGCGAACGCGCAGCAGGAGGCGCACGACCTGGTGGCCGAGCAGCAGGGCGTTGCACAGCGCGACGATCTGCAGCACGTCGTCCTCGCGCAGCTTCGAGAGCCGCGTGCGCACGGTCGACTGGGAGACCCCGAGCTCGTCGGCGAGGGAGGCGAAACTGCGCCGCCCGTCGCGCGCGAGCATCTCGACGAGCCGTCGGTCCAGGTCATCCAGCATGCGTCCCGCCCCTCTCACCGCTGCACTCCAGGGTAGCGGTCCCCCGGGTCGGCTCGGGGGCGCGACGGCAAGCCGCGCCCCGTCCCGAGGCGGAGCCCGCGCGAAGCGGGCGCCGCCGAGGCCGACGCCCCCGGGGCGGAAGCGCCTCGACAGCCGTACCCCGGGTGGGAAGCGATCGCGGGGCGACCCGGTTGCCCGGGCCGCCCCGCGATCAGGAGGCCGCGCGCCGTGCGGTCAGCGCCGCTCCAGCTCGCGCACCGCGCGCACGAGGTCGGCGTTGTCGCGCGGGGCGGATCCGTCCGGCAGGGTCACGCCATCCTCGAAGCCGATCCGCGTCTCGCAGCCGTCCTCGATCGCGGCCTCGACGACGGGCCACACGGTCTCGTCATACCCGTGGTAGAGGATGGGCGCCGTGACGCCGGCCTCGCGCAGCACGGCCGCGATTTCGCGGCACTGCGCGACGGCGAGCCTCGGATCCTCGGTCTCGGGTTCGATGAGCACGCGCACGTTGCGGTGCAGCGTGGGCGATGCCAGCAGGGCGGGCACGTCGTCCATCGACCAGACGGCCGACTCCAGGATCATGCCGCGCTCGAGCACCAGCTCGGCCGCCTCCGCGGCGCCCTCCTCGCAGAACGCGACCGACGCGAAGTCGGGCAGCGCATCGGCGGGCCAGGCGGCGACCTGCGCCATGCGCTCCTCATGCGAGGAGACCGTCCAGAGGCCCGTGGTCGTGCCGATGACGACCGAGGGATCGGCGGCGCGCATCGCGCGCACCCACGCGCCCACGGCGTCGGGGCGGATGGTCTGCTCCCCGTCGTCGGTGATCACGTGCGCGTGCACGACGTCGGCGCCTGCGTCGATCGCGGCGAGGCTCGCAGCGACGATCTGTTCCGTGGTGCGGGGCACGGCGGAGTGCTCCTCGGTCGGGCGACCACCGTTGATGGCGGCTTTCAGCAGCATGTTCGATCCTTTCCAGGGGTATTCGGGCACGGCGGAGCACCGGCCTGCTCGGCCGGTCCCCCGCCGAGCGGAGAGTCTGAGGCGCCGCTACTGCGGCGTGTCGCGCGCGAGCAGCGCGTCGACGGTCTCGCTCGCGCCGGTGAGACTGCCGAGCGGGGCGCCCGCCCGCAGCTCGGCGACGAGCTCGGGCTCCTCGGCGTCGTCCTGCAGTGCGATGTCGACGATCCGCTCGAGCACGTCGACCGGCACCGCGAGCACGCCGTTCGCGTCGGCGAGCACGGCGTCGCCGGGGCGCACCACCGCGCCGCCGCAGGTGACGGGCACGTTGACGCCGCCGGCGTCGATCCCGTGCAGCTTCGTGGTGAGCATGCTCGTGCCGCGCGCGTGCACCGTGAGGCCGAGCCGCTCGATCTCGTCGACGTCGGTCACGACGCCGTCGACGACGGCGCCCGCGGCGCCGCGGGCCACGAGCTGCGCCGCGACGACCTCGCCGAGGGGGGCGTGCCGGCGGTCGCCGCCGGTGTCGAGCACGAGCACCTGGCCGGGCTCGATCATGCCGGCCGCGTGGTGCAGGGCGGTCGAGTCGGTGGCGGTGGTGCGCACGGTGAACGCCGTGCCGACCACTCGGCCGCCCGCGGCGACGATGCGACGCACATCGGGGTCGACGAACCCCTCCTCGAGGTAGTGCCCGAGCGTGGGGAAGCTCAGGCGCTCGAGCTTGGCCCGCAGTTCGTCGGGGAGGCCGTTCGGGGTGCTTCCGGTGTGGAAGAACATCGGTGTTCCTTTCGGGTCGTGCGACTACTGGACGCTGTAGTCGAGTTCGATGCGGCGGTTCTCGAGGGCGGGCAGCATCTCGCGGGCGCCGCGGGTGCGCCCGTCGTCGATGTCGGCGATGACGAGTCCCTCGTCGTGCGCGTCGGCCGTCGCGACGACCACGCCGAGGGGGTCGATCACGCGGCTGAGCCCGACGGAGTCGGGGCCGACCGTGCCGGAGGCGAGGAACCAGCTGACGTTCTCGATGGCGCGGGCCTTGGTGAGCACCTCCCAGTGCTCCTCCTTGCCCTTGCCGGACACCCAGGCGGCCGACAGCGAGATGACGTCGACGCCACGGTCGGCCATGCTGCGAAACAGCTCGGGGAAGCGCACGTCGTAGCAGTTCGCGATGCCGACGCGGAGCCCCTCGACCTCGATGATCGGGGGCAGCTCGGATCCGCGCGTGACGTACGCCGACTCCCGGTAGGCGAAGGCGTCGTAGGTGTGCATCTTGTGGTAGCGGGCGATCTCGCGGCCCTCGGGGTCGAAGGCGAGGATCGTGTTGTACGGCAGCGCGGCGTCGTTCGGCTCGTAGCCGGCGGCGATGATCGTCACACCGTGCTCGCGGGCGAGCTCGGCCAGCAGCTTCTCGAAGCGCGGCCACACGTCGCGCAGGATCTCGGGGAAGCGGGGCTTGATCTCGTCGTCGGCGAGCAGGGCCGCCTCCTCCGGGAAGACGACGAGGCGGGCGCCGCGGGACGCCGCCTCTGCGGTGTAGCGGCGGATGGTGGCGAAGTTGACGTCGGCATCGATGCCGGGCGACGTCTGGGCGACGGCGACTCTCATGATGGCCTCTCTCTGCTGCGGGGTCGGGTGGTACGGGGTCGGGTGGTGCGGGGTTGTACGGGGCGCGCAGGCGGGCGGGTGCGCGGGCGGCGGATCCGGGCCGCCGCTCACCGAGCGGGACCGGGGATCCGGGATCGGGGATCCGGGGTCGGCGGATCAGCGGATCACGATCCGGGCGTCCTCGGGCCGCCACCCGATGCGCAGCTCCTCGCCGACCGCGAGCCCGGGCAGGTCGCGCTCCTTCACGAGGCTCGGCAGCGACACCTTGATGGTGCGGCCGCTGACCGCGAGATGCACGTGCCACTCCTCGCCCAGGAAGGTGAGCGTCTCGACGGTGCCGGGCACGCCGTCGCCGCCGCGGCGCACGTCGATGCGCTCGGGCCGCAGCAGCAGCGTCGCCGCCTGTTCGCGGTGCACGTCCTCGGCGAGCACACCGGGCAGCACGCCGACGCCCTCGAGCACCGCCCCCACCTCCTGGCCGGCCGCGCCGGCCGGCACGGTCACGTCGAGCAGGTTGCAGCTGCCGATGAAGCCCGCCACGAAGCGGGTCTCGGGCCGGTTGTAGATGTCTTCCGGCCCCGCGACCTGCTGCACGACGCCCTCTGACATCACGGCGATCCGATCCGACATCGTGAGCGCCTCCTCCTGGTCGTGCGTCACGTAGATGAACGTGATGCCGACCTCGCGCTGCATGCGCTTCAGCTCGTACTGCATCTCCTTGCGGAGCTGCTGGTCGAGCGCGCCGAGCGGCTCGTCGAGCAGCACCACCTTGGGGCCGGAGACCACGGCGCGCGCGAGGGCCACGCGCTGCCGCTGACCGCCCGAGAGCTGGTCCGGCTTCCGGTCCCCGAGGTGGGCGAGCTTCACGAGCTCCAGCGCCTCCCGTGCCCGGCGGTCGGCCTCGGCCTTGGGCACTCGGCGCACCCTGAGCTCGAAGACCACGTTGTCGAACACGGTGAGGTGCGGGAAGAGCGCGTAGCTCTGGAACAGCATGTTGAGATCGCGGTTGCGCGTCGGCACGTCCGTCACGTCGGCCCCGCCCAGCCGCACCCGGCCGCCGCTCGGCGTCTCGAATCCGGTGATCATGCGCATGAGCGTGGTCTTGCCGCACCCGGAGGGGCCGAGGATCGAGAAGAACTCGTTCTCGCGGATCTCGAGGTCGAGCGGGTGCACGGCGAGGTGCTCCCCGAAGCTCTTCGAGAGGCCCTCGATCTCGACGGCCGGTGCAGTGGTGGTCGTGGTCTGCGTATTCATGATCCCAATCGCTGTTCGCTCGGAGCTGTCGCTGCGTGTGGAGGTCAGGAGGCCTTCACGCGGGTCCAGCCGTCCTGGTAGAACTTCATGGCCGAGCCGGGGTCGACGATGAAGTCGGCCTCGGCCACCTGCTCCTCGGAGGCGTAGACGGCCGCGTTCGACAGCAGGCCCTGGTCGGTGACGTGCTCCTGCGCGGCCTGGTTGGCGCTCGCGAGGCCGCCGTCGTTCGTGGCCATCGCCGCGATCTCGGGGCGCAGCAGGAAGTTGATGAACTCGTAGGCCGCGTCCTGGTTGGGCGCGCCCTTCGCGATCGCGAGGCCGTCGACCCAGAGGCTGCCGCCCTCCTCGGGGATCACGTAGTGCACGTGCTCGTTCTCCTCGACGATCTTCGCGGTGCTGGTGCCGCCCCACGCCTCGGAGATGCAGACGTCGCCGTTCGCGACGAGCTCGCCGTAGTTGGTCGAGTTGTAGCCCGCGAGCAGCTTCTTCTGTTCGATGAGCGACTCGGTCGCCTCGGCGATCTCCTGCTCATCGGTGCTGTCGGCGCCGTATCCGTTGACCTGCAGGCCGGCGATGTAGGCGGCGAGCATGTTGTCGAGCATGTTCAGCTTGCCGTCCCACTTGGGGTCGAAGAGCGACTTCCAGCTGGTGATCTCCTCGCCGCCCGTGCACTCGTCGTTGTACATGAGTCCGGTCGTGCCCCACACCCACGGCACCGAGTACTCGAGGCCGGGGTCGTAGCTCGGGTCGGCGAAGGTCGATGCGATGTTGTCGATGCCCTCGAGCTTCGACTTGTCGAGCGGCTCGATCAGTTCCTGGCCCACGAGCTGCTGCACGGCGTACTGGCTGGGCTCGACGATGTCGTAGCCCGAGTTGCCGGCGGCGAGCTTCGAGATCATGGTCTCGTTGCTGTCGAAGCTGTCGACGTTGACCGCGATGCCGGTCTCCTCGGTGAAGGCGTCGAACACGCTCTGCGGGATCTCGTCGGCCCAGGCGTAGACGTTGAGCTGCTGGGAGCCGCCTTCGGAGCCGCCGCCGCTGCATCCGGTCAGCGCCAGCGCGGCGACGATGCCGGCGGCTGCGAGAGTCTTCTTCTTCATGACGGGTGTCCTTTCGATGGGGTGAGGTACAGCTGGTTCGGAGCGCTACGAGCGGGAGTCGACGAGGATGCGCCGCATCTGGGTGACGCCGACCGCGAGCACGATCGCGAGTGTGAGCAGGATCAGCAGCGCGCCGAGTGCGTTGATGCTGGGGGTGAGACCGGTCTTGAGGCTCGAGTAGATCCGCAGCGGGAGGGTGGTCGAGCCGACGCCGCTCAGGAAGGTCGACATGACGATGTTGCTGAACGAGGTGGTGAAGCTCAGCAGCCACGCCGCGATCACGGCGGGCCGGAGCAGCGGGAAGTAGACGCGGGTGAAGGTCTGCCAGGGGGTGCAGCCGAGGTCGGTCGCGGCCTCCGGCAGGCTGGGGTCGAGCATGGCGGCCGAGCTCATGAGCACCAGCGTGGCGAGCGGGAGCGACACGATGAGGTGGCCGAGCACGAGGGTGGCGATGCCGAGGGGCACCTTGGTCGCGCTGAAGACGCTCAGCAGCGCGACGCCGAGCACGATCTCGGGCACGATGAGCGGCAGGGCGATGAGGGCCAGCAGCCCGCCCTTGCCTCGACCGCGGTAGCGGGCCATGCCGAGGGCGAACATGATGCCGACGATCGTCGCGACGGTGGCGGCGAGCACGGCCACGATGGCGCTCGTGCGCAGGGTCTGCATGAGGGCGCCGTCCTGGAACAGGTCGGCGTACCACTGCAGGGTGAAGCCCTCGAAGCGGGTGCTCGTGCCCGCGGCGTTGAACGAGTAGACGATCACCGCGGCGATGGGCACGTAGAGGAAGACGAAGACTCCACGGGCGATGCCGTTCACGATGCGATCCACGGGCTACGCCCCCTTCTTGTTCGAGGTGCGCTTCATGAGGAGTCCGATCAGACCCATCGAGAGCACCATGAGCACGAGCAGCACCATCGAGACGGCGGCGCCCATCGGCTGGTTGCGGAACTCGGTGTAGAGCGTGACGATCAGGTTGCCGACGAGCGGATCCTTGCCGCCGCCGAGCAGCACGGGGATCACGAACACGCCCATGGTGGGGATGAAGGTGAGCAGCGCGGCGCCGAGGATGCCGGGGCGGCTGAGGGGCAGGATCACCCGTCGGTGCACGCCCCACCAGCTGCAGCCGAGGTCGGTCGCGGCCTCTTTGAGGGAGGGGTCGATCGAGCGCATGGACGCGTAGATGGGGAAGATCGCGGTGGGCAGGAACGCGTACAGCAGGCCGAGCACGACGGCGACGTTGCTCGGGATCATCGAGAACCCCGTGATGCCGAAGATGCCGAGCAGGCCTGCGATGGGGCCTCCTGATCCGAGGATCGTGATCCACGCGAAGGTGCGCACGAGGAAGTCGGTCCAGAAGGGGATGATGATGAGCAGCAGGAGCATGCCCTGCCGCCCCTCGGGCCGGGAGACGATGTAGTACGAGGTGAGGTAGCCGACCACGATGCAGACGACGGTGTTCAGCAGACCGAGGCCGAGCGAGAACAGCAGCGTCTTCGAGTAGACGGGGTCGAGCAGCTTCGCGTAGTGCTCGAGCGTGAATCCGCCCGTGATCCCGCCGTAGTCATCGGCGACGGCGAAGCTGTTGCGCGCGACGATGAAGAGCGGAAGGATCCCGAGCAGCACCACCGATGCGATTCCGGGGATGAGCAGCAGCAGCGATCCGCGCTTCGGCCGTTCCTTCCGACCAAGGTGAATCATGCGTGTCGTCGATGTCACGTTGCTCCTTTGCACTCGCCTTCGGTCTGTGTAATGACCATCCTGGGCGGCGGGGCGAGTGCCGCGCGCACGGATGGGCCGCGGAATCCGTGGAAGACGCCGCGAATCTTCACGCAGTCCGCGAGGCGGGTCCGGCGGGCCGCCCGCGGCGGTCGCGCGAAGCGGCCAGGATACGCGAAGCGCACGACGGCTCGCCGGGAGCGCACCACTGATTCGGTTGTGCGCCCGGGGCGGCGCGCGGCGCGCGGCCGCGGGCCGGCGAGTCGGCGGCGCAGGGAGCGGGCGGTGCGCCCGCCAGCCTAGAGCCGCGCGAGCGTCTCGATGTCTTCCAGGAAGGTCGTCAGCTGCGCCTCGGAGACCGTCGCGCGCGTGACGGCGAGCGCCGCCAGGTAGTCGTCGGTCGCGAGGTCGGTGCGGGATCCGGATCCCGTGTCGCCCGCCCGCAGCGCCCGGGCGAGGGCCTCCTGGGAGGCCCGCCTGGCCGCGTACTCGATGTCGGCGGGGGTGAGGCCGGCGCTCTCGGAGACGAGGCTGCCGAAGTCGATGGCGCCGGCGAGGTGCGCTGGCACGTACCGCCGCCAGATCGCCTCGCGCGCCTCGTCGTCCGGCAGGCCGATCGGCAGCACGTAGTCGAAGCGCCCGTGGCGCAGGAAGGCGGCGTCGAGCCCCCGCACGAAGTTCGTGGCGCACACGAGCAGCAGCCCCTCGCGCGCCCTGAAGTCGGCCACGATCTTCAGCAGCTCGTTGGTCACACCCTGCGTGGGCGTGGGCGGGTCGCTGCGCTGGGAGGCGATCTCCTCGACCTCGTCGATGAACACGACGCCGTGCTCGAGCTCGCCGATCTGCTCGAAGACGCCCCGCAGCGATGCGGCCACGCTCGTCTTGCCGTCGCCGAGCCGCGACGGGAACACCTCGACGAACGGCCAGTCGAGCCGCGACGCGACCGCCTTCGCGAACGTCGTCTTCCCGGTGCCGGGCGGGCCGAACAGCATGACGGCGTGGGGTGGTACGACCCCGTAGCGGTCGGCGAGGTCGGGTTGCGCGAGCGGCGCCACGAGGCGCTCCTCGAGCAGCTGCTTCTCGCGGCGCATGCCCGCCACGTTCTCCCAGAGGTGGCGCGGCAGCACGCGGCCGCCCACGTCTTTCAGCAGGTCGAGCTCGCGCCGCTGCACGGGCATCTGCCGCTCGAGGTAGCGCAGGCTGTGCCGCACCTGGAAGCCGTTGGAGGTGAGCAGGTCGAGGCGGCTGCCCTCGGGCATGAGCACCGACAGCGTCGAGAGGCCGATCGGGGCCATCTTGCGTTCGAGAGCGTCGAGCAGCGCGCCCGAGACGTTGCCCGAGCGCGATGCCTCGGCGACCCCGAAGAACACGATCCACCCCTGCGCGTGCGCCGCCCGGCCGACCGCGGCGGCGACCACCTTCTCGTCGCGCACCGCGACCACGGCGTGGTCCTCCCGGCACGAGGCGGTCACCTCGGCGAGCGAGTAGACGGGCTGCTCGGCCGAGGAGCGCGCCTCCCACCAGAGCTGCACGACCGCGTCGAGGTCGTCGTCGTGGAAATCCCGGATCGTGACGCGTCCCATGCGCCGATCATGCCAGAGGGGGGCGCGTCGCGGCGCGTTCTCATCGAACCTCGCGCATGCAGATCGGCGTTTCTTCTGCTGCGAGGCAGAACGATCGTGTTTCTCCCGTCGAGATCGATCACCCGTTTCGGCGCGGAACCCGCTAGGCTGGGACGCACGGGCCGGTCACGCCGGCCCCATCGTCGCTGATTTTCAAGCGTGATCCCCGCTAGACCGGCGGATCCGCACCGGTGCTCCAGGCACCGCGACTCTCCGCGGCGAACGGATGCGCGATCCCGCGCACTCGCCGATACCGCAGCGACGCACGGCCCGGGCCCGCCCGCATCCCATGATGCCGGCCCGCCGCCTCGCCGCGCGCTGCACCGCACAGAAAGGTCCACGTGACCGACACCAACTCCCCCACGTTCGAATCGCTCGGCGTTCCCGCGCCCATCGCGCACGCGCTCGACAAGAACGGCAAGACCTCTCCCTTCCCGATCCAGCGCGACACCCTGCCCGACACGCTCGCCGGCCGCGACGTGCTCGGCCGCGGCCGCACCGGCTCAGGCAAGACCATCGCCTTCGGCATCCCGCTCGTCGCGAACCTCATGGAGGACGTGCAGCAGAAGCGCCGCCCCAGCCGGCCCCGCGCCATCGTGCTCGCACCGACCCGCGAGCTCGTCACCCAGATCGCCGAGACCGTGAAGATGCTCGCCGACCCGGTGGGCGTCAAGGTGACCACCATCTTCGGAGGCATCCCGCAGCGCCGCCAGGAGGCCGCGCTCGAGGCCGGCGTCGACATCGTCGTGGCCGCCCCCGGCCGCCTCGACGACCTCATGAAGCAGGGCCTCGTGAGTCTCGACGGCGTCGAGATCACGGTGCTCGACGAGGCCGACCACATGGCCGACATGGGCTTCCTGCCCGTCGTCACGCGCATCCTCAACAAGACGCCGAAGGTCGGCCAGCGACTGCTCTTCAGCGCGACCCTCGACAACGGGGTCGACAACGTCGTGAAGAAGTACCTGCACGACCCGATCCTGCACTCCGTCGACAGCGCCGAGAGCCCCGTGCCGCAGCTCACCCACCACGTCTTCGAGGTGGCGGGCAAGGCGCAGAAGGACGCCCTCATCGAGGCGCTCGCCTCGGGCACCGCGCGCCGCATCTTCTTCACCCGCATGAAGCACCAGGCGAAGAAGCTCGCGAAGCAGCTCACCGCGGCGGGCATCCCCGCCGTCGAGCTGCAGGGCAACCTGTCGCAGAACGCGCGCGACCGCAACCTCGCCGAGTTCGTGAGCGGCGAGGCGAGGGTGCTGGTCGCGACCGACGTCGCCGCCCGCGGCGTGCACGTCGACGGCGTCGACCTGGTCGTGCACATCGATCCGCCCGTCGAGCACAAGGCGTACCTGCACCGCTCCGGCCGCACCGCCCGCGCCGGCAACGAGGGCGACGTCGTCACCCTCGTGCTGCCCGAGCAGCGGGGCGAGATGAAGCAGATCATGCGCGCCGCGAAGATCCGCGTCTCGCCGAAGCAGGTGAACCCGATGGCGCAGAGCATCGACCCCGAGGTGCTCTCGCTCATCGGCGAGGTGGCACCGCGGGTGGATCCGCGCGTCACCGAGCAGAAGCGCGCCGCCGCGCAGACGGCGCAGCAGCGCGCCGCCGGTCACGCCCCGGCGGGAGAGGGCCGCAGCACCGGCGCCAACGCGAAGCGCAAGCGCTCGCGCGGCGGTCGCGGTCGCGGCCCCGCCCAGGGCGCCGGATCGGGCCAACAGGGATCGCAGCAGTCGGCCGGCGGCCGCCAGGGCGGCCAGGGCGGCCAGGATCGCGCGGCGCAGTCGCAGGGCCAGCGCCGCGGCGGTTCGCAGCAGCGCGCCCAGCAGCCCCAGTCGCAGCAGCGCTCGCAGGGCGGGTCGGAGGCGCCGCGCGGGCGCCGTCGCGGCGGCCGCCGGGCTCAGAGCTCGGGCGGCACGGTCTACTCGACGAGCAGCCCGGGAGCCTGAGCGCGAGGGCGCCCGGGCTTTCCGCCCGGGCGCCCTCCGCGCAGTATCCGCAGCGTCAGCGCCTGTTCACCCACGATTCCGTAGCCGTTCGCGCTGTACACGCGCGATCCCGGTCGTATACTGATCTGATGGGCATTTATGGGTCACTGGCGCAGCAACCGGGGGTCGTCCGCGTACTCGTCTCGCAGCTGCTCGCCCGATTCCCCTTCGGGATGCTCTCGATCATCCTGCTGCTGCACATCCAGCTGGCCTACGGCGATTTCACCTCGGCCGGCATCGTGCTGGCCGCGCAGAGCGTCGGGCAGGCGGTCTCGGGCCCGCTGAGCAGCCGCTTCCTGGGCCGCTTCGGCATGCGCCGGGTGCTCACCCTCACCTCGATCGTGTGCGCCGCACTGCTCGTGACCATCGCGCTCGTGCATCTGCCGCTCCCGATCGTCGCCGGGATCGCCGTCCTCATCGGCCTCACCACCCCGCCCGTCACACCGGCGGTGCGCACCCTGTACCCGAAGCTCGTGCCGAACACGCAACTGTCGGCCCTCTTCTCGCTCGACGCCGCCGCCCAGGAGCTGATCTGGGTGTTCGGCCCGGTGGTCGCCGTCTTCGTGTCGTCGCAGTTCGGCACCACGGCGGGGCTCTGCGTGGCGGCCGGTTTCATGCTGGTCGGGGGTGCCTGGTTCATCCTGAGCCCGGCCGTGGGCGCGGTCAAGCTGCCGCCGTCGAGGCGCGGTTTCGGCGCCGTGCTGCGCTACCCGACGGTGGTCATCGCCACCGTGGTCGGCTTCTTCTTCGTCGCTTCGATGGCGGCGGTCGAGGCCGGGGTGGTCGCCGCCTTCGCGGGTGACGGGCACGGCGGATCCGGCGGGCACGGCAGCATGGAATCGGGCATCGTGCTCGCCCTGTTCGCGGGCGGATCCCTCGTGGGCGGCCTGCTCATCGGCCACCGCGAGATGCGCCCCTGGTCGCTGCTGCTGCGCATCACGCTCGTGCTCGCCGGCATGCTCGCCTGCGTGGTGAGCCTCAACATCTGGTGGCTCAGCATCGTGCTGTTCATCGGCGGCCTCGGCACCGCCCCCGCGTTCGCGGCGCTCTCGAACATCGTCGCCTCGACCGTGAAGTTCTCCGAGACGGCAGAGGCCTACGGCTGGGTGGGCATGGGGCAGCTCGTGGGTGTGGCCGCCGGATCGGCGTTCGCGGGCGTCGCGATCGACGCGTTCGGCGCGCGCGGCGCCATCCTCGTCGCCGCCGCGATGCTCGCGGCCGCGGCGCTGTGCGCCGCCTCGACGATGCGCTGGATCCCGGATCTCAAGGGCCGCACCATCGAGGTGCCGCCCGAGACCGGCACGGTCACGATCCCGCTCGCCTAGGGCGCCACCTCTCGCGGATAACGATCTCGCCACGCACAGGCAAGCCGCAGGCGGCGTGCCGCCCGCGCGAGCCCCGCGCATCGTAGGGTGTGGTCATGAAGCGCCGCATCGCACTCCCGATCGTCCTCGCCGCCGTGCTCGTCGCGCCGCTGGCCGCCTGCTCCGCGCAGTCCGGGGCCGGGCTCCCCTCGACCTCGCACGAGATGCCCACCCCCTTCACCGAGCTGGACCGCGGCGTCGTGGCCGAGGACTCGGCCGCTCCCGCGACCGGCAGCACGTCGGGCAGCCGCGCCGAGCGCTCGGTCATCCGCACGGGCGACGTCTCACTCGAGGTGGCCGACCCCCGTGAGGCAGCCGACGAGGTCGCCGAGGTCGCGGAGCGCCTCGACGGCGGCGTCGAGTCGTCGACGGTGCGACGGGCGGGCGGCGAGGTCGGCGACGTCGGCCGCGGTGCCGCCGCCGCGGCCGATGTCACGATCCGTGTGCCCGAGGACCGCGTCGACGAGGCGTTCGAGGCGCTCTCGGAGGTGGGCGAGGTGCTCTCGCAGAGCCGCTCCGAGTTCGACGTGACGACCGAGCACGTCGACCTGCAGGCCCGGGTCGCAGCCCTCGAGGAGTCGGTGGACCGGCTCACCGAGCTCATGGCCGGCGCCGCGACCACGAGCGAGCTGCTCGAGGCCGAGGCCGCGCTGTCGCAGCGCCAGCAGGAGCTCGACGGGCTGCGCGCCCAGCTGAAGTCGCTCGAGGGGCAGGTCGACGAGGCGACCATCCACGTCTCTCTGCAGACGCGCTCGGCGCTGCCCGGCGGCGGCCCCGCCAACTTCTGGGAGGGCCTGCTCGCCGGCTTCGGATCGCTCGGCGCCGCGGGCTCGGGCGCGCTGGTGCTCGCCGGCATCCTGCTGCCCTGGCTGCTCGTCGCCGCGATCGTCGCACTCGGGATCGTGCTCATCGTGAGCACGGCGAGGCGCCGGCGGGCGCGCAGCGCGGACGCCGCCCCGCAGCAGCCCCAGCACGCCCAGGGCCCCGACCAGCCGACCGCGCAGCAGCCCGCCGCGCCCGACGCCGCGCAGCACCAGCCGGCTCAGTATCCGGCCGGTCACTCCCCGGCCGCCCAGCAGCCGCCGGCTCAGTACCCGCCCGCGCCGACGAGCGAGCCGTAGGGCAGCTCACGGCCGAGGATCCGCTCGGCCGCCCGGTGCCCCGAGGCCAGCGCAGCGGTCACGGTCGCGGGATCCTCGGCCCACGTCGCCTCGCCCGCGAGGTGCAGCACGCCGTCGATCGGCGTCGCGATGAGATCGTGATCCTCGGGCCGCGAGCCGACC
Source organism: Leucobacter sp. UCD-THU (assembly GCF_000349545.1). Classification (NCBI taxonomy): domain Bacteria; kingdom Bacillati; phylum Actinomycetota; class Actinomycetes; order Micrococcales; family Microbacteriaceae; genus Leucobacter; species Leucobacter sp. UCD-THU. The sequence goes on from NZ_KB714600.1 coordinate 183,616, forward strand.
GTCATGTAGGCGTACGCTCCCCCCGCCCAGCGGTCGTGCTGCCAGTGCGTGACGTGCACGTGCACGGGATCCGGGATCCCGTCGCCGTAGATGCCCCGCAGCGCCTCCATGACCGAGGCCGCCACCCGATCGTCGGACCAGTCCCGGATCTGCTTCGCGCACTCCCCCGCCGCGAAGGTGAGCAGCGTGGGCTCGCCGTGCAGGTCCGTGAGGTCGTACCAGGAGTGCCACCACTCGGCCGCCGCGCCCTGCCGTCGGATCGCGTAGACCCCCTCGTCCCAGAAGCGCTCGGGGAAGCGCAGGAAGACCTTCTCGAACGCGTTCATCTCGAGGCCCGAGAGCGCGTCGGCGACCGGTTCCGGCAACGGCGGATCGAACACGATCCCACCCGAGCGCAGCACCCCCACGGGCGCGGTGATCACGGCCCGGTCGGCGGCGAAGGCTCCGCGGCCCGTCACGACCTCGACGCGAGCCCCCGCTGCGTCGCCGCCGCGTCGCACCACCCGCGAGACGGCGTGCTCCAATCGCACGTCGAGCCCCTCGGCGAGGTGCGTCGCGAGCCGGTCGTACCCCTCGGGGAACACCACCTCGTCGCCCTCGATCGCGTCGTCGTCGAGGCCGTGCGCGTCGAGCAGGCGCGCGTCGGCCCCGTACTGCTCCTCAGAGCGGTGGAACAGGTACTCCACCACCCGCGCGGCGCGCTCCGCGCTCCAGCCGCGCTCGTCCGCCACCTCGGTGACCGCGGTCTCGGCGGCCTCCGCGTAGCTCGTGGCCGGCGCCGCCGCCGCGATCACCTCGCCGAGGCGCTCGTCGACGAGCGCCGCGTCGGTGACGAACCGTTGCGCAGCCGCCTCGTCGAGACGCGCGCCGTCGGGGCCGTAGTAGGCGATCGGCCGCCCGCCCGCCTGATAGCTGCCGACCGTGAACTCGACCGTGGGCATCCCCCACGCGGCGACCGCCTCGAACAGCGGGCTGTTCGAGATGCCGTGGATCCACGACGCCCCGAGATCCGTCACCCGCCCGCCATCGCGCTCCGTGTGCACACGACCGCCGATCCGATCCCGCGCCTCGAGCACCGCGACCCGCTGCCCCGCCCCCGCCAGCAGCCGCGCGGCGGTGAGCCCGGCCACACCCGCGCCCACCACGATCGTGTCGAAACGCTCCACCGTCATCGTCCGCTCCCGCACTCGCTCCGAGGCGGGCGTCGCCGTGACGCCCGCATGGAGTCAGGATACCGGCGCCCCGCGGCGGTATCCCGCTCGGTCCCCGGGCGCGCTCAGCCCCGGGGGTGCGCTCAGCCCCGTGCCGTCCCGGGAGGCCGCGGCGCGGCGGCCCGCGAGTCGAGCGCCTCGAGCAGCGAGCGCTCCGTGCGGATCGCCCCCGGGTTGCGGCGCAGCCAGGGTCGCAGCACCCGCGTCACGGCGGGCATCATCACGAAGGTCATGAGCGGGGCGAGCACCGTCACGACGAGTGCCGAGCGCAGCAGCACGGGCGCGTCGCCCCACCACGGCAGCGTCGAGATCACCCACGACGACGCGACGTTCACCGGGTACATGCCCACCCAGATGGCCATCGCCTGCTTCCAGCGCTGCGGCGCCGAGCGCACCACCACGGTGCGCGCGTCACCCGTTCGCACGTCGACGCTGCGCCGCAGCTGCGGCCCGTCGAACCAGCCCTCGATGCCGGTGCGACGCTGCACCCGGGCATCGAGGACGAGGGGGGAACCCGCTTCGAGCCAGCGCCGGCGCTGCTCCGAGCGCTCCCAGTCGCCGAGCGCCGCCTCATCGGCGAAGCGGTAGATCGCGTGCAGCACGTTCTCGTCGCCGCTGTCGCGCAGCACCCCGCCGCCCAGGCAGCCGTCGAAGCCGCGGGCGAGCCGCAGGCCCTCCTCGACCCACGCGACCGCGTCGCCGCTGCGGGCCGGCATCGTCTGCCGCCTGACCGCTACCGTGACCGGGGTTCCCATGCCGTCCATTGCAGCGCGGGCGCGTGACGGGGGCGTTACGCCCCGTCACGCCCCAGTGAAGAGCGAGTTACGATTCGGCGCGGATGCCGCGCCCCGGAGACGATCGGGCGCCCGAGGCGTCGCGGCACGGCCTTCGTGACCCGGTCTCCGGAAATCCCTCCTCGGGGATCCCGTACCCGGGCCCCGGCCCCATGGCCCGCGCCCCCGCCGAGCCTCCGAGCCTCCGAGCCTCCGAGCCTCCGAGCCACGGCCCCGCTCACTCGTCGGGAACGAGCACCGGGGTGTCGCGGTTCAGGCTCTCGCCCCGGAAGAACGGCTTGGATCCCGGGCGCAGCCACCAGATGCCCATGAGCACGAAGCCGAGCAGGATCGCGCCGACCCCGATCACGAAGGCGCCGCCCACGCCGAGCAGCACGGTCTCGCTGTACTCCGTGCTCCACATGTCGATCGCCGACTGCACGAACGCGTAGCCGAGCATAAGACCGCCGAGCGCGGGCAGGATGCCGCGCATCCACAGGTTGCGGGCGCTGTCGCGCAGCGTGCCGCGGAAGTACCAGACGCAGGCGAACGAGGTGATCGCGTAGTAGAGCGCGACGGCGAGACCCATCGACGTGAGCGAGTCGGCGAGCATGTCCTCGGACAGGATCGACATGCCCACGTAGTAGATGATCGCCGCCGCGCCCATGAGCGTCGTCGAGAACCACGGCGTCTTGAACTTGGGGTGCAGCTCGGCGAACTTCGCGGGCAGCGCGCGGTAGACCGCCATCGAGAGGGTGCCGCGCGCGGTCGGCAGGATCGTCGTCTGCGTCGACGACGCCGCCGACAGCATCACGCCGAGGATCAGGAACCAGCCCCACGGCCCGAAGAGCGCGCCGCCCAGCACCGAGAACACGTCGTCGAGGCTCTCGGGGTTCGTGAGGCCGTACCCCGTGTCGCCGAAGCCGGCGAACATCATCACCACGACCGAGATGCCCACGTAGAGCACGATGAGCACCACGATGCTCGACAGCGCCGCGCGACCGGGCGTCTTGCGGGGGTTCTTGGTCTCCTCGTTGAGGGCGAGGCAGGTGTCCCAGCCCCAGTAGATGAAGAGTGCCAGCAGCACGGCCTCGATGAAGCCCGACCACGAGGTGAGCTCGGCGGGGTTGAACCACTGCCAGTCGAACGCGATCGAGTCGGGGTTGCCGCCGTCGAGCGAGTGCCAGAGGGCGAGCACGCCGAAGAGCACCATCGCGACGATCTGGATGGTCATGAGCACCATCTGCAGCTTCTCGCCGATCTGCACGCCGATCGTGCTCACGAACGTCATGATCGCCATGAACACGACCGAGGTGGCGACCACGATCACCCGGTTGTCGGCGAACTCCTCGTTGCCGAGCAGCAGCCAGAAGTACTTGCCCGTGATCTCCCCCACGTTGGCGAGCACCATGATCGCCGAGACCGCGACCGCCCAGCCGCCGATCCAGCCGACGACGGGCCCGAAGCCCTTGGTGCCCCACACGAAGGTGGTGCCGCAGTCGGGCATCTCGCGGTTGAGCTCCTGGTAGGCGAAGGCGGCGAAGATCATCGGCACGCAGGCGATGATGAAGACGAGCGGCGCCTGAGCGCCGACCGCGAGGATCACGTAGCCGAGCGTCGCCGCGAGCGAGTAGAGCGGAGCGGTCGAGGCGAGCCCGATCACCGTCGATCCCACGACGCCGAGCGCGCCCTGGTTGAGGCCCTTGCCGACGTGAATGTGCCCGGTGTCGGTGGCGTTGCCCAGCGTGTGCTTCTCCATGGGGTCATTCTGCTGCATCGGCTCGGATCTGGGAAATGGCCGGGCGGATCCGACACGCCGCGGCCATCGGCCCGCTCTGCCGCGGATTCCGCAGTTTTCAGCTCCATACACTATCGAGATCGACACCCGAAGCTGACTTGGGCTACGCGAAGACGGGGGCGTCCGCGCTAGTGCTGTGCACCGAGGTGTGCCAGACTTGGCACTGTCCGACACCCGACGAAGTCACTAAGGAGTGAGTCATCTATGGGCACCTTCGCCGTAATCAATCCGGCCACGGGCGAGACCGTCGCCGAGTACCCCGACGCGACGGCCGAGGAGATCGAGGCCGGCCTGGCTTCGGCTCAGCAGGCCTACAAGGAGTGGGCTCGCAAGACCACGGTCGCCGAGCGCGCCGCCCTGGCGAAGCGTGCCGCCGAGCTGTTCGAGGAGCGCAAGGACGAGCTGGGCGCGATCATCAACCGTGAGATGGGCAAGCCGCTCGACCAGTCGGTCGGCGAGGCCGAGTTCTCGGGCGCGATCACCGCGGCGTTCGCCGACAACGCCGAGCAGTGGCTGGCCGATGAGGAGCTGCAGGTCGAGGACGGCCTGAAGACCTTCTTCCGCTTCCAGGGCCTCGGCGTGATCCTCGGCATCATGCCCTGGAACTACCCCTACTACCAGGTCGCCCGCTTCGCGGTGCCCAACCTGATCCTGGGCAACACCATCATCCTCAAGCACGCCGCGCAGTGCCCCGAGTCGGCTCTCGCGCTCGAGAAGCTCTTCCGCGACGCCGGCTTCCCCGAGGGCGCCTACGTCAACGTGTTCGCCACCCATGACCAGATCGCCGACATCATCGCCGACGACCGCATCCAGGGTGTCTCGCTCACCGGCTCCGAGCGCGCCGGCGCGATCGTCGCCGAGCAGGCCGGCCGCGCGCTCAAGAAGTGCGTGCTCGAGCTGGGCGGCTCCGACGTCTTCCTCGTGCTCGACACCGACGACCTCGACCACGCGGTCGAGCACGCCGTGGGCGGCCGCATGGAGAACACCGGCCAGGCCTGCAACGGCTCGAAGCGCATCGTCGTGCTCGACAAGTACTTCGACGAGTTCAAGGAGAAGTTCGTCGCCGCGATCGGCGGCCAGAGCTACGGCGACGACTTCGGCCCGCTGTCGTCGGCTCAGGCCACCAAGACCCTCTCGGGTCAGGTGCAGGGCGCGATCGATCAGGGCGCCGAGGTGCTCGTGGGCGACAACGAGCCCGAGGGCAACCTCTTCACCCCCACCGTCCTCTCCGGCATCACGCCCTCGATGGACGTGTACAGCCAGGAGCTCTTCGGCCCTGTCGCGCAGCTCTACAAGGTGTCGAGCGACGAAGAGGCGATCGAGCTCGCCAACTCGTCGCCCTACGGCCTCGGCTCCGTGGTGATCTGCGACGACCTCGAGCGCGCCGAGCGCGTGGGCGACCAGCTCGACGTGGGCATGGTCTTCATCGGCGGCGCCGGCCTCGAGGGCGCGGACGTGCCCTTCGGCGGCGTGAAGAAGTCGGGCTACGGCCGCGAGCTCGGCAAGGTCGGCATGCTCGAGTTCGCCAACAAGAAGCTCTTCCGCTTCGCGCAGAAGTAGGCTTCTCGGCTGAGACGAGGCCCCGGCGACCATCGGTCGCCGGGGCCTCGCGCGTTTCCGGCCCCTGCGCAGGTGCCCCAGGGCCGTGCGTGTCGTGCGTGCTGTGCGTGCCGTTCGTGCCGTTCGTGCCGTTCGTGCCGTTCCCGAGCCTGCCGAAGGGAGCCCCTGCCCCTTCCTCACTCCCCCGCGAGTGGGCAGAAACTGCTGCGTTCCTCCGATCCGCGCACCCTTTTCGACCACTCGACGGGTCCTCGCCCCCTCGAAGAGTTCCGGGGCCGGCAAGGCTCAGGCCGCGAGCAGACTCAGGGGCAGGCACGCTCTGGCCAGGCACGCTCTGGGCAGGCAGCCTCAGGGGCAAGCACACGCAGGCCTGGAGCGCGAGTGGCGCGCGAGCACGCGCGCGCCTACGCGTGCGCGGCGAGCCTGAACGCCTCGGGCGGCGTCCGCTCGCCGAGCGCGGCGTCGGCGAGCACGCGCCCGATCACGGGCACGAACTTGAATCCCTGCCCCGAGAAGCCCGCGGCGACCGTGAGCGGCCCGCACTGGTCGAGCACGAAGCGCTCGCTCTCGGTCGAGGTGTAGGTGCAGCTGATCTCGGCGGCCGAGCCGGGATCGAGGCCGGGGAACCACTCGGCGACGTGCTCGCGCAGCCTGCGGCGCAGTTCGTCGGTCGCGCGGAACGCCCGCGCGTCGGGGTCGACCGGCTCGCCGGTGAGGGGCAGGCCCACCTTCACGCCCTCGCCCGGGGTGAGCATGCCGTAGACGGTGCCCCGGCTGGCGCCGCGCTCGTCGAGCTCCCGCGGGAAGTGGTTGAACGACGGCCAGGCGGCCGACTCGTAGCCGGGGCGGATCGCGAAGTGGGCGGGGTGCTCCTCGGTGACGGCGAGCGGCGGCAGCCGCACGAGCCCGTCGAGCAGCGGCGCGCTCCACGCGCCGGCCGCCACGACCGCGCCCTCGGCCTCGACGCGCACGAGGCCCTGCGGGCCCTCGGCGGTCACGAGGACCCGATCCTCGCCCGGTTCGATGCCGACGACGCGGTGCCCGTAGCGCAGTTCGGCGCCGTCGACGCGCGCGAGGTCGGCGAGCACCCGCAGCGCGGCGGCGGCGTCGACGCGCCCGGCCTCACGGTTCACGAGCGCGTCGGTCTCGAAGCGCAGGCCGGGCCACCGCTCCCGAGCGGCGGCGGCGCTCACCATCTCGGCGGCAGCGCCCCGGGCTCGCAGGGCCTCGTACGCGGCCGTCACGCGGTGCTCGGCGCCGTGCGTGACGAGCCCGTCGAGAGTGAGCAGATCGTGCCCCGACGCCCGCTCGAGCACGCGGAAGAGCCGCAGCGACTCGTCGTAGAGGTCGAGGAAGTGATCGTCGGCGTAGGCGTTGTTCATGTTGCGCGTGGCGCCGTGGGAGGCGCCGCGCGAGTGGCCGGGCTCGAAGCGTTCGAGCAGCAGCACTCGGATACCGCGCTGCGCGAGCTGCCACGCGGCGGCGAGGCCCATGGCCCCGCCGCCGACGATCACTCGGTCGAAGCGCTCGACGGTTCGGCTCAATGCCCCCTCGCGATCCACTCGTCGAGGTGCGGCGCCTCCTCGCCGATGACCGTGGTGTCGCCGTGGCCCGTGTGCACGACCGTCTCGGGGGGCAGCGTGAACAGCCGATCCCGAATCGACTCGATGATCGTGGGGAAGTCGCTGTAGGAGCGGCCGGTCGCGCCGGGGCCGCCGTTGAACAGGGTGTCGCCGGTGAACACGGCGCCGAGCGCGGGAGCCGAGAAGCACGTAGACCCCGGAGAGTGCCCCGGTGTGTGCAGGGCCGCGAGGCGCACGCCGGCGACCTCGAACACGTCGCCGTCGGCGATCTCGGCGTCGGGGGCCTCGTCGTGGACGGCGTCCCACAGCACACGGTCGTCGGGGTGCAGGTGCAGCGGCGCGCCGAGCTTCTCGGCGGTCTCGCGCGCGGCCCGGACGTGATCGTCGTGCCCGTGGGTGAGCAGGATCGCGCGCACCTCGCGCTCCCCGACGGCGGCGGCGACCGCGTCGGCGTCGTGTGCGGGGTCGATCACGATCACCTCGGCGTCGTCGCCCACGATCCACACGTTGTTGTCGACATCCCAGGTGCCGCCGTCGAGCGAGAAGGTGCCGCTGGTGACCAGGTTCTCGATGCGGGCGACCATCAGAGCACCACCACCGATCGCAGCACGTTGCCGCCGCTCATCTTCGCGAACGCGGCCTCGACGTCGCCGAGGCCGATGCGCTCGGTGACGAAGCCCTCGAGGTCGAGGCGGCCCAGCTTGTACTGGTCGATGAGCATCTGGAAGTCGCGGCTGGGCAGGCAGTCGCCGTACCACGACGATTTCAGCGAGCCGCCGCGACCGAAGACGTCGAGCAGGGGCAGTTCGAGCCTCATGTCGGGGGTGGGCACGCCGACGAGCACCACGCGCCCCGCGAGGTCGCGGGCGTAGAACGCCTGCTGGTAGGTCTCGGGCCGGCCCACGGCGTCGATCACGACGTCGGCGCCGAAGCCGCCGGTGAGGGCGCGGATCGCCTCGACGGCGTCTTCGTCGCGCGAGTTGACGGTGCGAGTGGCGCCGAAGCGCTTCGCCTGCTCGAGCTTCGCGTCGTCGATGTCGACGGCGATGATGGTGGTCGCGCCGGCGAGCTGGGCGCCGGCGATCGCGGCGGTTCCGACGCCGCCGCAGCCGATCACCGCGACCGACTCGCCGCGGCGCACCTCGCCGGTGTTGATCGCCGCGCCGATGCCGGCCATGATGCCGCAGCCGAGCAGGCCGACGGCGGCCGCGTCCGACTCCTCGTCGATCTTCGTGCACTGGCCGGCGGCGACGAGGGTCTTCTCGGCGAAGGAGCCGATGCCGAGCGCCGCCGACAGCTCGGTGCCGTCTTCGAGCGTCATCTTCTGCTTCGCATTGTGGGTGGCGAAGCAGTACTGCGGCTGCCCCTTGGCGCAGGCGCGGCACTGGCCGCAGACGGCGCGCCAGTTCAGGATCACCCGGTCGCCCACCGCGACCTCGGTGACGCCCTCGCCGATCGCGGCGACGCGCGCGGTCGACTCGTGGCCGAGCAGGTACGGGAACTCGTCGCCGATGCCGCCCTGCTGGTAGTGGTAGTCGGTGTGGCAGACGCCGCAGCTGAGCACGTCGACCACCACCTCGCCCGGCCCCGGATCGGGCACGATCACCGTCTCGATGGTGGCCGGCGCGTTCTTCTCGCGCACCACCACTCCCTGCACTCGATAGACCACGCGGGCCCCCTTCGTCCGGCGGCGCCCCAGGTCACGGCGCCGTGCTCCTTCGAGCCTAGGCCGTCGCGGGCGATTCCTCATCTCCGGCGTGCGCGCGGGCGCGTACGACGCGCGAAGGCCTCGGATCCACGACGGGATCCGAGGCCTGCTGCTGCGCCCGATCGGGCGCTCAGCGTGCGAGGAGGATCGGCTCGAAGAACTCGGCGGTCCGCTCGGGGGCGTCGAGGGGCAGGATCGCCGAGACGTAGTGGTCGGGGCGCACGATCACGACGGCGCCGTCGCGGCTGATGCCGCGCTGCTCGAAGATGTCGTCTTCGGGCTTGGCCGCGTAGATCTTCTCGTAGTCGACGAGCTGGAAGGGGCCGGAGAGGGGGCGGAAGAGCTCGTCGAGCGCCATGATGTCGACGTCGTGGTGCTCCTGCTGCATGACCGCCTTCACGTCGAAGATCGAGTCGATGTCGTCGCCGGCCGGGGTGAATCGGCGGATCGGCGACTCGTCGGAGGTGCGCAGCCACTCGGCCCAGCGTGCGAGCCGCTCGCCCGAGGCGTCGGCGAAGGCGTAGACGCGGAAGCGGCCGTCGGCGCGGTGGTGGTGGCCGATGTGCACGTCGACGGCGTCGGCGACGCGCGTGGTCATGACCGACTTGAAGCGCTTGCCGAGGGGGAAGCCGCTCGCGAGCTGCTGGTTCTCGGGGGCGCTCGTGATCATCGAGGGCTCGTACTCGGTCATGAACCCGGCGGGGAACTCGGCGGTCTGCACGTAGAAGTCGCGCAGCTGCGAGGGCGAGTCGAACTCCTCCGGCTTCTTCGCCATGAGCGTCGACCACTCCAGGTCGAAGTCGATGAGGTTCTTCGCGGTGACCTGGCGCTCGTCGGAGTAGGTCTTCAGCAGCGACTCGGGGCTGCGGCCCTCGAGCACGTAGCCGAGCTTCCAGCCCAGGTTCCAGCCGTCCTGCATGGAGACGTTCATGCCCTGGCCCGCCTTGGCGCTGTGGGTGTGGCAGGCGTCGCCCATGAGGAAGACGCGGGGCTTGCCGTCGGGCGAGGTCGCGGCGTCGTCGAAGCGGTCGGTGAGGCGGTGGGCCACCTCGTAGACGCTGTGCCAGGGCACGTCGCGCACGTCGAGCGTGTAGGGGTGCAGGATCGCGTTGGCCTGCGCGATGACGGCTTCGAGCGGGGTCTCGCGCACCCGGCCGCCGTCGTGCTCGTCGGTCTCGCCGAGGTCGACGTAGATGCGGCAGAGGTGGTTGCCCTCGCGGGGGATGTGCAGGATCGAGCCGGCTTCGGAGTTGATGATGCACTTCTTGCGGATGTCGGGGAAGTCGGTGCGCGGCAGCACGTCCATGACGCCCCACGCGTGCATCGAGGCGCCGCCCTGCAGGGAGCCGCCGATCGAGCGGCGCACGCCGGAGCGGGCGCCGTCGGCGCCGATGACGTACTTCGCCCGGACGGTGAACTCGTCGCCGGTGGAGACCTCCGAGTCGACGGTGTTGATGCCTGCACCGCTGTACCCGGAGACGCGACGCAGGGTGACCTCGACGGGGTACTCGCCCTCGCCGACCTGCAGGTCGACGAACTCGTAGCCGTAGTCGACGTCGCCGCGCGCCGGGGCGCGGCGCGCGTACTCGGCGAAGTAGTCGATGACGCGGGCCTGGTTCACGATGAGGTGGGGGAACTCGCTGATGCCCTGCGGGTCGTCGGGGGTGAAGCCGGTGCGCACGATGTTCCGGGGGTTCTGGGGGTCGGGGTTCCAGAAGGCCGTCTCGGTGATCCGGTAGGCCTCTTTGGTGATCTCCTCGGCGAATCCGAAGGCCTGGAAGGTCTCGACGCTGCGCGCCTGGATGCCGTCGGCCTGGCCGAGCACGAGGCGACCGTCGCGGCGCTCGATGGTGCGGGTGACGATGTTCGGGAACTGGGCGAGCTGCGCCGCGGCCGTGATGCCGGCGGGGCCGGAGCCGACGATGAGCACGTCGATCTCGGAGGGGAGCTCTTCGGGTCGGTCGAGCCCGACGCCGGCCGCCGGCTGCACGCGCGGGTCGGTGGAGACGTATCCGTGATGATGGAACTGCACTGTTTCTCCTCACTGAGCGGGGCCGAGCCCAGCCTATTCACTATGTGAATATCAAGTTTGAATATCGCACAGCAAGAATAAACCGCGGCGCGCGATCGCACAACACCGTCCGGCAACAATTCCTACGGGAGAATATGCCCCATGAACACTTCGTCCGCGAGGGGACCGGCGACCGCCGGATCGCAGACCCTCTCCCGGGGGCTGCAGGCGCTCGAGCTGCTCGGCGAGGCCGAGGCCCCACTCACGATCAACGAGCTCGCCGAGGGGCTCGGGATCCACCGCTCCAACGCCTACCGCATCCTGCGCACGCTCGAGCAGCGCCGCTTCGTCGCGCGCGACGAGGCGGGCCGGATCCGCCTGGGGCCGAAGCTCACCGCGCTCGCCCGCGGCGTCGCCCCCGCGCTGCACACGGCCGCGACGCCCGCGATCACCGAGCTCGCCTACCGACTCGGCATGACCGCCTTCCTGACGGTGCTCGACATCGACGAGGTGGTCACCCTGATCACGGTCGAGCCCTCGAATGCGACCGCCATCGCCAGAAACCCCGGCGTGCGCCACCCCGTCGAACGGGGCGCCCCCGGCCACGCCATGGAGGCGTCGCTCTCGGCCGTCGAGCGCGAGCGCCTGCTCGGCAGCCCCGAGTTCGGCGAGGCCGCCCTCGCCGCGAAGCGCGACGGCTACGCGCTCAGCCGACACGAGGTCGTCGAGGGCGTGATGGGCGTCGCGGTGCCGCTGCGCATCCCCGGCGAGCCGCCGGCCGCGGTCGCGGTCGTGCACTTCTCGCTGCCCGAGTCGCTCGACGACATCGTCGGGGCACTGCAGGGCGCGGCGCGGGAGATCGCCCAGAATTACGCGTGAGCCGCCGCGTTTATCACTACAATGGGTGCGTCCAGCTCGGTCGGGTGATTTCCGACCCGGCCGGCTAAGGCGCTCGAAAAAGGGGCGCTGCTGTCGCTGAGGCACGGTTGCCTCCCGACGAGACATACACGGTTCCCACTCCATCGAATCTTTCAAGGATCTGTGATGTCCGCTTCTGCGACCCCTTCGCTCACCCGTGCCCTCGCGGCAGCCCTCGCCCGGCACGCCGACCACAGCTTCGGCCTCATGGGCAACGGCAACGCCCACCTCATCGAGCACCTCGCCCAGGTCGGCGTGCCCTACACCGCCGTGCGACACGAGGCCGGCACCGTCGCCGCCGCCGACGCCTACACCCGGGTGAGCGGCAGGCTCGCGATCGCCACCACCACCTACGGCGCGGGGTTCACCAACACGCTCACGGCGCTGGCCGAGGCCGCCCAGGCCCGCACGCCCATGCTCGTCGTCGTGGGCGACGCGCCGAGCGGCGGCCCCCGCCCCTGGGACGTCGACCAGGAGATGCTCGCCGCGGCGCTCGGCGTGCGCACCCACATGCTCTCGGTCGCGAACATCGACCGCACCGTGGATCGAGCGGTGGCCTACGCGCAGCGCGTGCGCCGCCCCGTCGTGCTCGGCATCCCCTACGACCTCGTCTCGGCGCCCGCCGTCGAACCGCAGCCGGCGGCCGGCGCGAACGGCGCCCCCTTCCCCGGCATCGACCTCGGCGATCCCGCCGTGCTGGCCTCGCTCAGCGCGTCGGTCGCCGATGTGGCGGGGCACGCCGCCCCTGCCGTCGCACCCCAGCCGGAGCGGCTGGGCGGCCCGGCCGGCCACCAGCTCGAGGCCGCGGTGCGCGCGCTGCTCGAGGCCGAGCGGCCGGTGGTGCTGGCCGGCCGCGGTGCGCACCTCTCCGGCGCCTCGGCCGAGCTCGGCGCGATCGCCGACGCGCTCGGCGCGCTCACCGCCACGACGGCACTGGCCCGCAGCATCTTCCCCGCCGCCCGCTTCGACCTCGGCGTGACCGGCGGCTTCGGCCAGCAGGCCGCGATGGAGACCATCGAGTTGGCCGACGTGGTGCTGGTGGTCGGCGCGAGCCTGAATCAGTTCACGATGCGCTTCGGCGACCTCTTCGGACCGGGCGCCACCGTGATCCGCATCGACGACGAGCAGGTCGCCCCGCCCAAGACGAACCGCCCGATCACGCACCTGCTGCTGCAGGGCGATGCCCGGGCGACGCTCGAGACGCTGCGGGGCGCCCTGGTCGACGCGGGCCGTCTGCCGAGCGGGTGGCGCGAGAGCGTGCTCGGGCTCGAGCCCGGCGGCGCCCTCCGCGTGCGCGACGACGGCCTGCTCGCCCACCCCGACGGCATCTGCGCCGACGGCCGCCTCGATCCCCGGGCGGTGGCCGCGCGGCTCGACGAGCTGCTGCCCGCGAACCGCCACGTCACCACCGACGGCGGCCACTTCATCGGCTGGGCCAACACGCGGTGGCACGTGGCCTCGCCCGAGCGCATGATCATGGTCGGCACCGCCTATCAGACCATCGGCCTCGGCTTCCCGACCGTGGCGGGCGTCGCCGCCGCGGCCCCGGGCACGACGACGGTGCTGAGCACGGGCGACGGCGGCGGTCTGATGGCGCTCGCGGATCTCGAGACCGCGATCCGCACCTCGCCGAGCGGCGTGATCGTGGTCTGGAACGACGGCGCCTACGGCGCGGAGGTGCACCTCTACGGAGCGATGGGGCTCGGACAGGATCCCATGCTCATCCCCGACGTCGACTTCGCAGGGCTCGCGACCGCGCTCGGCGCGCAGGGCGTGCGCGTGCAGCGCCTCGAGGACCTCGATGCGCTGAGCGCCTGGACGGCCGCCGGCGCTCAGGGCACGATCCTGCTCGACTGCCGCGTCTCCCGCAGCGTCGTCGCCGAGTACCAGCGCGAGATCCAGCGCGTCAACGGTCTCGACGTGCCGGCTGAGTAGCCGGTCGCGCACTGCGCCCCCGCCGCCCCCGTCGCTCTCGAGCGGCGGGGGCGGCGTCGTTCTCCGGGCGACGTCGCCCGTCCGCTTTGCCGCGACCGGGTTGTTTCCCATGCCGATACATCGATATGCCGTTGGTTCTTGATCACTCTCCGATGCTTTCGCTATGAAAGATCACAGATTAGACACGATCGTATATCTGGCTTCGATAGTTGACCTCGGTGTGTAGATAATGAATGCGCGAAGTGCGCGGGGGCTCGGCGCACCGGTCGCAGCAGAACACCGATCTGCTCATTTCAAGGAGGAACCATGACCACAGCCCGACTCACGACGCCCGCCCTGGCACTCGCCGCCGCGGGTCTGCTCACGCTCACGGCCTGCAGCGGCGGCGCCGACGAGGCCGCCCCCGCCGAGAGCGGCGAGAGCGTCACCGTCAACGCCATGACGATGGTGCTGCCGAACACCCCGAGCGCCCCCGCCGTCGAGTGGTTCTTCAGCGAGCTCGAGCAGCGCTCCGACGGGCGCATCACGGTCGACCGCACCGAGCCCGAGTCGATCTGCAAGGCCCCCGAGATCGCCGAGTGCGTGCGCGACGGCCGCGCCGACGTGGGCGTCTCGATCTCCGACTACTCGGCCTCGATGTTCCCCTCGATGTCGGTCGCGGGCATCCCCTTCATGGTGAACGACCCGCAGGCCCTCATGGAGGCCCTCTACGAGGTCAACCTCAACAACGAGTCGGCCGTCGCCCAGTGGGACGACATGGGCATCGAGTTCATGGGCGCCTGGAGCCCGGGCACCACCATCATCGGCTCGAACGGCCCCGTCGACGGCATCGCCGATCTCAACGGCCTCAAGCTGCGCGCCATCGGATCGTCGCTGCCCGCCGCCTTCGACGCCGTCGGCGCGAACGTCGTCTCGATGCCGGCCGCCGAGACCTACGAGAACATCGAGCGCGGTGTGGCCGACGCGGTGTCGTGGACGCTCGACGGCCCCGTCGACTACAAGCTCATGGAGCAGCTCGACACCTGGACCGACCCCGGCGTCGGCGCTTACACCACCTTCGCACTCTGGATGAACCAGGACTTCTACGACGGCCTGCCCGCCGACCTGCGCGCCATCGTCGACGAGGTGCGCGACGACTTCAACCGCGGCGCCGCCATCGAGCAGTTCAACTCGGTCAACGACGAGCAGTGCACCGCGCTCATCGACTTCCCCAACACGAAGAGCCTCACCGCGTGGAGCGCGGCCGCGACGGCCGAGTGGAAGGACCTCGTGCAGGATCAGCTCATCGCGGACTACGTGCAGCAGGCAGAAGCCGACGGCCTCGCCGACGCGCAGGGCTACTTCGACGCCTATGTCGAAGCGCTCGAGCAGGCGGGCGCGGGCGCGCAGGGCGACGACCCGGTGTCCACCTGCATCACCCGCTTCGAGGAGAAGTAACCGCTCCCCGATCTGCGCGGGTCCGGATCCTCACGGTCCGGACCCGCGCTCATCGCGCTCGAGAGAGAAACAGACACCATGAAGAGATTCGTGCTCGGAACGAGCTCATTCCTCGGCGTGCTGGCGACGCTCGCGACCGTCACGATGATGGTCGCCATCACCGTCGACGTGATCGCCCGCGGGGTCAGCGGCGCCTCCATCCCCGGCGTGCTCGAACTCGGGGAGACCGTGCTCGTGGCCGCCGTCTTCCTGGGGCTCGCCTACACGGGCGCCACCAACGGCCACATCGCCGTCGATCTGGTCACCGACCGGCTGCCCCGCCGCGCGAGCCGCTGGGTCGTCGCGTTCGGCTGGTCCTCCACCGCCCTCATCCTGCTCTGGCTCGCCTACGCGACCGGAGCGCGCGCGCTCGAATCGACCGAGAAGAACGAGTCGCGCATGGGCCTCGTCAACTGGCCGCTGTGGCCGGCGCGCTGGCTCATCGTCGTCGGCCTCGTCGCGATGCTGCTCGTCGCCGTCGTCAACGTCGCCCGCCTCGTGCGCGGCAAGGAGGTGCTCGGCTACCAGAGCTTCGAGACGACCGTCACCGACACCACCTCGTTGCAGGTCGCGGTGCAGGAGCGCGAGGACATCTCGTCGCTCACCGCGGCGAACGAACCCGTCATCGTCGCCGACGACGAGACGAACCGGAAGGATGCGAGCGATGCATAACGGCCCCCTCGTCATTGCGATCATCCTGCTGCTGCTCGCGCTGCTCGCCACCCGCATGCCCGCCGCGTTCGCACTCGGGCTCTCGGGCGCCGTGGGCCTGCTGCTGCTGCGCGACTTCGACTTCGCCACCAACATGCTGGGTGCGATCCCGTTCGACGACACCGCGAAGTTCACGCTCACGATCATCCCGATGTTCATCCTCATGGGCATGTTCGCCATGAAGGCGAAGATCGCCGAGCAGGTGTTCGCGGTCGCGGCGCACGCCTTCCGCAGGCTGCCCGGCGGCCTCGGCGTCGCGACGGTCATGGCGTGCGCCGGCTTCGCCGCCGTCTCGGGGTCGTCGATCGGCACCACCGCCACCATGTCGAAGCTCTCCGTGGGCGAGATGCGCAAGCACGGCTACCCCACCCCGCTCGCCACCGCGAGCGTCGCGGTCGCCGGCACCCTCGGCGTGCTGATCCCGCCGAGCATCATCCTGGTGCTCTTCTCGATCATGACGAGCGAGTCGGTGGCCAAGATGTTCGCCGCCGGCATCATTCCGGGGGTCATGTCGGCGCTCGTCTACTCCGCCTACATGATGGTCGCCGGTCGCAAGGCCCTCAAGCGTCGCGCCGACGCCGACGCATCGCTCGAGACCGCTCTCGAGGCCGCGTCGGGCAAGGACGACGCGGCGAGCGCGACGCGCGAGCGGCGGGCCGACGAGAGCGCGACCCGCTACCGCGACCTGCCGAAGCGCGGTCTCGTCTACATCGTGATCCTCTTCGGCGTGGTGCTCGGCGGCATGTACTCGGGCATCGTCACCCCCACCGAGTCGGCCGCCATCGGCGCCCTCGCGGCGATGGTGATGGTGCTCATCGAGAACATGCGCTCAGGCGCGAGGGCCACCCTGCACGCGATCGTCGACG
Organism: Leucobacter sp. UCD-THU; assembly: GCF_000349545.1. Taxonomy (NCBI): domain Bacteria; kingdom Bacillati; phylum Actinomycetota; class Actinomycetes; order Micrococcales; family Microbacteriaceae; genus Leucobacter; species Leucobacter sp. UCD-THU. Next base: position 200,166 of record NZ_KB714600.1, read on the forward strand.
CGCTCAAGGAGACGGCCGGCACCACCTCGATGGTCTTCGCGATCATCGTGGGCTCGGCGATCCTGTCGGTCTTCTTCGTCGCCGCCAAGGTGCCGCAGATGCTCACCGCCGGCATCGTCGACGCGGGTCTCGACCCGCACCTGACGATGGCGATCCTGCTGCTGGCGCTGCTGCCCCTCGGCATGGCGCTCGAGTCGCTGTCGATCCTGGTGATCACCGTGCCGCTGCTCGCGCCCGTCGCGGCCGAGCTCGGCTTCGACAACATCTGGCTCGGCATCCTGGTCGTGAAGCTCATCGAGATCGGCATGGTGACGCCGCCGGTCGGCATCAGCTGCTTCGTGGTCTCGGGCACGTCGGGGGTCAAGGTCACCGAGGTGTTCCGCGGCGTCCTGCCGTTCGTGCTGCTCGACCTCGCGGTCGTCGCGGTGCTGTTCGCCGTGCCCGACATCATCCTGTGGCTGCCGTCGCTCGTGGTCAACTACTAGCGGCGCCCGTCGCGGCGCCCCCGCGACTCCCGAAACGCGGAGTCCCGAACAGCGTCTTCGATCTCGAAGCAGCGGTTCGGGACTCCGCGTCTCCGCGCCCGGGCGGCGCGGCGGCGCAGTGATTCGGCAGGGCGCCGACGCGACACGGCCGGATCAGCCCACGCGGTAGACGGTGTGGCGCACCCGGTCGGCCTCGCGCACGCCATCGGCGATGAAGAGCGCCTCCTGCAGCTCGGCGAGCGAGGGTTCCGCCGTCTCGAGGCGCAGCATCACCCTGAAGTAGACGCGGGGCGGGGTGGATCCCAATCGTCCGCTCTCGCCGGACAGCACGCGCCGGATGCCGATCGCGTGCACCCCGATCAGCGCGCCGTCGGCGGTGCGGGCGTCGTAGCGCGCGTCGATCTCGACCGTCGGCGCGGCGTCGGCACCTGGACCGGGTCGGGGAGCGCGCAGCAGCTGGCGGTCGCCGCCGCCCGGCAGGATCGCGGCGCGCAGGCCGCGCACCGCCTCCCCCGCGTCGGCCCCCGGCATCCCCCGCAGCTCTCCCCCGACGATCGGGGTGAAGCGGCGCGCGCCGTCGCGGGTCGGGCCGAAGTCGAGCGGCTCCCCCAGCTCGACGACGACCTCGCACACGGGGATCAGCGACGGCGCCGATCCCGGCGCGATCCCGGCGCCGTCGTTCACGACGCCCCGGCGACGGCCGACCCGTCCGTCGCCCCACCGCCCGCGCGCGCCGTGAACGACGAGCGCGCGTTGAGCTGCTCGGGGTGGAACCCCGCCGCGATCTTGTACTCCGCGGCGATCGATTCGAGCTCCTCGCGCGGGATCACGTCGTGGACATCGACGAAGCCGTCGGGGGCGCGCTCGTAGGCGATCTGCATGACCCGCTCGGGGCCGGTCTGGCGCGTGAGCTCGAGCAGGCGGGCCGTGGCGGGGCGGCGCGCCCCCTCGTATGCGACGAGCGCCGCGTCGATCGAGGGCGCCGTCGCCAGCTCGTAGGCGAGCGTGCGCGCGTCGAGGGTGGCCTGCGAGCCGCCGTTCGAACCGTTCGGGTACATCGCGTGGGCGGCGTCGCCGAGCAGCACGACGCGCCCGAACACCCACTGCGGGATCGCGTCGCGGTCGACCATCGGGTACTCGAGCAGCTCTTCCGCGCCCGCGATCACAGCGGGGATGTCGAGCCAGTCGTAGCGCCACCCCTCGAAGATCTCGGCGATCGGGCCGCGCTCGACCTGTCGGTTCCAGTCGGCCGAGGGCGAGCCGCCGCCGCGGCGCTCGGCGATGAAGTTGAGGCGCTGGCGGCCGTCTTCGAGCGGGCCGCTCAGCGGGTAGGCGACGAACTTCTGCTCGGCGTCGCCCACCATCACCATGGTGCGACCGTCGAGCAGGGGGTCGACGAGGGCGGTACCGCGCCACAGGGTGAGACCGCTCCATACGGGTTCGCCCTCGTCCGGGTAGAAGAGCTTGCGCGCGGCGGAGTGGATGCCGTCGGCCGCGATGACGAGGTCGCCCGAGAGCTCGGTGCGGCTACCGTCGGTCAGCTCGAACACGGCGGTCGCTCCCGGCCGGCCGTCGACGCCCTCGCGCAGGTCGACGAGCCTGTGGCCGAGCCGGATCACGTCGCCGAGGCGCTCCTCGACGAGGTCGCGGAGTTCGAGCTGCAGGCGGCCGCGGTGCACGGAGAGCTGCGGCCACGCGTAGCCGGCGTCGCGGCCGCGCGACTCGCTCCAGATCGGCTGGCCGTGGCGGTTGTAGTAGCTGAGCGTGCCGGGCTCGACGCCGAGCGCGGCGATGCGGTCGGCGACGCCCAGCTCGGTGAGCTCGCGCACGGCGTGCGGCAGCAGGTTGACGCCCACCCCGAGCCCGCGGATCTCGGGGGTGCGCTCGGCGACGGTGATGTCGGTGAAGCCGGCGGCCTCCAGGCTCAGGGCGGTGATGAGGCCGCCGATTCCGGCACCTGCGATGACGATCTTCATGGGGTGTGCTTCCTTACACGGTTGCTTGCGGATGGGGTGCGGGGGCGATCCGCTCGTGCACCACGTCGCCGCCGACCACGGTGATGGCCGCAGCGACGCGGAACAGCTGATCCGGCGGGATCTCGAACGGATCCTCGGTCGAGACGACCAGGTCGGCGCGCTCGCCGACCCGCACACGGCCGGCGGAGCCGAGCACGAGCGAGGCCGAGCCGCTCGTGTAGGCGGCCAGCCCCTCGGCGAGCGTGAGGGCCTGCGATGGGTCGAGCGGCGGCAGCCCCGCGCCGGGCCCGAAGGGGTGCGCCCGGTTGACGGCGACGTGGATCGCCTGCCAGGGGTCGGCGAGCGACACCGGCCAGTCGGAGCCCATCGCGATGTCGGCGCCGCTCTCGATCAGCTCGCGGAACGGGTACGACCTCGCCGACCGCGCCTCGCCCACGACCGCGATCATCGACGGGTCGGTGGTGGCCCACAGCCCCTGGATGTTGGCGGTGACCCCGAGCGCCCCGAAGCGCCGGGAGTCGTCGGGGTCGATCATCGACAGGTGCGCGAGGTGGTGCCGGGGGCCGGGGCCGTTCGCCCGTCGCGCGGCTTCGATCGCGTCGAGGGCGATGCGCGTGCCGCGGTCGCCCATGACGTGCAGGTGCAGGGCGAAGCCGCGGGCGTCGAGCCGGATCGCGAGCTCGCGCATCGTCTCGGCGTCGATGTGCAGTTCGCCCGAGTGCGGGTGCGAGCAGTAGGGGTCGAGCAGTGCGGCGGTCTCGCCCTGGGGCACGCCGTCGACCATCGCCTTGCACGTGGCGGAGGGCAGCCCGGCGGCCTCGTTCTCGGCGCGCAGGCGTTCGAATCGCTCGACGAGCGCGGGCACGTCGGCCGCGGTCGTGCCCGGTGGGATCCACAGCGCACCCGAGACGCGGCTGCGCAGCGTTCCGTCGGCGGTCGCGGCGAGGTAGGCGGGGGTGCAGTCGGCTTTGCCGTTGAACTCGCCGAGGATCGCCTCGTGCCAGCCGGTGACGCCGAGCGACCACAGGTAGGCCTGGGCTTCGAGCAGGCCGGCCGTCATCTCCGCGACGGTCGCGGCGGGGATGGACGGGGCGAGCAGTTCGACGCCGCCCTCGTTGAGGTAGCCGGTCGGCTCGCCCTGCTCGTCGTGGTAGACGTGCCCGTTGGCGGGCTGAGGAGTGTCGCGGTCGATGCCGGCGATCTCGAGGGCCCGGGTGTTGGCCCAGAGCGTGTGGTGGCCGGCATCGCTCAGGGCGACCGGCCGGTCGGGGGCGATCGCGTCGAGCATCTGGCGGGTGGGGTGCGGCAGGAGTTCGTGCGACCACCCGCCGCCGACCAGCCAGGCATCGGGGGTTGCGGCCTCGTCGAGCCGAGCCGCCGCGCGGGCGATCAGGTCGAGCGTCTGCTCGACGGTGGTCGCGGGGGTCAGGTCGAGGCTGAGGCGCTCGACGCCGGCGAAGACGGCGTGGGCGTGCGCGTCGACGAAGCCGGGCAGGATCGCGCCGCCGCCGGCGTCGACCACGCGCGTGTCGGGGCCGCGGTGCGCGAGCACGGAGGCGTCGTCGCCGACCGCGAGGATGCGGTCTTTGCGCACGGCGACGGCGGTGTGCACGGTGCGCACGCGGCCGTCGAACACGCGGCCGGAGACGATGCAGAGGTCTGCTGGTGCTGACATGGGTGCTTCTTTCTGGGTGGGTGCTTCTGGGTGCTCGGGACGGGATCGCGGGCGCCCGGGGGCGGCGGTTACACCAGCCGGAACACGCGGATCACGACGCGGCCGGGCTCGGGGCGCGCGTAGCCGACGAACTGCGATTCGGCGAGCCACTGCAGTTGGGGGTGCTCGGTCTGGAACACGAAGGCGGTGCGGTAGTAGAGCTCGCGCTCGCCCACCGGTTCCCCCGCGAGCATGCGCTCGAAGCTCTCGGGCTCGGTGCGCCAGGTGCCGCGGTTCACGACGTCGATCGCTGCGCGCCCGGCACCGCCCGGCAGCTCGGCCTCGATCACGTAGCGCGCGTCGAGCCGCACGGTGAGGCCGCGGCCGTGCCACCAGTCGCCACCGCCGGGCAGGATGCGCCCGCGCAGGCGGGGGCCCTCGAACGCACCGCCGTTGATGCCCGCGAAGTGCAGGCCCTCGCCCTCGTCCGATCCGCCGACGGGAATGGCGTCGGCCACGTCGACGCGCAGCTCGAAGCAGAACTCGAACGCGGGCTCGATGAGTTCGGGTGCGGGGGTCATGCGAGGTCCTCCATGTCGGGGATGGGCTGGGCGGCGGTGACGACGGGGATCGCCGAGGTGCGGCCGAGCCGTCGCCGGCGCGGTTTCCACCCCTCGCGCGGGATGGAGTCGAGCAGCAGCCGGGTGTACTCGGCTCGGGGCGAGTCGAGGATCTCGTCGGCGGTGCCGTACTCCTCGATCGCGCCCGCCCGCATCACGGCGACGCGGTCGCAGAGGCGACGGATCACGGTGAGGTCGTGGGTGATCATGAGCAGCGCCACCCCGGTATCGCGTCGGATGGCGTCGAGCAGCGAGAGGATCTCGACCTGGGTGGTGACGTCGAGCGCGGAGACTGCTTCGTCGAGCACGAGGATGCGCGGGTCGGCGGCGAGCGCCCGCGCGATCGCGACCCGCTGCCGCTGCCCGCCCGAGAGGGAGCGCGGCCGGGCGTCGAGCAGGGTCCCGTCGAGACGCACCTGCCGCATCAGCTCTGAGGTGCGGGCTTCGACGGCCGCGCGGGGGTCGCGCGGCCGGTGCACGCGGATCGCCTCGGCGAGGCACTCGCGCACGGTCTGCCGGCGGTCGAGCGACTGGTAGGGGTCTTGGAACACCATCTGCACGGTCTTCGCGCGGGCGCGGCGGGCGGCGGTGCCGCGCGCCGGGGAGCTCCAGTCGTCGCCGGCCACGGTCACGGTGCCGGCGTCGGCGCGTTCGAGGCCGCAGATGATGCGGGCCGTGGTCGATTTGCCGGATCCCGACTCGCCCACGATGCCGAGGGAGCCGCCGGGTGCGAGCTCGAGGGAGACGTCGTCGACCGCGACGAAGGTCTCGCGGCCGCCGCCCTTCGCGCTGCGCACCCGGAACGTCTTGCGCAGGCCGGCGACGGCGAGGATCGGCGCGGCCTGCGCCGGATCGGGGCCGCGGCGCCCGCCCGTCGATACTTCGGACGACGCCGGTGCTTCGGGTGAGAACCCGGCCTCCGCTCCGAGACATCGGTGCGATCCGAAATTCGGACGGGCGAATCCGGATCCCCCGTCGCCCTCGGGCAGCGCCGCCGACATGAGCACGCGCGTGTACTCCTCGCGCGCGTCGCGGCGCATCGTGGCCGAGCGCAGCGTCTCGATCGTGCGCCCCTGCCGCATCACGGCGACGCGGTCGGTGACGGCGCCCGCGAGCGCGAGGTCGTGGGTGATGAACAGCATCGACAGCTCGCGGTGCTTCCGCAGCTCGCCGATCACGGCCATCACCTCCTCCTGCGTGGTGACGTCGAGGGCGGTGGTGATCTCGTCGGCGAGCAGGATCTCTGGATCCATCGCGAGGGTCGCGGCGATCATCACGCGCTGCAGCAGACCACCCGACAGCTCGGCCGGGAACTGCCGCAGGCGGCGCGCGGGATCGGTGATCCCGACCTCGTCGAGCAGTTCGACGGCTCGCGCACTGGCCGTCTCTGGCTTCGCGCCGGCCACCGTCACGAGCGCCTCGGTCATGAAGTCGCCGATCGAGCGCAGCGGGTTGAGGTGCGCGCGAGGGGTCTGGAAGACCATGCCGACGCGGCGGGCCCGCAGCTCGCGCAGCTCGCGCGCGCCCAGCTCGGAGATGTCGCGGCCGAGGATGCGGATCGACCCGCCGGTCTCGAAGTGCGCGGGCAGCAGGCCCGCGACGGCGCGCACCGAGAGCGTCTTGCCCGATCCCGACTCGCCCACGAGGCCCACGGCCTCGCCGGCGCCGACCCGCAGCGAGCAGTCGTGCACGAGCGTGCGGCCGGGCATCGAGATCGACAGCCCGTCGAGCTCGAGCACGGGCTCGGCGGCGGTTGCCGCGGCGGCCTCGGAGATCGCGTCCGCGGCGTTCTCGGGAGTGCTCATCGTTCCTTCTCCTCTGCCCAGGTGGTGACGCGGGCCCCGATGATGCTCACCGACAGCACGGTCAGCACCACGAAGATCGCGGGGAACAGCGACTGCTCGGGGGCGCCCGCGAGGATGCCGGACTGGCCGCTCGCGATCATGGCGCCCCAGTCGGCGGCGGGCGGCTGCTCGCCCAGGCCGAGGAACGAGATCGCGGCCAGGTCGAGCATGGCGTAGCCGAAGCCCACGGCCATCTGCGCGGCGACCACGGGCACGAGCGCGGGCACGAGGTGCTTGAAGCAGATCGCGAGGCTCGACACGCCCTGCACGCGCAGCGCCGCGATGTACGGCTTGCCGAGTTCGCGCGACGCCGCCGTCTGCGTGAGCCGGGCGACGACGGGGATGTACGCGATCGAGAGCGCGATCACCGGGGCCACGAGCCCCTTGCCGAACATCGCGACCGCCAGCACGGCGAGCACGAGGCCGGGGATCGCGAAGATCACGTCGACGACGCGGGCGATCGTGCCGCGCAGGGCGCCCCCGAACCAGGCGCCGAGCACCGCGAGCGAGGCGCCCGCGACGGTCGAGAGGATCACCACGAAGATGGGGGCCACGACGCTCGTGCGGGCGCCGACGAGCACGCGCGACAGGATGTCGCGGCCCACGTCGTCGGTGCCGAACGGGTGCGCGGCCGAGACGACGCCGTTCACGTCGCCCGCGTAGAGCTCGGTGTGGTCGTAGGGCGCGATCCACGGCCCGAGGACGGCGGCGAGCGCGATGAGGCCGAACACGGCGAGGGCCGTGACGAACATCCAGTCCTTCTGGGCGGCGCGGATCGCCGCCCTCGGCGCGCGGCCGGATGCGAGCTGGGCGACGCTCATGCCTGCCTCCCTGCGGTGACGGTGTCGGGATCGATGAGGGCGCTCAGCAGGTCTGCGACCGCGTTCAGCACCACGAAGATGGCGACGAGCAGCAGCGACACGAGCTGCACGACGGGCAGATCCTTGCGGGCCGCGGCCTCGGTGAGCAGCGAGCCGATGCCGCCGAGCCCGAACGCCTGCTCGGCGATGGCCGACGCGGCGAAGAGGCCCGCGATGGTCGTGCCCGAGATCGCGAGGATTTGAGGCGACGCGTTGCGGAACACGTGCACGCGGAAGATGCGGCCGCGAGGGATGCCGCGCACCTTCGCCGTCTCGACGTGCTCGGAGTGCAGCTGGGCCACGAGCGAGGAGCGGGTGACGCGGCTGATGTACGCGATGAACATGACGGAGAGCGACACCGCGGGCAGGATCAGGTGCCAGAGACGGTCCCACCCGCCGGATCCCTCGCCGAAGACGGGGAACCAGCCGAGGCTCTTCGCGAAGATCCAGATCAGCAGGATCGCGACGACGAAGGTGGGCAGCGCCATGCCGAGCGCGGTGGCGACGGCCACGGCGCGATCCACCGCGGGGCCGCGGGTGGCGGCGAGGATGCCCGATCCGACGCCGAAGACGAGGATGATCACGACCGTCAGCAGCACCAGCTGGAAGGTGACGCCGAAGCGCGGCGCGACGAGGTCGAGCACGTCGGTCTTGTAGACGAAGGACCGGCCGAAGTCGCCCGTGAAGACGCCGCCCAGCCACTGCAGGTAGCGCGACCAGATCGGGTCGTCGAGGTGGTGCTCGGCGCGTATCTGCGCGATGAGCTCGGGCGTCGGCTTCGCCCCGCCCGCGAGTGCCGCGATGGGGTCGCCAGGTGTGAGCAGCAGGGCGGAGAAGATCACGACGCTCGACAGGAAGAGGGTCAGCAGCAGGCCGCCCAGTCTTCCGATCAGCGTGCGCAGCACGAGTCCGTTCACCGTGTGTGTTCCTTACCTTGTAGGTCTGTTCTTGGGGCCGGTGCCGGTCTCCGGGCCAGTCGAGGGAGCGCACCCCCGCGACGGGCCCGGAGCGGGGCCTACTTGCCGCCGAGGTGCAGCGCCCAGGGGCTGCTGTAGATGGCGATCGAGGTGGTGGCGCCGGTCAGCTCGTCCGAGAGGTACGTGAGCTGGTAGGCGCCGGCGAGGGTGACCTGCAGCTGGTCGGGGGCGAAGACGCGCTGCGCGGCGACGAACTCCTCGGCCGCCGTCTCGGGGTCGGTGGCGGTGCGGGCCGCTTCCATGCGGGCGGTGACCTCGTCGTTCGAGTAGGCGCTCCAGTTGAAGACGCCGCCGCGATCCTCGGGCAGCATGAACAGCGAGGGGTAGCCGATCACGCCCGGGGTCTCGAGGTAGCCCTGCGTGGCGACGAAGTCGATGCCGTCGCGGGCGCCCGGGTCGTAGAACATGGCGCCGAAGTCGGCGGGCTGCATCTCGTCGATCTCGATGTCGAGCCCGATGCTCTTGCCCGCGCTCTGGATGATCGCGGCGGTCTGCTGGAACTCCTTGGCGCCCGCGGGGATCGCGACCACGAGGGGTCGGCTCACGTCTTCGCCGCTCTGCTCGATGAGCTGCTCGGCCCGCTCGAGGTCGACCTCGGGGGCGTCGAGTTCGTCGTAGGCCGCCTGGTAGACGCTGCTCGCCTCGGATTCGCCGAAGGTGAAGGGCGGCACGATGGTCTTCTGCACCTCGCCGAGCCCGTTCAGCACGGTGTCGATGTACTTCTCGCGGTCGATGGCGAGGCTGAGCGCCTGGCGGATCGCGGGGTTGGCGGCGGGGCCCTCTGCGGTCGCGGGGCCGAAGCTGAACGACGCGGTGGAGGGGCCGAGGATCAGGCTGCCGGCGCCCTCGCCCTCGAAGGTGCTGCGCGATCCGGGCGGCACGTTGTAGGCGCCGTCGATCTCGCCCTGGGCGAGCGCGGTCGAGAGGGTCGACCCGTCGGTGACGAAGACGTACTTGAGCGTCTGCACGAGCGGGGCGCCGCCCCAGTAGTGCTCGTTCGCGGTGGTGACGATCTCGCTGCCCGGCTTCCAGCCGCCCTGCTCGAGCTGGTAGGGGCCGGTGCACATGAGGCCGCCCTCGGAGGTGCCGAGGGCGGGGCCGGCCTGCTCGCCGTAGGCCCGGCTCATCACGGCGCCGGCGCCGCCCGCGATGGCGTCGCGGAAGGCGGAGTCGGGGGCGTTGAAGCGCACGGTGACCTCGAGGTCGCCGGTCTGCTCGATGCTCGAGATGAGCACGAAGGCGGCGTACCACTGGGAGGAGGGGTTCTGGCCGCGCTGCAGGCTGTAGACGACGTCGTCGGCCGTGAGCGGGGTGCCGTCCCAGAAGGTGACGTCGTCGCGCAGCTTGATGACGAACGTGACGGGATCGGCCCAGTCCGCGCTCTCCGCGACGCCGGGAGCGATCGAGAAGTCGGGCTGCAGCTGCAGCAGGTTCTCGCAGAGGTTGGGGATGATCACGGTCGCCGAGGAACCGGGATCGAGCGTCGCGGGCTCCCCCTCGACGACCGACCACACGACCTCGTCGACCGGGTTCTCGCCGGCGGGCAGCGCGGTGACGAGTTGCGTCTCGTCGATCGCCTCGCGATTGTCGGCGGTGCCGCCCTCGCGGGGTGCACAGGCGGTGACGGCGAAGAGCGCCGCTGTTCCGAGCGCCAGTCCTACGACCAGTCCGCTTCGTTTCATGGTTCCGTCCTTTCGGAATCGCTTCGGGGTGGATCGTCGGTGATCCGTCCCCTCGTCATCATAATATAACGCTGTTGTATATCAATGTTGCATTTTGGTTTCGCTGCTCGCTAGGCTCGCGATATGCCCAAGGACATCGACCGCGAAGCACGCCTGCAGGCCATCGCCGAGGCCACGATCCGCGTTGCGCGCAGCGCCGGCGCGAACGCCGTCACCATTCGGGCGGTCGCCCGCGAGCTCGGCGGGTCCACCACCCTCGTCACGAACTACCTGCCCTCGCGGGCAGAGCTCATCCTCAACGTGCTCGACCGCGCGAGCGCGCGCTGGCGCGCCGAGTACGAGGGCGCCGCCGACGGCCTCTCGCCGGTCGAGCGCTTCGAGGCGCTCGTCTCGTGGGAGCCCGAGCCCGACGAGGTCGAGCCCGTGCTGCGCGCCCTGATCCTCGAGATCGTGGCCAATGCCGAGACCGAACCCGCCCTGCGCGACGCCCTGCGCCGAGAATCTGAGGCGTACCGCACCGTGCTGCACCGCGCTGCCCGCGAGGCCGGCTACGCCGACCCCGCACTCGCGACCGAGCTGGGCTACCTGCTGCTGCGCGGCTCCTACTTCGCGAACGCCGAGGATCCCGCCTACTGGCACGCGGCGCGCACCCGGGAGATCACGCTCTCGGCGCTGCGCGCCCTGCCGCGCGGACGCTGAGCCGGCGCCCATCCCCGCGCCGCCCCGGGCTCCGATCCCGATCCCGATCCCGATCCCGCGCATCATCGCACCGCGAAGACCCTGATGCACACCTGCGGCTCGCCGGCCCCGCCCTCGCCGTCGCGGGCGAGGCCGATGAACTGGTGCTCGGCGAGCCAGCGATGCGCGGGGGCGTCGGTCTGGAATACCGGAGCCGTGCGGAAGTACAGGCCCGGGTCACTCTCGAGCACCGCCTCGCCGCGCTCCATGCGCGCCATCACCTCGTCGGTGGCGCGGAAGTAGCCGCGGTTGAGCACGTCGATCACGGCGCCGTCGTCGGCGCGGATGAGGTAGCGGGCCTCGAGCTGCGCGGTTCCCGAGCGCTCGACCGCCCAGTCGCCGCCGCCCGCGAGCACCTCTCCGTTCAAGCGGGGCCCGGTCACGCTGCCGCCCGAGATCGGAGTGAAGGTGAGCAGTTCGTCGGCCCCGCGGCCGATGCGCAGATCGGGATCGACCGTCGCGCGGATCTCGAAGACGTACTCGAGGGTCGGCGCCGGCAGTTCACCGGGGGCGCGGGCGGCTGCGGGCGCCGTTGCGGTTGCGGCGGTCATGCGAGTGCTCCTTCCAGCACGGGGATGTCGATGGCGAGGGCGTCGGCCCCGCCGATCACGATGGTCTGCGTGTTGGTGCGCATCCGCTCCCCCTCGGTCCAGGGGTCCGCACCCGTGCCGGGTTGCGGCAGGAACTCCGGGTAGTCGCTGCTCGACACGTGCACCCGCAGTTGGTGACCGGCGCGCAGCCGATAGCCCACGTGGCCGAGGTCGATGGCGAGCGTCTCGGCACGCGTCGCGTCGCGCAGCTGCAGCTGACCGCGCGCGATCCTGAGCGCCGTGCCGTCGGGCGCCACGTCGAGCAGCCGCACGAAGCAGTCGGCGACGGGGCCGCTCGAGCGCAGCCGCACGCGCGCCTCGACCGGGCCCGCCAGATCGACGTCGCAGGGCTGCACCGGCGCCTCGAAGACGAGCACGTCGCCGCGGGCGCCGATGGGCGCCTCGTCGGGCAGGTGCAGCAGATACGAGAACGCGTCGGGCACGCTCGAGGGCACCGGGTCGGCGGGGTCGTGCCGCCAGCTCGCCTCGCCCGCCTCCGCCGGACGCTCGGCGGCGAGACCGCCCCGCGGCGTCGCGAAGCGCGTCTCGACGCGCACCCCGGCGGGCGGCCAGGCGTCGGCGATCCGCATCTCCCCCGCGTCCCCCTCGTCGCTGGCCGCCAGGTTCCAGCTCACCCGCGGCACATCGGCCGGCGAACCGTTGCCGCGCACGAACACCTCGAAGAAGGCGAGCGCCGGATCGAGCGTGCGGGGCAGCAGCGCACGGATCTGCGCCTCGCTGCGCTGCTCGACCCGGTCGGCGGCGCGCTCGACCAGGCGGAAGCTCTCATGGTCGATCGGCTCGATGCGCAGGTAGTGGAGAGCATCCCAGTTCGGGTGCTCGCGGATCGCGTCGACGTCGGCCCACGAGAGCGGCGCGCAGTTGTCCCACCAGCCGATCGTGTGCAGCGCCGGAACGGAACGGCCCGCGAACGGGTCGCCCTGCGGGAAGCGCGGCAGGGTCACCGGGTGCGGCGCCCACTGATCGTAGGAGCGGGATCGCGAGCCGGCGTGCGCCATGAACGCCTCGGCCTGCGCCGCGAAGTCCCTGCGCGACCAGTCGGGCTCCCACAGCCAGGTGTCGGGCCCGTGGAAGTGGGTGAGCGGGTAGAGGTTGGTGATCGCCCACTCGACGGGACGCGTGCGATCGCCCGGGCGCCGGTGCACGGGCTCGCCCAGCTGCGTGCCGGTCACCCGGGGGGCGATCGCCCTGAGCGCGGGATGGCCGCTCGCGGCCGCCGCCCACTGCGTGTAGCCGTAGTAGCTGTCGCCCCACATCGCGACGCGGCCGTTCGACCAGGGCTGCTGTACGATCCAGTCGAGGGTGTCGGAGCCGTCGCGCACCTCGTTCACGAAGAGCAGCGCCTCCCCCTCCGAGCGGAACTTGCCGCGCACGTCCTGCGCCACCACCCGGTAGCCGTGCCGCGTGAAGTACTCGGCGATCAGCGGGATGAAGGTGTACTCGCCGCTCTTGTCGTAGGGCAGGCGGATCAGGATCGTGTCGCCGGGGGTCTCGTCGAGTGCACCCGTCTGCGCGAGGTTCGCCTGCTCGGCGCCCGCGTCCGGCGCCGGCCGCTCCGCTCCCTCCGGCCGATCCGCGTCCGTCGATCGCGAGCCCCCTGCCCGCGGCAGGTAGACGTCGGTCGCCAGGCGCACCCCGTCGCGCATGCGCACCCGCTCCTCGCGGGCGAGCTCGCTCACGGGCGCGGGGCCGAGGCGGTGGTACTGCGTCGTCATATCACTCCTTCGGGATGGGGCTCCGGGTCTCGCCGCCGCGAGGGCGCCGGTCTCGCGAGAGCGTGCCCTTCTCGCGAACGGGTGCCTGCTCTCGCGCCCGGGATGCCTCCCCTCGCGACCACGGCACCCCTCGTCACGAGAGCATCCTCACGGCGAGACCGCCCTCCGGACCAGCCGGGTGAGAACCAAGGTAGGGGCGCTTCCGTAATTAGTCAAGTCCGACTAGACAATTTTTGTTCGCGGCGAGATCCCGCTATTCTTCGGGGAGGCACCGCGGGCTTCGCGGCGCCCGCACCCATCCCGGAAGGAGCGCGCATGGCACGCCCATCGGTCGCCGACGAGCGCCGCGAGCAGATCATCGAGGCGACCCTGCGCACCATCTCCGAGCACGGCATCAGCGGCACCACACTCCACCGCATCGCCGACGCGGCGGGCATGTCGCGCGGGCACGTGCGCCACTTCGTCGGCAACCGGGATCGCCTGCTGCTCGACACCGCGCGCGCCTTCTACGCCGACGAGAACGGGCGGCCCGCGATCCTGCCCGCCGCCGTCGACGGCCTCGACGGCGCGCTCGACTACCTCTTCGGCACCGAGTTCGCGGCGTCCAGCTCGGAGAACGCGATCGTGCTCGCCTTCGTGGAGCTCGCGCGCTCCACCCCCGAGATCGCCGAGGTGCTCGCCGCCGCCTACTCGTCGACGCGCGAGCGACTCGCCGCCTACATCGCCGAAGCGAAGCACGGCGCGCCGGAGGCGGCCCGCGACGCCGCCGCGCAGGGTGTGCTCTCCGCCGCCCTCGGCAACGTGTTCATCGGCGACTTCGACCGCGACGAGGGCCGCACGGCCCGCGCGCGCGCCGCGGTCGACGCGCTGCTCGCGGCACTCTAGCGACCCGACCCGATCCGCGGCCCCGGCCGAGCCCCACCCGCCGCGCTCCAGCGACCCAACCCGATCCGCAGCACCGAAAGGCGGGTTTCGCATGCCTTCCCGGGCCGGCGCATGCGTTTTCCGCCTCTCGACGAGGTCGAGCCGTCGCGGGAGGTCCCCGCTCTCGCCGCCGGCTGCCGCCTAGCGCGCGGCGAGCCCGTCGATGAGGCGGGCGAACGCGGCGAAGGCGCGATCCGCGTCCCGATCCCCCGCGGCGACCCCCATCGCGGCCTCGCGCATCGCGCCGACCAGCAGCGCGGCCACCGCGTCGGCGTCGACCGCGGGGTCGACCTCTCCCGCGGCCTGCGCGGCCTCGAGCGCCTCGCGGATCATCACGATGCTCGCGCCCGAGCCGATGCCGCGCTCGGCGCCGTCGACGATGAGCGTGGGGCCCGACACGTTGTAGAAGTGGCCGATGCGGGGGTCGTCGGCCAGGTCGAACATGGCCCGGGCATGGGCGACGAGCCGCCCTCGCCAGTCGCTCGCCGCCGACACCGCGGCGCGGGTGCGCTCGACGAGCCCGTACCCGAGGCGGGCGTATGCGGCGCGCAGCAGCTCGTCGCGACCGCCGGGGAAGTAGGCGTAGACGGTGCCGCGCGACACCCCCGACTCGGCCGAGACCCGGTCAATCGTGGTGTCGGCGAGGCCGCTCTGACCGATGACGGCGAGCACGGCCTCGACGAGCTCTTCGCGGGTGCGCTGCTGCCGCCGCTCGCGCAGCGTGGAGGGTGCGGGGGTCGCGGACTGCATCCCCTCAGTCTAGGAGCAGAACCCCGCACTTGTGTACTCCGAGTTCAGTTTCTATACTCAGCGTATAGTTTTCTGTCGAGGGCGCGAGCCCGACAGCCTCCGCCGGAAGGAACCGCATGATCACCGTCGATCTCACCGCCGCCGCAGAGCTCGCGCGCGAAGCCCTCGCCGAGTACGACCTCGACCCCTCGGCCGAGCTCGCCCTGCTCAAGCAGCGCGAGAACTTCGTGTTCTCGCTCAGCGACGGCGGCACCGACTACGTGCTGCGCGTGCACCGCCGGGGCTACCACACCGACGACGAGCTCGGCTGCGAGCTCGACTTCGTGCGCGCGCTGCACGGCGAGGGCGTCGCGGTGCCCGACTTCGTCACGGCGCGCGACGGGCGCGGCTTCTGCGTGGTCGGGCGCGAGCACGCCGCCGGCGTCCACCAGGTCGACCTGCAGCACCTCATCCCGAACCGCGGCAGCTTCGGCGACGAGCGCACGGCGGTCGCCGGCACCGCCGACCTCGACCCGGCCGACTTCGCCGAGCTCGGCCGACTCGCAGCCGAGGTGCACCGCGCCACCGAGCAGTCGGGCTACACGATGGCGGTGCCCCGCGACGATTGGGATCTCGACGGGCTCGTCGGCCCGCAGCCCGCCTGGGGCGATCCGCTGCGGATCGAGGAGCTGCAGGGCGAGGATCGCGAGGCCGTGGTCGCCGCGATCGGGCGGATTCGCGAGGTGCTCGGCGCGTACGGCACCCCCGAGCACCGCTTCGGCCCGATCCACGCCGACCTCACCCCCGAGAACGTGCTGCGCACGGCCGACGGCCTCGTGCTCATCGACTTCGACGACTTCGCCGCCGGGTGGCACCTCTTCGACCTCGCGACCGCGCTCTACTTCTTCACCCCGCACCCCCGCTACGGCGAGTACCGCGACGCCCTCTTCGCGGGGTACGAGTCGGTGCGCCCGCTCGACGCGGCCGACCACGAGGTGTTTCCCGCGATCCTGCTGGCCCGCGGCCTCACCTACCTCGGCTGGTCGGCCGATCGCCGCGGCGAGCCGACCGCCGAGTGGCACGCCACCACCGTGCTGCCGAACATCGTGCGCCTCTCGCGCGAGCTCGTGTCCGTCTGACCCCACCATCAAGGAGCACCGCATGACCTCGAACGCCGAACTCATCGAGCGCCGCAATCGCACCATCGGCCCCTACTCGCCGCTGTTCTACACCGAGCCGCTGCAGTTCGTGTCGGCGAAGGGCGTCTGGTTCACCGAGGCGAGCGGCGACCGCTACCTCGACGGCTACAACAACGTGCCGCACGTGGGCCACTGCAACGAACGGGTCGTGTCGGCGCTGGCCCAGCAGGCCGCGACCCTCAACGTGCACACGCGCTACCTCAACGAGCGAGTGATCGACTACTCCGAGCGCCTGCTCTCGACCTTCGACACCGGCCTCGACCGCGTGTTCTTCGGCAACTCGGGATCCGAGGCCAACGAGCTGGCGATCCGCATCTCCCGCCAACTGACGGGCAGCACCGGCATGATCGTGTCCGATTACAGCTACCACGGCACCACGATCACGCTCGCGGGGCTCACCACGGGCCTGAAGACGGCGACGCCGCTCGACCCGAACGTGCGCGCGCTGCGGATCCCGGATCTGGATCGCGATCCGCGCCCCGAGGCGGAGGTGCTCGCGGAGACGCTCGCCGATCTCGACGGGGCTATCGCCTCGCTGCAGGAGGCCGGCTACGGCGTGGCCGCCTGTCTCTTCGACCCCCTGTTCTCGACCGAGGGCATGCCCCGCCTGCCCGAGGGGCTCGTGCAGGGCATCGTGTCGCGGGTGCGGGCCGCGGGCGGCATGGTGATCGCCGACGAGGTGCAGAGCGGCTTCGGCCGCACCGGCACCCACATGTGGGGCCACCAGTACGCCGGCATGGACGCCGACCTCGTGACCATGGGCAAGCCGATGGGCAACGGGCACCCGATGTCGGCGGTCGTGACGAGCGAGGCCGTGCTCGACGCGTTCGGCTCGACCAACGAGTTCTTCAACACCTTCGCCGGCAACCCCGTGTCGGCGGCGGTCGGAGAGGCCGTGCTGATCGAGATGGCTGAGGAGGGCCTCATGGCCCGGGCGAAGACGCTCGGCGATGAGGCCGCGGCCCGCTTCCGCGGATTCGCCGACCAGTACGACTTCGTGCGCTCGGCGAAAGGCGTGGGCATGTTCCTCGGCCTCGACTTCGCGGTCGACGGCGAGCCCGCTCCGCAGCTCGCGAAGCAGGTCGTCGAGGCGATGAAGACCCGCAAGGTGCTCATCTCGCGCATCGGCCGCGACGAGAGCGTGCTGAAGGTGCGCCCGCCGCTCGCGTTCAGCGAGACGGAGCTGCCGATCCTGCTCGGCGCTCTCGAGGAGGCCCTCGCCGAGGTTTAGGAGGTATCCTCTCGGCTAAAGGGTGTTGCATCAAAGGCGTTGCATCATGAGAAAGGTGACTGGCATGCCGACTGCAGAACAGCAGAACGCGTCTCGCGCAGAGACCCGGCCGACCCAGGTCGAGAGCCTCGGCGTGTTCCGCCGCATGATCTCGACCTCGTTCGTGCCGCTCGAGATCAGCGCGGAGCGCAGCGGCCCGTTCGCTGCGCGGCTGTGCTCGGCCGACGCCGACGACGTCGTGTTCACCGAGGTCGCGGCGAAGCCGCACCTCGTGGAGCGCACCCCCGAGACGATCGCGAACGGCGGCAGCGGCTACTACAAGGTGAGCCTGCTGCTGTCGGGCAGCAGCATCCTGGTGCAGGACGGCAAGGAGCTCGTGATGCGGCCCGGGGACCTCTCGGTGTACGACACGTCGCGGCCCTACTCGCTGCTGTTCGGCGAGGACTTCCGCAACCTCATCATGATGTTCCCGAAGGATCGGCTCGAGCTGCCGAGCGCGTTCACGGAGCAGCTGACCGCGGTCTCGCTCAGCCAGGAGCACCGGGGCGTCGCCCCCGTGATCACGGCGTTCCTATCGCAGTTCCCCGCGCAGCTCGCCCACCTCTCGGACCCGGTGCGCGCGAAGCTCGCCCACACGAGTCTCGACCTCATGGGCACGCTCTTCTCGAGCATTCTCGACGCCGAGCCGGGCCAGCGCGATCCGCATCAGGTGCTGCTGCAGAAGATCTACAGCTACATCGATCTGCACCTGTCGTCGACGGATCTCTCGCCGGGCAGCATCGCAGCGGCCCACTACATCTCGACGCGGCACCTGCACTCGCTGTTCCGGCAGGCCGACACCACGGTGTCGACCTGGATCCGCGAGCGCCGTCTCGAACGCTGCCGCGCCGACCTGCTCGATCCCGTGCTCAGCGACCGCACGGTCTCGGCGATCGCCTCCCGCTGGGGCTTCACCGATGCCGCGCACTTCAGCCGCGTGTTCAAGTCGGCGTACGGCGTCTCGCCGAGCGATCTGCGGCGCGTCTAGCGCGCTCGCCCAGAGGCCTCCCCGAGCGGTTCCGACCGCCCGGGGAGGCCTCTGTCGCGCTCCCCTCCCCGCGGGTCGCGCGCTTCCGCCGCACCCCGCGCGGACCGGACCGAAACCGAGTCGTGATACTCGTTGACCGGTAGCGCACGAAGGTTGTCGTAGGCGGTGCTCGCCGCACACCGAAGCCCTCCGACTCTCTACATTGAGAATCGTATTCCGGATACCGCGGCCTCCGCGGCCATTTCCGACTTCATCAAAGGAGACGAAGAAGAATGACCGATGCACAGATCGCCGACCTCCGCGACGAGCGCCGCGGCGTCGACGAGTGGGCCACGTACGACGAGTTCGCCGCGGGCATCGACACCTACCGCCTGCCGAACGTGTCGCTCGAGGGCCGCAGACTGGCGCTCACCCTCGACGACGGCAGCACCCTCACCGCGCGGTTCGACGCCGAGACGGCGACGTGGAGCGCGAGCGGCGTCATCGGCGCGAGCGACGCGCGCGACCCCTACGACGCCGTGCAGGTGCGCAAGGACGTCTTCTTCCTCAACCTGCCGCTGGAGTCGCGCGAGCGCGAGGCCGTGACGATCGTCTGGTCTGAGCGCACCGGCCGCGGCATCGTCGCCCACTCGCACATCGACGCCGAGCGCGTCGAGGGCGAGCCGCAGGTGAAGCAGGACTTCTACGCCGTTCAGCTCGACGGCGGCGAGGCGAGCGGCGACACCCCCGCGGAGTCGCGCGACCTGATCGGCATGCGCAACCTCTACCGCTACAGCCCCGAGCACCTGTACGAGCACGTGTACATGTCGACCGAGCGCTACGCCTGGCAGAACCTGCAGGGCGTGCAGCGCGGGCACGGCGACATGGACCTCTCGACCGTCTGGAAGCTCGACGAGGGCCTCTATCTCTTCTGCTTCCGCGAGTTCCGCATCTCGGTCGCGAGCGTCTGGCTGCACGACCTCGGCTACAACCTCATGACCACCGGCATCTTCCTCGGCATCAACGGCCGCGGCGAGTCCGAGCACTCGCGCGCAGGCGGCCACATCTACCCGCTCGGCACCGTCAAGTACCCCGACGTGCAGCCGGTCTGATCCCGATCTTCACCTCCCCCCTTCACCCATCCGAGAGGACACACCATGAAATCACGCATCCTGGGCGCCGCCGCGCTGACCGCGGCGGCCGCACTCGTGCTGAGCGGCTGCGCGGGCAGCGACGGCGGCGGTGAGGGCGCGCCGATCAAACTCGGCTCCGTCAACACCATCAGCGGCCCCGCCACGTTCCCCGAGGCCTCCGAGGCGGCTGCGGCCGTCTTCGACAAGGTCAACGCCGACGGCGGCATCAACGGGCGCCAGATCGAGTACAAGGTCACCGACGACAAGGCCGATCCGGCAACCGCCACCGCCTCCGCGCGCGAACTGGTCGGCAGCGACGAAGTGGTCGCTCTCGTCGGCGGCGCGTCGCTGCTCGACTGCGAGATCAACGCGAAGTACTACGAGCAGGAGAACGTGCGCTCGATCCAGGGCATCGGCGTCGACCCCGGCTGCTTCAACTCCCCGAACATCGCGCCGGCCAACATCGGCCCGTTCAACGACACCACGCTCACGATGCTCTACGGCTCCGAGGAGCTCGGCCTCGAGAACCTCTGCGTGCTGACGAGCGTCATCGGCTCGACCGGCCCCGCCTACCAGGCCGGCGTCGACCGCTGGAGCGACATCACCGGCAAGGAGCCGCTGTACGTCGACGACACAGTTCCCTACGGCGGCGCCGACTACACCCCCTACGTGGTGAAGGCGCGCGAGGCCGGCTGCGACGGCATCGTGACCAACAACGTCGAGCCCGACGCCATCGGCATGCTCAAGGCCGCGAACCAGCAGGGCTGGGACGACGTCACCTTCCTGATGCTCACCTCGGTGTACAGCGAGAGCTTCGCGCAGGCCGTGTCGAACAGCGCGGCCGGCGTCTACGTGCCCGCCGAGTTCTACCCCTTCACCGAGGACAGCGACGTGAACGCCGACTGGAAGGCGCTGATGGAGGAGAACGGCATCACGCTCACCTCGTTCAGCCAGGGCGGCTACCTCGCCGCGACCTTCATGGTCGAGGTGCTCGAGAGCATCGAGGGCGACATCACCCGCGAGAGCGTCAACGAGGCGCTCGCGAACATGGATCCCATCGACAACCCGATGATCGCCTACCCCTACCAGTTCGACAAGATCGCCGCTCAGGACTACGAGCCGGGCGGCTGGCCCGTCACCCTGAAGTCGGGCACCAACGCCTGGGAGAAGGCGGCCGACGACTGGCTGATGATCCCGGCGAGCTGATGCTCCGCGCCCTGAGCCGCTCGCGGGGGCCGATCCCCACGACGGGCTCAGGGTCAGACTCACCCGGTGCGGCTGGAGCGCTTCGCTCCAGCCGCACCGGGCACCTCCGTTTCAGATCTCGAAGGATTCCCATGCTTCTCACTTCCCATCGCGCACCGGGGAGGCGGCCGTGAACGGCGGGGCCCTGCTGCAGGGCGCGCTCTCGGGCCTCGCCGCCGGCGGCGTGTACGCCGTGTTCGCGGTCACGCTCACCCTCATGTCGCGCCTCGTGCGCGTCGTCAACTTCGCGCAGGCCGCGACCGGCATGTTCGCCGCGTTCGTCGCCGTCTGGTTCGCCAGCAAGCTCGGCATGCCCGTCTGGCTCGCGACGATCGCGGGCATCCTGGTGGGTGCGCTGCTCGCCGCCATCATCGGCTGGATCGCGGCGACCTGGCTCTCGGACGCCGACCTCTCGACCCGCTCGGCGATGACCGTGGGACCCTTCCTGCTGCTGATGTCGCTCTCGTACATCCTGTTCGGCAACAAGCCGCAGCCCTTCGCGCCCATCTTCAACGGCCCCGCGTTCACGGTCGCCGGCGTCGTGGTGAGCTGGGTCACCGTCATCACCGTCTCGCTCGCGATCCTGGTCGCGGTCGCCGCGGCGCTCGTGCTGCGCAAGACGACCATCGGCACCAAGCTGCGCGCGCTCTCCGACCGCCCCACCACGGCCGAGCTCATCGGCATCTCGTCGAAGCCGCTGGCCATCGGGGTATGGGCGGTGACGGGCGCGATCAGCGCCGTCACGATCCTCATCATCGCGCCGACGCAGTCGAACGACGCGGTGACCCTCTCGATGCTCATCATCCCCGCCGCCGCGGCGGCGCTGCTCGGCGGCTTCAAGCGCCTCGATCTCGCGGTCGTCGGCGGTCTGCTGCTCGGCCTCATCAACGGCATGGTCGCGCAGATCAACGAGCTGGCGCTCGTTCGCAACTTCGTGCCGCTCATCTTCATCGTCATCCTGCTGCTGTGGTCGCAGCGAAAGGAGGTGTGGGATGCTGCTCGCTAATCGGCGCCTGCGCCATGTTCTGCCCATCGCCATCGCGATCCTCGGGATCGGCATCGGCTGGGCGCTGAGCGTCGGGCTCTCCGGCTACGTCGTGTACCTGGCCATCAGCATGGTCACCGCGACGATCTCGCTGCTCGGTCTCGGCATCGTCACCGGGTCGGCCGGGATCATCGCGCTCTGCCAGCTCACGTTCAGCGCGATCGGCGCGTGGGTGGTCACATTCCTCAACAAGAACGAGGCCCCCGGCGGTTTCATCGTCTGGCTGCTCGCGGGGGCGGTCGTGGCCGCAGTCGCGGGCGTGCTGCTCGGCCTGCCCGCGCTGCGCCTGCGCGGCGTGAACCTCGCGGTCGTCACGCTCGGCGCCGCCGCGGCGGTCGACGTGCTGCTCGTGCAGACCCAGTTCCCCGGGCAGCAGGAGGGGCTCTCGGTCGAGCGCCCCGGCCTGTTCTCGAGCGACCGCGAGTACTTCTTCTTCGCGATGATCGTGCTCGTCGTCTGCATCTACCTGGTGTTCCTGCTGCAGCGCAGCCGGGCCGGCAGCAGCTGGAAGGCCGTGGCCTTCTCGGAGCGCGGCACCGCGGCGGTCGGCCAGAGCGTGCGCATGGCGAAGCTCTCGGCGTTCGCGGTGAGCGCCGCCCTCGGCGGCGTCTCGGGCGGCCTGCTCGCGGGCCAGGTGGGCATTCCCTACGCCTCGAGCTTCACGCCCATCATGTCGATCGCGTTCTACATCCTCGCGGTGATGAGCGGCACCTACCTCATCGACATGGCCATCTTCGGCGGCGTGCTGTGGGTGCTCGTGCCCGAGCTGCTGAAGCGCTGGGGCGTGCCTCAGGACTGGGGCTTCGTGATCTTCGGCCTGCTCGGCATCCAGGCGATCACGGGCGGCTCGAACCTCGGCGAGGTGATCCGCAGCGGCTTCCGCGCTCGCGCGAGGAAACGGCGCGCCGCGCGGGTCGAGACCGCCTCGAACGAGGTGGGGACGACGGCGCTCGACGTGTTCGCGGTGCCCGAGGCCGCCGAGCCGATCCCCGCCGATGCGGCGCCGGTGCTCGAGGTGCGCGGCCTGGGCGTGCAGTTCGGCAGCCTCAAGGCGAACGACGACGTGTCGCTGCAGGTGCGGCCGCGCTCCATCATGGGCCTCATCGGGCCGAACGGCGCCGGCAAGTCGACCTTCGTCGACGCGGTGAGCGGCTTCCTGCCCCAGCACACCGGCACCGTGCTGCTCGACGGCGAGGACATCACGCGGCTCTCCCCGGTGGCCCGCGCCCGCAAGGGCCTGCGCCGCACCTTCCAGCAGGATCGGGTGCCGCCGCAGCTGTCGGTCGAGGCGTACGTGCGCTTCGTGGCGCGCCAGCGCCTCGACCACGACGAGCTCGCCGATGCCCTCGCGTTCCTCGGCTGCCCTCCCCCGGAGGAGCAGCTGGCGAACGTCGACGTGGGCACGCGCCGGCTCATCGAGGTCGCCGCGGCGGTGCTGTCTGGCCCGCGCGTGCTGATCCTCGACGAGCCGGCGGCGGGTCTCTCCCACGAGGAGCACCTGCAGTTCGGCCACCGTCTCACTCGGATCCCGTCGCGCTTCGACACCGCGATCGTGGTCATCGAGCACGACCTCGATCTGGTGCGCTCGGTGTGCACCGAGCTCACCGTGCTCGACTTCGGCAAGGTGCTCGCTCAGGGCCCGACGCGCGAGGTGCTGGACGATCCCGCCGTGATCGCGGCCTACATGGGAGATGCGGAGATGACGCAATGAACGAACTGCAACTGAGCGGTGTGACCGTGCGCCGCGGGGCCGGGCCGGTCGTATCAGACGTCGATCTCACCCTGCAGGAGGGGCGGATCGTCGCCCTCGTGGGGCCGAACGGCGCGGGCAAGACGAGCCTGCTCGAGTCGGTCTCGGGAGTGATCGGGCACGCGAGCGGCGACATCACCGTCGACGGCGAGTCGATCGCGAAGTGGAGCCGGGTGCAGCGCTCGCGCGCGGGCATCGCCCACATCGAACAGGGGCGCGCCATCTTCCCCTCGCTCACCGTGCGCGAGAACCTGCTGCTGACGGCGAAGAACGATGCCGGCGTGCAGGAGGTGATGCAGTCGTTCCCCGAGCTCGAGAAGCGCATCGACTCGCAGTCGGTGCTGCTTTCGGGCGGCGAGCAGCAGATGCTCGTGCTCGCCCGGGCGTTCGCCTCGAAGCCGCGGTTCCTGCTGATCGACGAGATGTCGCTCGGTCTCGCGCCCGTGGTGTTCATGCGGTTGCTGCCGCTGATCCAGCAGATCGCAGCGTCGGGTGTGGGCGTGCTGCTCGTCGAGCAGTTCACGCATCTCGCGCTGGGCATCGCCGACGACGCGATGGTGGTGGCGAGCGGCCGGGTGAGTCACCCGCAGGGTCCGGCGAAGGCGCTCGCCGAGGACGAGGCGCTGCTGCGGCAGGCGTACCTGGGAGGCTGAGCCGCGCCGCCTCCGGCGCGGGTGAGAGATCCGGCTTCGATGAGACCAGTTCCTCGGTTCTGGTCTCACCGAAGCCGGATCTCTCGCGTCAGCGGCCCCTCACACTGCGGCGGCGGTCTTCGTGCGGCGTCCGAACACCGCGAACAGTACACCGCCCGCGATGAGGATCGCGCCCGCGGCACCGATCGTGATGCCGCCAGCACCGCCCAGCACGGGCAGCGCCCCGGCCTCCCGCTGACGGTTCTCGATGCTCACGATCGAGCCCGCACCCGACGGGTTGCGACCCGGGTGCACGGTGATCTCGATCGGCTCGCCGCTCGCGACGTAGCCCGCCGGAGCGCTCGTCTCCACCAACCAGTACTTCACACCCGCCGGCGACGACTTCAGGCCGCGGATCACCGCGAAACCGTGGTCGGCGCCCTGATCGGACGTGACGAACGTCTTGCCGTCCTCGCTCACCCCGGAGCCCTCGGCGAACTCCAGCGCACCGGTCACCGGCAGGCCCGCTTCCACCTGCGCCACCGCGTCGCGGGCGGCGCCCTCGGACTCGAACACCTGGAACCCCGCGCCCGCGAGCCGATCCGCCTGTTCGGCGGGATCGCCACCCTCGATCATCTTGTTCACCCGCGCCGAGCCCCAGTACGTCCGGGTGGTAGACGCGTTCAGGTGCTCGTCGTTCAGCCAGAGCGCCGCGTTGTTCGCGAGCTCTCCCCTCGTCGGCACCGAGGCGACGCGGGTCGCGAGCGTGAAGTCGACCTGAGCCCCGTCCCCCGCCGTGCGCAGCGCGTCGAGCCCGGGCTGCTCCATCCGCATCCAGACGCTCGTGGGTGACGGCTCGATCGTGAAGTCGCCGGGCGCCGAGAGCTCGATCGGCGGGCCGGCGGTCGGGCGAATCGTGACGGTCGGCGCAGGATCGTCGGCGTAGACGAGACCGGAGGGGAGGATGTCCAGCACCTCGTACTGATGCGGCGCGGGCGTCACGTGCGGCACGTTGCCGGTGATCGTCCACTTCACGAGATCGCCGAGCGCGTGCGCGGCGCCGTCGTCGACCGTCTTCACGACCCCCGGGGCGATCGCCTTCGGGTAGGCGTGAATGTCGTAGTTGAAGACGCCGGGCTGCTGCGTGGGCATCGGCGCCGTGACGAGGAACGGCTGCACGTCGCTCGTCATCGACGCCGGCTTCTCCACCTGCTGCACCAGGTACAGCCCCACGCGAAGCGCGCGGAGCGTGACCGTGCCGGCGGCGGGCCCATCGCCTCCCGTCGTGCCCCGCCACACCGGCACCAGCGTAGGCGAGGCCGCCGCGAGCGCGGCGGGGTCGTCGAGGTAGGGCTGGACCATCGCCCACCCCGCGTCGGTCGTCAGATCGACGGGCACCCCGCCGATCTCGGTGACCCGCTCGAATTCGAACGTGACGCCTTTGACGGGGAACGATCCCTCGGGCAGCGCGGGCAGTTCCGACCCGTCGCCCGGGACGCCGGTCGGCGGTGTCGGCTGGGTCAGCACGTGCACCGTCAGCGTGCCGATCCGATCCGGGTCGATGTCGCCCGGCGCGGCCTGAGCCGCGGGGGCCGCGCCTCCCACCAGCGCGGCCGCGCCGATACCGAGCGCGGCGACAGCCGCGAGCGCAGTGCTCCATCGTGTGCGGGTTCTCGGCATGCGGTCTTCCTCTCGTCGTGCGGGCATCGACGCGCGAGCACCCCGATCCGGGCGTCTCGCACGCGGGCAGGCCCGACCCGGCGATCACCCGCCCGATCCCCCCGCTTCGGCGCCTCGAGCGGATCACCACTCGGGCGGCCGAGCGCACACACTTCACCTGATGGAGCCATAGCTTGCGCTCAGGATAGCGACAGTTCGGACCCCCGCGCACCGCGGTAGGAGTTTTCACCCAGCCCCGCTCGGCGCGGGAAGACGGCGCTCACCCGCGCTCGTAGACCGGGGCTCCTCCGAAGAGCGTCAGATCGACGCGCAGCTCGGTGAGGCGCTCGGGGTCGACAGATGCGGGATCGCCGTCGAGCACCACCAGGTCGGCGACCTTGCCGGGCTCGAGCGACCCGCGCCACCGCTCGGCGAAGCTCTGCCTCGCGGCGTTCGTCGTGTACGCGCGCAGTGCCGTCTCGAGGCCGACCCGCTGCTCGGGCCCCGACACCCGGCCCGTCGCCTTCGAGCGGCGCGTCATCATGCCGGCCACGCCCGCGAGCCAGTCCGGCGCGGTGACGGGGGCGTCCGAGCTCGCGCAGAACGTCGCCCCCGACTCCGCGGCCGATCGTGTGGGCCACTGCCTCGCCGAGAGCTCCTCGCCCACCACCGAGTCCATGAGGTCGGTGATCTGGGCCTTGATGCCCGGGTTCATGTTCACGCCGTACCCGCGCTCGCCGAGCTGCGCGAGGCGCTCATCCGAGATGAAGTCGCCGTGGATCACGTAGTGGCGGGCGTCGTCACGCGGGTGCCGCTCGTTCGCCTCGACGAAGGCGTCGACCGTGATGTCGATGCCGTGATCGCCCGTCACATGCACGCCCGCCTGCAGCCCCAGCCGGTGCACGGCGTCGATCGCCCGGCGCAGCTCGGCCTCCTGCAGCGGCTCCGAGGCACCGTGCACGCAGAGTGCGCCGTGCCCCTGCGACGGCCCGTAAGGCTCGTACATGTACGCGGTCTCGTTGGGAGGCACGCCGTCGGCGAACAGCTTGACGCCGATCACATTCAACAGCCGCGGGTCGGTCTCGCCGAGACCCGCCTGTTGCTCGCGCACGCGCGTCTCGAGGCGATCCGCCGTCTCCCCCATCGCGAGCGGCAGCATCAGCACCGAGACCCGCGCCGTCAGCTCCCCGCTCGCGACGAGCTCCTCGTAGGCGCGGATCGCGTCGCCCCCGAGCGCCCCGCCGAGCACCCCCTCGCCGCCCGGGCCGAGACCCGGCTCGGTGTACGCCGTGATGCCGAGCGCATTGAGCCGCCGCACCGCGTCGGCGATCGCGCGCTTGCGGGTCTCGTAGTCGGGTCGCGGGATGATCGACTGCACGAGATCCTGCGCTCCCTCGCGCAGGATCCCCGTCGGCTCGCCGCTCTCGTCGCGGTCGATCACGCCGCCGGCGGGCGCGACCGTGTCTCGGTCGACGCCCGCGAGGCGCAGCGCAGCGCTGTTGACGAGCACCATGTGGCCCGAGAAATCGGTGAGGCAGACGGGATGATCGGGCGAGACGCCGTCGATGTCGGAACGGTGCGGGATCGCGCGCTCGCCGTCGAGGCACTCGCGCAGGTAGCCCACGTCCCACCCCTGGCCGACGATCCAGTCGCCCGGCGTGGTCGTGCCGGCGGCGCCCCGCACCGTCTCCACGATCTCGGCGATCGAGCGCACCGCGGGGTACGACAGGTCGAGGGAGTACGGCGGGCTGCCGATGCCCCACGCCGCCCCGTGCAGATGGGAGTCGTCGATGCCGGGGAGCACCGCCCTCCCCGCGAGCTCCACCACGCGGGTTCCCGGCCCGATGAGATCCGAGACCTCGTCGTCGCCGCCCGTCGCGAGCACCGCCCCGTCGCGCAGGGCGATCGCCTGCGCCACGGTGAACCCCTCATCGAGGGTGTAGACCCTGCCGCCCCGCAGCACGGTATCCGCGAACTCCATCACGCCGCCTCCCGCCCTCACATGCCGGCGTGCTCGAACGCCAGCGTCGGCAGATCGACCACGTGGGCGCCGCCGTCGGCCATGATCACGGCCCCGGTGATGTACGACGACTCGTCCGAGCCGAGGAAGCGCACCACCGAGGCGATCTCCTCGGGCTCCCCCGCCCGCTTCAGCGGCACGTCGCGGGTCACGCGGCCGTAGGCCTCCTCGCGGCTCGCGATCTCGGGCACGTGCTCCATGAACTCGTCCATCTCGGCGTCGGCCATGGGGGTGCGCGTCCAGCCCGGGCAGACGGCGTTCACGCGCACGCCGTGCACGCCGTAGTCGCGGGCCATCGAGCGGGTGAGGCCGATGAGCGCGTGCTTCGTGGTGGTGTAACCGGCGACCTTCGGGCCCGCGAACACGCCCGCGAGCGACGAGATGACCACGATCTGCCCGCGGCTCTCGATGAGCGACGGCAGCGTCTCGCGTGACATCGTGAACGCCGTCGTCAGGTTCACGGTGATCGACGACTCCCAGGTCTCGTCATCGGTGTCGCCCACCGGGTTGAAGCCGTGACCGCCGGCGTTGGCGATCAGCACGTCGATGCGGCCGAACCGCTCGAGGATCGCGGCGACCGCCGCGCGGGCCGACTCGCCGTCGGCCGCGTCCGCCGCGATCGCTGTGCCGCCGAGCCTCGCGGCGACCTCCTCGATGGGCCCGAGACGGCGGCCGATGAGCACGACGTGCGCGCCCTCGCTCGCGTAGCGCTCGGCGACGGCCGCGCCGATCCCGGTTCCGCCGCCCGTGATGACGACCACTCGTCCCTGAACACCGTCGTTCTGCTCTGCCATGAGGTTCCTTTCGCCCGAGGCCGGTTCTCGCGGGCCTCAGCGCCCGCTCTCCCCTCATCCTGACGGCTTCCCGGCGCGGCGACGAGGGGGTGGGCGCTCGCAGCCCATCACTCTTCCCGCTGAGTCAACTGCGGGGCGCCCGTCCCGTCGCCCGACGGGACGGGCGCCGCACAGGAGGGGCGCCGTCGCGGACGGCCGCGGAGACCCCGCCGGGGGCATCGTTCCCCCAGCGTCAACCGCACAGCGCCCACGGTCAACGGCGGCCGCGCTTCGAGCTATCCAAATGCCAAGCCGCTTGGGATACTGAGAAGCGGATGTTCAGATCGGTCCCCACGACGAGGATGTTTTCAATGACGCACGCCCCCGCCAGCCGGCACCTGCCCGACGCCACTCACACCCACGGCAAACGGGTGACCACACTCGAGACGGCCGCGCATCCGCTCGACCCGCTCACGGGCGCCGAGATCGCCGAAGCCCGCCGCATCCTCGCCGAGGCCGACCACTTCACCGAGCACACGCGCGTGCCGCGCATGCTCCCCGTCGACCCCGCGAAGGCCGACCTCGCCGCGTGGCGCCCGGGCGATCCCCTCGACCGCCGCATCCGCGTCACGCTGCTCGACCGCAGCACGGGTGTCGCATCCGAGGCGATCGTCGCCGTCACGCGCGGCGAGATCGACAGCCTGCGGGTGCTGCCCAACACCGAGGAGCCCTACGGCCAGCCGCAGTACCTCTTCGAGGAGTACGAGGACGCCGCCGCGATCGTGAAGGCCTCCCCCGAGTGGCAGGCCGCCATGCGGCGGCGCGGGCTCGAAGCGCACATGGACCTCGCCTTCTGCTCGCCGCTCGCGCCCGGCTTCTTCGGCCGCGACGACGAGGTCGGCCGTCGCATCGTGCGCTCCCACACCTACCTGCGCTTCTCCGAGACCGACAGCCCCTGGGCCCACCCGATCGAGGGCCTCGTCGTGCACGTCGACCTCACCGAGCGCCGCGTGATCCGCATCGACGACGAGGGCGACGTGCCCGTGCCCGAGCAGCACGGCAACTACACCCTCGACGTGCAGGGGCCCGCCCGCACGAGCCTCAAGCCCATCGAGATCACCCAGCCCGAGGGCCCGTCGTTCTCGGTCGACGGCAGCCTCGTGCAGTGGGAGAACTGGAAGTTCCGAGTGGGCTTCACCCAGCAGGAGGGTCTGGTGCTCAACCAGATCTCCTTCCGCGACGGCGACGAGGATCGCTCGGTCGCCCACCGCGCCAGCGTGCCCGAGATGGTCGTGCCCTACGGCGACACCTCGGTGAGCCGCTACTGGATCAGCTACTTCGACGCCGGGGAGTACCTGCTCGGCAAGAACGCGAACTCGCTCGCGCTCGGCTGCGACTGCCTGGGCGTGATCCACTACTTCGACGCGTTCGTGCCCGACGACCACGGCAACCCGGTGAGCATTCCGCAGGCCGTCTGCATGCACGAAGAGGACTACGGCATCCTCTGGAAGCACACCGACCTCGACGGCAACGCCGAGACGCGCCGCAGCCGACGCCTCGTCGTCAGCTACTTCGCCACGATCGGCAACTACGACTACGGCTTCTTCTGGTACTTCTACCTCGACGGCTCGATCCAGGTCGAGGCGAAGGCCACCGGCATCGTCTTCGCGGGCGCCGGCGTGCCCGGATCCGACAACCCGCACGCCCCCGAGATCGCACCCGGCATCTTCACGCCGGTGCACCAGCACCTCTTCTGCGCGCGCATCGACGTCGCCGTCGACGGCGAGGACAACACCCTGCACGAGATCGAGGCTGTGCGCATCCCCACGGGGCCGGACAACCCCCACGGCAACGCGTTCACCTGGTCGGACACGCAGCTGACGAGCGAGCAGCAGGCGCAGCGCATCGCGAACGGCCTCACCGGTCGCGTCTGGGAGGTGCGATCAGCGCACCGCACGAACGCCGTGGGCAAGCCCACCGCCTACTGGCTGATCCCCGAGGGCAAGATGCTGCTCGCAGCGCAGCCCGAGTCGACGGTGCACGGCCGCGCCAACTTCGCCACCCGGCACCTCTGGGGCACGCAGTACGACCCCGAGCAGCTCTACCCCGCCGGCTTCCATCCGGGCGCCCACGCCCCGGGCGCGGGTCTGCCCGAGTGGACGAGGGCCGACCGCTCGCTCGACGGCGAAGACCTCGTGCTGTGGCACGTCTTCGGCCCCACCCACATCCCGCGCCCCGAGGACTGGCCGATCATGCCGGTCGACTACTCGGGTTTCTGGTTCAAGCCGCACGGCTTCCTCGACCAGAACCCCGCCATGAACCTTCCCGAGGACGCGCGAGCCGGGGCCGCGTGCGGCACCGACGCCGCGGGCGGCTGCTGCGCGCAAACCGGCTGCGGCTGCTGCGCGGGCGAGGCCTGCCGCTGCGGCGGCGCCGACTGCGCCTGCGGCAAGTAACGGCCGCGCCTCCGAGCCCGTCGCAGGCGCAGCATCGCCCGCACCTCTGCTCGACGGGCTCGGGGCACCACCGCTCACCCACCCACACACCAAGGAGTCAACGATGACCACTCAGCCCGAGCTGATCCTCACCGGGGGACGCATCTACACCGTCGATCCCGCGAACCCCTGGGCCGAGGCGATCGCGGTCGCCTCGGGCCGCATCGTCGCGGTCGGATCGGCCGCCGAGGTCGGCGCTCTCGCGCGCCCCGGCACCGAGGTGCGGCAGCTGGGCGGCGCCTTCGTCATGCCCGGCCTCATCGACGCGCACAACCACCACGCGATCGCCGGCGAGGAGGAGCTGTTCCAGCTGCGCCTGCCGATCGGCGCGCACCTCGACGGCATCGTCGCCGCCGTGCGCGAGCACGCCGCCGCCCTGCCCGAGGGCGCGTGGATCGTGGGCGGGCCGTGGGCGAGCGACCGCCTGGGCGAGATCAGCACGGCCGACGCCCTCGCGCAGCTCGACGACGCCGCCGGCGGGCGCCCCGTCATGCTCTCCGACGACTCGCACCACAACCGCTGGGTCAACTCGCGGGCACTCGAACTGGCGGGCGTCGAGGCCGGGCACGACGGCGTGGTGGTCGACGCCGACGGCCGCCTCACGGGCGTGCTGTTCGAGGCCGCCGGGATCCCGGTCGCCCGCGCACACCGCGCCGCGGGCGGACTCACCCCCGCACAGGACCGCCAGGCGTCGCAGCGCGGCGTCGAGATCCTCAACTCGTTCGGCGTGACCGCGTTCCAGGACGCCGCCGTATCGGCGCCCACCCTGGAGGCGCTGCGCTCGCTCGACGCGAGCGGCGACCTCAACGCCTGGGTGGTCTCGTCGATGCTCATCAACGACGACATCTTCGGCTACACCCCCATCGGCGAGGATCTCGTCTTCGACGGCGAGCGGTACCGCACCGAGCACCACCGCCCAGACTTCGTGAAGATTTTCCTCGACGGGGTGCCGCCCACCCGCACCGGCGCCTTCATCGAGCCCTACCTGCCCGACGACGTGCACGGCGCGCACCACCACGGCGAGACCCTGCTGAAGCCCGAAGAGCTCACCGACTGGCTGCGCCGCGTCGCCCAGCGGGGCATCTCGGCGAAGATCCACTGCACGGGCGACGCCTCCGTGCACGCCGTGCTGAACTCGGTCGAGACGCTGCGCCGCGAGGGCTTCTCCGACACGCGCTACCACGTCGCCCACGGCCAGTTCGTCCACCCCGACGACATCTCGCGCTTCGCCGAGCTGGGCGTCGTCGCCGAGATCTCGCCCTTCATCTGGGTGCCCGGTCCCATCGTCGACGCGATCCGCGAGGTGCTGCCGCGCGACCGCGCCGACCGCATGCAGCCCAACCGCGACCTGCTCGACGCGGGCGCCGTCGTGGCGGGCGGCTCGGACTGGCCGGTCTCGGTCTCGCCCAACGCGTGGGAGGGCATCCACGGCCTCGTCACCCGCGAGGATCCGAGCGGGCAGTATCCCGGAACGCTGTGGCCCGAGCAGGCGATCACCCTCGACGAGGCCATCGCCGCGTTCACCATCGGCGCCGCGAGCGCCCTCGGGATCTCGGACGAGACCGGTTCGCTCGAGGCCGGCAAATCGGCCGACTTCGTGCTGCTGGATCGCGACCCCTTCGAGCACCCCGCCGGGCAGCTCGTGCAGACCACCGTCGACGAGACCTGGTTCGCCGGTCGCCGCGTCTACGCGCGCGACGAGCAGTGAGCCGAGAACGGAGAACCCCCATGCACAAGCTCACCGTGCTCTACCCCGAGCCCGCCGACCGCGCCGCGTTCCGCGAGTACTACCTGAACACGCACCTGCCGCTCTGCGCCCAGCTGCCCGGCGTGCAGGAGATCACCTACGCCCTCGACATCTGCGAGCCGGGAGCGGGGCCGTACTTCGGCGTCTTCCAGGCGACGTTCGCCGACGAGGCGGCGCTCGGCGCGGCGCTCGCCTCGCCGGAGGGCCGCGCGGTCGAGGCCGACGTGCCGAACTACGCGACCGGCGGCGCGACCGTGTTCCCCTTCGAGGTGCAGACGCTGCCGCTCCCCTGAGAACCGGTTCGGGGCCGGCCATGCGGCCGCGTCGCGCTCGGCTGCGCGGCGCCTCGCCCGGCTCCCGGGCCGGCGCATCGCTCGGGCTGCCCGGCAGCCCCTCGGCGATCCGCTCAGTCGGCCAGCTCGGCGACGGCCTCGCCGATGCGGCGCAGCACCGTGGGGTCGTGACGGGAGCGCGCGCCGGGCACGTAGCGCAGCCGCTCGATGGTCCCGCCCGAGAAGCGGAATGTGCGATGCCGCTCGTGCAGCTCCCAGTCGACCGGCCCGCCGTAGTCGTAGCCGACGCTGATGCCGGTGAAGGGCGCCATGCCGAGCAGCATCGGCACGGCGGCGATCTCGGCGGAGAGCTCGCCGTCGACCTCGAGCCGCAACCGCCAGCGCAGCCCCTCCAACTCGTCGACGTGGAGCAGGAGCTCGTGGGGCCCCGCCCCCAGGGCGGCCCCGCGCGAGCGGTGCATGTCGCCGTACGCGTTGTAGGAGATGAGCGGAGCGCCGCCCTCGACCGCGAGCAGGTAGCCCCCGCCCTGATCGCCGTGGGCCACGATCACCCCGGCGGCGCGATCGTCGAGCACGAGCGACGCCTCGACCGAGAACGACTTCAGCACCGTCAGCTGGGCCGCGCGGAACCGCTCGAGCGGGGGGCGGAACGGCACGAGCGCCACCGGCGCGGCGAGTTCGGCCTCGCTCTCCGGCCGGTTCGCGTGGAGCGTGCCGTCGTCGTCGAGCGGGAACACGGTGTTGCGCCACGCCTCGTCGCGCCAGCGCTCGGCGAGCTCGGCCACGCGCGTCGGCTCTGCGGCGGCGAGGTCGAGGGTCTCGGTGGGATCATCGGCGAGATGGTACAGCTCCCACGTTCCACCGGCGGCGCCCTCCTCGCGGCGGGGCGGCACGGGCGACACCGCCTTCCACTCGCCGTCGACCATGGCACGCCGCCCCACGCACTCGAAGTACTGCGCCGCGCGCCCCTCCGCCGTCGGGTCGGCGAGCACGGCTGCGACGCTGCGCCCGTCGGGCTGCTGCGCGGGCCTGCCGCGCAGTTCGGCGAGCGGCGGCACTCCGGTCAGCTCGAGGATCGTCGGGGCCAGATCCGATACGAACACGAACTGATCCCGCAGCCCTCGCAGCCCCCGCAGCCCCGCAGCCCCGGCTTCGACCGGATCGGAGCCGCCCTCTGCCCGCGCGGCCGCCGGCCACGACACGATGAGGGGTGCGTGCACCCCGCCCTCGTAGGTCGACGACTTGAACGACCGGAACGGGGTGTTCGAGACGCGGGCCCAACCGGTCGGGTACTGGCTGAAGAGTCTCGGCCCTTTTCGAATGACTTTTTCGCGCCCATGNCCCGCCGATGTCGGCGGGATCGCGCGGCACGTCGCGCACCCAGTTCTCGGGCAGCGGCGCCGAGTGGCCGAACTGGGCGAAGTAGCTGCGCGTGCCGCTCGGCCCGCCCTCCGCCGTGCCGCCGTTGTCACTCGCGAGCACGATGATCGTGCGCTCGAGCTCGCCGAGCTGCTCGAGGCGGTCCAGGAGCCGGCCGACGCTCTGGTCGACCTCGTCGACCGCCGCCGCATACACCTCCATGTGCCGGGCGAAGAGCGCCCGCTCCTCGTCGCTCAACGAGTCCCAGCTCGGGATCCGAGCGTCGTCGGCGAGGGCGCCCTCGGGCAGCTCGGCGTGGGTCGGCACGATCCCGAGCTCCCGCTGCCGCGCGAACCGCGCCTCGCGAAGCGCGTTCCACCCAGCCTCGTAGCGACCGCGGTGGCGCTCGATGTCGGCGCGCTTCGCCTGGATCGGCCCGTGGACCGAGGTGTGGGCGTAGTAGAGGAAGAACGGCTTCGACGCGTCGTTGACCCGCAGCTCGTCGATCATCGCGAGCGCCTCGCCGGTGAGCTCGTCGGTGAGGAAGTAGCCGTCGGGGAACTCGGGCACGTCGACGACCGAGTTGTCGCGCACGAGCCGGTGCGGGTGATGCAGCGACGTGAAGCCGTCCATGCTGCCGAAGTATCGGTCGAAGCCCCGCTGCAGGGGCCACGACGACTTGTCGGCGGCGTCGTGCAGGCGCGACTCGAGCGTCAGATGCCACTTGCCGACCGCGAACGTCGCGTACCCGCCGGCTCGCAGCGACTCCGCGAGCGTGGGCGCGTCCTGCGGCAGTTCGCAGGTGAAGCCCGGGTAGCCCGGGTCGGTGTGCGCGACGAAACCGAAGCCCGCCCGGTGCGGGTTGAGGCCGGTGAGCAGTGCGGCGCGGGCGGGCGAGCACATCGGAGCCGTGCGGTAGTTGGTGAACACCCACCCCTCGCCCGCGATGCGGTCGATGCTCGGCGTCGGGATCTCGCTGCCGAACGGTCCGAGATCGCTGAAGCCGAGGTCGTCGACGAGCATCACGACGACGTTCGGCGCGCCGGCCGGAGCGCTCGCGCGCTGCGGCCACCACGGCGTCGACTCCGAGACGAACTCGGCGACGCGCCCCCCGAACGCCTCGTACCCCCGCCGCGGCGCCCCATCCGCCGCGTCGCGGCGCCCCGCCTCCCCCCGCACGCTACCCGGCCTTCCGGATGAGCTCGAAGATCTCGGTGCGCAGCTCGGCGAACTCGTGAGCGGCGCGGCTCGTGATCTGGTCGCGGGGAGCCGGCAGCCCGATGTCGACGGTGCGGGTGACTCGGGCGGGCCGCTCGCCGAGCACCACGACGCGGTCGGAGAGGTAGACGGCTTCGTCGATGTCGTGCGTCACGACGACGACGGTCATGCCGAACTCGTCGCGGATCTTCAGGCAGAGATCCTCGAGCTCGAAGCGGGTCTGCGCGTCGACCGACGCGAAGGGCTCGTCCATGATGAGCACCTCCGGCCGGTACGCGATGGCCCGTGCGATCGCGACGCGCTGCTGCATGCCGCCCGACAGCTGCCACGGGTACTTCGACTCCGCCCCCGCGAGCCCCACTGCGGCGAGCGCGGAGCTGATCCGCTCCTCCCGCTCGGCGGCGGGCAGGCGCAGGTGCTTGAGCGGCAGTCGCACGTTCTTCTCGACGGTGAGCCACGGCATCAGCGAGCGCGTGTACTCCTGGAACACGAGCGCCATCTCCTCGGGCGGGCCGTCGATCTGCTTGCCGTCGATCCGGGCCGAACCCGACGTGATCGACTGCAACCCCGTCAGACACTTCAGCAGCGTCGTCTTGCCGATGCCCGACGGGCCCACGATGCAGACGATCTCGGCGGCGTGCACGTCGAAGGTGAGGTCGGCGATGACCGGCACCGCCCCCTTCTTCGTGTCGTAGGTCTTCGCGAGGCCCTGCATGCTGAGGCGGGGCTGGGCCGCGGCGGTCGTGGCGGTCATAGGTTCTTCTCCTGCTGTCGGATGGCGATGTACCAGCGCAGCACGCGGCGCCGGAAGATGGCGAGCAGGGCGGTGGCGACGTAGCCGATGATGCCCAGCACGAGGATGCCGACCCACATGTCGGCGATCATGAACGACTGCTGCGCGAGCAGCGTGCGGGCTCCGAGCCCGATCGACGATCCCAGCATCTCGCTCGCGATCATCACGACGAACGCCGTGATGAGGCTCACCTGCGTGCCGGAGAGGATGCGCGGGCTCGCCTCCGGCAGCGCGACCGAGAAGATGCGGTCCCACGCCCCCAGTCGGTAGATGCGGCCGACGGCGCGGCGATCCGGGTCGACGGCGTGGATGCCGTCGATGGTCGAGATCAGCACGGGGAACACCGCCGACAGCGTGATCGAGAGGATGCGCGTCTCGTTGCCGAAGCCGATCAGCGAGACGAAGATCGGTACGAGCGCGACCGGCGGGATGGCCCGGAAGAAGTGGATCGTCGGCTCGACGAGCCACGACAGCCAGCGCGACATGCCGAGCGCGATGCCGAGCCCCACGCCGAGCGCGCTCGCGAGCGCGAACGAGAGCAGCAGGTTGCCGACCGACGAACCGACGTCTCCCCAGAACGCGGGGGTGGCCGCGAGCGACGCCATGCGCTCGAGGATCGTCTCGAGCGGCGGGAAGAACGTGTTGGTGGAGTTCGCCGACGCGATCCACCACACGGCCAGCAGCAGGATCGGGACGAGGATCTCCGCCCCGATGAGCACCCACTTCGGGAGTCCGCTGCGCTGCTGCCGCCGCGCTTCCCGCGTGCGGATGAGCACGGTCGAGGTCACGGTCATCACGACACCTGCTTCCGGTACTGGGGGTGCCAGTGCAGCAGGCGGCGCTCGCCCCACTGGCTGAGGCCCTGCACGACGAGGCCCAGGATGCCGAGCACGAGCACGTAGGCGAAGAGCCTCGGCTGGTTGCCGGTGATCTGGGTCTGCACGAGGCTCTGGCCGAGCCCCGGACCGCCACCGATGAGGCCGGCGACCACCGCGACGATGAGCGCCGTGGGGGCCGCCACCCGCACGGCGGTGCCGATGTAGGGCAGGGCGCTCGGCAGCACGATGCTCCAGAGGATCTCCCCGCGGCTCAGCCCGTACGACTGCCCGGTGGCCTTCGCGACGGGGTCGGTGTCGAACACGCCCGCCGAGGCCTGCACCACGATCGACACGAAGCACCCGATGAACACGAGGAAGACGCCCATCCCCGCCGTGGGACCCAGCACGAGCACCACGACGGGCAGGATCACGATCGGCGGGATCGGCTTCAGGAACTCGAGCGGCACGCGGGTCGCGTGCATCGCGAGCGGCGAGACTCCGACGCCGATCCCGAGCAGCACGCCGGCCGCGGTCGCGATCGCGAGCCCCAGCAGCGCCATCGCCACGGTGTCCCAGGTGGCGGCCCACATCTCCGGTGTGACGACGAGCCGCGCCAGCTCGCCGATCGCCTCACCCGCGGTGGGCAGCGGCGAGCCCGCGAGGGGGCCCGCCGCCGCGAGCTGCCAGACGCCGAGCGCGATCAGCGCGCCGAGGGCGCCAGTCCCCCACTTCAGCAGTCGAGAGTCTCCCACGGGTCACTCCGAGACGATCACACCGGTGAGATCGACGGGCTGGGCCAGGAAGCCCAGGCTCACCATCTTCTCGTTCGGCCGCTCGAGATCCTCGGCGTTCACGACGGTCGGCCAGACCGGCACCTTCACCTGGTCGACGGTGAGCTGCGAGTCGGTGTAGTCGAGGCCGGCCTGGATGGCCTCCTGCGGGTGCTCGGTGGCCCACTCGTTCGACTTCACGATCGCCCGCTGGAATGCCGCGATGGCGTCCGCCTTCTGCGAGACCGTGCCCGCCCCCGCGGTCCAGAGGCCGGTCGCGCCGGTCTCGAAGAAGCCGATCGAGGGCGCCGAGAGCTGCTCGGCCCCGGCCTCCTCGGCCTCCGTGGTGAAGGGGCTCACGAGCCCGGCTGCGTCGACCGTGCCGTTCTGCAGCCCGGCCACGGCCGAGGTGAAGTCGAGCACCACCCAGTTCACGCCGGTGGCGGGGTCGATCCCCTCCTTCTCGAGCTCGCCCGCGATGACGACCTCGAGCTGCGCCTTGCGCGCGGGAACGGCGATCGTCTTGCCCTCGAGGTCGGCGACGGAGTGGACGTCGCCGTCCACCGCCGCGAAGAGGCCGGTGTCGTCGAAGTCGGCGGGATCGTCGATCTCGGCCTGGTCGGCGGGGTAGCCGTCCGCTGCGCCGATCACCTTGATGTCGACGCCCTGGCTGAGGGCGTTCAGCAACGGGATGCTGGGAGAGTACGCGATGTCGACCTGCCCGCTCTGCACGGCGGCGAGGCCGGCGGGCGGGTTCGCGACGATGGAGGTCTCGATCTGCAGCCCCTCCTCCTCGAAGAAGCCCTGCTCGATGCCGCCGATCAGGCTGCCGTCGGAGGTGAGGCCGATCGTGGCGACCTTGAGGGTGGTGAGCTCGCCGCTGCCGCCGTCACCGGAGGGCGCATCGCCGCCTCCCCCGGACGAGCAGGCGGAGAGGGCCAGGGCGGCGGCCGGGATGAGCGCGAGCGCGCCCATCAGGCGGTTGATCTTCTTCATGTGTTCGACTCCTTCGTCGGCCGGGCCGGAAGCGATGGCACGCATCGATCCCGTTAATCACCATTCGGTGACTAAAGAATAATCTCCAAGCGTCCACTTTCCATAACACTCCGGTAACGATTAATCACCAAGCGGTGACGAAAACGGCACCGGCTGACCCAGACTGGAGTACCTCCCTAGAATTCAAGGGAGAAGGGAGACACATGCCGAAGATCGTGGACCACGACGAGCGCCGCGCGCACATCGTCGAGGCGGTCACGCAGATCATCATCAGAGACGGCTTCGACCGCGTCACCATGCGCGAGATCGCCGCCGAGGCCGGCTACGCCCACGGCGCCATCGCACGCTACTTCCCCGACAAGAAGAGCCTGCTCACGGCGGCCTTCCTCGAGGTCTTCCAGAAATCCCACGAGCACACCCTGCGCCGCACCGAGGGCGTGCGCGGCCTCGAGGCCCTCAGACAGATGTTCCTCGAGCTGATGCCCCTCGAGGCCGACGGGCCCCAGCGATCCCGGGTCGTGCTCTCGTTCTGGGACCGCGCCGCTCAGGACGGCGAGCTCTGGGAGATCCACCACGAGAACATCACCCGCCGGCGCGGCCTGATCCGACGCTTCCTCACCGAGGCGCGCGAAGACGGGGAGCTCGGGCCCGGAATCGACATCGAGGACGCCGTCAACCGCGTCTCGGCGCACAACGCGGGGTGGCAGATGATGGCGGTGCTCGTACCCGAGGCCGCGACCGACACCAGCATCGTCGCGAGCATCGACTCCACGATCGCCGACCTCAGGGGCGGGCGGTGACCGGGCCGGGCGCCGGGCACTGCTGCGGCCCGGCCGCGCCCATCGGGGACGGCGCGGCAACTGCCGCGGGAGCCGCGAGGGCGGCAGGGGATGCCGCTGCCGGCACGATCGCCGGATCCGCGATCCGCATCACCACCCGGCCTGCAGCCGGCGGCCCCGACCCTGCCCTCGCACCCTCCGGAGCGCACGAGATCGAGCAGCGCCGCATCCCGGCCGGCGCCTTCACCATGGGCGACGCCTCGGGCGACGGCCTCGCCGTCGACGGCGAACTGCCG
Source organism: Leucobacter sp. UCD-THU (assembly GCF_000349545.1). Classification (NCBI taxonomy): domain Bacteria; kingdom Bacillati; phylum Actinomycetota; class Actinomycetes; order Micrococcales; family Microbacteriaceae; genus Leucobacter; species Leucobacter sp. UCD-THU. The sequence goes on from NZ_KB714600.1 coordinate 240,238, forward strand.
CTGCACCCCGTCGAGCTCGACGCCTTCGAGATCGACGCCACCCCCGTCACCAACGAGCAGTTCGCCCGCTTCGCCGACGCCACCGGGTACGTGACCGACGCCGAGCGCACGGGCGCCTCCGCGGTGTTCCACCTGCTCGTCGACGCCCCCACCGCCGACATCGCCGGCCCCATCGTCGGCACCCCCTGGTGGATCGGCGTGCGCGGAGCCGACTGGCGGCACCCGGGCGGGCGGGCCTCGTCGCTCGCCGGGCTCGACCAGCACCCGGCCGTGCACGTGAGCTGGCACGACGCGCTCGCCTACTGCGCGTGGGCCGGGCGGCGCCTGCCCACCGAGGCGGAGTGGGAACGCGCCGCGCGCGGCGGCCTCGAATCGGCGACCTACCCCTGGGGCGACGACCCGATCGACGGCAACGACGGCGTCTGGCGGGCCAACGTGTGGCAGGGCGCGTTCCCCGCCCACAACACGGCCGCCGACGGCTGGGTCGGCACCGCACCCGTGCGAACCTTCGCGCCGAACGGTTTCGGCCTCTGGCAAGCCGTCGGCAACGTCTGGGAGTGGTGCGCCGACCGTTTCGACCCCGGCTACTACGCCATCGCCCCGCTCGTGAACCCCCGCGGGCCGGAGGATGGCGACGGGCTCGGCGGCGAGCGCGACGACGAGCGGCGCGTGCTGCGGGGCGGCAGCTACCTCTGCCACCCCTCGTACTGCAACCGCTACCGCAACTCGGCGCGCTCCAGCAACACCCCCGACTCCACGATGGGCAACGCAGGGTTTCGCACGGTCGCGGCCTGAGGCGGCCGCGCCCCGCGGGCCCGGGGCCGGGCATCGGGTCGGGCGCTGATCCCGCGCCCAACCCGCGACTCATACGGCCGTGGTGAGATACCCGCCGTCGACCGGCAGCACGGCGCCGGTCACGAACGATGCGGCGTCCGACGCGAGGAACACGATCACCGCGGCGATCTCGGAGGCCGCGCCGAAACGGGCGAGCGGCGTGCGCGAGAGGATCCGCTCCTTCGCCCGAGCATCCAGCCCGTCCGCGAGCGGCGTCTCGATCCAGCCGGGCGCCACGCAGTTCACCCGGATGCGGTCGCCCGCCCAGGCCTCCGCGAGCGACTTCGTCAGCTGCACCACGCCGCCCTTCGCAGCCGAATAGGCGACGCGCGATCCGCCCCCGAAGTACGCGAACATCGACGCGATCGTGATCACCGAGCCGCCCGACGCCGCGAGCAGCGGCCGGGTCAGCTCGGCGATGCGGTACACGGCGGCCAGCTGGATCGAGACGACCGTGTTGAAGGCCTCCCACTCGAGCTCGCGCTCCCCCAGGCTGATGCCCGCGGCGGGAACGAGCACGTCGAGCCGGTCGAGCCCCGCGACCACCGCGCGCAGCGCGTCGTCGTCGGTGACATCGACCTCGACCAGCTCGACGTCGAGCCCGGGCGAGACCTCCGCCCGCGCGGCGCCGAGGCCGATCGCCACCACGCGGGCGCCGAGCCCGGCGAACGCCTCGGCGGTCGCCAGCCCGATCCCCGAAGTGCCGCCCGTGACCAGTACGGTACGGCCCTCGAACAGCCCCGGCGCGAGCGCCGCGAGCGGGCGGGAGGCCACTAGCGCTCGCCGGCCAGCACGAACTTCGCGCCCTGCTCGCCGATCAGCACCGCGGGGGCGTTCGTGTTGCCCGTCGTGACGCGCGGCATGACCGAGGCGTCGATCACGCGCAGGCCGTCGACGCCGTGCACCGCGAGCCGCGGCGACACCACGGCCAGCTCATCGACGCCCATCTTGCAGGTGCCGACCTGGTGATGGTAGGTCGCGAGCGTGCCCCGCACGTAGTCGACCAGGTCGTCGCCGTCGCCCACTGACGGACCGGGGTACACCTCGGTCGCGCCCCAGCCGCCCTCGTCGGGCGCCGCGGCGAGCGCCGCCTGGCTGCCGATGCGCCGGCACTGCCGCACCGACGCGACGAGCGACTCCACATCGTGCTCGGCCGTGAGCGCCTGCGGATCGATCACCAGCGGATCGCCGGGGTTCGGGCCCGACAACCGGATCTCGCCCCGCGACTCCGGCGTCACGAGCCCCGCCATGAGCGAGAAGCCGTTCGCGCCCCGGGGCTCGAGGAAGTCGCCGTACATCGGCACCGAGAAGTTGATGGGCTGCGTGTCCGGGCGATCCAGCTCCTCCCTGCTCTTCCAGAACAGGTGCGACTGCGTCACCGACACCCCCTCGCGCGGCGGGTCGATGGGCTTCTCGGTATCGAAGATCACCGGGGCGAGGTAGTGGTCGTGCAGGTTCTTGCCCACGCCCGGAAGGTCGACGCGCGGCTCGATCCCCGCCTCGCGCAGCTCGTCGGCGGGGCCGATCCCGCTGCGCAGCAGCACCCGGGGCGAATCGATCGCGCCGGCCGCGAGGATCACCTCGTCGGCGCGCAGCTCACGCACCTCGTCGCCCTGCGCGAACCGCACTCCCACCACGCGGGGGCGCTCCCCCTTGACCTCGTCGTCGAAGATCAGCTCGTGCACGTGGCAGCCGACCTCGACCCTGATGCGATCCCGAGCCGGCTTCACGTACGCCATGTAGGTGTTCAGCCGCTTGCCGTCGCGCGCCGTGATCTGCTGCTGCGAGACCCCCTCGATCGAGGCGCCGTTGTAATCGGGGTTGCGGGGCAGCCCCTCCTCGACCGCGGCCTCGATGATCGACTCCTGGATCGGCGACAGCTCGTAGTCGTCGGTGACGTCGAGCAGGCCTTCGGCGCCGTGCAGCGCCGGCTCCCCGCCGCCGCGGTAGTTCTCGATCGCGCGGTAGACGGGCAGCACGTCGTCCCACGCCCAGCCGTCGTTGCCGAGCGAGGCCCAGTGGTCGAAGTCCTGCGGCACGCAGCGCACCCAGATCATCGCGTTGAGCGAGTGGGATCCGCCCAGCACCTTGCCGCGCGGCCAGTGCAGGCGGTGACCGTTCGCGCCCGGCTGCGGCACCGTGTAGTAGTCCCAGTCGTCGGGCGAGTGCCACAGCTCGCCCATGCGGCTGAGGTCGTGGATCGCGGGGTTCGTGTCCTCCCCGCCCGCCTCGAGCAGGGTCACCTCGACCCCGGCATCGGCGAGCCGGCGTGCGACCACCGAACCGGCCGAGCCGGCCCCGACGACGATCGCGCTCTTCGGGGCGCGCGCAGATCCAGAATGCTCCGACATCAGAACTCCTCTCTCGTGCGGCTCCTTCGCCGCACCCCGCTCAGCCTCCCACCGCCCGCGCCCCGCGTCGAGAGCGGCCGCGGAGTCGTGCTCGCAGGAGCAAGCGCCCTGCCGCTGCGGTCAATCGACGCCGGGCGGGGCAGGGCGGGCGCCGAAAGGCGAAAAACGCGCCTCGGGGGCCGGGATGCGATGCGTTTTCCGCCTCTCGACGGGCGGGCGCGGGAGCGGGCGGATCGCGGACGCCGAGCGTCCGGGCCCCGTTTTCGTCTACACTGGAGGAGAAAACCAACGCTCGCCGGAGGATGCCTCAATGCCGAAGATCATCGACCACGACCAGCGACGCAAGGAGATCGTCGACGTCACCTGGCAGCTCATCGTGGAGGGCGGCATCGAGGCCGCCACCATGCGCGAGATCGCGTCGCGCGCCGGGTTCGCGAACGGCGCGCTCAAGCACTACTTCTCGGGCAAGGACGCCATCATCGAGGGCGCCTACGAGCGCTCGCTGAACCGAATCCGCGATCGGCTGCAGAAGCACGTCGAGGGCAAGCGCGGCATCGAGGCCCTCGAGATGTCGATGCGCTACACGCTGCCCACCAACGAAGACGCCACCGCCGCCCGCGTGCTGCTCTCGTTCTGGGAGCGCTGCGCGTTCAGCAGCGAGATCGACCACGACTACGGCGAGCACCTCACCGACTGGAAGGCCGGGTACCTGCAGTACCTGCGCGAGGGCCGCGAAGACGGCGACGTGGTCACCGAGACCCCCGACGAGCAGCTGGTCAGCGAGATCGTGCTCATGAACATCGGCGCGACCGTCACCCGCGTCGTCAGCCCCGAGCACCTCAACAGCGCCGTGCTCGACGCGCAGGTCACCGACTTCGTCGCGCGCCTGCGCCGCGCCTGAGGCGAGGCCGCTCGCCGGGCCGCGCGGCGCTCGGCAACTCGCGCAGCTCAGCGCACCGTGCGGCGCTCGGCAAGCCGCACCCCGGGCCGAGCTTGCCGAAGCGGCCGGCCCGGCACCCGCTCCCCGAGTTCGCCGCAGGAGCCCGGCCGCCGGCCTCAGCTCATCCGGGGCGCGCGGAAGGCGAGCACGCGCGCAGGATTCTCGACCATCATGCGGTCGAGCGCCTCGGGCGTCACGCCGAACTCGGCGAGCACGGGCAGGAAGTGGTCGACCACGTAGCCGTAGCCGTGCCCGCCGTAGCGCCGCAGCTGCACGCGCTGGCAGACGTCGCCGCCCAGCACGAGCTGCGAGCCCCAGCCGTCGGCGACGAGTTCCGCGAAGCCGCGCGCCACGGATCGATCGGTGAACGGGAAGAGCGTGCCCCACGGGCTGCCCGTCGTGCCGAGGAAGTCGGCCTCGACGGTGGCGCCGCGGGCCAGCAGGCGCCGGGCGAGCGGCATGTCGTCGGCGATCGATCCCGCGTGCCCGAAGACGACGGAGCGGGGGTCGGCTCCCTCCTCCTCGAGCGCGTCGAGCACGCGCAGCTTCGCCTCGCCGAAGCCGCCCATGTGCAGGGTGATCGGCGCGCCGGTGATCGCGGAGGCGCGCCCCGCGGCGCGCACGCTGCGCATCTCCTGGGGGTCGACGGGATCGCCCTCGGCGCCGACCTCGCCGATGATGCCGGATCGGATCCCGGCGCCGCCCGCCCCGCATACGGCCCCGTCCGTCCCGCCCGCGGCGCCCACGACGATGTCGCGCACGATCTCGGCGGCGAGTTCCTCGATGCTGCGTTCGGCGAAGCCGGAGGGCAGTAGATCCTTCTGGTACCAGCCGCACCCCATCACGATGTCGAGGCCCGAGGCGCGGCTGAGTCGGGCGAGCGCCCGCGCGTCGCGGCCCACGCCGTTCGGGGTCACCTCCACCATCGTACCGCCGCCCTGCCGCACGAAGTCGCCCACCTCGTCGAGTGCGGTGTCGAAGTCTCCGAGCACGTCGTTGTCGGCGTTGGGCCGGCCGCGGCGCACGGCGGCGAGCGTGTCGAGGGTGAGCGGATCCCGGGCCGCGGCGTCCCACTCGCCCGGGCGCGGGTTCGGCGTGTGCGCGGGTCTCCGGATGTCGAGGAAGATGTGCTCGTGCATGAGCGTCGGTCCGAGCGTCTCGGGGCGCACGGGCCCGAGCACGGTCTGCACGAGGCCCTCGAGATTCGGGATCTCGAGGCCGTCGAGCGCGGATGCGGGCGGCGCGATGCGATCCCTCATTCCCCTGCTCCCTCGTCCGTCGCGCGCGCGAGCACGCGCGCCGCGTTGCCTCCGCCGACCGCCGCGACGAGCTCGTCGTCGGCGCCCATCATGCGCAGGTAGGGCAGGAACTGCGTGGCGACGAACTCGAGACCGTTGCCCCCGTAGGCGGTGAGGCGGTGCTTGTTGCGGATGCCGCTGCTGAGCAGCACCCGGTGCGCCGCGCCCGCCGCCGCGCTGCGCAGGATCGCCGCGGCGAGGTCGTGGTCAGAGACGACGGTGCGCACGTTCGGGATGCGCCCCAGCTGGTCGAAGCAGATCGCGGTGCCGAGGCCGAGCAGCGCGTCGAGGCGGCCGTGGTCGACTCCCGTTCCCGCCGCGTCGGCGATGACACCAGCGGCGCCCAGCAGGACCACGCGCGAGCGGTCGAGACCGGCCGCGTCGACCGCGTCGAGCGCCCGCTCGAGTGCCGCCAGCGTCGCGTCGCCCGCGGCGTGCGGGGGCGCCACCTCCCAGGGGTCGGGCCGCGGCGAGACGACGAGCGCGGCTCCGGCGGCGCTCGCCGCCCGGGCCGCGGCGACGAGCAGGGCGAGGGCGCGATCCGCGTCGGTGAGCTCGGCGGCCTCGGGGCTCGCGGAGACTCCGGGGCTTCTCGGCCGTGCGGCGCCTCCGGCGCGCGCGTCGAGGGGCAGCGGGATCGCGCCCACAACGCCGGCGGGATGCTCGGTCGCGCGCAGCTCGGCGGCGATCCTGCGCCCCACCGCATCGGGGTCGAGCGGCCCTGGATCGCTCGCTCCGTCGCCCGGCGCACCACTCGGAGACGAGCCCGCGGACCGGGATCCGGACCCGGATCCGATCCCGCCATCCGTGCCGCGCACGATCGCGACGCCGCTCGCGCGGCTCAGGCACGCGAGTGCGGCGGGCTCGGCGGTGGAGCCCTCGCCCGCGAGCGCCACGAGCGCGGCGGATCGCCCGGTCTCGGTGCCGGCGGCCGCCGCGAGCTCGTCGACCGCGGCCTCGGCGGCATCCGCCTCGATGGTGCGGTCATCGGTGTTGACCGCGCCCAGCATCAGCCTGCCGAGCATCGGCATGCCCACCGCGACGCGCTCGAACTCGGCCTCGCTCGCCGGGACGCCGGCGTTGCCGAGCCGCTGGGGCGGCGCGCAGAGCAGCGTCTCGGCGGCGAGCACGGAGCCGAGGGCGCCCGCCTCGACGGGCCCCAGCACGGTGGTGACGGTGGGCATGCCGGTGGGCTCAGACGGCGGTCGCGACGAGCACGCGCGGGCTGCCGGGAAGCGCGACCAGGCGGTCGACCTTCCAGCCGGTCTCGGCCAGCCAGCCCTCGACCTGGGCGATCGGGTAGACGACGGTGCCGTCGATGTTGAAGTACTCGCCGGCGTGCAGGGCGTCGATGGGGCGCTGGGTCTCGTCCTCGTCGAGGAAGAAGTCGAGCAGCATGAGCGTGGCGCCCTCGGCCGCGGCGCCGCGGGACGCGCGCAGGATGGCGACGTTCTGCGCCTCGTCGAAGCGGTGCAGCACGTGGGTGAGCAGCACGAGGTCGTGCTCGCCGCCGGGCTCCGTCGACTCGGTGGGGCCCTCCTCGAGCGAGACGCGGTCGGAGACGCCCGCCTGCTCGGCGGCCTCGGCGATGCCGTCGGTGAATCCGGGCGCGTAGACGAAGCGGGTGGTGAGCTCGGGGTTCTGCTGCATCGCGACGACCGAGAAACCGGCGGCGAGGCCGCCGAAGTCGAGGGCGCTGCGGTACTGCGAGAAGTCGAAGGCCTCGCCGAACTGCTCGGCGTGCAGCGCGTTGTAGGTCATCACGCCGGCCATGAAGTCGCCCCAGCCGGCCTCGTCGAGGTCGAGGGTGCCGGCCTCGTCGGTGTCGACGGTCTTCTCGTAGCCGAGCCACTGCTTGTAGCTGATGTCGCCGAGGAAGGCGATGAACGGGGTGAGGTCGATATCGCCCGCGCCGGAGAGGTACTTCTCTGCGTCGGCCTCGAGCGAGTAGGCGCCGTTCTCGCGGCGCAGCAGGCCGAGGCTGTTCATGGCGTCGGCGAGGGTGCGCACCTGACGCTCGGAGTGCTGGGTGGCGGCGGCGAGCTCGGAGAGGTTCCGGGGGCCGTCGGCGAGGGCCTTGAAGATGCCGATGCGGGCGGCGTTGTCGAGCTGCTTCGCTCCCATGAAGCCGATGGCGATGTCGACGATGCGTGCGGGGGTTGCGGTCATGCGAGTCGTTCCTTACGATTCAGGGCCGCCCCGGTCGATCGGGACGACGGTGTCCGTGGTGTGGCCTGCCGGAAACTCTACATACGTAGACATAAAAAGTCCAGCGGCGCTGCGGTTTATTTTCTACTAGCATAGAAAAACAGGGGAGGGATGCCGATGCACTCGAGCAGCCGCGAGCAGCCCGGGTGCAACCGGTCTTCGCTCGCCTCTCCGGGGCGATCGCACCGCGTCCCCTGACCCCGCCCTCCGTTGCACCGCTTCACCGTCGAAAGGTCGATCATGGCTCTCACCGTCCACCGTTTCCCCGCCGAGGGTTCGCAGCAGCCTCCCGTCGTGCTGCTGCACGGCTTCGCATCGAGCGCGGCCGACGACTTCCTGACCACCGGCTGGGTCGACTCGCTGCGCGCCGCGGGTCGCACCGTCGTCGCGATCGACCTGCCGGGCCACGGCGAGAGCCCGGCCGTCGCCTCCGCCGCAGACGCCTCGACCTCGGCCGTCGTCGCCGCGATCCTCGATGCCGCCGCGAGCGCCGCCCCCGTGGGCGACCTCGACGTCATGGCGTACTCGCTGGGCTCGCGCCTCGCGTGGGAGCTGCCCGCCGCGTCGCCGCGGGTGCGCCGCCTCGTGCTCGGCGGACTCAGCGTGTTCGAGCCCTTCGCCGCGGTCGACCCCGCCGAGCTCGAGGCCGTGCTCGGCGGCGCCGAACCCGCCGACCCGCTCGTCGGCATGATGGCCGGCATGATCTCGGCCCCCGGCCGCGACACCGCGTCGCTCGCGAAGCTGATCCCGGGCCTCGCGAGCGAGCCCTTCGCGCCGCAGACCGGCGGCCCCGAGGTGCCGACGCTCTTCGTCGCGGGCAGCGACGACCAGATGACGCAGGGCGTCGAGCAGCTCGTCGATGCGCTGCCCCAGGCCTCGCTCACCCACGTGCCGGGCGACCACCGGGCGGCGCTCGACAGCCCCGAGTTCCGCGAGGCCGCGATCCACTTCCTCGCCCAGTAGAACGGATCATCGAGTCGGCCAGGAATGATCGAGTCGGCCAGGAACTCGCGCGAATTCCAGGCCGACTCGGCACGAACGGGCCGACTCATCGGGTTGGGCCACGCGACGGGCGGCGCGCACCAGGGCGGCGCGCACCAGGGCGGCGGGCCGGGCTACGCGACGGGCGGCGCCCAGACCCCGTCGGCGCGCACCTCGCGGTCGAGCCACAGCTCGGCGGCGGCCTCGCGGATCCCCTGCGCGCCCACCCGCTCGAGCAGCGGGATCGCACCGAGGTTGTCGTCGAACTGCCGCACGCTCGAGGCGCCGAAGAGCACGTTCGCGGTGGCGGGGTTGGCGAGGCAGAACGCGATGCCGAGCTGCGCCGGGGTCGCGTCGAACGACGCCGCGATGCGCTGCACCTCGGGATACGCGGCGACGATGCGCTCGCGGATGCCGCCCACGTCGGCGCCGATCTTGCGCTGCGGGCTGAGCTTGCCGACGAGGATGCCGCCCTCGAAGGCGTCGGAGGCCTGCAGTGCGAGCGTGCCCTCGTCGAACCAGCGGCCGTAGAACTCGCCCTCGGCCATGCTGCGCCGCACGAGCCCGTACTTGAGCTGCGCGAAGCTCGGCGGGGTGAGACCCTCGGCCGCCGCGGTGGCGAGCGCGAGCCGCAGCGACTCCGCCGGCCAGTTGTTGACCCCCCAGCTCGCGAAGCTGCCGCGGTCGATCTCGGCCTGCACGTCGCGCACCACCTGGGCGATGTCGATGTCGCCCATGAAGTCGCCCACGACGACCGTGTCGAAGCTCTCGGGCCCGCCCGCGCCGGCTCCGATGCGCTCGAGCGACACGTCCATCTGCCCGGCGAAGCCCGTCTGGGGATACTCCCACAGCCACAGCTTGCCGCAGAGCTGGTAGTCGGAGCGGGCGAGCCCGAGCTTGCGGATCGCCTCGCCGAACAGCAGGTCGGTGCGGGAGGCCTCGGCGTGCGGGCCCATGTTGTAGTAGGCGACGTCGAAGAACGCCGACCCCGCGTCGACGGCGCGGCGCATCAGGGCGAGGCGATCCTCCGCCTCCATGCGATCCCAGATGTTCCAGGAGCCGAGCGCGAACACCGGCACCTCCGGCCCGCCCGGTCCGAGCTTCCGAGTGGGGACCTTTCCGCTGAACTCCACAACCGCCTCCTCGCAGCTCTCGGGCGGGGACGCGGATCGTCGCGACCCCGTTGCCCTTTTATTTTCTACGATCGTATAATATAAACGAGGATCGATCCAGTGCCATTCAGTGGGACGCCCGGGATCGCCCGCACATCAGCACGACGAAGGAGTCACCGTGACCTCACCCACTCCCGGCAGCGCCGGATCCCGCACCGTCCTCATCACCGGCGGCGCCGGCGGCATCGGCCAGGGCATCGCCCGCGCCTTCGCCGCGGCGGGCGACCGCGTGATCCTCGTCGATCGCGACGCGGCCGCGGTGGCCGCGGCCGCCGAGGCGCTCGGCGCGGAGCCGCTCGCCCTCGACATCACCGACGCGGCCTCCGCGGCCGAGGCGCTGCACGGCCTCGCAGAGCGCGGAGGCGTCGACGTACTCGTCAACAACGCCGGCATCCTCTCGGTGCACGGCACTGTGACCGAGCTGGAACCCGATGCCTACCGCTCGATCCTCGAGGTCAACGTGATCGGCACGTTCAATATGATCCAGGCGTTCGCGAGGCATCGCATCGCCGCGGGCGGCGGGGGCGCCGTGGTCAACATCTCGTCGATCGGCGGGCGCCAGCCCACCCCCGGCATGGGCGCCTACGAATCGAGCAAGGCGGCCGTCGACTCCGTCACGCGTTGGGCGGCGATCGAGCTCGCCGCTCACGGCATCCGCGTGAATGCGGTCGCCCCGGGGCCGGTGCTCACGCCGATGCTCGAGATGGGCATGCCCGAGGGATCACCCGCCCGTGAGGCCTGGTCGAGCCGCATCCCGCTCGGCGACCTCGCCCAGGTCTCGGACATCGCGCCGGCGGTCGTGTTCCTGGCGAGCGGGAGCGCCGGGCACATCACCGGCGTGAGCCTCGCCGTCGACGGCGGCCAGCTGCTCACCTGAGCCCGAGGGCCGGGTGGATCGGCGGCGGCGGATCACCGCCCCGGCGATCCGCCGCCGGCCTATTCGTATCGAGTCGGCCTGCAATTCGCGTGAATTGCAAGCCGACTCGACACAAACGGGCTGTCTCAATGAGGCCGACCACCTCACGGGGAACGATATCTAGCGCTCGAAGACCACGCGCCCGTCGAGCACGGTGAGGTCGACGGCCACGTCGGGCAGCCCGGCGGCACCGGTCTCGAAGGGGTCGGAGGCGAGCACGGCGAGATCCGCGGCCTTTCCGACCTCGATCGTGCCCTTCCAGGCGTCGGCGCGGTCCTGCTCGGCGGGCACCGCGGTGTAGGCGCGCAGCAGCCGGTGCAGCCGGTCGCGCGCGGCGGCGGGCGAGGTGCCTCCGCCCATCGCGACGATGCGCTCGTCGGCGGCGGCGATCCAGCGGCGCCAGTCGTAGTGCAGCACGGGCGCGTCCGATGAGAGCACGAGCACGTCCGCGTCGAGGGCGGCGGCGAACTGCCAGGCCTCGGCGGCCGTCTCGGGCCCCATCATGGCGGCGAGCCACTCGCCGGTGATCGAGGCGATGCCCGGCTGCGCGTTGAGCCAGACGCCGAGCTCGGCCATGCGCCGCACCTGCTCGGCGGTGGCGAGGTCGCCGTGGATGATGACGTGGCCGAGCTGCTGCGCGGAGGGGGCGCCGGGCTGCGCCGCTGCCTCGGCGATCGCGTCGAGGGCGAGCTGGATGGTGCGGTCGCCGGTGGCGTGCAGGCCGATCTGCAGGCCGGCCCCGTGGGCGGCGCGGATCATCTCGGCGAGCCGCTCGGCCTTCTGCTCGATGCCGTCGCCGCGCACGAGCAGGTCGCCGTGGGTGCCGTCGTCGTAGGGCCGCTCGGTCCAGGCCTGGCGCGAGAGCGGGATGAGGTCGCCGAAGATCTTGACGCCCGGCACGTTGAGCCAGGCCGGGTCGGGCTCGGGAGCGGCGACGGCGCGCTCGCGGATGCCGGCGAGCACCGTCTCGACGTCGCTCGGGCCGTCGAGCACGCCGTAGAGCGCGAGCATGGTGACGCGCTGACGCAGTGCGCCCGCGGCGGCGAGTTCGCGGTAGACGTCGAGCACCTCGCTGTGGAAGCAGCCGGTCTCGCCCTCGTCCTCTCCGGGCCCGATGCCCGGCTCGGTGTAGCTCGTGATGCCGAGCTCGGACAGCATCCGTCCGGCGGCGAGGATCGCGGCGCGGCGGGCGTCCCGGTCGGGGGCGAGCACGCCGCCGACGCCGGCGGCGGCCTCGGGATCGGGGGCGCCGAAGAAGGTGTGCGGCCAGCGGGCGCCGAGCCAGGTGGCGTGCAGGTGGGAGTCGTTGATGCCTGGCAGCAGCGCGCGGCCGTCGAGCTCGATCACGCGGGTGCCCTCGCCGATGAGGGGTCCGATGTCGGCCGTCGAGCCGACGGCGACGATGCGCCCGTCGGAGACGGCGACGGCCTCGGCGCGGTTCGCGGCCTCGTCCATCGTGAGCACGGCGCCGCCGAGCAGCACGAGGTCGGCCGAGCCGCTCGGGCCCGCAGGGGCCCTGCCGCCCGATGATGCCGCGCTGCGCCGCGTCATGATGCGCTCCGCTTGGGTGTCATGGATGCACTCCGTCTCAGTGGATTCTCTCGCGATCGCGAGTCCCCCGATTCATCGGTGAATCGGGGCTCCCCGTTTGGGTCAACGTATGTAGAATAAAACCACATCCTCGGCATCCGTGCAACGACGCCATGCCGACATCCAACGGAATGGAGCTTTCGATGACGATTCCCACATCCACCCGCGCGGCCGTGCTCACCGAGCACGGCTCGCCGCTCGAGATGCAGGAACTCCCCCTCCCCGACCGCGTCGAACCCGGCGCCGCGCTCGTGCGCATCACCTGCACCACGCTCTGCGGCACCGATATCGAGATCTGGGCGGGCAAGATGACCTTCCCCGGCATGCTGCCGATGGTGCTCAGGCATGAGATGGTGGGCGAGGTCGTCGCCGTCGGCGAGGGCGCCGTCGACGCCCTCGGCGAGCCGCTCGCCGTCGGAGACCGCATCGGCTGGTCCGAGTCGGTGTGCGGCGAGTGCTTCGGCTGCACGGTGCTGCGCCAGCCCGTCGCGTGCTCCCGGCGCGGCTACGGGTTCCTGCAGCGCAGCGACGTCGTCCCCTACGCGACCGCCGGCCTCTCGGAGTACGCGTACGTGACGCCCGGCGCGCAGAAGCTGCGACTGCCCGCCGAGGTCAAGGACACGTGGGCCTCGGCGGCGGGCTGCGCCGCGAAGACCGTGCTGCGCGCCTTCGATCGCGCGGGCGGCGTGCGACCCGGATCCCGGGTCGTCGTGCAGGGCTCGGGCGCACTGGGCCTGTTCGCCACCGCGGTCGCGAGCATCTCGGGGGCGGGCACCGTCGTCACGGTGGGCGCCCCCGCGCCGCGCCTCGCCCTCGCGGAGCGCTTCGGCGCGACCCACACCGTCGACATCGCGGGCGGCTCGGAGGCGACCATCGCGCGCGTGCTGGAAATCACCGAGGGCCGGGGCGCCGACCTCGTGCTCGACTTCGCCGGAGCGCCGAGCATCGGCCCCGAGGCCGTCGGCATGGCCGCTCAGCGCGGCACGGTCGCGATCGTCGGCTCGACCGGCCCCGCCGGCGATCCCTTCCCGCTCTCAGCGATCATGGGCAAGGAGCTCACGGTCGTGGGATCCCTCAACGGCGACGTCTCCGACTACTTCCGATCCATCGAGTTCTTCCGCACCTTCGCGGACCGCTTCCCCTGGGACGAGCTGTTCTCGCAGCCGTGCGGCCTCGCCGAGGCCTCCGACCGCATCGCCAACATGCACCGGTTGGGCGAGGTGAAGGCCGTGATCGATCCGCGCATCGACGCCGCCTGACCCACCCGCTCCCGTCGCTCCGCACGCGCTCGCGCCCCGGCCGAGCGCGCGGCGGCCGACGGCCCCTCACCATCGAAAGGACCCCCATGACCACCCCAGTCCCCCGCCGCCGCATCGGCCGCAGCGAACTCGAGACCTCCGTCTTCGCGCTCGGATCGTGGCACATCTACGACCGCATGCACTTCGAGGACGCGGTCGCGATGGTGCGCACCGCCGTCGACCGCGGCGTCAACCTCTTCGACGTGGGCGTCTACGGCGCCCCGGGCATGCCGCCGGCCTTCACCGACGTGCTATTCTCGGCGATCATCCGCGCCGTGGGCGTGCCCCGCGACGAGTACCTGCTCTCCGAGAAGCTCTGGCTCGAGGGCTGGGACGCCGACCGCGGCTTCCGACCGCAGCTCGAGAACGCGCTCTTCCGCGTCGGCGACGACCACGCCGACCTCGTGATCCTCGGCGACCTGCGCCGCGACGACGTCGAACTGCGCGACATCGCGCTCAGCCTCGACGAACTGCAGCGCGCGGGCCTGATCCGGGCCTGGGGCGTCAACAACTGGTCGGCGTCGAACGTGCAGGCCCTGCTCGACATCGCGACCGCCGAGGGCATCGCCGCGCCCGAGATCGCGCAGCTCAAGTACAGCATCTCCCGCCGCTCGATCCCCGACGGCGAGCCGTTCGCGCGCCTGTGGCAGCAGGGGCTCTCCATGCAGGCCTCCGACGTGATGGAGGGCGGCTACCTCGCCGGCAAGGTGGCGACCGACCGCGAGGTGGGGCGCGATCCGGGCGGCATCCGCCAGCGCATCATCGACGACGTGCCCGCCTTCGTCGAGCTCGCCGACGAGCTCGGCGGCACCCCCGCCCAGCTGGCGATCGCGTTCACGCTCACCCACCCGGCGACCGCGACCACCCTCTTCGGAACGTCGAGCACCGCCCAGCTCGAGGCGAACCTCGGCAGCCTCGAGCTGCTCGACCGCGTGGGCTCCGAGACCATCCGCGCGCGCGTCGAGCCGTTCTGGGCCGACCGCGGCCTCGTCGACCCGGAGGGACCGTGACCATGAGCACCGACGCCGCAGCAGGAGCAGCGGCGGGATCGGGATCGGGATCGGGATCCCTCCGCCCCGTCGCCCACGGCCGGCCCAGCGTCGCGCCCGTGCCCTTCGACCCCGAGGTCGTGCCCGTGCTCGAGGCGCTGGCTGCGACTCCGCAGCCCGGTCTCAGCCGAGAGACGCTCGCGGCGATGCGGGAGCCGGGCCTCGGCCCCGCTTTCCCGAGCGGCGCCGAACTCGTCGTGGGTCGCGCGGTGACCGCCGAGGAGCTCGTGATCCCGGGGCCCGTCGGCGCCCCGGCGCTCGAGGCCACCGTGTTCGCCCCCGCCGACCGCGGGCCCGACCCCCTGCCCGTGCTCGTGAACTTCCACGGCGGCGGCATGATCGTGGGCCACCGCGCCTGGGAGCACGGTCGTGTGATCGATCTCGTCGAGCGCCACGGCGTGGTCGGGGTGAACGTCGAGTACCGGCTCGCCCCCGAACACTTTTCGAATTCATTTTTCAAAGCTAAACACTTCCTCTTCGTCTTCGGCACCGTGCTCCTGAGCATCTGTTTCGCCGTCGTCTCGTTCTTCGTCCTCGGAGTCGTCNCTCGTGCACCAAAAATTCCATCGAAAACCGCTGGGTCGCCGAGCACGCGGCCGAACTGGGCGCCGATCCCGACCGCCTCGTCGTGATGGGCGGCAGCGCCGGAGGCGCCTTCGCGGCCGCGGTGTCGCTCATGGCGCGCGACCGCGGCGGCCCCGCGATCGCCGGCCAGCTGCTGCTGTGCCCCATGCTCGACAACACGAACTCGACCGTGTCGAGCCTGCAGTACGACGGCATCGGCACCTGGACCCGCGACGCGAACCTGCTCGCGTGGGAGTGCGTGCTCGGCGAGGAGCTCGCCTACTCCGACCGCGCGCCCGCGTACGCGGCGCCCGCGCGCGCCGACGACCTCGCGGGGCTGCCGCCCGCGTTCATCGAGGTGGGCGCCGCCGAGATGTTCCGCGACGAGGACGTCGACTACGCCCGGCGCATCTGGGCGACGGGCGGCCCCGCCGAGCTGCACGTCTGGTCGGGCGGCTGCCACGGCTTCGACATGTACATGCCCGAGGCCGAGATCACCCGGGCCGCGCTCGCGTCGCGCGACTCGTGGCTCGCCCGCGTGCTCGGCACCGTGGCGGCACCCCCGCCGAAGCCGCTCGCGGCCGGGTCCGCCGCGCAGGATCCCGTCGGCGCCGCCGACCAGGGGGCCGCACGATGACCGCCCCGCAGCGCTACCGGGCCGCCGAGCCCGAGGCGCGTCCCGCCAGCGTCCCCTACGATCCCGAGCTCGAGGCCGGCCTCGCCTTCTTCCTCGACCTCGTGGAGCGCATCCCGCTGCGCGCCCACACCATCCTCGAGAACCGCGCGCACTTCGCCTCGATCACGCCCTCGATGGAGGTGCAGGCCGACGGCCGCGCGGTCGAGTGGGAGCACCGCACGATCCCGGGCCCCGCGGGATCGCCCGGCATCGAGGTGACGATCGTGCGGCCCCGGGGAAGCGGCGAGCACGACGCCCCGCGCCCCGGCGTGCTCGGCATCCACGGCGGCGGCTACGTGCTCGGCACCCGCTTCTTCGGCACGGGCGAGCTCATCGACCTCGCCGAGCGCTTCGGCACGGTGGGCGTCGCGGTCGAGTACCGCCTCGCCCCCGAGCACCCCGCGCCGGCCGCGGCGGAGGACTGCTTCGCCGCGCTCGTCTGGATGTCGCAGAACGCCGACCGGCTCGGCATCGACCCCGCGCGCATCGTCGTGTCGGGCGCGTCCGCCGGCGGCGGTCTCACCGCCGCGGTGTCGCTCATCGCGCGGGATCGCGGCGGCCCCGCGATCGCCGGCCAGCTCGTGGGCTGCCCCATGATCGACGACCGCAACACGACGGTGTCGGCCTGGCAGTACGACGGCATCGGCGCCTGGGATCGCAACAACAACGACACCGGCTGGGACGCCGCGCTCGGCGCCGACCGCGGCGGCGAGCGCGTGCACCCCTACCAGGCGCCCGCCCGGGCGACCGACCTGTCGGGGCTGCCGCCCGCGTTCATCGAGGTCGGCTCGGCCGAGGTGTTCCGCGACGAGTCCGTCGACTACGCGAGCCGCATCTGGGCGGCCGGCGGCGAGGCCGAGCTGCACGTCTGGTCGGGCGGCTATCACGGTTTCACGGGCTTCTCCCCCGACGCCGTGGTGTCGCACGCCGCGAACGACGCCCGCGACAGCTGGTGGCGCCGGATCCTCGCCCGATGAGCGCGCGTGCACGACGGCGCGCGGGCGCCTCGCCCTCGCGGCCGATGGGGCTGCTGCGCATCACGCTGGTGCTCGGCCTGCTCGAGGCGTTCGGGCCGCTCTCGATGGATCTCTACCTGCCGCAGCTGCCGCAGCTCGCCCGCTCCCTCGACACCTCCGACGCGCTCGCCCAGGCGACCATGTCGGTGTGCATGATCGGGCTCGGGATCGGGCAGCTCATCGCCGGCCCGCTCTCGGACCGCTTCGGGCGCAAGCGGCCCCTCGTGGTGGGGGTGGTGCTCTTCGCGGTGCTCTCGGCGGTGTGCGCCGTGGCGCCCACGATCGAGGTGCTGCTCGCGGCGCGTCTGATGCAGGGGCTCGCGGGATCGGCCGGAGTGGTGATCAGCATGGCGGTCGCGCGCGACCTGTTCCACGGGATCGAGCTCTCGCGGATGCTGTCGCTGCTCGCGCTCGTCACCTCGCTCACCCCGATCATCGCTCCGGTGATCGGGGGCCAGCTGGCACGGGTGATGGACTGGCGCAGCATCTTCTTCGTGCTCGCCGGGATCGGCGTCGCGCTCGTGTTCGTGGCCGTTTTCGGGCTGCGCGAGTCGCTGCCCGAGGCCGGCCGCCACTCGGGCAGTGTGCTCGGCACGACGGTGACGCACGCGTCGGTCGTGCTGCGCGACCCGCTGTTCGTGGCGCTCATGCTGGCGGCGTGCCTGGGCGGTGCGGCCTTCTTCTCGTACCTGTCGATGTCGAGCTTCGTGCTGCAGGGCCAGTTCGGTCTCACCCCGCAGCTCTTCAGCCTCGTCTTCGCGATGAACGCGCTCTCGCAGCTCGGGGGCGCCCAGCTCAGCCGCGTGTTCGTGCGTCGGCTCGGCACGGCGCGCATGTACCTCACGGGCCAGCTGGCCGGCGCAGCGGCCGCGATCGCGCTGCTCGTCGTGACCCTGCTCGGCGCCCCGGCACCCGTCTTCATCGCCCTGCTCGCCCTCTACCTGGGCGCGGCCGGGCTCGGCGGCCCGAACGGCACCTCCCTCGCCCTCGGCGGGCACGGTTCGAGGGCGGGCACCGCGTCGGCGCTGCTCGGCATGGCGATGTTCACCGCGGGCGCGGTGGCGGCTCCGGTGGTGTCGGCGCTCGCCGGCAGCTCTGCCGAGACCATGGCGACGAGCGTCGCGGCGGGATCGGCCGCGGCCGCCCTCATCGGCTGGCTCGCGGTGCGGCGGCTCGCCCCGGCGGATGCCGGGCGGCCGCTCTCGGCGAGAGCCCGCGCCGAGGCCGACGCGGCGTCGCTTCCGGGCACGGCAACAGGACCGGTGGCCGAAGCGGCGGTGGATCCGGGTACGGGTGCTGCGACGGACGACGACACGGGCGCCGCGCCGACTGTTCCCTCAGAGACAACGGGGGCACCGCCCGAGACAAGCCCCGGCCGGCCCGAAAAGCTACCCTGAATGACATCTAGCGGTATTCGACCTGGAGGATCCATGGAAACCTACGAAAGCCTGCTCGCAGCAGTCGTCGCAACCGAGGGCGAGACCCGCGACTCGGTCAACCCCGCCACCGACGAGGTGATCGGCAAGGTGCAGAAGCAGTCGATCGAGGATCTGGAGGCCGCGATCGACAAGGCCGAGGCCGCTCAGCCCGCCTGGGCCGCGCTCGGCGACGACGAGCGCCGCGCCTACCTGCACCAGGCCGCCGACAAGATCGAGGCGTCGGCCGAGGCGCTCGCCGAGCTGCTCTCGCGCGAGCAGGGCAAGCCGCTCAACGGCCCGAACGCCCGCTTCGAGGTGGGCGGCTGCGTGGCGTGGACCCGCACCGCCGCCGAAACCCCGCTGCCGGTCGAGGTGCTCGTCGACGACGAGTCGGGCTATGCCGAGATGCACTACCGCCCCATCGGCGTGGTCGGTGCGATCTCGCCGTGGAACTGGCCCATGATGATCTCGATCTGGCAGATCGCGCCGTCGCTGCGCATGGGCAACACCGTCGTGATCAAGCCCGCCGACACCACCGCGCTGTCGGTGCGCGCGCTCGTCGCCGTCATGAACCAGGTGCTGCCCGAGGGTGTGCTCAACGTCGTCACCGGCCCCGGACGCACGGTGGGCGACGCCCTCACCCGCAGCCCGAAGATCGGCAAGATCATGTTCACCGGTTCGACGCCCGTCGGCCAGCAGATCATCGAGGCCTCGGCCAACAACGTGACCCGCCTCACGCTCGAGCTCGGCGGCAACGACGCCGGCATCGTGCTGCCCGACGTGGACCCGGCGGCCATCGCCGAGGACCTCTTCTGGGGCGCGTTCATCAACACCGGCCAGACCTGCGCCGCGCTCAAGCGCCTCTACGTGCACGACTCGGTCTACGACCAGGTCGTCGAGGAGCTCGCGAAGGTGGCGGCGAACGTGCCGATGGGTGTCGGCCTCGACGAGAACAACGTGCTCGGTCCGCTGCAGAACCGGGGCCAGTTCGACACCGTCGACCGCCTCGTCGAGGCCGCCAAGGCCTCGGGCGCCCGCGTGGTGCTCGGCGGAGAGCCGGACCGTGACGCCCCCGGCAACTTCTACCCGACCACGATCGTCGCCGACATCGACCCCCACAACGACCTCGTGGTCGAGGAGCAGTTCGGCCCGGCGCTGCCGATCATCCGCTACACCGACCTCGACGAGGTCATCAAGCTCGCGAACGAGCTCGAGTTCGGCCTCGGCTCCTCGGTGTGGACGCAGGATCGCGCGAAGGCGCTCGAGGTCGCCGGCCGCCTGCAGGCCGGCACCACGTGGATCAACTCGCACGGCGGGCTGCACCCGATGGTGCCGTTCGGCGGCGCGAAGAAGTCGGGCTACGGCCGGGAGTTCGGCGTCGAGGGCCTGAAGGCCGTCGCCGAGCCCCAGGTGATCAGCGGACGCTGATCGCCCCTTCCCGGAGACGGGCGCGGCTGCTCTTCCGAGCGCGGCCGCGCCCGTTCGCGCATCCCACCACGAAAGCAGGAATCATGAGTGAAGCAGCAGCCGTCGAGGCCGCGGTGCAGCAGTACGTCGACGGGTGCAAGGCCGCCGACGCCGACGCCGTGCGCGACGCGTTCGACGAGAACTCCGTGATGTGGGGCTACCTCGGCCCCGACTACGTCACGATGACCGGCGCCGAGTTCGCGGCGAACGTCGTCGCGACGGCCGAGCCCTCGGGCCCCGAGTACTCATTCGAGATCCACGGGATCACCGTCACCGGCGACGTCGCGCACGCCGTGCTCGACGAGCGGGGCTTCCTGGGCGCCGACTTCCGCAACCACTTCGGGCTCGTCAAGCGCGACGGCGCGTGGCGCATCACCAGCAAGGTGTTCACCACGGTCTGAGCGCTCGCACGGCCTCGGTGAGGGACCCGGACTCGGTGACGCCGGATCCCGGGTTTCCATCTCACCGAGGCCGGATCTTCCACCGAAGCAGGATCCCCGAGGCGCCCCATGACCGGCCGCAGGCCTCGCACCGCGGCGTGCACGGGCCTCGAACGCCTGCGGCCCGGGTGCTCCCCGAAGGGAGCATCCGGGCCGCAGACCTCAGCTTCTCGAAGCGCTACCAGCGCGGCTTGCGCTTGCCGTCGGCTCGGTTGCCGCCGCCGTCGCGGTTGCCGCCATCGCGATTGCCGCCACGATCCCAGCGGTCTCCGCCGCCCCGGCGATCATCGCGGTCCCAGCCGCGGTTGCCGCGATCCCGGTCGTACCCGCCGCGCTCCCCGCCGCGATCGTCGCGCGAGCCGCGGTTGCGGTCGTAGCCGCGATCCTGGCCGCGGTCGTACCCGCCGCGGTCGGAACGGTCGTACCCGCCGCTGTTGCGGCCGTAGCCGCCCCGATCATCGCGGTCGCGGCGCTGGTATCCGCCCGAGCGGTCGCCCCGGTCTCCCCGATCACCTCGGTCGCCCCGGCCCCCGCGGTCGAAGCGGTCACCGCGGTCGCGGCCGCCACCGTAGGATCCGCCCCTGTCGAGCGACATCTCGATGAGCTTGCCGCTGATGCGGGTCTGCGCGAGCTTGTCGAGCGACTCGGCCGGCAGCTTCTTGGGCAGCTCGACGAGGGTGAAGTCGTCGCGGATCTGGATGCGTCCGAAGTCGTCGCGCGACAGCCCGCCCTCGTTCGCGAGCGCGCCGACGATCTGGCCCGGCTTCACCTTCTGGCGGTGACCCACCTCGAGCCGATACATGGCCAGGTCGTCGCGGCGCTCCCTCGGCCCGCGATCCGCACGCTCGCCGCGCTCGGCACGCTCGCCCCGACCGCGATCCCTCGAGCCGTCCTCGAGGAACCGCGCGGCCTGGGCGCGGTCGCGCTCGAACTTGCGATCGTCGTCCTCGGAGAGCAGCAGCGGCGTATCGCCCTGCGCGACCACGGCGAGCGCCGCGGCCACGTCGGCCTCGGGCACGTCGTGGTGGCGCACGTAGTGGTCGATGATGTCGCGGAAGGCCTCGATCCGCTTCGTCTCCTCGAGCGCGGCGGTGATCGCGTCGTCGAAGCGGGAGAGGCGGGTCGCGTTGACCTCGTCGACGCGCGGCAGCGGCATCTGGGTGAGCGGCTGCTTGGTGGCCTTCTCGATGGCGCCGAGCAGGCGGCGCTCGCGCGGCGTGACGAAGCTGATCGCGTCACCCGTGCGGCCCGCACGGCCGGTGCGGCCGATGCGGTGCACATACGACTCGGTGTCGATGGGCAGGTCGTAGTTGATGACGTGGCTGATGCGCTCCACGTCGAGGCCGCGCGCGGCGACGTCGGTCGCGACGAGGATGTCGAGCTTGCCGTCCTTGAGCGCCTGCACGGTGCGCTCGCGCTGCGCCTGCTGGATGTCGCCGTTGATGGCCGCGGCCGAGTATCCGCGTGCGCGCAGCTTCTCGGCCACCTGCTCCGAGTCGCCGCGGGTGCGCGTGAAGACGATCATGCCGTCGAAGTCCTCGACCTCGAGGATGCGCGTGAGCGCATCGAGCTTCTGCGTGTAGGAGACGACGTTGTAGCGCTGGGTGATGCTCGCGCTCGTCTGCGTCTTGCCCGCGATCTTGATCTCGCGCGGGTCGTTCAGGTGCTGCTGCGAGATGCGGCGGATCTGCGCGGGCATGGTCGCCGAGAACAGTGCGACCTGCTTAGTCTCGGGGGTGTCGGCGAGGATCGTCTCGACGTCTTCGGCGAAGCCCATCTTGAGCATCTCGTCGGCCTCGTCGAGCACGAGGTACTTGATCTGCGACAGGTCGAGCGAGCCGCGGTTCAGGTGATCCATGATGCGGCCGGGGGTGCCCACCACGATGTCGACGCCGCGGCGCAGCGCGCTCAGCTGCTGGCCGTAGGCCTGACCGCCGTAGACGGGCAGCAGACGCACCTCGGGCAGGTGCGAGGCGTAGCTCTCGAAGGCCTCGCACACCTGCAGCGCGAGTTCGCGCGTGGGGGCGAGCACGAGGGCCTGCGGCACCCCCTGGCCGGGCTCGATGCGGCTGAGGATCGGCAGCGCGAACGCCGCCGTCTTGCCCGTGCCGGTCTGTGCAAGGCCGACGACGTCCCGGCCGCTGAGCAGCACGGGGATGGTCGCCGCCTGGATGGCCGACGGGTTCTCGTAGCCCACGTCGGTGATGGCCCGCAGCACATCGGGATCGAGCCCGAGATCGGCGAAGGTGGTGCGCGCCTTCTCTGCGTTCTTGGCGGGCTTCTCGGCGGAAGCGGCTTCGGCGACGGGTTCGGTCGCAGCCTCAGCTTCGGGTGCGGAGTCGGCCGCAGCCGCAGCCGCAGCCTCGGGCGCGGAATCGGCCTGCGCCTCGGGCTCGGAATCGGTCTCGGGGGCGGTCTCGGATGCGGTATCGGCCCGGGTGTCGGCCTGCGCGGGAACTTCGGGCTGGGGTTCAGCCGGTACAGCAGCCTCGGTGGAGGCTACGTCGGTGGCGGTCTCGATGGGCTCGCCTGCGTCGACGTTTTCAGAATTGGTCATCATACAATCCTACCGCGGATCGCGCGACGCCGCGCCGCGGTCCCCGGATCCGCGCTCAGCTCCCAGCCCGCCCGCACCGCGCGCCCCGCTGCAGTGCAGGATCGGCGCCCCGGATCGCTGCCGCGCAGCGGACCCGCGGTGCCGGTCCCGCAGGGGCTCGCGTTACGCGGCGGGCGCCTCGCGCAGCGCGAGCCACTCGGCGCGGCGCTGAGCCTGCAGGGCGGGGTCGGCGACGGGCGAGGCCGCGAGCAGCCGCTGGCTGTAGGGGTGCTGCGGATCCCGGGTCACCTGCTCGCCGTCGCCGATCTCGACCAGGTTGCCGCGGTACATCACGGCGACGCGGTGGCAGATGCGCCGCACGACGCCGAGATCGTGCGAGACGAAGAGGTACGACACGCCGGTGTCGCGCTGCAGCTCGATGAGCAGGTCGAGCACGGTCGCCTGCGTCGTGAGGTCGAGCGCGCTCACCGGCTCGTCGCAGATGATCAGCCTCGGCTTGCGCACGAGCGCGCGGGCGATCGCGATGCGCTGCCGCTGCCCGCCCGAGAACTCGCTCGGGTAGCGGTCGATCACGCTCGCCGGCAGGTTCACCCGCTCGAGCATCTCCCCGACGATCCTGCGGGCCTCGGCCCGGGAGGTGCCCGCGGTGGAGAGCGGCTCGGCGAGGATGTCGCCGATCGTCATCATCGGGTTCAGCGAGCCGTAGGGGTCCTGGAAGACCACCTGGATGTCGGAGGCGAGGTCGCGCCGGGAGCGGCCCTTGAGGTGCGTGATGTC
This sequence comes from Leucobacter sp. UCD-THU, assembly GCF_000349545.1. Taxonomy (NCBI): domain Bacteria; kingdom Bacillati; phylum Actinomycetota; class Actinomycetes; order Micrococcales; family Microbacteriaceae; genus Leucobacter; species Leucobacter sp. UCD-THU. Next base: position 263,790 of record NZ_KB714600.1, read on the forward strand.
GCGACCGTCGAAGCTGATCCTGCCGCCCGCGACGGGCACGAGGCCGAGGATCGCCTTGCCGAGCGTCGACTTGCCCGATCCCGACTCGCCGACGAGACCCACGCACTCCCCCGCGCCGATCTCGAGCGAGACCTCGTGGAGCACCCGGTTGGGCTTGCGCTTGGAACCGTACTCGACGACCACGTTCTCGGCCCGCAGCAGGGGCTCCCCGTGCGCCGACTGGGACGCCGCCGACGCCTGCGGCGCCTGCACGCCCTGCGGCTGGATCGTCTCGCTCATGCGTTCTGCTCCTTCGTGGCGTGGGCGGCGGGCGCCGCGGGCGCGTGCGCGTCGAGACCGGTGTCGAGCTCGACGCGGCTCTCGGCACCGTCGAGCGACGCCGCGATGAGCTCGCGCGTGTAGTCGCTCTGGGGGTTCTCGAAGATGGGGCCCACGTCGTCGATCTCGACGATCGATCCCGACCGCATCACGACGACGCGGTCGCAGAGGTCGGCGACGACGCCGAAGTTGTGGGTGACGATGACGAGCGCCATGTCGTACTCCTGCTGCAGCTCGCGCAGCAGCTCGAGCACCTCGGCCTGCACGGTCACGTCGAGCGCCGTGGTGGGCTCGTCGGCCACGAGCACCGACGGCTTACCCGCGATCGCGCCGGCGATGAGCACGCGCTGGGCCATGCCGCCCGAGAGCTCGTGCGGGTACGACTTCATGACGCGCGCGGGGTCGACGATGCCGACCCGGTCGAGCATCGCAAGGGCCCGCTCGCGCGCCTCGGACCGGCTCATGCCGTGCACGGCGCGCAGCGGCTCGATCAACTGGTAGCCGATCGTGTACGAGGGGTCGAGGTTCGACATCGGCTCCTGCGGGATGTAGCCGATCTCGTGGCCGAGCAGCTGGGCCCGATCCCGCTTCGAGAGCGTGGTCACGTCCTCGCCGCCGATCCAGATCGCATCGGCCGTGTAGTAGCCGGACTTGGGCAGCAGGTCGAGCATCGAGAACACCGTCTGCGACTTGCCCGATCCCGACTCGCCCACGATGCCGAGCACCTCGCCGGGGGACACGTCGAGGGTGATGCCGTGCACCACCTCGACCTCGCCGTCGGTCGTCTCGTAGTTGACGCGCAGGTTCTCGAGCCGCACCGCCGAGTCGACGGCGGCGACCGAGATCGAACCGGTGGTGGTGGCGGTCGCGCCGGCGGGCGTCTTCTCGGCGTTGAGGCGCGCGATGCGCTTGCGCTCGCGGCGCGAGAGCGTGGGCGTCTTGACGCTGATCACGTCGGCGAGGGTCGACCCCATGACGGCGAGGGCGGCGATGGTGATGCCGAGCGCGAGCGAGGGCCAGAGCAGCAGCAGCGGATCGGTGCGCATCACGCGGAAGCCCTCGTTCATGGCGGCGCCCCAGCCGGGGGTGGTGCCGCCGCCGATGCCGAGGAACTGCAGGCCGGCCTGCATGCCCATGGCCATGCCCGCGGTGAGCGCCGACTGGATCACGATGGGGGCGACGACCGCGCGGATCACGTGGCGGCCCATGATGCGCAGGTCCGAGAGCCCCGCCACCTTCGCGGCGTCGACGTAGGCCTCGCCGCGCACCGCCATGACGGTGGAGCGGGTGAGGCGGAAGTAGCCGGGGGCCATGAAGACGCCGACCGTGATCATGAGCACGGTGAAGTCGTTGCGGAACGCGGCGGCGACAATCAGCAGGATGATCATGCCGGGGATCGCCTGCAGGCCGTCGCTGATCCAGGTGCCGATGCGGTCGACCGCGCCGCCGTAGTAGCCGGCGGCGAGCCCCGAGGGGACGCCGATCACGAGGGAGGTGACGATCGCGACGAGCGCGCCCCACAGTGTGATCTGGGTGCCCCAGATGATGCGGCTGAGCACGTCGCGGCCGGTCGTGTCGCCGCCCAGAGGGTGTTCGGCGCTCGGCAGAGCGCGGGTCAGGCCGAGGTCGACCGCGTTCGGGTCGTGGGGCGAGAGCCAGGGCGCGAACACCGCGACGAGCACGATGAGTAGCAGCACGACTGCGGTGACGGCGCCGGCTGGGCGGCGCAGGAAGCGGACGAACGTCGTGCCGCGGCTGCCGCCGCGCGAGTCGACGGCGTCGGCGACGGTGTCGGTGATCGGGGCGGTCATTTCACACGGGCCTTCGGGTTGATCCAGCCGAGCAGGATGTCGAGCAGGAAGTTGACGATGACGACGAAGATCACGGTGATGACCGTGATGCCGAGCAGCATCGGGATGTCGCCGTTCTGGGAGGCGCCCTGGGTCATGGCGCCGATGCCGGGCAGCGCGAAGATCTGCTCGACCACGATGGCGCCCGAGAGCAGGCCGACGAACATGAGGGCGAGGATCGTGAGCGAGGCGGGCGCCGCGTTGCGCAGCAGGTGGATCACGACGCGCCAGGGCGGCAGGCCGCGGCTGCGCAGCGTGCGCACGTAGTCCTGGCGGTCGGCCTGCATGATGGCGTTGCGCAGCTGCTCGGCGATCATCACGATCGCGCCGAGCGCGAGTGCGATGGCCGGAAGTGTGATCGACTGCAGCCACTCCCCGACCGACTGCGAGGGTGCCGTGTAGCCGACGGCGGGGAACCACTTGAGCTGCACCGCGAAGATCATCACGAGCACGAGCGCCACCCAGAAGCCGGGCAGGGCGAAGAGGATCACGGATCCGGCCTTCACCGCGCGGTCGATCCAGGTGTTGGGACGCAGGCCGGCGATCACGCCGAGCACACCGCCGAGCACTGCGGAGAGCAGGATCGAGACGGTGACGACCGAGAGCGTGACGGGCAGCTTGAGGGCGATCTGCTTGCCGATGGGCTGGAAGTTCTTCCAGGAGTCTCCGAAGTCGCCGCGCAGCATGCCGCCGATCCAGTCGCCGAACTGCACGAGCAGCGGCCGATCCGTGCCGATCTTCTGCGCGAGCGCGGCCTGCGCCTCGGGCGTCGCGGCGCTGCCGAGCAGGCCGAGCGTGGGATCTGGGATCGCGGCGTGCGCGAGGAAGAATGTGCCTGTCGCGACCGCGAACAGCAGGATCACCCCCGAGAGCAGCCTCTTGAGCGTGAATGAGAGCATCGGATCTCCTGAATCGGATTTCGGGGAAGTCGTTGGGGCGGGCGGGGAGCGTGTCGCTCCGCGGCCCGGTCGAGGGGCGGATCCCGCTCCCCGCGGCTGTCGTGGCGCGGGATCGCCGCCCCCGGGCCTGTCGCCCCTCTCGGCGAGAGGGGCGACAGGCCCGGGGTCGGCGGCTCAGCCCTCGAGGTTGATGTGGCGGAGCGTCGGGAACATCATGCCGATGACCGGCGTGACGGTGAACTCCGACGTGGAGATGTAGGCGTTGTTGGCCTGGTACCACACCGAGTAGAAGGCCTGGTCGGTGACCAGCTCGTTGAGCTTCTCGATCTCGGCCGTCTGGGCATCGCCGGGCTCGGCGGTGAAGACCTTGTCGGCCTGGGCCTGGATCTCGGGGAAGGCGTCGACTCCCGGGGTGGGGTTGTACCACTGGGGGTTGACGATCTGACGCTCGACGGTGGCGACCGGGTTGCCGTCCATCGAGATCACGCCGATGAACATCGGGTAGGTGGGAGCGTTGCCCATGTAGTCCATGAACTGGTACTCGTCCCAGCTCACCGTGATGTTCAGCTCGCCGAAGACCTGCTCGACGGTGGCCTGCCACGCCTGGAACGGCTGGGCCATCGGCATCTTCACCTCGAAGCCGTCTGCGTAGCCGGCCTCGGCGAGCAGCTTCTTCGCGGTGTCGATGTTGGGTGCGTAGAGGTCGTTGAGCTCGGGCAGGTTGCCCGCGGTGCCGTCGGGGAACACCTGGTTGGTGTCGACGCCGGCGCCCTGGCCGATCGCGCCCAGCATCTCAGCGCCGTTGAAGGCGTAGTTCAGAGCCTGGCGCACCTTGAGGTCGCCGAGCGGCTTGCCCATCTCGGTCGAGCCGGTGCGGTCGGTGAACTGCAGGCCCACCCAGGTGGCGACGCCGGAGCTGACGTTCCAGTCGTAGTCGGGGGCCATGTCCATGGCGGTCTGGTCGCCGTAGATCACGTTGAACTGGCCGCCCTCGAGCCCGTTGAGCATCGCGGTCGGGTCGCTCAGCGGCGAGATCACGAGCGGGTCGAAGGGGAAGTCGGCGGCGGCCCAGTGGTCGGCGACCTTGTCGAAGTGGTACTCGGAGCCCGCGACGCTCGAGTCGGAGAGCGTGTAGGGGCCGGATCCGACGGGGGCGGTGGCGAGGCTGCCGTCGTCGATGGCGGCGGGCGCCATCATGTAGCTGCGGCCGAGGCCCATGAAGTAGAGGATCGTGTCGTCGCGCTGGGTGAGGTGGATCGCGATGGTGTCCTCGTCGACGACCTCGAAGCTGTCGACCTTGGTGTAGGCCTCCTGCGAGCGCACGCCCTCCTTGAGGTACTCGAGGCTCTTGACGGCCGCCTCGGCGTTGAACTCCTCGCCGTTCGAGAAGACCGCGTCGGTGCGCAGATCCATGGTGATGGTCTTGAAGTCTTCGGAGACCTCCCACTCGGTCGCGAGCGCCGGTTCGGGCTCGCCCTTGCCGTTGTCGACGACCAGCGGATCGTAGATGGCGGAGAGGTAGGGGCCGTCGAAGCCGATGTCGGCGAGCGCAGGATCCCAGGAGGTCACGTCAAGGAAGTTGCCGACGTTGAGGGGCACGACGGCGCCTTCGCCGCCTCCGCCCCCGCTGCCGTCGCCGGAGCCGCCCGACGAGCAGGAGGTCAGCGCGAGCGCAGCCGCAGCGACGGCTGCGAGGCCCGTGAGGGTTTTCTTCATCATGTCTACTTCTCTCGGTTTTCGGAGATGTGGGTGAGGGTGAGGCGCCGTTGCAACTCCACCGCGCAGCCCGGGAATGGAGTCCCCACCAGATGCGATGGACGTCACTTCGGCGTGCCGTCGCGTTTCATTCTACGCACGTTGACAATAAAAACAAGTCGCGCGGGGCACCGAGAATGTTACGAATTCAACACGGCAGAATCGACCTCGCCCACTGGCGCGGATCGAGCTGAATCGTATACGATCGCAGGCAGGCGATGCGGAGCGGCAGAGCGCAGCACCGCGCACACGCAGAAACGGAGGCCTCGTGCTCGAGCAGTCACAGATCGAATCCATCGCGGATGAACTGGTGCAGGCGGACAGGGATCGCACGATCCTTCCCAAGCTCACCGCCCGCTACCCCGGCATGGTGATCGAGGATTCGTACGCCATTCAGAAGGTGTGGTCGGATCGGCGCATCGCCGACGGGGCCCGCCTCGTCGGCCACAAGATCGGCCTCACCTCGAAGGTGATGCAGGTCGCCACCGGCATCTCCGAGCCCGACTACGGCGTGATTCACGACGACATGGTCTACGAGTCGGGCTCGGTGCTCGAATTCGACCGCTTCTCGAACGTGCGCATCGAGGTCGAGCTCGCCTTCGTGCTCTCGAAGCCGCTCTCGGGCCCCGGCACCACGATCTTCGACGTGCTCGACGCCACCGCCTACGTGGTGCCCGCGCTCGAGGTGCTCAACTCGCACCTCGAGCTCGAGGGCCGCACGATCGTCGACACCATCAGCGACAACGCCGCGATGGGCGCGATGGTGCTGGGCGGCCGCCCCGTGAAGGTCGATGAGCTCGACCTCACCTGGGCGAAGGCGCTGCTCTACCGCAACGAGACCATCGAGGACTCCGGCGTGGCGGGCGCCGTCCTCGGCCACCCCGCCCTCGGCGTGGCCTGGCTCGCGAACAAGCTCGCCCAGCACGGCCAGACCCTCGAGGCCGGCGAGATCATCCTCGCGGGATCCTTCACCAAGCCGATGTGGGTGGAGCGCGGCGACACCGTGCACGCCGACTACCACGAGCTGGGGGCGGTGACATGCCGATTCGTCTAGAGCTGCCCGCTACGCTGCGCGAACGACTCGACGCGGCCGACCGACCGCTCATCGGCCTCTGGGCGTGCGCCGGCAGCCCGATCACCGCCGAGATCGTGGCCGGCAGCGGCTGCGACTGGGTGCTGCTCGACGCCGAGCACTCCCCCAACGGACTCGAGTCGGTGCTCGCGCAGCTCTACGCGATGTCGGCCTACCCGGTGGCGCCGCTCGTGCGCCCGCCCTTCGGCGACTCGGTCACCATCAAGCAGTTCCTCGACCTCGGAGCGCAGAACCTGTTGATCCCGATGGTCGACTCGGCCGAGCAGGCGGCCGAGGTCGTGCGCGCCGTGCGCTACCCCGACGGTTCGGCCGGCGGCGGCGTGCGCGGCGTGGGGTCGGCGCTCGCGCGCTCCGCGCGCTGGAACCGCGTCGAGGGCTACCTCGGTCGCGCCTCGGAGACGATCAGCCTCACCGTGCAGATCGAGTCGGCGACCGCGGTCGCCGACGTCGAGCGGATCGTGGCGGTCGACGGGATCGACGCGATCTTCGTCGGCCCCTCCGACCTCGCGGCGTCGATGGGGCTGCTCGGCCAGCAGAACCACCCCGAGGTGGTGGACTCGGTGCTGCGCGCGATCGCCGCGGGTGTCTCTGCGGGCAAGCCGGTCGGCGTCAACGCCTTCGTGGAGGCCGATGCCGAGCGCTACATCGAGGCGGGCGCCTCGTTCGTGGCGGTGGGCGCCGACGTGGCGATCCTCGCCCGCCAGACCGAGGCCGTCGTGGATCGCTTCGCGGGCGCCGCCGCCGCGGAACGCTCCAGCTACTAGCCCCTCCGCACCGCGGGGTCGCACAGTTCAACACCCAGAAACGCGGAGTCCCGGACTGCCGGTCGCGGAGGCGAGGAGGCAGCGGTTCGGGGCTCCGGGTTCTCGGAAGCGGGGGATCGAGCCCCCGCTTCCCAAATCCATCCAGATCGTATACGATAAGAAATACAACGAGCGATCGTCCCCTCGGGCGTGAGCCAGATGAGCGAGGTAGCCATGACGTACGGAATCGAGACCCCCGGCAAGATCATCGCCGTCCATCTCAACTATCCGTCGCGGATCGCGCAGCGCGGCCGCACCCCCGCATTCCCCTCCTACTTCTTCAAGCCCGCCTCGTCGCTGGCCCCCACCGGCAGCACTATCGAGCGCCCCGCCGGCACCGAGCTGCTCGCCTTCGAGGGCGAGGTCGCCCTCGTGATCGGCGAACCTGCCCGCTGGGTCTCCCCCGAGGACGGCTGGAAGCACGTCGCCTTCGTCACGGCCGCCAACGACTTCGGCCTGTACGACCTGCGCGCCGCAGACAAAGGGTCCAACGTGCGCAACAAGGGCGGCGACGGCTACACGCCCATCGGACCGAAGGCCATCCCCACCGACGGCATCGGCCAGGATCAGTGGCGCGTGCGCACCTGGGTCAACGGAGAACTCGCCCAGGACGACACGAGCGACACCCTCAAGTTCTCGTTCGGCCAGCTCATCGCCGACCTCTCGCAGCACATGACCCTCGAGACCGGCGATGTCATCCTCACGGGCACTCCCGCGGGCTCCTCGGTCGTGATCCCCGGCGACGTCGTCGAGGTCGAGGTCGACGCCCCGACCGCGCCCGGCGCCCCCAGCACCGGCCGCCTCGTCACCACCGTCGCCCAGGGCGACCACGAGTTCGGCGACTTCGGCAACAAGCCCGCCGTCGACGACAAGCAGCGCATCGAAGCGTGGGGCAGCGAGCAGGAGCACGCGGCCGCGGTCGCCGCGGGCCGTGCCACCCCGCTCGACGAGCAGCCCGAGGCGAGCCCCCTCACCGCCGAGATCCGCGAGCTGCTCGACGGCGTCGCCGTCGCCACCGTCTCCGCGGCGCTGCGCAAGCGCGGCTACGTCGACATCTTCATCGACGGCGTGCACCCGAACCACGAGGGCGACACGATCCTCGGCACCGCGAAGACCCTGCGCTTCATCCCCTTCCGCCCCGACCTGTTCAAGCAGTACGGCGGCGGCTTCAACGCGCAGAAGCGCGCCTTCGACACCGTGAACGAGGGCGAGGTGCTCGTGGTCGAGGCCCGCGGCGTCCCCTCCACCGGCACCGTGGGCGACGTGCTCGCCCTGCGCGCCCAGGTGCGCGGCGCGGCCGGCATCGTCACCGACGGCGGCGTGCGCGACTTCGCGGCCGTGCAGGAGTTCGATATCCCCGTCTTCTCGCAGGGCGCCCACCCCAGCGTGCTGGGCCGCCGGCATGTGCCGTGGGAGACCGACGTGACCATCGCGTGCGGAGGCGCCGCGGTGCAGCCGGGCGACATCATCATGGGCGACCGCGACGGCGTCATCGTGATCCCGCCGTTCCTGCTCGACGAGGTGGCCCGCGAGGCCGCCGCCCAGGAGCGGGCCGACGCGTGGGTCGCCGAGCAGGTCGCGAAGGGCGCGCCCGTCGACGGGCTCTTCCCGATGAACGCCGAGTGGAAGGCGAAGTACGAGGCCGAGCAGGAAGCGCGGGCGTAACCGTGTCAGCAGAGTCCAAGTCCGAGCGGGCGTACCGCCTGATCCGCAGCAGGATCGACAGCGGCCAGTACGTGCCCGGCTACCGCCTCGTGCTCGCGACCATCGCGAACGAGCTCGACATGTCGGTGGTGCCGGTGCGCGAGGCGATCCGCCGCCTCGAGGCCGAGCAGCTCGTCACCTTCGAGCGCAACGTCGGCGCCCAGGTCTCGCTCGTCAAGGAGACCGAGTACCTGCACACCATGCAGACGCTCGCGCTCGTCGAGGGCGCGGCCACGGGGCTCGCCGCACCGCACATCACCGCCGACCAGATCACCCGCGCCCGAGCCGTCAACCAGACGATGCGCGAGTCGCTCAGCTCGTTCGACCCGCTGCGCTTCACCGAGCTCAACCTCGAGTTCCACAGCGTGCTGTTCGAGACCTGCCCCAACCCGCACATCCTCGACCTCGTGCACCGCGGCTGGAACCGCATGAAGGTGCTGCGCAACTCCTCCTTCAGCTTCGTGCCGGGGCGCGCGCAGGAGTCGGTCGAGGAGCACGAGCGCCTGCTGCGGCTCATCGAGAGCAAGGCCGACCCGCTCGATATCGAGATGGCGGCGCGGGCCCACCGCACCGCCACCCTCGAAGCCGTGCTCGCCCACTCCGAAGAGCACAAGCACGCCCCAGACCGGCAGCCGACCCCGGCCGCCTGATCCACCCCGACAGACCCACCCAACCCCACCACCGGAGGCGAAAACATGACCCAGGAGAAGCCCGCAGGGCTGCCAGACAAGATCCGCCACTTCATCGACGGCAAGCACGTCGACTCGGTCGGCGGCGAGGAGTTCGAGGTTCTCGACCCCGTCACCAACGAGACCTACATCATGGCCGCTTCGGGCCAGAAGGCCGACATCGACCTCGCGGTCGCCGCAGCGAAGCGCGCGTTCGACGAGGGCCCCTGGCCCAAGATGCTCCCCCGCGAGCGCTCCCGCATCCTGCACAAGGTCGCCGACATCGTGGAGTCGCGCGACGAACAGCTCGCGCGCTTCGAGAGCTTCGACTCGGGCCTGCCCATCACGCAGGCGAAGGGCCAGGCCCGTCGCGCGGCAGAGAACTTCCGCTTCTTCGCCGACCTGATCGTGGCGCAGCACGACGACACCTTCAAGGTGCCCGGCCGTCAGATCAACTATGTGAACCGCAAGCCGATCGGCGTCGCGGGTCTCATCACCCCGTGGAACACGCCCTTCATGCTCGAGTCGTGGAAGCTCGGCCCTGCGCTCGCGACCGGCAACACGGTCGTGCTGAAGCCCGCCGAGTTCACCCCGCTCTCGGCGTCGCTGTGGGGCGAGATCTTCCGCGAGGCCGGCGTGCCCGACGGCGTTTTCAACCTCGTCGGCGGCTTCGGCGAGAGCGCGGGCGACTCGCTCGTGAAGCACCCCGACGTTCCGCTCATCTCGTTCACCGGCGAGAGCCGCACCGGCCAGATCATCTTCGGCAATGCCGCGCCCTACCTCAAGGGCCTCTCGATGGAGCTCGGCGGTAAGAGCCCCGCGGTCGTGTTCGCCGACGCGGATCTCGAGGCCGCCCTCGACGCCACCGTGTTCGGCGTGTTCAGCCTGAACGGCGAGCGCTGCACCGCGGGCTCGCGCATCCTCGTGCAGCGCGACATCTACGACGAGTTCGTGGAGCGCTACGCCGAGCGCGCGAAGAACGTGGTCGTGGGCCTGCCGAGCGACCCCAAGACCGAGGTCGGCGCGCTCGTGCACCCCGAGCACTACGAGAAGGTCATGAGCTACGTCGAGATCGGCAAGGGCGAGGGCCGCCTCGTCGCCGGCGGCGGCCGCCCCGAGGGCTTCCCCACGGGCAACTACGTCGCCCCGACCGTGTTCGCCGATGTGAAGCCCGACGCACGCATCTTCCAGGAGGAGATCTTCGGCCCCGTCGTCGCGATCACCCCCTTCGACACCGACGAAGAGGCGCTCGAGCTCGCCAACAACACCAAGTACGGGCTCGCTGCCTATATCTGGACCTCGAACCTGAAGCGCGCCCACAACTTCGCGCAGGCGGTCGAGGCGGGCATGGTGTGGCTCAACTCGAACAACGTTCGCGACCTGCGCACCCCGTTCGGCGGCGTGAAGGCCTCGGGCCTCGGCCACGAGGGCGGCTACCGCTCGATCGACTTCTACACCGATCAGCAGGCCGTGCACATCACGCTCAACGAGGCGCACAGCCCCAGGTTCGGCGCCGGCAAGTAACCCCCTGGGATCCGGGCCCATCCCCATGCGGGGCCCGGATCCCGCACCTCCCCCCTCCCCCACACAGCAAGGACGCTCACTCATGGCAAAACTCAACGAAAGCGATAAGACCTCCTCGGGTTTCTGGGTCACCCAGGAGGCCCCGATCGAGAGCGACAACCCGATCACCACGCCCCAGGCCGAGGCTCCCGACATCCTGCGCTGCGCCTACATGGAGCTCGTCGTCACCGACCTCGCCGCATCGCGCAAGTTCTACGTCGACGTGCTCGGCCTGTACGTGACCGACGAGGACGACGAGGTCATCTACCTCCGCTCCACCGAGGAGTTCATCCACCACAACCTCGTGCTGCGCAAGGGCCCGGTCGCGGCCGTCGCCGCGTTCTCGTACCGCGTACGCACCCCCGAGGATCTCGACAAGGCCGTCGCCTTCTACGAGGAGCTCGGCTGCGACGTGCGCCGCAACGAGAACGGCTTCGTGAAGGGCATCGGCGACTCGGTGCGCGTGGTCGATCCGCTCGGCTTCCCCTACGAGTTCTTCTACCAGACCGAGCACGTCGAGCGTCTCTCGTGGCGCTACGACCTGCAGAAGCCGGGCGAGCTCGTTCGCCTCGACCACTTCAACCAGGTCACCCCCGATGTGCCTCGCGCAGTGCGCCACTACCAGGATCTCGGCTTCCGCGTGACCGAGGACATCCAGGACAACGAGGGCACCGTCTACGCCGCTTGGCTGCGCCGCAAGCCGACCGTGCACGACACCGCCGCCACGGGCGGCGACGGCCCCCGCATGCACCACGTCGCCTTCGCCACCCACGAGAAGCACAACATCCTCGCGATCTGCGACAAGCTCGGTGCGCTGCGCCTCAGCGACCACATCGAGCGCGGCCCGGGCCGTCACGGCGTCTCGAACGCGTTCTACCTCTACCTGCGCGATCCCGACGGCCACCGCGTCGAGATCTACACCCAGGACTACTACACCGGCGACCCCGACAACCCGGTCGTCACCTGGGATGTGCACGACAACCAGCGCCGCGACTGGTGGGGCAACCCCGTCGTGCCCTCGTGGTACACCGACGCCTCGCTCGTGCTCGACCTCGACGGCAACCCGCAGCCCGTCGTGGCTCGCACCGACAACAGCGAGATGGCCGTGACCATCGGCGCCGACGGCTTCTCGTACACTCGCGAGGGCGACGACGTGAAGGGCTTCAAGCTCGGCGAGACCCTCTAAGGAGCGGTTCGCGAAGGGCCCGGGCGCACTGCGCGCCCGGGCCCTTCTACGTGCGGGGACGGGTCCGGATCCCGGCCGCCCGCACGGTGCGGCGGGGCCGGCCCGAGGGTGCGAGGGCCCGGCTCCCGCGGCGCGATCCCGAGCGCGAGCTCGGCGTAGCTGCGCACGGCCGCGCGGCACTCCTCCCGCGGCGTGCGATCACCCACGAGCGGATAGAGGTCGTAGGCGTCCTCGAGCGCGACGAGGTTGCGGGCGATGATGCCGGGCGGCGACGCGAGCGCGAACTCCCCCGTGCCCGCACCGATCTCGATGAGGGTGCGGTAGAGCATGATCTGGCGCTCGGTGAGGGCGCGGTGCGCGGGCAGGTACTCGGGGTGCTCGGCGAGAATCGGCACGCTCTCGTAGACGTAGCGCAGCTCGTCGCTGATCTCGTCGGGCACACCCGCGTCGATGAGGGCGTAGATACGGTCGGCGGCGCTCTCGGGCCGGTCGATGATGCGCTGGCGCTGCTCGCTGAACTGCTCCATCGCCCCGGCGAGCGCGGTGATCTGCAGTTCGTTGAGGCTGGAGAAGTAGTGCAGCACGTTGGCCGGGCTCATCTCGGCCTCGGCCGCGACGGCGCGCACGTTGATCGGTTTGCGCGGGCGGGAGCGGGCGACCCGCCAGAACGCACGGATGATGTCTTCGCGGCGTTCGTGGCGTCGGCGCGCGGTCGCGTTCATGGTGTCAGCCTAGCGGGAGATGAGCGCGGGACCCCCGGAGCACGACGCTCGCAGCGTCGGAGTCCGCGCCGGCCCGTCGCCCCGCGCGGGGCGACGGCCGGCGATCCCGCGCCCTATTCGGCGCCCCGGGGCACGACCTTCACCGATTCGGTGAGGCTCGCGTAGTAGGCGGGCTTGCGCTTCTTGAGCACGAGGCCCACGACGATGCCACCGATGAAGAGGATCGGGGTCGGCAGCAGCAGCACCTGATTGATCGGCCCCTCGAGCCCCGTGACGACCTCGAAGTTCGTGACGATGAGGAAGTAGCCGATGATCAGTCCGATCGCTCCGATGGCGGGGGCCGCGACGACGCGCCAGACGCTGTGGCCGCGGCGATCTCTCACGAAGTACCAGACCACGGCCACCGCGGTCACCGCCTGGGCGAAGACGAGCCCCTGCACGCCCGTGGCGTAGGTCCAGATCGCGAGCCCGAGGAACGGGTCGGCCCGCAGCAGCAGGGCGACCACGACCGCGAGCAGCGAGATCGCCGAGAGGGTGATGCTCGCGACGGCGGGAGACTGGCTGCGCGCGCTCGACCGCCCGAGGGCGCGGGGCAGCAGCCCCTCGCGGCCGAGCGAGAACAGGTAGCGGGTGCAGGCGTTGTGAAAGGCGAGCACGCAGGCGAAGAAGCTCGTCACGATGAGGATCTTCATGACGAACGCTGCCCAGGCTCCGGCGTAGTCGCCCGTGCCCTCGATGACGAGCGTCTCGAAGGCGTCGCTGCGGGCGAGCTCGATGAGGCCGTCGGCTCCGAACGCGAGGGTGAGGATCCAGAAGGTGAAGGCGTAGAAGACGCCGAGGAACGCGATCGCGATGATGGTGGCGCGGGGCACGGTGCGCTCCGGGCGCTTCGCCTCCTCGGCGTAGATCGCGGTGCTCTCGAAGCCGAGGTAGGCGCCGAAGCCGATGACGAAGAGCGCCCCCGCGCCGGGTGCGAAGAACACGTTCTGCGGGTCGAAGGAGGCGAGGCTCGCGGGCTCGGGGCCGCCGTCGACGAGCACGGCGACGGCGAGCACGAGCAGGATCGCGACCTCGAGGGTGAGCAGCACCGCGAGCACCTTCGCGCCGACGTCGACCTTGTTGTAGCCGAGCAGCCCCACGATGAGCACCGCCGCGACCGAGTAGACGCCCCAGTGCAGCTCGACGCCGAAGAGCTCGGCGAAGGTGAACTCGGCGAAGAAGCCGATGAAGCCGTAGAAGCAGACGACGAGCGCCACATAGGCGAACACCGTGACCGACGAGACCGCGAGGCCCGCCGGTTTGCCGAGGCCGCGCGAGACGTACGCGTAGAAGGCGCCGGCGTTGCGCACGCTCTGGGACATCGCCGTGAAGCCGAACGCGAAGCAGATGAGCACGGCGCCCGAGAAGAGGATCGCGCCGGGCGCGCCGATGCCGCCCATGCGGAACGAGGTGATCGCGCCGCTGACGATCACGGTGAGGGGCGCCGCGGCCGAGATGACGAAGAAGACGATGTCCCAGGTGCCGAGTCGCCCGGCCGCGAGCTCACCGCCCTTCGTCGCCGTTACGGTGGTGGACGGTGCTGACATGTCGACTCCTTCGTCATCGGGACGCGTGGCATTCTTCAAACACGGATCGAATGATCGCGCTTAGCGCCTCGAAAATGTAGTGTAATCACAAACGGAAGGATTAAACAATGTTCAATACTTCGGAGTCGGCACCCCCGCTGGGTGACCAGGGGGCCGGGGCCGCCCCTCGCACCCGCGACCTCGGCGTGCCCCTCGACGGCACGCCCGGCCCGCTCAACGCCATCACCGACGTGCCGGGCCTCGAGGTCGGCTTCGTCACGATCACCGACGACGCGCCCGTCGTCGCGCGCACCGGCGTCACCGCCATCCTTCCGCGCGGGCGCGACCGCGCGGGCCTTCCCTGCGCCGCCGGCGTCGCAGTGCTCAACGGCAATGGCGAGCTCACCGGTCGCAGCTGGATCGAGGAGTCCGGGCAGCTGCAGGCGCCCATCGCCATCACCAACTCGCACGCCGTCGGCTCGGTGCACCGCGGCGTCGACCGCTGGATGGCGGCGCACCACCCCGAGAGCGCGGCCGCGTGGATGCTGCCCGTCGTGGGCGAGACCTGGGACGGCTACCTCAACTCGATCAACGCCGACACCGTGCGCCCCGAGCACGCCGAGCAGGCCCTCGACGCGGCCTCGGGCGGCCCGCTCGCCGAGGGCAGCGTCGGCGGCGGCACCGGCATGAACTGCTACGGCTTCAAGGGCGGCACCGGCACGGCCTCGCGCACCGTGCGCATCGGCGACGAGTCGTACACGGTCGGCGTGCTGCTGCAGGCGAACTTCGGCTCCCGCGAGGAGCTCAAGATCGCGGGCCGACCCCTCGGCCGCGAGTCGCGGGCGCCCAACCCGATGGAGACGAGCGACTGGTTCGACCGCGAGCTCTCGGGAGCCCGCGCCGTTCCCGGCGCCGGCAGCGTCATCGTGGTCGTCGCCACCGACGCCCCCCTGCTGCCCGACCAGTGCGAGGCGCTCGCCCGCCGCGTACCGCTCGGCCTCGCGCGCACCGGCACCACCGGCAGCCACTTCTCGGGCGACATCTTCCTCGCGCTCTCGACCGCCAACGAGGGCTCCCTCGGATCGCGGATGGCCGCGACGGGGCCCGTGGTCGAGCAGATCGCGCACGTCGCGTGGGGACGCATCGACCCCCTCTTCGCCGGTGTCGTCGAGGCGACCGAGGAGGCGGTGCTGAACGCGCTCGTCGCCGCCCGCGACACGGTCGGCCGTGAGGGGCGCGAGAGCTTCGCGCTGCCCCACGACGAGGTGCGGGCCGCGTTCTCCGCGGCGTGAGCGTGCCGTGAACGGGCCCGGCTCGAGCCGGGCCCGACCGCCTCACTCGGGCGCGCCCGCCTCCTCCAGCTCCTCGAAGTTCTCGAGATCCCGCGAGAGGCTCTCATAGGTCTCGGGACGCTTCGACTTCAGGTATCCGGCGTAGAGCACACCTCCCACCACCGCGAGCACCAGCACCCACGGCAGCATGAGCACGTACAGGGCGCTCGATCCCGCCACGAGGTCGAAGTTCACGATCGCCATGATGCTGAAGAGCAGCAGCGCGAGGAAGCCCAGGCCGGGGGCGATCAGGGTGCTCCAGATGCGCGGATCGCGCTTGCGCCGGAAGTACACCACCACGGCGAGCGCGGCGATCGCCTGCACGATCATGATCGAGAGCGTGCCGAAGCCGAGACCCACCGGCACGAGGGTCGCCACCGGCGGCAGCGGGTTGCCCTCGGGGTCGGTCTCCACGAAGATCGCGAAGACGCCGGCGATCACGAGCGCGAAGACCAGATTCACCGCGAGACCGCGCTGGGGCGCGCCCTTCGCGTTGGTCTGCGCCAGCCAGCGGGGCAGCACGCGGGCTCGGCCGAGCGCGTAGAGGTAGCGGGCGGCCGAGTTGTGGAACGCGAGCTGCGCCGCGAACAGGCTGACCACGAGCAGCACGATGGCGACGATCCCCATCACCGGGCCGAGGTACTGGTCCATGAGCATGAGCGTCAGGTCGCCGCCGTCGAGGTGGTCGAGCGCCGTCTGCTGCGCGTCGAACACGCCGAGCGCGCTCACGATCGCCCACGCGCCGAACGCGTGGAGCCCGCCGATGAGGACGATCGCGACGTAGGTCGCGCGCGGGATCGTCTTGCGCGGCTCGCGCGCCTCCTCACCGAACAGCGCCGTGGCCTCGAACCCGACGAAGGCCGTGGCGACGAGCAGCAGCGCGATCCAGACGGAGCCGCCCACCAGGATCTCGGGGCTGAACGCGAGTGTGATCGCCTGGATGTCGAAGCCCGTCGTGAAGAGCACCGAGAACGCGAAGGCGAGGATGAGCAGGATCTCGAGCACGAGCGCGACGCCCAGCACGAGGGCGCTGACGTGGATGCCGGAGCGCGCGAGCAGGAAGACCACGACGCACAGCACGAAGCCGCACAGGTACCAGTGCAGCTCGATCCCGAAGATCATCGGCAGGGCCACCGCGCCGGTGAAGAAGCCGATCGTGCCGAGCGCACCGGCCACGAAGACGTTGTAGCCGATCGTCGCGATGATGCCGGTGGTGAGGCCGGCGGCCCTGCCGAGTCCTTTGACCGCGATGGCGTAGAAGCCGCCCGCGTTCGTGAGCTCCTTCGTCATCTGCGCGTAGCCGACCGCGAAGAGCAGCAGCGCGATCGCGACGATGACCACCGCGACGGGGGTGCCGCCGCCGTTGCCGAACGAGATCGCGAGCGGCAGCACGACGATCGCGACCGTGACGGGGGCGACCGCGGCGAGCACGAGGAACACGATCGACGAGACGCCGAGCTTGTTCCTCGCGAGTTGATTCTGAGAGGTGTGGTTCATGGGAGACTTCCTTGTGTCCGCGCTCGGGGAGAGCCTGTGTTCGGTGGGGTTCTCGTGCGTCGTCGGATGCGCGGCGCGGAATCGCCCGCGATCCGCGGAGCCGGCGGCGCGATCCTCCTCGACCGCACCGCGGGCTTCCGTGCCCTCTTCATAACACGGCTCGCCCCTCCGCGGGGATCTCGGGGCCCGGTTCGCGCTCACAGTCAAGAAAACGGCGATGATCCGCGCTGCCGCACATGCCGCTGGGCCGGAAACGGCGGGATCCGACACTATCCATTTGGACAGTCTTGCGCGCATCGTCAAGCCCCGTGCGCCCACCGCACAGCCTTGCCCTTCGCTCTCTCCCGGCCCATTCATAGACTCAACACGAGCATGCCTCCGGCGCCACCGTCGGCGCACCGGCAACGCAGCCACACCGAGAGGAAACCCCATGACCGCCCCAGCAGCACCCACCGAAGTCCCGCAGGACGCGGGGCTCAGCCGCCGCACGCTCGGCGTTCCAGCCATCACCTTCATGATCATCGCGGCCTCCGCGCCGCTCACCGTCGTCGCAGGCGGCGTCACCACGTCCTTCGCCGTGACCGGCTCGCTCGGCGTGCCCCTCGGCTTCCTGCTCATCGCCGTCATCCTGGCGGTCTTCGCCGTCGGCTACACCGCGATGGGGCGCTTCATCACCAACGCGGGCGCCTTCTACGCCTACATCTCGCGCGGCCTCGGCCGACCCCTCGGCGTGGGCGCCTCGCTCATCGCGCTCGTCGCCTACAACGCCATGCAGGTCGGCATCTACGGCCTGTTCGGCTTCCAGCTCTCCATGTTCCTCGAGGCCAAGTTCGGATTCGCCTCCCCCTGGTGGCTCTGGATCCTGCTCTGCATCGTCGTCGTCGGCGTGCTCGGCGTCAACCGCGTCGACCTCTCCGCGAAGGTGCTCGGCGTGCTCGTGGGCCTCGAGTTCCTCGTCGTCATCGTCTTCGACATCGTCTCGCTGAACGTCGCGCCCGAGGGCGTCTCCACCGCGACCCTCGACCCCTCCCAGCTCTTCGGCCCCGCACTCGGCATCATCCTCGTCTTCGGCGTCGCCGCGTTCATGGGCTTCGAGGGAGCCGCCATCTACGGCGAAGAGGCGAAGGATCCGAAGCGCACCGTCCCCCGCGCCACCTACGCGGCCGTCGCCATCATCGGCGTCTTCTACGCCCTCAGCGCGTGGGCGTTCTCCGTGGGCATCGGGCCCTCGCAGATCGTCGAGCAGTCGCAGACCTTCGGCCCCGACCTCATGTTCGTCTTCATGGGAGAGCACACGAGCGTCATCTTCGCCGACATCATGACCCTGCTGTTCATCACGAGCCTCTTCGCAGCGCTGCAGTCGTTCCACAACGCCGTCGCGCGCTACTTCTTCTCCCTCGGTCGCGAGGGCGTGCTGCCCGCGTGGTTCGCGCACACCAGCAAGCACGGCGCCCCGTGGGCCGGCTCCGTCGCGCAGACCGTCATCGCGGTCGTCGTGGTGGCCGGCTTCGCGCTCGTCGGCGACGCGTTCGGCGCCGCCGAGTCCATGTTCGGCGAGATGGCGTTCCTCTACCCGGTGCTCACCATGTTCACCTGGCTGACCAACACGGGCGCCGCCGCGCTCGTGCTGCTCATGGCGATCATCGCCGCCGCCGTCATCGGCTTCTTCCGGAAGGATCGCCGCGGCCTGAGCCTCTGGACGACGGTCATCGCACCGGTCGTCTCCGGCCTCGCCCTGCTCTGGGTGTTCGTGATGATCCTCGCCAACTTCCAGCTGATGCTCGACCAGGAGCAGCCCGACGCCACCACCTTCATCCTGCCCGGCCTCATCTTCGCCGCCGGCATCATCGGCATCGTGTGGGGCCTCGTGCTGCGCTCCAGCAAGCCCGAAGTGTACCGGCGCATCGGCCACGGCACCGAGCCCGGCGCCTACGGCACCGAGGTGCTCGAGGTGGTCGACGAGAGCTGACCGCAGTCGCGAAACGGGTGAGGGCCCGGGAGCATCGCTCCCGGGCCCTCGCTCGTTTCACTCCGTAGGCTGCCGTCGTGGGCGGCACCGCAGCCCGGCAAAACGCTGGCGCGTTGTGCTTCAGGCTGCGCCCTCGAACATGCTCGTGACCGAGCCGTCCTCGAAGACCTCGTGGATCGCCTTCGCGAGGAGCGGGGCGATCGGCAGCACGGTCAGCTTGTCGAACTGCTTGTCGGGGCCGACGGGCAGCGTGTCGGTCACGACCACCTGGTCGATGAAATCCTGCGAGAGGTGCTCGGTCGCGCGACCCGAGAAGATCGCGTGCGTGCAGGCGATCGTGACACCCTTCGCACCGTTCGCCTTCAGCGCCTCGGCCGCCTTCGCGATCGTGCCGCCCGTGTCGATCATGTCGTCGACCACCACGCACCAGCGATCCTTCACCTCGCCCACGATCTCGTGCACCGAGACCTGGTTCGGCACCAGCGGATCGCGGCGCTTGTGGATGATGGCGAGCGGCGCGTCGAGCTTGTCGCTCCACACGTCGGCGACGCGCACGCGACCCATATCGGGCGACACGACCGTGAGGTCGTCGCGGTCGATCGTGCGCTTGAAGTGGTCGAGCAGCACCGGCATCGCGAACAGGTGATCCACCGGGCCGTCGAAGAAGCCCTGGATCTGCGGTGCGTGCAGATCGACCGACATGATGCGGTCAGCGCCCGCGGCCTTGAACAGGTCGGCGACGAGACGCGCCGAGATGGGCTCGCGGCCGCGGCCCTTCTTATCCTGGCGCGAGTAGGGGTAGAAGGGCGCCACCACGGTGATGCGCTTCGCGGAGGCCCGCTTCAGCGCGTCCACCATGATGAGCTGCTCCATGAGCCACTCGTTGATGGGGTTGGTGTGCGACTGGATGACGAACGCGTCGGCGCCGCGCACGCTCTCGTCGAATCGGGCGTACAGCTCGCCGTTGGCGAAGGTGCGCGCGTCGGTCGGAACGAGCTCGGCGCCGAGCTCGGCGGCCACCTGCTCGGCGAGCTCGGGGTATGCCCGGCCCGTGATGAGGACGAGCTTCTTCTGCCCCGCCATCTCGATCTTGCTCATGGGTGCTACTTCCCGCTGTCCTTTGCTCGTTTCGATTCCTGTGCGAGCTCCGCCGCTCGGGCGGTGCTCGTGCCGGGCCGATGCTCGGCTACCCACCCCTCGATGTTGCGCTGCGGCGCCACGCTGAGCGCCAGCGACCCCGAGGGGACGTTCTTCCGCACGACCGTGCCAGCAGCCGTGTACGTGCCATCCTCAATCGTAACGGGCGCGATCAGCACGTTCTTCGAGCCGATGCGCACCCCGTCGCCCACGACCGACTGGTGCTTCTGCACGCCGTCGTAGTTCGCGAAGATCGTGCCCGCCCCCACGTTGCTGTCGTCGCCGATCACGGCGTCGCCCACGTAGCTGAGGTGCGGCACCTTGCTGCCGTCGCCGATCTTCGCGTTCTTGGTCTCGACGAACGCGCCGAGCTTGCCGCCCGCGCCCAGCTCGGTGCCGGGACGGATGTACGAGAACGGCCCCACGCTCACCGCGGGCCCGAACACCGCCAGCGTGGCCTCGCTGCGGCGGATCCGCGCGCCCTCGCCCACCTCGCAGTCGACGAGGGTGGTATCGGGGCCGATCACGGCGCCCGTCGAGATCGTCGTGGCCCCGTGCAGGAAGGTGCCCGGCAGGATCTCGGCGTCGGCCTCGATCGAGACATCGGCGTCGATCCAGGTGGTGGCCGGATCCTGGATCGTGACCCCGTTGCGCTGGTGATCGCGCACGATGCGGCGGTTGAGCTCGCGGCCGGCATCGGAGAGCTGCGCGCGGTCGTTGACGCCGGCGATGATCCACGGGTCGTCGGTGGCGACCGCCTCGACCGCTCCGCCGCCCGACAGGATGCGGGCCGCGGCGTCGGTGAGGTACTTCTCGCCCTGCGCGTTGTTCGTGTCGATCTGCGCGAGCGCCGACTCGAGCGCGCGACGCGCGAACACGTAGATGCCGCCGTTGATCTCCGTGATGCGGCGCTGCGACTCGCTCGCGTCCTTCTCCTCGACGATGCCCGTCACCGAGCCGCCCGCGTCGCGCAGGATGCGGCCGAGACCCGTCGGATTGTCGAAGATCGCCGAGAGCATCGTCATCGCACGGCCGCCCTCGAGGTGCCCGCGCACGAGGCGGTCGAGCGTGGCCGTGTCGATGAGGGGCACGTCGCCGGACAGCACCACGACCGAGCCCTCGAAGTCGTCGGGCAGGGCGGCGAGCGCCTGCTCGACGGCGCGCCCCGTTCCCGGGATCGCGTCCTGATCCACGATCACGGTGTCGGGCGCGTGATCGAGGATCGCCTCGGCCACCCGGTCCCGGTCGTGCCGCACCACGGCGAGCACCCGCTGCGGCGACAGGCCGGCCGCGGTGTCGAGCACGTGCGCGATGAGCGAGCGGCCGCCGATGCGGTGCAGCACCTTCGGCAGCGACGACTTCATGCGCGTGCCCTGCCCCGCGGCGAGGATGACGACGGCTATGTGACGGTCTGACATGTGATGGTTTCCTTACCCGGTGTCGAACTGTTCCCGGATCAGCACCCTTCGGCGCGGTTTCCGAGTGGGCCCGCTCCCCGCACGGAGAAGCTTCGCTTCACTCATCTCCGCCTGCACCGGTGAGCGCAGGCGGAGCGGGCATTCGATGCTGCGCATCGAAACCCCGCTCCGCCCCTAGGGTTCGAACCTAGACCTCACAGCTCCAAAGGCTGTCGTGCTGCCATTACACCAAGGCGGACCGCGCCGCGAACGGCACCGTACAAGTCTGCCAGATCGCCGGGGCTCCCGCGCCCGCCCCGCATTCCGGATCGGGGTCGCTTTTGGTCGCGCGACCCGGAGACACGCGACCAAAAGCGACCCCGATCTCGAAGCTCGGCGCCCGAACCCGGATAATGGAGAGATGAAGCATGAGGACGAGGTCGACCGCATCATCGCAGACTGGACCCGCGCGCGGCCGGATCTCGATCTCGCGCCGCTCGCGATCTTCTCCCGGCTGTGGCGCGTCACGAAGCACCTCGACCGGGCCCGCGCGCACGCCTTCGAGCGCTCGGGGCTCGCCTCGTGGGAGTTCGACGTGCTCGCCGTGCTGCGCCGGGGCGGCGAGCCCTTCAAGCAGAGCCCCAAGGTGCTCGTGCAGCAGACGATGGTGTCGAGCGGCACGATGACGAACCGCATCGACCGCATGGTCGAGCGCGACCTCGTGCGCCGGCTCACCGACCCGAACGACGGCCGCGGCGTGCTCGTCGAGATGACGTCCCACGGGCTCACGCTCGTCGACGCGGCCATGACCCGGCTCAGCGACGCCGAGGAGCGCCTGCTCGGCGGCCTCGCCCGCTCGGAGCGCGAGCGGCTGTCGGTGCTGCTGCGCAGACTCGCACTCAGCGTCGACCGTTTCGAACCCGTGACCGGGCCGATCACGCTCCCCCAGACCGACTAGTCGGATCGCTCGCGCGATCCTTTCGCCCCCGGCCCGCCGAACAGCACGGCGCTGCGCCCTCCCGTCGGTGGCCTCGGGGCCGCCGACTCGGGGCTCGGCGGAGTCGGAGCGTCGCGGGCTCAGCAGGCGGGCTCAGGCGCCGGGCAGCACCCGATCCTCGGGCAGCGCCGGCGTCGATGCCGGGGGCCGGCGCAGGGTGCCGGATGCTCCGCCCTCGAACGCGGCGGCGTAACCGAGCAGAGCGGGATCGCTGTAGGCGGCTCCGGCGAAGGTGAGGCCGACCGGCATACCGATGTCGCTCATCACGCCCATCGCGACGGTCACGCTCGGGATGCCGAGGTGGCGCAGCGCGTAGTTGCCGTTCGAGAAGAACACGCCGTTCGACCAGGCGTGGTCGGCGGCCTCCATGTCGCGCTCGGCGTTCTCGCGGGCGACGTCGGCGTTCGCCGGGAAGACCACTCCGTCGAAGCCGTTCTCGTCGAGCCAGCGCTCGAAGAGATCCTCGCGCAGCTGCACGAGGGCGCGCAGCCCGCCGGCGAAGTCGGCGCGCTCGCGCGGATCCGGGATGCCGCGCTTCGCGTAGGCCACGGTCTCGCGGTAGCGGTTCTCGTAGTCCTCGACCTCTTCGTAGCGGTCGGGCAGCGTGCCGGGGGGCTGCGGGAAGATCCGGTCCGGATCCACCACCGCGAGCTCGGGGATCGCAGCGTCGCCGTTCGCCTTCAGGAAGTCGTCCCACCCGAAGGCGAGGAAGTCGGTGAACTCGGTGTCCATCCATCCCTCGGGCAGCACGCCGAGCGCGCCGACATTCTCCTGCCCGGGGCGATCGCCCTCGTACTGCTCGATGAGCGGGAAGCCGGTCTCCGCGAGCTCGGCTCCGAGCGACTCGAGGCGGGCCCTCGCCCGGTCGAAGAGCTCGAGCACGGCGGGGCGCACCGCGATCGGGAAGTCCGGATCCTCGCCGAGGTACATCTTCGGCACCGCGAAGCGCTTGCCCGCGAGTGCTGCGGGGTCGGCGATGTCGAGGTACGAGGCGGGGCGGTGCTCGCTCGGCTTCGGCAGGGCGACGACGCTCTGGTTGCGCCAGAAGTCGCCCCGGGTGACGGGGTCGTCCTGCACGAGCACGTCGAGCACGCGCAGCATGTCGGGCATCGAGCGGGTGTGCGGCACCACCACGTCGCGGGCGGGGAACAGAGGCCAGTTGCCCCGGATCGAGAGCACGCCCCAGCTCGGCGTGTAGGCGCACAGTCCGTTGTTCGAGGCGGGGCTGCGGCCGCTCGACACCGTCTCCTCTCCCATGCCGAACACGGCGAGGTTGGCTGCGGTGGAGACCCCCGACCCGTTCGAGGAGCCCGAGGCGTAGGCCGCGGCGAGATAGTCGCGGTTGTAGGGGCTCTCGGCGCGGCCGTAGACCCCGCGCTGCATGCCGCCGTCGGCCATCGGGGGCATGTTCGTCTTTCCGATCAGCACCGCCCCGGCCTCGCGCAGCTTCGCGACCGAGAACGCGTCCCACTGCGCGACGAGGTGTTCGAACGCCGGCGACCCCGAGGCGACGGTGAGGCCCTCGACCATGTACGAGTCTTTCACGGTGAACGGCACGCCCTCGAGCGGGCGCGCCTCGCCCGCGGCGTACCGGCGGTCCGACTCGGCGGCCTGCTGCAGCGCCTCGGGGTTGGGCACGACGATCGCGTTCAGGCCGTCCTCGCCCCGGTCGTAGGCCTCGATGCGGGCGAGGTACCGCCCGGTGAGCCAGGTGCTCGTGATCTCGCCGCGGCGCAGCGCGCCGAGCACGTCGTCGATGCTCGCCTCGATCAGCTCGAACGCTTCGGTGCGGTCGCTCATGGATCCTCGTCTCTCTGCTGCTGCCCCGAAAGGGGGCATTGCCACGGTCGGCGGTGCGCCGTATCCTGAAAATAGTTTCAGTTCTGAGCGGCCGGGTGTCAAGTGGCCCCGTCCGCCCGCGCGGCGAAAAGGGGGCGGCATGGGGAACGACGCCCGCGAGCGCATCATCGAGGCGTGCGAGCGCGTGATCGCGCGGGGCGGGCTGCGAGGCTTCCGCATGAGCGACGTCGCGCGCGAGGCCGGGGTCTCGATCGGGCTGCTCTCGTACCACTTCGGCGACCGCGACGGGCTGCTGCAGGCCGCCCTCGATCACGTGAACGAGAGCGCGGCGCGGCGCGCGGCCGCGGGTGCGGGCGGAGCCGCGACCGCGGGGGCGGGCGCGCTCCCCGAGGGGGATGCGAGCAGCGCGGAGGATCGCCTCGCGGCACTGCTGTGCTCGGAGTTCGGCGATGAGCCGCAGGTGCGCGCAGGATCGACGGCGTGGAACGAGCTGCGGGCCGCAGCCGTCTTCGACGAGGAGCGGGCCGCGGCCGTCGCCCGATCCACCTCGGACTGGCAGCGCGCCGTGCGGCGGCTGCTCGCCGAGGCGGCGCCGCGCACCGACCCCGACGAGGCCGCGCTGATCCTGACCTCCCTCGTCGAGGGGCTCTCCGGCCGCTGGCTCACGGGCCAGCTCACGGCCGAGGAGGCCCAGCGAGCCGTCCGGGCGGCGCTGCGGCCGCTCATCGCAGCTGGCGCCCCGCCCGTCGCCGAAACCGGCTCCGCGGCCTCCGCCGCCGCCGACCCCGTCCCGCCCGCGACCGGCCCCGGCCGGGGTTAGACTCGGTCGGGCGAACCCGCCCGATGAAAGGACGACATGACCGAGACCGCCGCCCAGGCGCCGCACGAAGAGCTCCAACGAGGCCTCTCGAACCGGCATCTCCAGCTCATCGCGATCGGCGGAGCCATCGGCACCGGGCTGTTCCTCGGGTCGGGCAAGGTCATCAGCCTCACCGGGCCCTCGGTGCTCTTCATCTACGCGGTGATCGGCTGCATGATGTTCTTCCTCATGCGCGCCCTCGGCGAGCTGCTGCTGTCGAACCTGAACTACAAGACCTTCGGCGACATCGCGAAGGATCTCATCGGGCCGTGGGCCGGCTACTTCGTCTCGTGGACCTACTGGCTCACCTGGGTGGTCATCTGCGTGGCCGACATCATCGCCATCACCAGCTACGTCTCCTACATCAACGCCTCCATTCCGGCCTGGGTGCCGGCGCTCATCACCGCCGCCGTGCTCACCGTGCTCAACCTGCAGCCCGTGAGGTTCTTCGGCGAGTTCGAGTTCTGGTTCTCGATCATCAAGATCGTGGCGATCCTCGCGCTCATCGCGACGGGCATCGTGCTGCTCGTCACCGGCTTCGAGAACCCCGACACCGGCACCCGCTCGTCGCTCGCCCACCTCTGGGACCACGGCGGCCTTTTCCCCTTCGGGGCGAGCGGCTTCCTGCTCGGCTTCCAGCTCGGCATCTTCTCGTTCATCGGCGTCGAGCTCGTCGGAACGGCCGCGGCCGAGACGAAGGATCCCCACCGCAACCTGCCGCGCGCGATCAACTCCATCGTGGTGCGCGTGCTCATCTTCTACATCGGCGCACTTACCGTGATCATGGCGATCACCCCCTGGGACAAGCTCGACCCCGACCGCAGCCCCTTCGTGACGACGTTCGCCTACGCGGGCTTCGGCGCGGCGGCCTTCGCGATCAACCTCGTGGTGCTCACCTCGGCCGCGTCGAGCGCGAACTCCGGCTTCTACTCGGGCACCCGCATGATGCACGCCCTCGCCCACGACGGGCACGCGCCGTCGCGCTTCGCCCTCACCGACAGCCGGGGCGTGCCGCGGCGCGCGGTCTTCTTCTCGGCGGTGTTCGTGTTCTCGGCGGTGCCGATCCTGCTGCTCGGCGAGAGCGTGATCGAGGCGTTCACCTTCGTCACCTCGGTCGCATCGACGTTCATCCTCTTCATCTGGAGCATGATCGCCATCAGTTTCATCCAGTACCTGCGCAAGCACCCCGAGCGGCACGCGGGGTCGTCGTTCAAGACGCCGCTGCCCCGGATCGTGCCGTGGGCGGTGCTCGTCTTCTTCGCGTTCATCCTCGTCACGCTGGCGCTCGCCGAGGACACGCGTCTGCCGCTGCTGTTCACCCCGATCTGGTTCATCGTGCTCGGCGCGATGTGGAGCGTGACGAAGCGCCGCCTGATCCGGGAGGGCCGTCCGCTCACCGCCCCCGTCGAACTGCCCGAGCTCGGCGACGGCGCCCGGCACGGAGGCTGAGCGCGGTCGCCGATCCGCGCCGAGGATCAGGCGAAGGCCGAGACGCCCGTGATGTCGCGGCCGATGATGAGCGCCTGCACGGTCTCGGTGCCCTCGTAGGTGTGCAGCGCCTCGATGTCGGCGAAGTGCCGGCCCGCGCGGTTCTCGAGCAGGATGCCGTTGCCGCCCAGCAGGTCGCGCGCGTTCGCGACCATCTCGCGGGCGGTGCGGGTGGCGGTGTACTTGCCGAGCGACGCGCCGGGCCCCGACAGCTCGCCCCGCTCCTCCGCACGGGTCAGCGACATGAGCAGCGTCTGCAGCCCGGTGAGCTGCGAGAGCATCTGGGCGAGGCGCGACTGCACGATCTGCGAGGCTGCGAGGGGACGCCCGAACTGCACGCGCTGCTTCGCGTAGTGCACGGCGGTCTCGTAGACCGCCGTCGCCTGGCCGAGCGCACCCCAGGCGACGCCGAGACGGGTGGCCTGCAGCACGCGGGCCGTGTCCTTGAAGCTGCGCGCGCCGGGCAGCTTCGCCCCGGCGGGCACGCGCACGCCGTCGAGCTCGATGTGCGCCTGCCAGATGGCGCGCAGCGACATCTTGCCCTCGATGGTGGTGGCGCGGTAGCCGGGGGCGTCCTGCGGCACGATGAAGCCCTGCACCTGGCCGTCATCGCCGCGCGCCCACACGACGGCGATGCGCCCCACGCTGCCCGAGCCGATCCACTTCTTGTGGCCCGTGATGACGTAGCCGTCGTCACTCGACTCGGCGCGGGTCTCGAGGCTCACGGAGTCGGATCCGTGCGTGGGCTCCGTCAGCGCGAAGGCTCCGAGTTCGAGGCCGCGGGCCATGGGCTCGAGCCAGTGCCGCCGCTGCTCATCGGAGCCGCACTCCGCGATGGAGCGCATCGCGAGACCGCCCTGCACCCCCACGATCGTGGCGATCGACCCGTCGCCGCGCGACAGCTCCATGGTGGTGAGGCTCGCGGCGAGCAGGCTCTGCTCGGGGAAGCCCGCGACGTCGACTCCGTCGCGCAGCAGGTCGAGGTCTCCGAGACGTTTCGCGAGGTCGAGCGGGTACTCGGCGCGGTCCCAGATGCCGGCGATCACCGGGCGCACCTCGTTCTGCACGAATTCGCGCGCACGGTCGCGGTAGGCGAGGTCTTCGGCCGAGATGCCGCGGAACACTCCGGCGACATCGGGATCGAGCGGCTGCCAGAGGTCGTACTCGGGCTCCTGCGTTCCGAGCGCCACGGGCGACGTGCTGTTCTGCGACATTGCGGGTCCTCCCTGCGCCGCCGGGGTTGGGGGTCGCTGCGGAGGAGGCGACGGTACGGCGCGTGATTCGAGCATGTCTGAGACTCCGTCTCATGTCAAGATCCCATTCGCTCGATAGAGGCCTGCGCACTGGCGCCGGCTATCAGATCCATCGAATGAAACCCAGTACCAGCTCGGCGAAAACGTGATACCGTCGGCGTATGCCAGCGAAGCCCCCGCCCGCGCCAGCCGATCAGCAGAGCTCGGTCACCGCCATCCGCCGTCTCGCCGAGCAGGGCTACGAGGCGACGACGGCCGGCGACCTGGCCGACGCGGTCGGCATGAGTCGCAGCACGTTCTTCCGCCGCTTCGGCAGCAAGGACGACGTGATCTTCGCCGACCACGACCACGCGCTCGCCCAGCTCGAGGGGCACCTCGGCGCCACGGACCTCGACCCGGGCGAGGCCCTGGTCGAGGGCACGGCCGACGTGCTGCGCCTGCTGGTGCGCGACCCCGAGGCCGCCCGGCTGCGCTTCGAGCTGATGCACGACACCCCGGCGCTGCGCGACCGCGAGCTCGTGATCACGCACCGCTACGAGCGCGTCTTCGCGCGCTACATCCGCCGCGTGCAGCAGCCCGCGACCCCCGGTTGGGTGGCGCCGGCCCTGGCCGCGTCGCTCGTGGCGGTGCACAATGCGACGCTGCGCGACTGGCTTCGGGATCGGATCGCCGACGCCCCGCGGGCCGTCACCCGGGATCTGCACCGGCTCGTGGCGCTCTACGAGCGCTGGCTCTCGGACGAGGGAGATCGGCAGCGGGTGCTGGTGGCGGTCTACGACGCCTCCGGATCGGCCGACGCCGTGCTGGGCGCGGTCGCCGCGCAGCTCGATCGCGAGAGCCGCTGAGTCGAACGCGCCGACGCCTCGGGGATCTGCGGGCCCGGTCGACCGACACGACCGGCCTCCCGCCACGAGGGCCGGGGCGGGGATCCGCCGAGGCTCAGGCAGGCCGGTCCGCGCCTCAGAAGAGGGTGACGACCGCGCCGTCCGCTCGGCGCAGCTCGAGCCGATAGCCCGGCCGGTCGCCCGCGACGATCTGCGCCGCACCGTCGCCGAGGCCGAGTGCGGCCGTCGTCTCGCACAGGGGCTCGGGATCGGGCTCGACCCGCACCAGCGAGACCAGCTCGATCGACGGGATGTCGCCGAACCCCGGCTGCGGCGTCGATCCCCAGTCGATGAGGAAGGGCGTGTCGAGTCGATCCTCCCCGGTGCCCGTGAGTCGCCACTCCAGCAGTTCGCCGCCCGGGGTGCGCCGGGAGAGGTCCCGCACGTCTCCGGGGTCGTAGCCCCGGTCGCGCGCGGCGGCGACCGTCGTGTCGATGTCGTCGGGGTGCACCGAGTAGGCGCGCACCCTCGGGCTCTGCAGGGCGTCGATCCCAAACGTCGCGGGCGGAGCCTCCCCCGCGCGCGCCGGGTCGGGGCCGATGAGCTCGAGGTACTGCGGGCCGCGCGCTCCGCCGATCGTCAGCGCGACGAGCGCGTTGGCCGTGCCCGTGGGGTGGGTCCCTCCCTGCGCCGCCACGACGCCGGTGCGGTCGGCGAACCAGGAGACGAGCGAGGCGAGGTCGGGGCCGGCGATGACGACGTGGTCCAGCAGTCGAGGGATGCTCATGGGATGCCTTCCGATGCTCGGGTCGTTCCGGCCTCGGGCTTCGCTCGCGGGTGCGCTCGCGGAGTGGTCCGGATCGGAGGGCCCAGCAGGGCCCTGAGCAGAGTCCACCACAGACGCGAGGCGACCGGAACGGCCCCCGTCACACTCCGTAAAGGCTGCCGGAAGGATGCCGCAGAAGCGGCCGGCCTGAGAGGAGACCCGCGACCAGAGGATGGCCGCGGCACCGCCCGCACGGGGTGGCCTCGTCGCGGAGGCATCCTCTCGGTGGGAGAAGTGCCGGATCCCGCCTACGATGGGCGTGTGACCGCCCGCGATCCGCTCCCCCGACGATGACCGACGCCGTCGCCCTGATCCCGACGATCGCCGGGATCGCGGTGCTCGCCGCGCTCGGCGCCGTCGTGCTGCGAACCGCGGGAGTGGCCGGCTGGTGGGCTCCGGCGGTCGCGGTGCTGCGCGGCGGCGTGCAGCTCGCCGTGCTGAGCATCGTACTGACGGGCGCGATCGGCGACCCGCTCTGGGTGGCGGTCGCGCTCGCGGTGATGTTCGCCGTCGCGTCGGTGACGAGCGCCCGCCGCGTCGCGTGGGCGTGGCGCAGCTTCGGCATCATCGCCTCGGGCATGCTCGCGGGCGTGGCGACGACGCTGGTCGTCATCTTCGCGACAGGCGCGGTCGAGCTCGCGCCGCGCTACCTGCTCGCGCTGGGCGGCATCCTGATCGGCAACGCGATGACGGTGGCGACCCTCGCAGCGCGGCGCGTGCACGAGGGCGTCGACCAGCACTGGGACGAGATCGAGGGGTGGTTCGCGCTCGGCGCGGTACCGCGGCAGGCGACCGCCGGGTTCGCGAGGCGGGCCATCGGCGAGGCGCTCGTGCCGTCGACCGATCAGACGAGGACGACGGGGCTCGTCACGCTACCCGGCGCCTTCATCGGAGCGATCTTCGGGGGCCTCGACCCGATCGACGCGGGCCGGTTCCAGGTCGTCGTGCTCGCCGGGATCCTGGCGGCGGGCGCAATTACCGCGGTCATCGTGGCTCGAGGTCTCGCCCCCGTGCGGCAGCGCCCGCTGCCTCCGCGCTGATCCGATCGATTCGGCGATACCGGCGGGCCCGGCGAGCGCGTGACGGTCCCACCGGTCGGCGACGCGGCTAGGAGTCGAGCTGCTCGCCGAGCTCGAGCCAGCGCTCCTCGAGCTGCGCGACCTCGTCCTCGAACGCGGTGATCTTCGCCATCTCGACGTTGAGCAGCTGGTAGTCGGCCTGATCGAGGTCGGCGAGGCCGTCGCGCGACTTCGCGATGTCGGCCTGCAGCCGCTCCATCTTGCGCTCGACCGCCGACAGCTCTTTCTCGGCGGCGCGGCGCTCGGCACCCGAGAGGGCGGGCGCCTCCTGCCCGCGAACAGGCTCAGGGGGCGAAGCGCCGCCGGCCGAGCTCGTCGGAGCCGAGGAGCTCGCGCGATCCTGCGCAGCCCGCAGCTCGAGGTACTGATCCACCCCGCCGGGCAGGTGCCGCAGCCGACGGTCGAGGATCGCGTACTGCTGGTCGGTGACGCGCTCCAGGAAGTACCGGTCGTGCGACACCACGATCAGCGTGCCCGGCCAGGAGTCGAGCAGATCCTCCATCGCGGCCAGCATGTCGGTGTCGAGGTCGTTCGTCGGCTCGTCGAGGATCAGCACGTTCGGCTGGTCGAGCAGGATCAGCAGCAGCTGCAGCCGCCGCTTCTGCCCGCCCGACAGATCCTTCACCGGGGTCGACAGCTGCGCGCTCGTGAAGCCCATGCGCTCGAGCATCTGCCCGGGCGTGAGCTCCCGGGCCTTCGACCCGCTGCCCACGGTGAAGCTCGTGCGCAGTCGGGCGATGACCACCCGCACCGGCTCGTTCAGGTGCTCCTCGAGTTCGTCGAGGCGCTGGGTGAGCGTCGCGACCTTCACGGTCTTGCCCCGCTTCACCCGCCCGGACGTGGGCTCCACGTCTCCCGAGACGAGCCCGAGCAGCGTCGACTTGCCCGCGCCGTTCACGCCCAGGATGCCGGTGCGCTCGCCGGGCGCGAGCAGCCACTCGATGCCTTCGAGGATCACGCGGTCGCCGTAGGAGACGCCCGCGTCGAGCAGGTTCACGACCTCCTTGCCGAGGCGCTGCACCGCCATCGACTGCAGCGAGACGCGGTCGCGGATCTCGGGCACGTCGGCGATCAGCGCGTTCGCGGCGTCGATGCGGAACTTCGGCTTCGAGGTGCGCGCGGGAGCGCCCCGGCGCAGCCACGCCAACTCCTTGCGGGCGAGGTTCTGCCGTTTCTGCTCGATGGCCGCGGCCTGGCGATCCCGCTCCACCCGCTGCAGGATGTACGCGGCGTACCCGCCCTCGAACGGCTCGACGATGCGGTCGTGCACCTCCCAGGTGGCGGTGCACACCTCGTCGAGGAACCAGCGGTCGTGCGTGACGACGAGCAGCGCGCCCTGGTCTCTGGGCCAGCGGTGCTTCAGGTGATCGGCGAGCCAGGCGATGCCCTCGACGTCGAGGTGGTTGGTGGGCTCGTCGAGGAAGAGAATCTCGTAGTCGCCGACCAGCAGCCGCGCCAGGGCGACGCGGCGGCGCTGCCCGCCCGAGAGCGCGTCGAGCGGCGCCTCCCAGTCGAGGTCGCCGACGAGCCCCGCGATCACGTCGCGCGTGCGCGGGTCGCCGGCCCACTCGTATTCGGGCCGCTCCCCCACGATCGCGTGACCGACCGTCTCGCCCGCGTCGAAGACGTCGGCCTGGTCGAGCACGCCGATGGTGGTGCCGCTGCGCACGGTGACCTGGCCTCCGTCGGGCTCGCGGCGCCCCGCCAGCATCATGAGCAGGCTCGATTTGCCGTCTCCGTTTCGGCCGACGATGCCGATGCGGTCGCCCTCGGCGACGCCGAGCGTCACCGAGTCGAACACGGTCTTGGTCGGAACTTCGAGGTGCAGGGCCTCGGCCCCCAGCAGATGAGCCATAACCCGTCCAGTCTAGTGAGCGCCTCGCCGCCGGGGCTGTGCGCTGGGAACTCGGAGCCGGGACGCCGTCGCGGCCGCGCCTGAGGATCCGCTCAACATTCATCAGATGAAGGGAAGTGTTGCCTAATATTGCAGGCATGGACCCCGACGACTCCGCGACGACCGACCCCCGCACGCACGCCGAACACGATCACGGCCACCTCGACTGCGTGCTCGCAGCGGGCGACATCAGCGACCTGCCGGGGCTGCGGGCCTGGTGCGCCTCCCTGCCCCGCCACAGCTACGGCCAGATCTTCATCGAGGTCTTCACGCCGTTCCAGATCCAACCGCTCGATGCGCCGCACCACGTCGGGGTGACCTGGCTGTGCCGCGAGGAGCGCCGCCCGAGCACCCGACCCGGCATCGGCGTGCCCCGGGGTCAGACCCTCGCCGACGCCGTCGACGCGTGGCTCTCCGAGTGGATCCGCGCCGATCCGCACTCCTGGCACTTCATGCTCTGGATGGGCGCGCGCTCCAGCTCCGTCATGCGCAGCTTCTGGCGCCGCGTCGAAGCCGAGGTCGACCAGCTGTGGTCGGGCGAGATGTCCCGATAGCTGCCGCGCCGGCGGGCCGGAGCGCCCCGGGCGCCGCCCGCCGCCTCCCCTACACCGCGGACCGCGGCAGCACGATCGGCGACCCCGTGTCGGGATCCGCGATGATGCGCGACCGCAGCCCGAACACGCGCTCGACGGTCTCGACCGTCAGCAGCTCGCCCGGCGCACCCTGCGCGAGGATCGCCCCGTCCCGCATCGCGATGAGGTGGTCGGCGTAGCGCGCGGCCTGGTTGAGGTCGTGCAGCACGGCGACGATCGTGCGCCCCTCGCCCCGCAACCGCTCGAGCAGTTCGAGCACCTCGAGCTGGTGGGTGATGTCGAGGTAGGTGGTCGGCTCGTCGAGCAGCAGTAGCCCCGTCTGCTGGGCGAGCGCCATCGCGATCCAGACCCGCTGGCGCTGCCCGCCCGAGAGCTCGCTGATCTGCCGCTCGGCGAGTTCGCTCACCCGGGTGGCCGCCATCGCCCGCGCGACGGCCTCCTCGTCGCCGCGGCTCCACTGCGAGAGCAGGCTCTGGTGCGGGTGCCTCCCGCGCCCGACGAGGTCGGCGACGGTGATGCCGTCGGGAGCGATCGGCGTCTGCGGCAGCAGCCCGAGCCGGCGGGCGAGCTGCTTCGCCGAGAGGTCGCCGATGTCGGCGCCGTCGAGCAGCACCGCACCGTCCCTGGGCTTCAGCAGCCGCGCCAGCACGCGCAGCAGCGTCGACTTGCCGCAGGCGTTGGGCCCGATGATGGCGGTGAACGATCCGTCGGGGATCTCGACGTCGACGCCGTCGAGCACGATCCGGCGGGCGTAGCCGCCTCGCACGCCCGACGCGACGAGCGGGGAGGGTGATGGGTTCATGAACGACCGCTTTCGCGAAAGAGGAGCCAGACGAGGTAGCCGCCGCCGATGCAGACCGTGACGGCCCCCACCGGCAGGGTGGCGCCCGGCACCGCGTGCTGGGCGATGAGGTCGGCGCCGGCGAGCAGCAGCGAGCCGACGAGCGCGGCGCCGAGCAGGTCCGAGGAGCCGGTGCGGCCCGTGAGCCGCGCGGCGATCGGGGGCGCCGCGAGGGCGATGAACGCGACGGGTCCCGCCACCGCGGTGACGACCGCGGTCAGGCCACGCCCGCGACCACCACGAGCACCTTGCTGCGCTCGACGGCGAGACCGAGCGAGGCCGCCGCGTCGTCGCCGAGTTCGAGCTGGCGCAGGCGTCGGCCGATCGTCGGCATGAGCAGCAGCAGCGGCACCGCGGCCGCGAGCGCCGCCACGACGACCGGCCACTCGACGCCGGCGAGGCTGCCCGCGCCCCACACCGCGACCTGCACGGCGAGGCCCAGTTCGGCCTTCACGCTGAACCAGGTGTTCACCGACGACAGGATCGCCGACACCGCGATGCCCACGATGATGAGCCGGAACCCGCTCAGACCGCGCCTGAAGGCGAGCAGGTAGATGATCGCGGCCGCGCCGAGCCCCCCGAGAAGCGCGCCGCCCGCCTGCGCCGCGAAGCCCGTGCCGCCGAGCATGAGCACGGCGACGACGCCGGTGTAGGCGCCCGTGTTGAGACCGACGATGTCGGGGCTGCCGAGCGGGTTGCGGGTGAGCGACTGGAAGATCGCGCCGCTGAGCCCGAGGCACGCGCCGAAGAGCACCGCCGCGGCCGCGCGCGGGGCGCGCCACTCGACGACCACCATGCGGTCGAGGCCCTCGGCGCCGGGAGCGAGGGCGGCGAGCACCTGGCCCAGGTCGAGGGGCCGGGATCCGACGGCGAGCGCGGTGAGCCCGCAGGCGGTCACGAGCGCGAGGAGCAGGGCTCGCACGGCGACGGCGCGGACCGTGGTGCGCCGTGTGAGGGGCCCGGCCCGCAGCACCAGTTCGCGGTTCACAGCGCGCCCACCCGGGTGCGGCGCACGAGCGCGATCAGCACCGGAGCGCCGATGAAGGCGGTGACCACCCCGACCTGCAGCTCGGCGGGCCAGACGATGAGGCGGCCGAGGATGTCGGAGGCGAGCACGAGGACGGGCCCGAGCGTCAGGGAGAAGGGCAGGATCCACCGCTGGTCGGGGCCGGTGACGAAGCGCACGGCGTGCGGGATCATGAGCCCCACGAAGCCGATGGGGCCGGCCGCCGCGGTCGCCGCGCCGCAGAGCAGGGTGATGGCGACGAGCCCGGCGCCCCGCGTGACCTCGATGCGGGTGCCGACGGAGCGCGCGAGGTCGTCGCCGAGGGCGAGCGCGTTCATGCCGCGCGCGGTGGTGCAGGCGAGCAGCAGGCCGATCACGATCACCGGCCAGATCGTCTCGATGGTGCCCGCGGGCCGGTCGGCGATGGTGCCGGCGCCCCAGAACCGCATCCGGTCGAAGGTCTGCGTGCTGAGCAGCGCGAGCGTCTGCGACACCCCCATGAAGACGGCCCCCAGCGCGATGCCGACGAGCGTGAGCCTGACGGGGGTCGCTCCCCCGGCGCCGCGCGAGGCGATGCCGTAGACGAGGGCGGCGGCGACGACGGCGCCGACGAACCCGAGCCAGAGGTAGTCCTGGATGCGCGTGACCCCGAGCACGGCCACGCCCACCGAGATCGCGAACCCGGCCACCGCGTTGACGCCGAGGATGCCGGGATCGGCGAGCGGGTTGCGGGTGAGCCCCTGGATGAGCGCGCCCGAGACCGCGAGCGCCGCGCCGACGAGCACGCCCAGCACCGTGCGGGGCACCCGCAGCGTCACGATCGTGACGTGGTCGATGCTGCCGTCGGGAACCGTGAGCGCCTCCCACACCGTGGCGGGCGAGAGCTGCGCCGAGCCGACGGCGAGGCTCGCGATGCAGGTCGCCGCGAGCAGCAGCAGCGACGCCGCGAGCCACAGGGGGCGACTGCGGCGCCGGGCCGGAGCGGCGCCGCACGCGAGCGGCGCGGGTGCGAGCGCGCGGGTCACGATTCGCGGTCGGGGCCGGGTGTGCCCGGGTGGGGACCGGCGCCCCGCGCGGACTCGGCCCCGCCCCAGTCGGGCGACGGCTCCGTTCCGACGAGTTCGACGGCTTCGATGCCCCAGCCGAGCTTGCGGCGGGCGGCGACGCGCCAGCCGGCCTCGGCTGCGAGGTTCAGCACCGTCTCGGCCGTGCGGGGCGGATCACCGAGTGTGCCGAGATCGACCAGGGCGCCGTGGGCGCGGCTCGCAGGGCTGAGGCCGTCGGGCGTGAGCTGCTCGACGAGCACGGCCGCGGGCGCCGCCTCGCGCAGCTGTGCGAGCAGCTCGCGCGCCTCTCCGTCGGTGCGGTGGGCGAGCGCGAACACGGCGACGGCCAGCTCGTGCCCGTCCCAGCTCGCGGAGAAGGTCATGTCGGGATCCTCGCCCGCGGCCTCCCGCAGCACCCCGAGCGGGCCGGGTTCCTCGACCACGGTGAGCGGGGTGTCGACGGCCGCTCGCAGCGCTTCGGCGACCGCGAGCGCGCCCGGGCCGGTCACGGCGATGCGTCGGGGCCCGCGCCACACGGGCGAAGCGGGCAGGCCGGAGAACACCGACGCCGCGCCCTCGGCGTGCTCGACGAGCTCCGCGTACTCGTCGGCATCGGCCACGACCGTCTGTCGCAGAGTGCTGCGGTGCGCGATCCGCCAGGCGGGGCCGCCCCCGGTCATGGCCTCGGGCAGCGCGGCGAGCGCGAGCACCTGATCCGCGGCCATCCCGTCGAACCGCTCGCGCGCGTGCTCGTTCTCCACAAGCTCCTCCCCGAGCCGGCCGAGCCCGATCCTCGCCTCCTCACCGGCGCCGGCCGTTTCACCGTCTTCGGACCCGCCCGCGGTTCCCTCTCCGCCCTCGATCGCGAGGATCCCGCCGGCGGTCAGCGCGTCGGCGAGCACCCGCAGCGATGCGGCCCCGACACCGAGCCGGGCGGCGAGCGCGCCGATCCCGAGCGCGCCGTCGGCGACCGCGTCGAGGAGCCCGAGGCGCAGCGCGGCGCGCACGGCGAACCACTCGACGGGCGGCGAGGGCAGCCCGACGGAGACGCCGGGCGCACCCGCGGCGGCGCGGCCGGGCGCGGCGTCGCCGCCGCGAGCCTCCTCGTCGCGCAGATGCCAGTACCCGGTGATGTTGACGTGGCTCTTCGGGGCCCCGAGCGCACGCGCGCGGCGGCGTACGGCGAGCAGCGATCGGCTCTCGGCGGCGGCCCAGACGTAGGGAGTGCCGGGCAGCGGCTCGACCCGCCCGACGGCCGCGGCGAGCGCGGTCTCGTCGCCCGCGTCCGCGACCACCCACTCCACCGCGTCCGCCTGGCCGACTGCGAGCTCCTGCCTGGCCTCGGGGTCGCTCACCGCGACGACGGCGCGCACGGGCGCGGCGACCGGGCGCTCCTCGAAGAAGCGGGCGATCGCCGGCAGCGCGGTCTCGTCGCCCGCCAACAGCACCCAGTCGACGTCGGCGGGAACGACCGTCGACGATTTCGGCCCGGCGAACCAGAGTTCGTCGCCGGGCCGGGCGCCGCGCGCCCAGGAGGCGGCCGGCCCCTCGCCGTGCAGCACGAAGTCGAGATCGAGCTCACGGATTCCGGGGTCGTAGCGCCGGGGCGTGTAGTCGCGCCCCTGCCGCGTCTCCGAGGGCTCCCACTCGATGCCGTGGGGCAGCTGCAACGGCAGCACGGAGCGCACGTCGCCGTCTGACGCGAAGATCAGTTTGACGTGGTCGTCGAACGCCGGGCTCGCGAACGCGGGCAGTTCGACGCCTTCGGATGTGAAGGCGCCGAGCTGCTCGCCGGTCAGGGTGACGCGGCGCATGCGCGGGGTGACGTCGACCACCCGCTCGACCCGCGCCTGGCGCAGGACGAGCGGGTGGACCACCAGGGTGTGGTGTGCCATCGGGAGCCTCGGATCAGGAGAACTGCTGCTCGATGATGTCGAGCAGGGCCATGGCCTCGTCGTAGTCGCCGCGCACCGTCCAGTACGGCAGGTCGTAGGCGTTGCCGGTCGAGAACGCCGTGGTGCCGGCCCAGATCGGCTGCTGCAGCGTGGCGACGTCGGTGGTGTCGGAGTTGAAGCCGGTGATGAAGAGCGCGGGTACGTCGGCGAGGATCTGCCCGGCCTGCTCGGTCGACAGCTCGGCCATGTCGCCACCCGGGTTGTACGGTTCGAGGCTGTGCTGCTCGACGAGCGGAGCCGGGGTGAAGCCCAGCTCGCCGAGGGTATGGGGCAGCCCGCTGTCTTCGAAGAGCAGGTACGGCGCGCCCTCGGCCGTGACGGTGAGCACCGCGACGGGGGCGACGGGAACGGTGATGGCGCCCTTCACCTCGGCGACGCGCTCGTCGTACTCTGCGACGGCGCGGTCGTAGTCGTCTTCGCGGCCGAGCACGTCGCCCGCGATGAACGAGTACTGCTGCTGCCAGGTGTCGAGGTCCTTGCCGACGATGACGGTGGGCGCGATCTGCGAGAGCTGGTCGTAGGCCTTCGTCGCGAGACCGTTGGGCAGGCCGAGCCCGCCTGCGAGGATGAGGTCGGGTTCCAGTCCGAGGATCGCCTCGAGGTCGAAGCCGTCCATGCCCCAGGTGATGAACTCGGTTCCGTGCTGCTCGGGGGCGTCGCCCCAGAGCTCGGAGAACGCGGGATCGTAGTCGAAGTCCTCGGAGGTGGTCGCGACGACGGGCACGTCGAGGTCGTAGAGGTAGCCCGCGAGGGCGTAGTTGAGCACGACGACCCGCTGGGGGTCGGCCGGCACGGTGACCTCGCCCTGCTCGGTCTGCACCACCCGGTCCTGTGCGCCCTGCTCCTCGGAGGCGGCCGCCGACGGTGCGTCCGCCGTGCCCGACGAGCAGCCGGTGAGCGCCAGCGAGGCGCCGATGAACAGCGTGGCGAGGACGGAGAGGGAGGCGGAGGTTCGGGACCGCAGTGGCATGGAGGCTCTCTTCAAGGGCGCGGGGATCCCTCGCCGCGACGATCGCGGCGCAGATCCGATGTACGGTAAAATTCTGACTTGGTAAGGCAACACTTACCTTAATCAGACTATTGGGGCTCCCGTCGAACGGCGAGCACCAACCCGACACCGCAGCCGCACCGAGACGACATGAATGGTCGGAAGACAGAGGGGGATCGCATGCCGCACACCCGGCTCTTCGATGTGGTGCCCGAGAACTCCGTGCGATTCCTCGGCCACGACACCCACACGCACCCGGTGCCGCACCTCATCCACGTCGTGAGCGGCACCGCCGACCTTGTCGTCGACGGCGCCCCCGTGCACCTCGACGCCAAGGAGAACCTCTGGCTCGCGGCCGACGTACCCCACTCCGCGCAGTACGCCCCCGACAGCGTGGTGCTCGGGCCATTCCTCTCCCCCGGCACGACGCCACCCGTGCCGATGCGCGTGCTCGGCGTGGTGCCGCGGCTCACCGAGATCGCGCGCATGATCCTCGGGGCCTCCCCCCGCACCGACGCCCAGATCCGCGTCTTCCGCGACGCGCTCGACGAGGTGCTGCTCGACCTCGACGCCCCCTACTTCGTCCTGCGCATGCCCGCCCACCCCGTCGCCCGCGACGTGGCCCGCGCGGCCGTCGCGAGCGATCTGACGCTCGAACGCCTCGCCGCGAGGCGGCGGCACGAGCGTGCGCCACGTGCAACGCCTGTTCCGAGACGAGACCGAGCTGCCGTTCACGAACTGGCGGGCGCGGGCCAAACTCAACGTCGCTATCAGCAGACTGCGCGCGGGCGACAGCCTGCCGGCCGCCGCGCACTACGCCGGCTACGCCTCCCGGGCGAGCCTGCTGAAGTCGCTGAGCCGGGAGTCGGGAGTGCCGCAGCGCCTGCTGGCGGCCGCCCCGCTCGCCGCGCTCGAGACCCGCGCAACCGGAGGATGATCCGCTTCTCCCGCGACGGCGACACCTGTGCCAGAGTAGGTCCATGACCTCCTCTGAGTCGCACGCGGGCACGCCCCTCCGCATCATGCTCGGCCTCGGCTCGGTGCTCGCGGGCGCCGCCCTGTTCCTCGCACCGCTGTCGCCCCAGGCGCTCGCCGTCGTCACGGGGGTCGCACTGGTGATCACCGGGGTGTCGCTGCTGCTGCGCACCCGGCAGGATCGCGCCGCAGGGTCCGGCCGCGTCCCGCGCGCAGGTCTCGCCCTCGGCGCCCTAGTCATCGCGCTCGGTGCCATCATCGCGGTCTGGCCGGCCGGAGGCGCACCGGGCCTCGCCTTCCTCATCGGCGCCGCGATCATCGCGCACGGCCTGTTCTCGGCGGTGCGCGCGCTCCGTTCGGATGCGCCCGACCGGGCCTCCGATCTCATCGCCGCCGTCGCCACCGCGGCGTTCGGCGCGCTCACGTTCACCTGGCCGGTGCTCACCCTCGCGGTGTTCCGCTACGGGGTGGGCGCCTGGTTCGTGTTCTTCGGGCTGCGCACGCTGATCGAGCTGATCCCCCGCCGCCGTTCCCGCCGGGGCGCGGCGGATCGCGAGGCCGTGGACGGGCCGGGCGACGCCGTCTCGGGCCCCTCACGCGCGCGCCGCTGGGCGCGCGCCGTCGGCTCGGTCGCAGCGCTCGCGCTCGCGCTGCTGCTCGCCTACGGCAGCGGCGCGATCCTCGGCGGGGCTCCCCTCCCCGAGCCCGGCCGCTTCTACACCGCCCCCGCCGACGCGCCGAACGAGCCCGGACGCCTGCTGCGATCCGAGCCCCTCACGACCGGTGTGCCCGCGGGAGCACAGGCGTGGCGGATCCTCTACACGACCACGCACCCGGACGGATCGCCGGCCGTGTCGAGCGGCACCGTCATTGCTCCGAAGCAGCTCGGCGACGAGCCGCTTCCACTGCTCACCGTCGCGCATGGCACCACCGGCGTCGTGCCGAAGTGCGCACCATCGCTGAGCGCCGCCCCCTTCGCCGACGGCGCGGGCACCGCTCTCGCCGAGATGGTCACGCAGCACGGCTGGGTCGCCGTCACCTCCGACTACATCGGGCTCGGCACCCAGGGCACCCACCCCTACCTGATCGGCGACGCAGAGGCCCGTAACGTGCTCGACGCGTCGCGGGCCGTGCAGCAGTTCGATCCGCTCGAGACCACCACCGACACGGTCGTCTGGGGCCACTCGCAGGGCGGGCAGGGCGCACTGTGGACGGGCCAGATCGCGGGCGACTACGCCCCCGAGCTCACCGTGAAGGGCGTTGCCGCGTTCGCGCCGGCCGCCGACCTCTACGGCCTCGCCGAGGCCGACAAGACCGACGCTGCGGGCAAGACCGTGTCCGCCTACATCGCGGCCACCTGGGACCGCATCTACCCCGAGCTCGAGCTCGAGCGGCACCTCACCCCCGGCTCGGCCGGCGGTGTCGAGAAGATCGAGGACCTCTGCTTCAACGGCGACGACGTGCTCGCCGCCATCCTGCAGGGCTCGCAGGTGCCGAATCAGATCTTCCCCGACAGCGTCCTCGCCGGCGAGTTCGGCGACCGGCTCAAGGCCCAGGATCCCACGGGCCCCTTCCCCGCACCCGTCATGGTCGCGCAGGGGCTCGCCGATCCGCTCGTGAAGCCCGACATGCAGCACGACTGGGTCGCCGCGCGCTGCAAGGCGGGCGAGCAGATCGACTACCGCACCTTCCCGGGGCTCAGCCACAACACGCTCGTCGCCGCCGACTCGCCGCTCACCCCGCAGATCGTGCAGTGGACGCTCGACCGCTGGAGCGACGCCCCGGCCACCTCCAACTGCGACGACCTGCCGAGGTGATGCGGCAGTCCCGCAGAAAGGCCGGAGGGGCCGACCCTCGCGTGCGAATGGGGGATGCCCGCGTGGATCGGCCCCTCCTGGCCCGCCTCGAAGCGGGGCGGGCCATGCGCCTCGACGCGCTGTAGGGGGACGCATCGAGGAGTTCGGAACGGGATCCCGCGGGGCGTACGCGCGGGATCCCGTTCGGCATTACACCCGCTTGAACCGGCGGATGCCGAGTAGGGTCGCGCCCGCGGCGAGCAGCGCCGCAGCCGCGCCTCCGACGAGCGGCATCAGCCAGTCGCCCGTCGAAGCGAGCGACTTGCCCGCACCGGGATTCTGCGGTGCCGGAGCGGTCGGATCCACAGGGTGCTCGGTCGCTCCCGGAGGCGGCGTGATCCGCGACCCGCTCGGAGGCGTCGCATCGCCGGTCACCACGTTGCGCAGGGTCTGACCCGCGGCGCCCCGGTCCACGGTCACGGAGTACGTGATCGTGACCGTCGCACCCGGCGGCAGTGCACCGGTCCAGGTGAGTGTGTCCCCGTTCCTGACCGGAGCAGCCGCAGCCGCGCCGGAGACCGTGGCCGTCGCGTCACCGCGGTACTCCGCGTACTTCAGAACGCCGCTCAGATCGTCCACGATGTTCACCGGGTCGAGTACGGTGTCACCGGTGTTGACGCCGGTGAGCGTGTAGGCGATCGTCTCGCCCGGCTGCACCTTCGTGCCCGGGGCGGGGTCGGCGGTCTTCGTGACGTCGAAGCTGGGGCGGGGGTCGACCGCGGGCGGTACCGGATGCTCGGTCTCCTCCTGCGGCGGCACGATCGGCTCGCCCGGGATGGGAGGTCCGGTGGGGTTCTCGGGGTCCGGCGTCTGCGGGGTGGCGATGCCGGTGAGCAGGTTGTGGATGGAGACGTCGGAGGCATCCGCGTTCACGGTCACCGAATAGGTGATCGTGACGGTCTCGCCGGGCTGCATCGCACCCGTCCAGACGAGCGTGTCGTCGGTGCGGGTCGGAGCGACGACGGGATCGCCGTCGATGTCGGCTGCGGCGTCGTCGTTGTATGCGGCGTGGGCGACGACCTCGGAGAGGTCGTCGGTGAGGGTCGCGGGATCCAGCATCGTCGCTCCGGCGTTGGTGCCGGTGACGGTGTAGGTGATGGTCTGGCCGGGGGCGACCTCCGTGTCCGCAGCGGGATCCGCGCCCTTCGAGATGACGAATCCGGGTACCGGGTGCTCGGTGATGACGGCCGGTGGTTCGATCGGCGGGAGTCCGGGAGGGGTGCCGGATGCGGACACCCGGTTCTCGAGGGTTTCCCCCTCGACGCCCTCGTTGACGATGACGGCGTAGGAGATCTCAACGAGGTCTCCGGGCTGCAGCACCCCGGCCCAGGCGAGCTGGTCGTCGTCGAGCTGAGCCGCCGAGGTGGCGTCGATGCGGGCGTCGTCGGCGGTGATCACCGTTGCCGTCAGGCTATCCGCCTCATAGCTGGCGGAATCGAGCACCTTCGAGAGGTCGTCGGCGATCTCGGCCGGATCGAGCACCGTGCTGCCGGTGTTGGTGCCGGTGACGGTGTAGACGACGCGGTCGCCCGCCTGCACAGCCGTGCCCGAGGCCGGATCCGCGCTCTTCGTCAGCTCGAAGCCTGGCTGAGGGATCGCGATGTCGGGCGAGAAGCACGACGCCAGATCGACGAGATCGCCCGAGACCGGGCTCATCGTGGCCGGGACGCCGAGCGGAATGAAGTCGTTCGCGTCGCGCATGACGTTGATCGAGCCGCGCTGGGTGATCAGCTGGCCGTCGTGGGTGAAGGCGATGCCGTTCATCGCGGGCGCCGAGTCGTCGGCCACGGTCACGAAGCTCTGGCCGACGATCCGCGTGGGGACCTTCAGCGGATCGCTCGCGCTGCCCCGCGCGCCGTCGGTGGATCCGTCGGGGAAGACGCGGCCCGTCTGGCGGCCGGGCTCATCGGCGAAGAGGCCGCGGTTCACCTGCACGCGTTGAGCGTTGCCGTCGTTGTCCGCGATCACCATCTGGAGGTTGCCGTCGGAGTCGAAGGCGAGATCGCCGTTGAGCTGCATGTAGCTGTCGCTGAAACGCTCGTCGACCGGGAAGTCGACGTGCACGACCTCTCCCGCATCCGGCTCCATCTGCCCGAGCGTCGAGACGACCGCGCGGTAGAGGTGCAGCCGGCGGGTCTCCTGTCCCGCCGGCTTGTCCTCCGCGGGCGTGTCGCTGAAGTAGCCGAAGTAGTAGTGCCCGCTCATCTGGTCGACTCCGCCGCCCACGACGTAACCGCCGGTGGGGCTGTTCAGCGACA
This sequence comes from Leucobacter sp. UCD-THU, assembly GCF_000349545.1. Taxonomy (NCBI): domain Bacteria; kingdom Bacillati; phylum Actinomycetota; class Actinomycetes; order Micrococcales; family Microbacteriaceae; genus Leucobacter; species Leucobacter sp. UCD-THU. Next base: position 307,785 of record NZ_KB714600.1, read on the forward strand.
TCGCCGGGAAGGCGAGGTGCAGCGGGGCGAGGCCGTCGTGGCCTTCGCTGTAGTGGTACACGTCGACCATCGGATTCGAGACGCCGGCCTGGCCGTAGATGCCTCGCTGATCGATGAACCAGACGTCGCCGTTCTCGGCCACGCCCAGGGCGTTCAGGTAGTGCGTGTTCGGTGCGGCGTTGCCGTTGACATCGGCGGTGCCGCCGAGCCCCGCGACGTCGAGGGGCTGCGCGCCGTCGATCGGGGTGAGCTCGGGATTGATGGTGCCGTCGTCGTTGTAGGTGGCCTTCTTGACCGAGACGCCGGTTCCGGCGGCTGCCAAGCGGTCCATCGTGTAGTAGGTGTTCGCCTCGCACATGCCCGCGAGTGCAAACGGAGTCACGCCGGGAGCGGCCGTGACGTCCTCGGCGGACTCGCCGCCGGCCGGGGCCACGGCGTCGGCGGACGGCTCCGCGGCGGACGGCGTGTCGACCGCGGGTCGCTCGATCTGAGCTTGGGCATCCTCGGCCCACGCCGGCTCAGTGGTCAGCAGCAGGCTCATCCCGCTGCCCGCCACCGCCAGCGAAAGGGCCAACGCGGTCATCGCGCGCGGTCTCCTCCGCAAGTAGTGTCTCGTTGTCATTCTCGCCTTCCATTCTTCGGAGCTGAGACGCCCGCGCGACGCTGAACAGGCGCGGCGTCTCCGGTTCGTCGGTCCTTCACCGGGAGGGACCGTCGCTTCGAGGTCGGCGCCGCCTGGATGAGCGCTGCGCTGTCGAAGATGTCTTGCACGTCGATGTCCAGAACCGCCGCGATCCATTCCAACTCGGAGACGTCGAAGGGCACCGAGGCGTCGAGCCGCCGCTCCAACGCCTCCGGACTCAGCCGGGCTGCCCGGGCGATCCTCGGCAGGTCCGCGTGACGGCGCACGAGCGCGAGACGGGTCGCCTCCGCGACCGCCGAGATCCAGCGCCCTCTGTGAACATTTGCGTGCACGTCAGCATCATCGCACACATTTGTAAGCCGCAGAATTATAGGGTGAGAAATGATCACCCTCGTTTTCACCCCGGAGCCGGTTCCGATGTTCCTGCCGAGGCCGAAGAGTTCGGCGAGGCCGACGGCTTCGCCCCGCTGGAAGTGTCGTCCTCACGAAGCCGTCGCGCTCGAGGGTTTCTCGCGATTCAGGGCGCTCTCGGCCGCATCGTTCGCCCGAGTACGCTTGACGCATGGCAGAACCTGGCAAGCGTCGCTCGATCCTCGTGCCGACGCCCTTCGCGCGGCATCTCGGGCAGTACCTGTGGTACCTCGTCGACGCCGAGCAGGGAGATCGCTCCGGTCGTTGGCTCGCGGCACGCACCGATCGCTCCAACGGCTACTGGGAGAAGATCCTCAACGTCAAACAAGCCATGACCACCAACGACATCGAGCTCGTCGCCGAGGTGTTCGGGGTGAGCCCCTACCAATTCGTGCGGGACGCCCGGGAATGGGTCGATGAGGCGGCCGAATCCGGAGCGGGAGTCGTTCCGCTCTCCCCCGGGGCGGCCTCCCGGAATGTCAGGGGCACCGCTCATACTGAGCAGCACAGTGACCGCGAACTCCGCGTCGCGTTCCGTGACGACGCCGGTTCCGGAGAACTCGTCGACGAATAGGAGTCACCGTGCATCGCCTCGACCGCTACGCGCAGCATCTCGGAGTGACGGTCGAGCGCACGCCCGATCTCGACCCGCGATTCCCGGGCGACTACTCGCATCGCAGCCGCCACGTGCGTGTGCTCGACGGCATGACCCAGGTGAAGACCCGCTCCGTGCTCGCGCACGAGCTCGGCCATGCCAGCTACGGCGATGAGCCGATCCAGTGCCCGCGCGCCGCCGAGCGAATGGAACGCCGCGCCGATGAGTGGGCCGCGCACTTCCTCATCGACACGACCGAATACCGTCTCGCCGAGCAGCGCTACGGAGAGAACCTCGAGTGGCTCGCGCACGAACTCGGCGTGTTGCCGCGCTTGGTTCGCGCTTACCGGCGCACTCTTCGCCGCGTGGGCGGCACCGTATGCGTCGAACCCGACCCGAGTTCACTGATCGAGCATCTGTGCTTCGACGCGGATCCGTGACTCTCCGACGGGCGCGTGCCGCCGCGCGGGTTGCACCGCGACCCGACGCCGCGATCCCTCGATCCGATCAGAGGGTCGGAGGATCAGGCGCAGCAGCTCCCGCCGCAGCAGGCGCCGCCCGATTCGCCGTCGCCCAGCAGATTGAGGATCTCGCGCGACTCCGCGTCGGCGAAGCCCGCCGCGCCCTGCAGACCGGCGTTCGGGTCGAGCCCCGCTCGGATCTCGGCCTCCACGTCCTCCGCCGCGACCACCGCTGCTTCCCGATTCTCGCTCATCTTCGTTCCTTTCAACCCTGGTCGCCGTGCTCGTCGTCATGCTCGTCGGCGCCCGCCGCGCCGCCATCGCCGGCGCGGAAGCCGAGCACCTGCTCGAACGCCCCCGCGAAGGCCTCGGCGCTCTGCGCGCCCGAGATGCCGTACTTCTGATCCAGCAGGAAGAACGGCACGCCGTTCACCCCGAGCATACGCGCACGGGTGATGTCCCGTTGCACCGCTTCGCCGTAGCCGTCGTCGTCGAGCGCGGCGAGCACGGCGTCGCCATCGAGACCGACCTCCGCCCCGAGGCGCGCCAGGGTGTGCGGATCGGACATGTCCTCCCCCTCCGAGAAGTAGGCCCGGAAGAGCCGGTCCTGCATCGCCGACTGTGCACCCGACTCGGCGGCGAGGTGCAGGATCCGGTGCGCCCGAGCGGTGTTCGCGTGCCTCACGCTCGAGAAGTCGAACTCGATGCCGTCGGCCGCCGCCAGCTCCGTCATCTGCGCGAGCATCTGCTCCACCTGCGCAGCCGGCATCCCCTTGTGGCGCACGAGGAAGTCGACCTCGCTGCCCGAGAAGTCGAGCGGGGTGTCGGGCGCCAACTCGAAGCTGTGGCCCTCGACCTCGAAGTCGACGTCGGGCCGCTGCTCGCGGAACGCCGCGACGCCCGCCTCGAAGCGGCGCTTGCCGATGTAGCACCAGGGACAGGCGATGTCGGACCAGATGTCGACCTTGATGGTTTCCGTCATGGTCGGTGCAACCGCGGCGCGGCCCGCACTATTCCGCGGCGGCCCGATTCCCGGGAGACGGGCGGGGTGCGCGATCGGATCAGAGGATCCGCGCCCCCGCCACCGGCCCGGTCACCGTGAGCGCGCGCACCCCCGCGCGGCTCAGCACGCTGCGCAGCTCGGCCGCCTCCTGGGCGTCGCCGACCAGGAACGCCACGGTCGGCCCCGACCCGGACACGATCCCCGCGCGTGCGCCCCGCGACTCCCCCAGTTCCAGCAGCTCGGTCAGCTCGGGAGCGAGCTTGAGGGCCGCGACCTGCAGGTCGTTGTGCATCGCATCGGCCAGCGAGTCGGCGTCGCCCACCCGCACCGCCTGCAGCACGGCCGTGTCGACCTTCACCTGATCGGGCTGCCGGCCGAGATCTCGCAGGTGCGCGTCGCGATGGCGATCGAGCGCCCGGTACACCACGGGCGTGCTGAGGCCGGCCTCCGAGAGCGCGAGCACCCAGTGGAACGTGCCCTTCGCGAGCGCGGGGCTGAGCTCATCGCCCCGCCCCGTGCCCACCGCGGTGCCGCCCTCGAGTGCGAACGGCACGTCGGCGCCGAGCTCTGCGGCGAGCGGCAGCAGGCCCGAGCGGCCGAGCTCGGTGCCCCACAGCTCGTCGCAGGCCACGAGCGTCGCTGCGGCGTCGGCCGACCCGCCGCCCATGCCACCGGCGATCGGCACCCGTTTGAACACCGTCAGGTCGACGCCGCCCGCGTATCCCGTGCGCTCGGCCAGCAGCCGTGCAGCGCGGATCGCGAGGTTCGTGTCGTCGGTCGGCAGCGCGCCGCCGTCGATCGGACCGGTGAATCGCACCGAGAAGCCGTCGGACGGCGCAGCCGTCACCTCCTCGAACAGCGACACCGCCTGATACAGCGACGCCACGTCGTGGTATCCGTCGCTCTGCAGCGCGCCCACGCGGAAGAACACGTTGATCTTGCCCGGCGCCCGCACCGTGATCGATCGCCCCCGAATCGCGCTCATGGTTACACGCTAGCGCACCCCGGAGCGCCCCAGATGCACGCGGGCGATCGCGAGGAACTCGTCGATGCGGAGCTGCTCGGCGCGTGCGGTCGGGGCCGCCCCCGCCGCCTCGATCGTCTCGACCGCGACGTCGAGCGGGCCGAGCACGGGCTGCAGCGCCTGGCGCAGCATCTTGCGCCGCTGCGCGAACGCCGCGTTCACCAGCTCGAAGGTGCGAGCGCGCTCCCGCTCGTCGCCCCGCGGCTCGGCGAAGCGCTCGTACCCGACGAGCACCGAGTCGACGCCCGGCACCGGCCAGAAGATGCGGCGGCTCACGGTGCCCGCGATCCGCCACTCCCCGTACCAGGCGGCCTTCGCGCTCGGGGCGCCGTACTCCTTCGAACCGGGGCCCGCCGCGATGCGGTACCCCACCTCGGCCTGCACCATCACGAGGCCCCGGCGCAGGCCCGGCACCAGCTCGAGCAGGTGCATGAGGATCGGCACCGACACGTTGTAGGGCAGATTCGCGACCAGCACCTCGGGGGGCGCCGGGGCGGCCCCGAGCATCTCGGCGCTCAGCTCGAGAGCGTCGGTGTGGATGACGCGCAGGCGCGGGGCCGCGGCGTCCGCGAAGACCTCCGGCTGCATCTGCCGCGCCGTGTTCAGCAGCTCGGCCGCGAGACGCCGGTCGATCTCGATCGCCGTGACGTCGGCGCCCGCCTCGGTGAGACCGAGGGTGAGCGACCCGAGGCCCGGCCCGATCTCGATGACTCGGTCGCCCGCCTCGACTCCGGCGAGGCGCACGATCTTGCGCACCGTGTTGGGATCGATGACGAAGTTCTGCCCCAGCTTCTTGGTGGGCGAGACGCCGAAGCGCTCGGCGAGGTCGCGCACCTCGTTCGGCCCGAGCAGGCGCGCGGCGCTCGCGTCCGGCTCCGGGGGCAGCGGCGGCTCAGTCATCGTCGTCCGCGTCCCACGCGCCGTACACGCGCTCGGTGTTCACCGCGAGGCGCGCGCAGACGTCGTCGAGGGGCTCATCCAGCGTCTCGGCCATGCGGCGCACGGTGTGCGGCAGCAGGTAGGGCGCGTTGGGCCTGCCGCGGAACGGCTCGGGCGTGAGGAACGGCGCGTCGGTCTCGGCGAGCACGAGCTCGGGCCGCGCCACCGTGAGCGCCTCGCGCAGCGCCGGCGCGTTCTTGAAGGTCGAGGTGCCCGAGAACGACATGTACCATCCGTGCTCGTTGCAGACGCGCGCGAGCCTCGCGTCGCCCGAGAAGCAGTGGAACACCGTGCGCTCGGGCGCACCCACGCGCAGCAGCGTCGCCACGACCTCGTCGTGCGCGTCGCGATCGTGGATCTGCAGGGCGATGCCGTTGGCCTTCGCGATCTCGATGTGCGTCTCGAACGACTCGATCTGCGCCGCGCGGCCGTCCTCGCCGGTGCGGTAGAAATCGAGGCCGGTCTCGCCGACCGCCCGTACCCGGGGCTTCGCGGCGAGGCGCGCGATCTCGGAGAGGTGCGAGCTCAGCAGCCCCTCCGCGAAGAGGCGGGGCGCCTCGTTGGGGTGCAGTGCGACCGCGGCGAGCACCCGCGGGTCGCTCGCCGCGAGCTGCGCGCTCCAGCGGCTCGTCTCGAGGTCGGTGCCGACCTGCACGATGCCGCGCACGCCCGCCGATTCCGCCCGCGCCAGCGAGTCGAGCGGATCGAGCTGGTCGACCCCGTCTTCGAACTCGAGGTGGGCGTGGTTGTCGTAGACCGGGATCGGCAGCGGCTCGGGGGTCTCGGGGCGGGTCAGGTCGCGCGTCTGCGAGCCCGTCCCCGTGCCCCCGGTCGCCTGGGGCGCCGCCCGCTTGCTCAGGCCGCCCACCGGCACCTCGGCGCCGGTCACTTGCCCTCGCCCTCCGTCTCGATGCGCGGGAACAGCGCGGCGAGCGCCTGCTGCTCGGTGCCCGCGGCGAGCCGACCCCAGCGCCCGGCCTCTCGGATCGGCTGCTCGGCGAGCGCGCCCAGCTGCTGCTCGGCGCCCAGCGCGGTCCACAGCTTCGCGGCGGCCTGCGGGATGACCGGGGCGAGCAGCTCGGCCAGCACGCGCAGCCCCTCGGTGGTCGTGTAGAGCACGGCGGCGAGGCGGTCGCGCTGCTCGGGATCCTTCGCCAGAGCCCACGGCTCCTGCTCGGTGATGTAGCCGTTGAGGGCGTCGACCAGCTCCCAGACCGCCGCGATCGCCTCGTGGATCGCGAAGGCCGAGATGCGCTCGTCGGCGCGGGAGGTCACGTCGGCGGCGAGCTCGCGGATCGCGGCGTCGGCGGGCTGCTCGTCGGCCGAGACCGCCGCGGCCGGCACGCGGCCCTCGAAGTACTTCTTGTTCATCGCGAGCACGCGGCTGGCGAGGTTGCCGAAACCGTTGGCGAGCTCTGCCTGATAGCGGGCCGACAGGTCTTCCCAGCTGAAGGAGCCGTCGTGGCCGAACGAGATCGCGCGCATGAAGTAGTAGCGGAACGCGTCGGAGCCGAAGGTGTCGGTGATCTCGTTGGGCGCGATGCCGGTGAGCTTCGACTTCGACATCTTCTCGCCGCCCACCAGCAGCCAACCGTGCGCGAACACGTTGCGCGGCACCTCGAGCCCCGCCGCCATCAGCATGGCGGGCCAGATCACGGCGTGGAAGCGCAGGATGTCCTTGCCCACGATGTGGGTCGCGGGCCAGCGTCGCTCGAACTGCTCGGTATCGGATCCGTAGCCCGTGGCGGTGACGTAGTTGAGCAGCGCGTCGAACCACACGTAGGTGACGTGCGACGAGTCCCACGGAATCGGGATGCCCCAGTCGAACGAGGTGCGCGAGATCGACAGGTCTTCGAGGCCCTGCTGCACGAAGGCGATGACCTCGTTGCGCGCGCTCGCGGGCTGCACGAAGTCTGGGCGCTCCTCGTAGAGCGCGAGCAGGCGCTCCTGGAAGGCGCTCATCTTGAAGAAGTAGTTCTTCTCCTGCAGCAGCTCGAGCGGCTTCGAGTGGATCGCGCACACCTTCTCGCCCTCGAAGGCGCCCTCGCCGTCGACGATCTCGCTCTTCGGCTTGAACTCCTCGCAGCCCACGCAGTACAGCGCCTCGAACTCGCCGGCGTAGACGTGGCCGTCGTCGTGCAGCTTCTGCAGGAACTTCGCGACGCCCTCCTCGTGCCGGGCGTCGGTGGTGCGGATGAAGTCGTCGTTCGAGAGGTCGATCGTGCCGAGCAGCGGCTTCCATGCCGACTCGACCAGGCGATCCGCCCACTCCTTCGGCGCGACGCCGTTCGCGGTGGCGGTGCGCAGGATCTTCTGACCGTGCTCGTCGGTGCCCGTGAGGAACCAGGTGTCGTCGCCCGACTGTCGGTGCCACCGCGCCAGCACGTCAGCCGCCACCTCGGTGTACGCGTGCCCGATGTGGGGCGCGTCGTTCACGTAGAAGATGGGGGTGGTGATGAAGAACGAGGAGGGCTGTGCCTGCTGGTCGAGTGCCATGGGTTCCATTCTATTGGGAACCGCGGACACGCTCGTCCGTGTTACGCCCCCGCCGCGACCAGGGTCTCGGGCTCGTGCCGCACCGGGAAGTTCACGGAGTTCGCGATGAAGCACACCTTCCGGGCCTCGGCGTGCGCCGCGCGGGCGGCCTCGACCATCGAGGCGTCGGCGACCGTGACCCGCGGCCTCAGCAGCACCTCGGCGAAGGCGCCGCCCAGCCCCTCCTGCCGCATCGTGCCGACCGCGTCGTCGGTGTAGGCCGTGACCACCACTCCCGCGCGCACCGCCATGTGCAGGTACGACAGCATGTGGCACTGCGCGAGCGCGGTGACGAGCAGCTCCTCGGGATTCCAGCGGTCGGCGTCGCCGTGGAAGGCGCGATCCGCCGACCCCTCGAGCTCGGCCTTGCCCGCGGCCCGGATCAGCAGCTGCCTGCCGTACTCGCGGTAGCCGCTCGTGCCCGTGCCCCGGTTGCCCGTCCACTCGATCTCGACCCGGTACTCGTGCAGATCCTTCACGCCCTCAGCCTAACCCCGCGGCGTCTCCCCCGCCGCCCCGTCCGGCAGCCTCCGGACGCTCCCCGGCCCCCTCCGGCGACTCCTGTCCGCCCCGGGCGCCCCGGCCCCGGCGCACGGCCGTCCCAGTCCGGCGAGAGTAAGATCGTGTGCATGAGCGAAGAAGCGACCGTCATCGAATCGTCCGTCCCCCAGCAGCGTCTCGTCGTCACCGAGATCCCGGGTCCCCGCTCACGAGAGATCCACGAGCGCCGCCGCGCGGTCGTGCCGCCCGGCGTGCACAGCGTGCTGCCCGTCTACATCGAGCGCTCGCACGACTCGATCCTGGTCGACGTCGACGGCAATCACCTCGTCGACGTCTGCGGCGGCATCGGCGTGACCACCATCGGTCACACCGACGGGGCCGTCGTCGCGGCCGCCGCCGAGCAGTTGAACAAGGTCACCCACACCCTGTTCACCATGACCCCCTACGAGCCGTACGTGCAGGTCGCCGAGCACCTCGCCAAGCACGTGCCCGGGTCCACCCCCGAGAACCCCTACAAGACCCTGCTCATGAACTCGGGCGCGGAGGCCGTCGAGAACGGCGTCAAGATCGCCCGCAAGCACACCGGTCGCCCGGGTGTCGCCGTGCTCGAGCACGCCTACCACGGCCGCACCATGCTCACGAGCAGCATGAACCACAAGGCGGCGCCCTACGCGCTCGGCTACGGTCCGCGCGCGGGCGACATCTACAAGGCCCCCAACTCGTACCCGCTGCACGACGGGCTGAGCGGCGCCGAGGCCGCGGCGCGCACGATCGCCCACCTCGAGAAGGTGGCCGGGGCCGATGATCTCGCCTGCCTCGTCGTCGAGCCGATCCAGGGCGAAGGCGGCTTCATCGTTCCCGCCGACGGCTACCTGCCGGCGCTCGCCGAGTGGTGCCGGGCGAACGGCATCGTGTTCATCGCCGACGAGGTGCAGTCGGGTATGGCGCGCACCGGCACCGTCTTCTCGATCGAGCAGTTCGGCGTCGAGCCCGACATCGTGCTCTCGGCCAAGGGCATCGCGGGCGGCCTGCCCCTCGCGGGCATCACCGGCCGCGCCGAGATCATGGACGGCTCGCAGCCCGGCGGCCTCGGCGGCACCTTCGGGGGCAACCCGGTGTCGTGCGCCGCCGCCGTCGCCGTCTTCGAGCAGATCGAGCGCGAGAACCTGCTGGGCGAGGCGAAACGCATCGAGGCCTCCTTCACGGCCGGCCTGAACCGGCTCGCCGAGAAGTACGACAGCATCGCCGAGGTGCGCGGCCGCGGAGCGATGCTCGCCATCGAGGTGGTCAAGCCGGGCACGCTCGAGCCCGATTCGAAGCTCGTGGCGCAGGTGATCGACTTCGCAGCCTCGCAGGGTGTGGTGCTGCTGAGCACCGGCATCCACAACCAGGGCATCCGCTTTCTGCCGTCGCTCAAGATGAGCGACGAGCTCATCGACGACGTCATCGGTGTGCTCGACGAAGCCTTCGCGGCCGCGTAGCCGATCGCCGCGCGCCCCGTCTCGTCGCGTGGCTTCCCGTAGCGCCGCATCCCGTAGCGCCGCGTCCCGCTGCGCCGCCGAGCGCATCGAACCCCGCCGCCTCATCGCGAGGCGGCGGGGTTCCGCGTTTCAATCCCGCGAGACGGCGCCCCCGCGTGCTCCGCACCCCGTACCGTGCCCTCGCCCGCGCATCCCAAGCGTGGCGAAAGGCGGATTTCGCATGGATCCGCCCCGTCTCGGGTGCGATACCCGCCTTTCGAGGCCATCGAGAATGGCGGGCGAAGCGCGAGCCAAGCGCGGGCGCGCCGCAGGCGCGAAGCGCGGCCTAGCCGGTGATCTCGAGGCCCGACGCCTCGAAGCTGCCGGTGTCGACCACGTCTCCGACGGCGTGCACGTCGATCACGATGACCGTCACGTTGTCGCGGCCGGCGTTGTCGAGCGCCTGCTGCACGAGCGTGCGCGCCGCCTCCTCGGCGGTCGGCTGCGAGGCCAGGTAGTGCTGGATGCCGATGTCGGTGAGCTCCTTCGTGAGCCCGTCGGAGCAGATGAGCAGGCGCTGGCCTGGGATGAGGGCGAGCGACGTGTAGTCGGGGATGGGCGCCTCGTTGAACCCGACCGCGCGTGTGATCACGTTGGCGTGGGGGTGCACCTCGGCTTCCTCCTCGCTGATGGCACCGGTGTCGATGAGGTGCTGCACCACGGAGTGGTCGACGGTGATCTGGCTGAGCGCTCCCTTGAAGTACTGGTAGACGCGGGAGTCCCCGATATTGAAGACGCGCCACGTGGGCTCGTCCTCGGCGGTCAGGCACACGCCCGTGACAGTGGTACCGGCGCCGAGCTCGGTCTCCCCCGCGTCGAGCTCGATGTCGTCGACGGCGTCGCCGAGCAGCTCGTCGATGTCGCGCTCGGTCACGTTCTCGGTGCCGCCCAGTTCGGCGAGCCGGCGCACGACGGCAGCCGATGCGATCTCGCCGGCCGAGTGGCCGCCCATGCCGTCGGCGACCGCGAAAATCGGGGGGATCGTGACGTAGCTGTCCTGGTTGGTGTCGCGTCGCCGCCCGACGTCGGTCAGCCCGAACCATGAGAGCTCGATCTCGAGGTCGGAGTCTTTGCGGTAGCGCAGACGTCGCCGCGACGCGTTCTCACCGCGCGCGGTCACTGCTTCCACCTCCGAGACACCCGAGTATCCTACCGCGCCGCGGTGCGCGCCGCCGATTCGGCGGCCGGCGCACCCAGCTCGGTGACGAGGGTGACGGTGCGCTCGCCGTCGTCGAGGCTCAGCTCGAGGCCCTCGCGCGCGGCCCAGTCGAGCAGCTGGCGGGGGCTGTCGACGCGGGTGCCGGATCGGGCCAGACGACGCACCAGGTCGCCCTTCGCGGCCTTGTTGAAGTGGTTGAGCGCTCGCACCTCGCCGTCGTCGCCGCGCTGGGCGACGTGCAGGAAGTAGCCGACGCCCGAGGGCAGCGGGGCGAGCGCGCCGTAGTCCTTGGAGCGCAGATCGAGCACGAGGCCGGCCTGCGACCAGTCGAGCGCGGCGTGCGCTTCACTCCAGACGCGCTTGAGCGGGGAGCCGAGGCTCGGCAGGCGAGAGCCTGCTGAGAGCCGGTAGGCGGGGATGCGGTCGCCCGCGCCGACGAGCCCGAGCAGCGCCGACTGCACGAGCACGTGGTCGGCGAGCCAGGCCCGCTCGGGGGCGCCGAGCGACACCACGTCGAGGGCGTCGTAGAGCACACCCGTGTACCGCTCGATCGCGGGCAGCACGCCGCTGTCTCCGAGTCGCAGGTTGTGTTGCAGCTCGCCGCGATTCTTGACCCCGAGCTTCAGCGCCTTCGCGGCGGCCTCTTCATCGCCCGCGCTCAGCTGCTCGAGGGCGGCCCGTACGCGGCCGCGGGCATCGTGCAGCTGCTCGTGCCCGCGCAGCTCGGCCGGCTGCAGCGTTCCGTCACCGCCGGTGCGTTTGGTCTCGGAGGGTGGCAGCAGGATCAGCATGGTGCCTCCAGCCTAGTACGCCCGGCAATGGAAAGACCTCGGGGCCGGGACCACCAAAGGTGTTCCGGGCCCCGAGGTCGGGAGCCGACTGACGAGCCTCAGGCCGCGATGCTCGCGCGACCGGCGACGATCGTCACCGTGTCGTGGTCGACCGAGAGGAAGCCCCCCTCGGCGTCGACCGCCACCTTCTCGCCGCCGGCGGTGGTCACGCGCACCTCGCCCTGCGCGAGCAGGGCGAGCAGCGGCTCGTGACCACTGAGAATGCCGATCTCGCCCTCGACCGTCTTCGCGACGACCTGAGCGGCCTCACCCGTCCAGACCTCGCGGTCGGCCGAGACGACACTCACGTTGAGCGCCATGGCTTAGGCCAGATCTTTCTGCATCTTGGCCCAGTTCTCCTCAACGTCCGAGATGCCGCCGACGTTGAAGAAGGCCTGCTCTGCGACGTGGTCGAACTCGCCCTTGCAGATCGCGTCGAACGACTCGATGGTCTCCGCGAGGGGAACCGTGGAGCCCTCGACACCGGTGAACTTCTTCGCCATGTAGGTGTTCTGCGAGAGGAACTGCTGGATGCGGCGCGCGCGGGCGACGGTGATCTTGTCCTCTTCGGAGAGCTCGTCGACGCCGAGGATCGCGATGATCTCCTGCAGCTCCTTGTTCTTCTGCAGGATCTGCTTGACGGTGGTCGCCACGCGGTAGTGGTCCTCGCCCAAGTAACGGGGATCCATGATGCGGCTGGTCGAGGTCAGCGGATCGATCGCGGGGTAGAGACCCTTCGATGCGATCTCGCGCGAGAGCTCGGTGGTCGCGTCGAGGTGCGCGAAGGTGGTCGCCGGGGCCGGGTCGGTGTAGTCGTCGGCGGGCACGTAGATGGCCTGCAGCGAGGTGATCGAGTGACCGCGGGTCGAGGTGATGCGCTCCTGGAGCACACCCATCTCGTCGGCGAGGTTCGGCTGGTAGCCCACGGCGGAGGGCATGCGGCCGAGCAGCGTCGACACCTCGGAGCCCGCCTGCGTGAAGCGGAAGATGTTGTCGATGAAGAGCAGCACGTCCTGCTTCTGCACATCGCGGAAGTACTCCGCCATGGTCAGGGCCGACAGGGCGACGCGCAGACGGGTCCCCGGGGGCTCGTCCATCTGGCCGAACACGAGAGCGGTCTTGTCGAAGACGCCGGCCTCGTCCATCTCGTGGATGAGGTCGTTGCCCTCACGGGTACGCTCGCCGACGCCGGCGAACACCGAGACGCCGCCGTGGTCCTGGGCCACGCGCTGGATCATCTCCTGGATCAGAACAGTCTTGCCCACGCCGGCGCCGCCGAACAGGCCGATCTTGCCGCCCTGCACGTAGGGGGTGAGGAGGTCGATCGACTTGATGCCGGTCTCGAAGAGCTGGGTCTTCGACTCGAGCTGGTCGAACGCCGGGGGGGTGCGGTGGATGCTCCAGCGCTCGCTCACCTCGATGGTCTCGCCCTCGGGGAGGTTGAGCACGTTGCCCGCGACGTCGAACACCTTGCCCTTGGTGACGTCGCCAACGGGGACGGTGATCGAGTCACCGGTGTCGACGACCTCCTGGCCGCGCACGAGGCCGTCGGTGGGCTTCAGTGCGATGGCGCGGACGAGGTTGTCGCCGAGGTGCTGCGCGACCTCGAGCACGAGCTTGAAGGGCTCGGCGCCCTCGCCCATGTCGACGGTGGTCTCGAGAGCGTTGTAGACGCCGGGGATCGCGTCGTGCGGGAACTCGATGTCGACGACGGGGCCGGTCACTCGAGCGATCCGCCCGACAACCTTCGTTGCGGCCTCAGTCGCCACTGCGGCGGTTTCGGTCATGTTTCTCTCTCTTCGTGCTTTCTAGCTCGACAGCGCGTCGGCGCCGCCTACGATCTCGGAAATCTGCTGGGTGATCTCGGCCTGGCGAGCGTTGTTCGCGAGGCGCGTGTAGTCGCGGATCAGCGCGTCGGCGTTGTCGCTCGCCGACTTCATCGCCTTCTGCGTCGCGGCGTGCTTCGCCGCGGCCGACTCCAGCATGGCGTTGAAGATGCGCGACTCGATGTAGGCCGGCAGCAGCTGGTCGAGCACCGTGTCGGCGTCGGGCTCGAACTCGTACAGCGCCTCGGGGGCCTGGGTCGCCTCGGCGACGCCCTCGACGACCTGCAGCGGGAGCAGGCGGTGCACCTCGGGAACCTGGCTCACCATGCTGATGAGGCGGTTGTAGACGAGGTGGATCTCCTGCGCACCGCCCTCGGCTGCGGGGCGGCCGAAGATCTCGAGCAGAGCCTCGGCGACCTCCTTCGCCGTCTCGAAGGCGGGGTTCTCGGTGTCACCGGTCCACACGCGCTCCGAGGCCCGACGGCGGAAGGAGAAGTACCCCTGGGCCTTACGGCCGATCAGGTAGTACACGATCTCCTTGCCCTCGTCGTGGAGCAGCTCGCTGAGCTCCTCCGCTTCGCGCAGCACCTGCGAGTTGAAGGCGCCCGCGAGGCCGCGGTCGGAGGTGAAGATCACCACTGCCGCCCGCTCGACCTTGTCGGCCTCGACGAGCAGCGGGTGTGCGTTGTTCGAGTGCGTGGCGACGGCGGACACCGCGCGGGTGATCGCGGTGGCGTACGGCGTCGACGCTGCGACGCGGGCCTTCGCCTTCTGAATGCGAGAGGCTGCGATCAGCTCCATCGCACGGGTGATCTTCTTGGTCGTCTGGGCAGAACGAATCTTCTGCCGGTAGACCCGAAGTTGCGCTCCCATGTCTCTCCTGTACTGGTCGGGGCTGGCTGGTCGAGGTGGTTCGGGATCGGCGGGGGCTCGCTTTTCGAAGGATTTTTGACGGGTGCGCCNCCGCACGCCCGAAAAAGTGTTTCGAAAAGCCCCCGCCGGGATCCGTCACTACTTCTTGACGACCAGCTGCTCCTGCTTGATCTCTGCCTCGTCGAGCGCGTCGAACTGCTCGTTCAGGCTCTTGCCGGACGAGGTGCGGAACTCGCTCTTGAACTTCTCGATCTGCGCGGTAATCTCGGCGACGGTGTCGTCGTCGAGCACGTTGGTCGAGCGGAGCGTGTTCAGCGCCTCGGAGTTGCGGCCGAGGTAGTCGAGGAACTCGCGCTCGAAGCGGAGGATGTCCTCGACCGGCACCTCATCGAGGAAGCCGTTGGTACCGGCCCAGATGGAGACGGTCTGCTCCTCGACGGGGTACGGCGTGTACTGCGGCTGCTTGAGCAGCTCGGTGAGGCGTGCACCGCGCTCGAGCTGCTTGCGGCTGGCTGCGTCGAGATCCGAGGCGAACATCGCGAACGCTTCGAGAGCACGGTACTGGGCGAGCTCGAGCTTGAGGGTGCCGGAGACCTTCTTGATCGACTTCACCTGCGCGTCGCCGCCGACTCGCGAGACCGAGATGCCCACGTCGACCGCGGGGCGCTGGTTGGCGTTGAAGAGGTCGGACTGCAGGAAGATCTGGCCGTCGGTGATCGAGATCACGTTGGTCGGGATGTAGGCCGACACGTCGTTCGCCTTGGTCTCGATGATCGGCAGGCCGGTCATCGAGCCGGCGCCCAGCTCGTCCGAGAGCTTCGCGCAGCGCTCGAGCAGGCGGGAGTGCAGGTAGAACACGTCGCCCGGGTAGGCCTCGCGCCCCGGCGGGCGGCGCAGCAGCAGCGACACGGCGCGGTAGGCCTCGGCCTGCTTCGACAGGTCGTCGAAGATGATGAGCACGTGCTTGCCTGCGTACATCCAGTGCTGGCCGATGGCCGAGCCGGTGTAGGGCGCCAGGTACTTGAAGCCGGCGGGATCCGAGGCGGGCGAGGCGACGATGGTGGTGTACTCCATCGCGCCGGCGTCCTCGAGCGCGCCCTTCACCGAGGCGATGGTCGAGCCCTTCTGACCGATGGCGACGTAGATGCAACGCACCTGCTTCGTGGTGTCGCCCGACTCCCAGTTGGCCTTCTGGTTGATGATCGTGTCGATCGCGATCGCGGTCTTGCCGGTCTGGCGGTCGCCGATGATGAGCTGGCGCTGGCCGCGGCCGACGGGGATCATCGCGTCGATCGCCTTGATGCCGGTCTGCAGCGGCTCGTGCACCGACTTGCGCTGCATGACGCCGGGGGCCTGCAGCTCGAGGGCGCGACGGCCCTCGACGCCGGCGATCTCGCCGAGGCCGTCGATCGGGTTGCCGAGGGGATCGACCACGCGGCCGAGGTAGCCCTCGCCCACGGGCACCGAGAGCACCTCGCCGGTGCGGGTGACCTGCTGGCCTTCCTCGATGCCGGTGAACTCGCCGAGCACGACGACACCGATCTCGTTCTCCTCGAGGTTCTGCGCGAGGCCGAGGGTGCCGTCCGCGAAGCGCACCAGCTCGTTCGCCATCACGCCGGGGAGGCCCTCGACGTGGGCGATGCCGTCAGCGGCGTCGACCACGGTGCCGACCTCGGTCTTCTCCGCCTGGGCCGGCTCGTACGACGCTGCGAAGTCATTCAGCGCGTCGCGGATCTCGTCCGGGCTGATTGAGAGTTCTGCCATTTCGTTTCCTCTGTCTGATCCGGAAGCGCCGCCCCCGGGGTGAAAAGTTGTGCCCTATGCTGCGAGCTGCTGTCGGAGGTCATCGAGGCGGGCGCGAACGCTGCCGTCGATCACGTCGTCGGCGATCTGGATGCGCACGCCGCCGATGAGCTCGGGGTCGATGACCGTCGTGATCTTCACCGGACGGCCTGCCGACTGCTCGAGCGCGCGGGCGAGCCGCTCCTGCTGAGCCGCCGAGAGCGGGGCCGCCACAGTGACGGTCGCGAGATCGCTGCCGTTCTGGTCGGCGGCGATACGAGCGGCGCTGCGGAGCGAGGCGTCGAGCCTGCGACCGCGCGGGTTCGCGACGAGGTGGCTCACGACCGCGACCGTGGAGGCCGAGGCCTTGCCCTCGAGCAGACGCTGCACGAGCCGAACCTTGCCGGCCGGATCGGCGAGCTTGCTGCCGAGGCTGAGCTGGAGCTCGTGGTTGCGGTCGACCAGATCGGCGACCGCGAGCAGATCGTCGGAGAGCGCCGGGTTGGCGAGGCCCTCGGCTCGCAGGCCGAGCTCCTCGACACCGGCGACGAACTCGTCGACGTTCGACCAGCGCGCCTCGACGGCGGCGGTGAGCACGGAGCGCGCGTCAGCGGTGAGCCCGCCGAAGAGCCGTGCCACGACCTGCCCCTTCGCCTCAGCGCTCGCCGAGGCGTCGCCGAGTGCCGAGGCAAGCGCGGGGCTCTCGGCGATCCGATCCGCGACCTGCAGCAGTTCGCCGCCGGTCGCCGGGTCGATTCCCGCCCGCAGCGCGGTGCGCGCCTGGGCCAGTGCTTCGCGTGACGCGCTTCCCATCAGTTCGCCGCCTTCTCGGATGCCTCGAGATCGGCGAGGAAGCGATCGACGAGCGCCGACGCCTTCTGGTCGTCGGTGAGGGTCTCACCGACCACGCTCGAAGCGAGGCCGAGGGCCAGCGAGCCGACGTCCTTGCGCAGCGAGACCACGGCGCTCTGGCGCTCGGCCTCGATCTGCGCCTGGGCGGCCTGCGCGATGCGGGCCTGCTCGGCGTGAGCCTCTTCGCGGGCCTTCGCGCGGATCTTGTCACCGTCGGCGCGGGCGTCCTCGCGGATCACGCCGGCCTCTTCGCGAGCGCTGGCGAGCTGCGCGGTGTACTCCTGCAGCGCGGCCTCCGCCTTCGCCTGGGCCTCGTCGGCCTTGGCGATGTTGCCCTCGATGGCCTCGGCGCGAGCGTCGAGCATCGCCTGCATCTTGGGAAGGAAGACCTTCCAGAATGCGATGAGCAGGATGACGAAGATGACTGCCGACCATACGATGTCGTACGTCGCGGGGAGCAGCGGGTTGTGGTCCGCGGTCTCAGCAGCAACAACGATTGTGTTGATCATCGCTGCCTCCTCTCATGTCAGGTTACGAAACGTTGTGTAAGGGGAACGTTTCTTAGTAGCCGAACATGTAGGCGGTACCGATGCCCACGAACGCGAGGGCCTCGGTGAAGGCGATACCGATCCACATCAGCACCTGCAGACGACCGGCGAGCTCGGGCTGACGAGCGACGCCCTCGATCGTCTTGCCGACGACGATGCCCACGCCGATGGCGGGGCCGATGGCGGCGAGACCGTAACCGACGGTGGCGATGCTACCCGAAACTTGAGCGAGAACAGACACAGTATGTGTTTCCTTCCGTGTGTTGAGTGCGGCGGTTGCCGAACCCGGGTTGGTTTAGTGCTCTTCAGCCAGCGCGAGCTGGATGTAGACAGCGGTGAGAAGCGTGAAGACGTAGGCCTGCAGCACGGCGACGAGGATCTCGAAGAGCGTGAAGGCGAAGCCGAAGCCGAAGGTGAAGACGCCGAGCACCGGGAAGAACCCGCCGGCGTACAGGATGAAGAAGTTGGTCGCCGCGAAGAAGAGCACGAGCAGCATGTGGCCGACCATCATGTTCATCAGCAGACGGAGCGTGAGCGTGACGGGCCGGATCACGAAGGTCGAGATGAACTCGATGGGCGTGACGATGATGTAGATCGGCTTGGGCACGCCGGCCGGGAAGAGCGAGTTCTTGAAGAAGTTCTTCGGGCTCTTCTTGATGCCCGCGTAGATGAAGGTGAAGTACGAGACCACGGCGAGCACGAGCGGCGTGCCGATCACCGCGGTGCCGGCGACGTTGAGGCCGGGCACGATGCCCGTGACGTTGAACGCCAGGATCATGAAGAACATCGCGCTCAGGATCGGCAGGAAGCGACGTCCGTCGACCTTGCCGAGCAGATCCTCGGCGATGTTGACGCGCACGAAGTCGAGCGCCATCTCGGTGAGGGACTGGCCGCGGGTCGGGATCACGCGCATCTTGCGGGTGCCGAGCCAGAAGAGCAGCAGCACGAGAAGCGCCATCACCACGCGGATGATCATGATGCGGTTCATCTCGAAGGGGGTGCCTTCGAACAGCACGGCATCGGGGAAGAACTCCGCGATCGACGGCGGGTGGAATTCACCCTCTTCCGCGGTAAAGACAATAGGGGCCACGAGTTGCACAGCGTTAGCGAACAGCGCCATTCTCCTGATTCGGGGTGCAGGTCAGAACTGCACAACGGCGAACGATGGTCGTGCCCCCAGTGCTCACAGGCATACGCATAGCGCGTCCCGGCTGGGAACTCTTCAATCCTAGCAAGGTTTTCTACTCAGATGAAACCGAACGGAGCGGGCGGGGTCTCGGATCACACCGAGCCGGAGATGATCGGGATGCGCGACCGCGTCACCACGATCACGTCGAGCACGAGCGAGACGAGGATGCTCGCCATCAGCCCGAAGAACAGGATCTGGGTGTCGAGCCACGGCTGGCCGCGCAGCAGCACGACCGAGACGATGAACGCCACGAACTTCAGCAGCCAGCAGCCGAGCACGATGCCGAAGAAGACGCCGATGTACGAGGGGCTCTCGACGAAGCGGTTCGCGAAGGCGATGCTGCCGACCGTGAGCAGCAGGAAGAAGCCGCCCATGGCGGTGCCGATGAGGCCGCCGACGACGCCCTCGGCGCCCGACACCAGCCAGCCGATGCCAGCGAACGCGGCCATGAGCACGACCGTCGCGATGATCCCCCACCGCAGCGCGCGAAGCAGCACCGGCTGCGACGCAGGCATGGGCCGGGGGCCCTGATCGGGCGTCTCCTGCGGCTCTGGCTGGGTTGCGTCGCTCACTCGGGGATCCTTTCATTCGATTCGCTCCCGGCCGTGCGCTCGGCGCTCGGGGCGTCGACGGGTGATCCCCGCCTCGTCAACGGTACCAACCCCCGCTGGGCGAAGCGTGCGCGCACGCGCACCGCGGGGAAGAGCAGCAGCAGCACGCAGGCCGCCCCGCCCGCCACGAGCACCACGACCGGCAGCACCCAGCTCTGCATCGTGAAGACGAGCAGCACCGCCACCGACAGCACCGCGGTGCCGAGGTAGAAGATGAGCACCGCCTGCAGCGGCGAGTGGCCCATGTCGAGCAGGCGGTGATGCAGGTGCTGGCGATCCGCCGTGAATGGGCTCTTGCCCGCCTTCAGCCGCCGCACCACCGCCAGCGAGAAGTCCGCGAGCGGCAGAGCGAGCACCGCGATGGGCAGGATGATCGGGATGTAGCTCGCGAGCACCAGCTTCTGGTCGAGCGCGGCCGGGTTGAGCTGACCCGTGACCGAGACCGTCGAAGTCGCCATGAGCAGCCCCACCAGCAGCGCGCCCGTGTCGCCCATGAACATGCGGGCTCGATGCCAGTTGAAGGGCAGGAAGCCGACGCAGATCCCCACGACCACGATGCCGATGAAGCTCGCGAACACGACCGAGTCGACCCGGCCGATCTGTTCGTTCAGCAGGCGGGTGTAGATGAAGAAGAGCGAGTTCGCGATAATCGCGACACCCGCGACGAGGCCGTCGAGGCCGTCGACGAAGTTGACCGCGTTCATCACGAGCGTGATGAGGAACACCGTGATCACGAAGTTGACCGCGGGCGAGCCGACGATCAGGGTGTCGCCGAACGGCAGCGAGACGATCTGCACCCCGTTCCACGCGAGCAGGCCCGCCGCCGCGAGCTGCGCGGCGAGCTTCACCATCCAGTCGAGGTCGAGCAGGTCGTCGAGGATCCCGACCACCGCGATCATGGCGCACGCCCCGAGCAGCGCCCACATCTCGGGGCCGCGCGCGAACAGCGGCGAGAACTCCGGCTGCGCGCCCGCCACCGCGAACGCCGCGAGCACCCCCGCGAACATGGCGATGCCGCCGAGCCGCGGCGTCGGCGTGCGGTGCACGTCGCGGTCGCGCACCGCGGGGGCGAGCCGGTAGCGGCGGCTCAGCCGCAGCACCGCGTACGACGCGACGGCGGTCACGAGCACTGCGACCGCCGCGACCACCAGGTAGGGCGCCATCTCGATCCCCCGGTCCCCGATCAGTCCGCGAAGGTCGCCTGCGGCAGCACCTCGGCGAGGGCCTCCCGGCTCACGCCGCCCTGGCGCAGGATGCGCAGCTCGCCACTCTCCTCGGTGAGGCCGGTCGCGTCGATGATCGTCGAGGCCACGCCGTCGCCCGGCGCCTCCCCGGCCTCCAGGTAGACCGCGACCGAGTCGCCGAGCATCTCGTGCGCGGCGGCCGCGGTGCGCGCCGCGGGCTGCCCGGTGAGATTGGCCGACGACACCGCGAGCGGGCCCGTCTCCTGCAGCAGCTCGAGCGCGAGCGGCTGATCCGGAATTCGCAGCGCGACCGTGCCGCCGGTGTCTCCGAGATCCCAGCTCAGCGAGGGGTTCGCACGGGTGATGATGGTGAGCGGCCCCGGCCAGAACGCCTCGGCGAGCGCCGTCAGGGGCGAGGCGACCTCGGCGGCGAGCGCGGCGAGCGTGCTCGTGTTCGGAACCAGCACGGGAGGCGGCGACTGCCGGCCGCGGCCCTTCGCGTCGAGCAGCCGCTGCACGGCCTCCGGCGTGAACGCGTCGGCCCCGACCCCGTAGACGGTGTCGGTGGGCAGGACGACGAGCTGCCCGCTGCCGATCGCCCGGCGCGCGGTGCGCATGCCGGTGAGCAGCTGGGAGCTATCGGAGCAATCGAACACCTCGGCCATAACGTCCCATCTTACTCCGGCGGCGGTGATCAGCGGCGCGCGAGCGTCGCGCGGTCCCTGCCCGTGAGGTCCGGGCGGGTCTCGGCGCCCTCCCAGCCGTCGGCGGCGAGCAGCCCGCGGATCGCCGCGCCCTGCGTCTCCGCGTGCTCGAGCACGAGCAGGCCCCCCGGCCGCACCAGCGCGAGACCGACGCGGCTGATCACCCGGATCAGGTCGAGACCGTCGGCGCCGCTGTAGAGGGCGAGCTCGGGGTCGTGGTCTCGCACCTCGGGATCGCGCGGCACCATGCCCCGCGGCACGTACGGCGGGTTGGAGACGAGCACCGCGACCCGACCCCGCAGCGGCGCGAAGGCCGCCGCGAGCCCGGTCGCGCCCTCGGCGCCCGCCCCGCCGAGCGGATCGAGCTCCGTCACGTCGCCGCGCAGCAGCTCGACGCGATCCGCACCCCACTCCCGAACGTTGCGCTCGGCCCACGCGTGCGCCTCGACGCTCATCTCGACCGCCAGCACCCGCGCGGCCGGCACCTCGTGCGCGATCGCCAGCGCGATCGCGCCGCTGCCGGTGCACAGGTCGACGGCGAGCGGCTCGACGCCCTCGAGCCCCGAGAGCTCGTCGATCGCGAGCTGCGCGACCCCCTCGGTCTCGGGTCGCGGCACGAAGACCCCCGGCCCCACCGACAGCTCGAGTCGACGGAACGGCGCGCGCCCGGTCAGATGCTGCAGCGGCACCCGTCGGGCGCGCTCCTCCGACAGCCCGCGCACGGCCTCCAGCTGATCCGGCTCGAGATCCCGACCCATCACCGCGAGCGCCTGCACCCGGCCCCGCGAGACGCCGAGCACGTGGCCCACGATCAGCTCGGCGTCGGCCGCGGGATCGCCGATCCCCGCCGCCCCGAGCCGCTCGCGCAGCTCGCCCAGCACGGCCCGGACCCCCGGCGCCCCCTCCGTCATGTCGCTCACTCCCCCACCCTACCGAGCAGCCTGCCGGCGCCCGTGTAACAGAACGTCGCACGCATAACAAACACCAAATTCTCGAATAACAGCACGCTATAGTTTTGGGTGGCTTCGTCCCCCGAATCTCTGGAGGAGATCACACTCATGGCACGCACCTACGACAACATCACCCAGGCCTTCGGCAACACCCCCCTCGTACGCCTCAACCGCGTCACCGAGGGCGACGCCGAGGTGTACGCCAAGCTCGAGTTCTACAACCCCGCGGGCAGCGTCAAGGACCGCATCGGCATCGCGATCATCGACGCCGCCGAGGAGTCGGGCGCGCTGCAGCCCGGCGGCACGATCGTCGAGGGCACGAGCGGCAACACCGGCATCGCGCTCGCCTTCGTCGGCGCGGCGCGCGGCTACCGCGTCATCCTCACCATGCCCGAGACCATGAGCATCGAGCGCCGCAAGCTGCTCGCCGCCTACGGCGCCGAGATCGTGCTCACCGAGGGCCCCCTCGGCATGAAGGGCGCCGTCGCCAAGGCCGAGGAGATCGCCGCGAACACCCCCGGCGCCGTGCTCGCCCAGCAGTTCGCGAACCCCGCGAACCCCGCGATCCACCGCTCCACCACCGGCCCCGAGATCTGGAACGACACCGACGGCCAGGTCGACATCTTCGTGGCCGGCATCGGCACGGGCGGCACCATCACCGGCGCGGGCGGCTACCTCAAGGAGCAGAACCCCGACATCAAGGTGATCGCCGTCGAGCCGATCGACTCGCCGCTGCTCACCGAGGGCACCGCAGGCCCCCACAAGATCCAGGGCCTCGGCGCCAACTTCGTGCCCGAGATCCTCGACCGCGAGATCTACGACGAGGTCATCGACGTCGCGCTGCCCGACTCGATCGCGAAGGCGCGCGCGCTCGGCACCGACGAGGGCATCCTCGCGGGCATCTCCGGCGGCGCAGCCGTGTGGGCCGCAGCCCAGGTCGCGCAGCGCCCCGAGAACGCCGGCAAGAAGATCGTGGTCGTCGTGCCGGACTTCGGCGAGCGCTACTTCTCGACCGTGCTGTTCGAGGATCTGAACGTCTGATCGCACGCACCGGGCTCGCGCGGGAATCCCCCGCGCGAGCCCGGTGTTGTATCGGGCATCGGCCGCGGGCGCTGCGCGCCCGTCGCACCGATCTGCCCGCAGCACCGCCACCCCGCGCGGATCCCCGGATCCCGCGCGGCGCGAGACCGGAAGGGACACCGTGAGCATCTTCAGCCGCATCCGCGAGGACATCCGCGCCGCGAAGGCCGGCGACCCGGCCGCGAGAGGCGGCGTCTCCGTGCTCCTCGTCTACTCGGGCCTGCACGCCGTGTGGTGGCACCGCCTCTCCCACGCGCTGTGGCTGCGCGGCATGCGCTTCCTGCCCCGCGCCGTCTCGCAGCTCGTGCGATTCTTCACCGGCATCGAGATCCACCCCGGCGCCACGATCGGCCGCCGCCTCTTCATCGACCACGGCATGGGCGTCGTGATCGGCGAGACCGCCGTCGTCGGCGACGACGTGCTCATCTACCACGGCGTCACGCTCGGCGGCACCGGTCACAGCCGCGGCAAGCGGCACCCCACGATCGGCGACCGGGTCGTCATCGGCGCGGGCGCCAAGGTGCTCGGCGACATCGAACTCGGCCACGACAGCGCCGTCGGCTCGAACGCGGTCGTCGTGCGCTCGGCAGCGCCGTGGACCACCCTCACGGGCATCCCAGCGCAGGGCCGGCCCCGCCGCGGCGCACCCGTCGCCGAGACGCCCGACCTCGCCGACTTCTACGTGATCTGAGCGCGGCGAGCGCGGGTTCTCGGGCGCGCGCTGGGCGCCCGCTCGGCACAGGCGGCAGATCCAGCGCAGCCGTCAGGTTCAGCGCAGCCGGCGCCCGTGCTCCTGCATCCAGCGCTTCGTGCGCCGCTGCTCGACGAAGATCATCGTGAGACCGCAGAGCCAGAACGGGATCTGCACTGCGAACGCCACCTTGAACGCCGTCAGCGAGTAGTGGTCAGGCGATCCGGCGCCCTGCAGATCGAGCACGAAGCCGATGAGCACGATCACGAGCAGCGACGCGATGAAGCCGCCCATGTTCACGAACCCCGTGCCGAAGCCCGCGAAGCTGCGCGGAGTGTGCGATCGGGCCACCTCGAAGGCGATCATCGACGCGGGGCCGCCGAACGGCATCACGATCATCAGCACGATCAGCAGCCACATGGGCGGCGGGCCCGCCCAGAGCAGCACCGCCAGCCACACCAGCATCACCGCGGTCGTGATCCCCATGTTCATGAACACGCGGCGCTCCACGAAGCGCGAGCTCAGCGGGCCGAGCAGCAGGCCGGCCGTCATCGACGAGACCACCACGATGTTGAGCAGGCCGCTCGCGGTCGCGCTATCGAGGCCCACGCCTCCGGTGAGGAACGGAGTGCCCCAGAGCAGGATGAACACGTTCAGCGCGAACGGCGAGGTGAAGTGCACCCAGAACGCCAGCCGCACGCCGGGCAGCGCGACCAGGCGCCGCAGCTTGTCCCAGAAGCCGAGCCCGGGCATGCGCCGCTTCGTGATCACCGGCATCATGCCCGTCTCGGGCGGCGGCATCGCGAAGGCCCCCGTGGCCTCGCCCGCCCCGAGCGAGCGCGCCTCGCGGCTGAGCCGCCCCACGCGGCCCGTGAGGCGCTCGGCGAGGGTGCCGTCGCCCGGCGCATTGCGCAGCACGAATCCGCCGAGGATCATCACGAGCACCCCGATGGCGGCGACGCCGAGGAAGCCGCTCGTCCAGCCGAAGCCCGCGACCACGAGCGCGAGCGGCGTCACCGAGACCAGCTGCCCCGCCTGCCCGATGAGGCCCGTGAGCTGGCTCACCACGGGCAGCTGCCGCACCGAGAACCACTCGGGCAGCAAGCGCATCACGCTGATGAAGGTGCAGGCGTCGCCCGCCCCCACGAGCACGCGCGCGAGGATCGCGAGCCACACGTCGGCGACGGTCGCCATGATGGTCTGCCCGGCCGCCATGAACAGGCCGCCGGTGAGGATCATCGTGGTCGCGCCGAAGCGGTCGAGCAGCGTGCCGACCGGGATCTGCAGACCCGCGTAGACGACGAGCTGGATCATCGCGAACATCGACAGCGTGGTCGCGTCGATGTCGAAGTGCTGCTGCGTGGCGGGGCCGAGCGCGGCGAGCGAGGACCGGTTGATCACCGCGACCGCGTAGGAGAGCGCGGCTACGCCCCACACGACCCATGGGAGGAGTGGCCGTGCCGTGCGCATACGCTCAACTGTACTCTCCTTCGGCAGCCGCCCTTCCGCGTGTGACGGCGCGCGTCAGCCGCGCTGCGGCAGCGGCGGCCCGTCGGGGAAGTCGCTGCGGGTGAGGTCGAGGAAGAGCGCGTCCTCGAGGTGGCCGCCGGACCGCACCTGGTAGTCGCGCAGCACGCCGATGCGGCGGAAGCCGAGTCGCTCGTAGCTGCGGATCGCACCCTCGTTGTGCACGTTCGGGTCGAGCGTGACGCGCGCGATGCCGGCGGCGAACTCCTCGCGGATCGCGAGCGCGAGCGCCTCCTCGCCGACGCGGCGGCCGCGGAAGCGCGTGCCGATGAAGAGGTGCATGACGGTGGTCGGGTACTCGGGGTCGTCGCCGCGCAGCACGAACATCGCCCCGGCGCACTCCCCCTCGACCTCGATGATGCGGGTCACGTCGGGTGCGGCGATGAACTCGTCGCGCACGCGCTCCGGCGTGTAGCCGACCCACCACTCCGCGACCTCGGGCTCGCTCAGGATGGCGAGCAGCGGCTCGGCGTCGGCGTCGCGCGGGGCGCGCAGGGTGACGAGGGGGCCGGTGACGGGCGCGGCGAGCGGTTGCGAGGCTGTCATGCTCTCAGCGTAGCGGGGTCGGGGGCGGTCGCCCCCGACCCCGCACGTCGAGTCGGCCCATTCTCACCGAGTCCACCCATCATTCACGCGAATCATAGGCCGACTCGATACGAACAGGCCGGCTCGACAAGGGTGGACGTCGAGAGGCTACTGCCCGAGCGCCTGCAGGCGGTCCTCCTCGTCCGTGCGGATGCACGACTCGATGACCGGATCGAGCGCGCCGTTCATCACCTGGTCGAGGTTGTACGACTTGTAGCCCGTGCGGTGATCCGCGATGCGGTTCTCGGGGAAGTTGTACGTGCGGATGCGCTCCGAGCGGTCCATGGTGCGGATCTGGCTCGAGCGGTGCGCGCTCGCCTCGGCGGCCGCTTCCTCCTGCTGCTTGGCGAGCAGTCGGGCGCGCAGCACGCGCATGGCGGCGTCGCGGTTCTGCAGCTGCGACTTCTCGTTCTGCATGGCGACCACGATGCCCGTGGGCAGGTGGGTGATGCGCACCGCCGAGTCGGTGGTGTTGACCGACTGGCCGCCGGGCCCCGACGAGCGGTAGACGTCGATCTTGAGGTCGTTCTGATTGATCTCGACCTCTTCGGGCTCGTCGACCTCGGGGTAGACGAGCACGCCGGTCGTCGAGGTGTGGATGCGCCCCTGCGACTCGGTAACCGGCACTCGCTGCACACGATGCACGCCCCCCTCGTACTTGAGATGCGCCCACACGCCCTGCGAGGGGTCGCCGGCGTTCGACTTGATCGCGACCTGCACGTTCTTGTAGCCGCCCAGGTCGCTCTCGTCCTTCTCGAGGATCTCGGTCTTCCAGCCCTTCGACTCCGCGTAGTGCATGTACATGCGCAGCAGGTCGGCACCGAAGAGCGCCGACTCGGCGCCGCCCTCGCCGCCCTTGATCTCGAGGATCACGTCGCGGGCGTCGTCAGGGTCTCGAGGGATCAGCAGACGGCGAACCTTCTCCTGCGCCTCGGCGAGGCCCTGCTCGAGGGCGGGGATCTCCTCGGCGAAGGCCTCGTCCTCCTTGGCGAGCTCACGCGCGGCCTCGAGGTCGTCGCCGAGCTGCTGCCACTGCTCGTGGGCCGCCTTGATCTTGCTGAGCTCGGCGTAGCGCCGGTTGACGCGCTTGGCGCGGGCCGCGTCGGCGTGCAGCGCGGGATCCGCGAGCTCGTCCTGCAGCCGGGCGTGCTCGGCGAGCAGCCCCTCGACCTGTTCGAACATCAGGCGCGGCTCCGCTGGAGCTCGGCGAGCAGCGCGGCGTTCGACGCGGTCGCGCGCAGGCGGGCGGAGAGCTCCTCGGCCGCGTCGTCATCGGCTGCGATGCGGGAGCGGAGCCCCGCGAGCACCGCCGACTCCTCGGCGCCCAGCATCGCGTCGGCGTTGCGGGTGAGCGATGACTCGATGTCGACCGCGGGGATCGCCCCGGGCACGCTCTTCTCGAAGCGGATCTCGCTGTTGGCGACGGCGCGCACCTCGCGCAGCAGCATCTTGTCGGACTCGATGCCGGTCTTCGTCTGCACGGTGGCGAGCACGGTGAGCGAGCCGCCGTTCTCGACGTTGCGGGCCGAGGCGAGCAGGCGCTTGATCTGGCCGAGCGCGAACTCGTCGATGTCGTCGAGCGCGGGCCGGGCCGAGGCGTGCTGGGCCTGCGCGTAGGCGCGGGCGAAGCGGTTCAGCGAGTCGACGAGCACGACCACGTCGTGCCCGAGCTCGACGAGGCGCTTGGCGCGGTCGACCGCGAGTTCGGCGACGGTGGCCTGATCCTCGGCGGGGCGGTCGAAGCTGGCCGCGACGACCTCGCCGGCGATCGTGCGCTGCAGGTGGGTGATCTCCTCGGGCTGCGCGTTGGCGAGCACCACCATGAGGTGGGCGTCCGGCTTGTTCGCGCTCACGGCCTGCGCGAGCTCGACGAGCACGGGGGTGCCGTGCACCGAGGCCGGCAGCACGAGCAGGCCGCGCTGGCCGAGGCCGATGGGCGCCGCGATGTCGATGGCGCGGCCGAGCAGGCGGTCCTGCTCGGTCTCGAGCCGCAGGCGCTCCTGCGGGAACACGGGGGTGAGGTCGGCGATGTCGACGCGGGTCTCGTTCTCTTCGACGGGGCGTCCGTTGACGGCGTCGACCTTGACGATCGCGTTGTACTTCTGTCGACCGCCGGCCTCGCCCTCGCGGGGCTGGCGGATCGCGCCCACGACGGCGTCGCCGCGGCGCAGGCCGTACTTCTTGACCTGGCCGAGCGAGACGTAGACGTCGCTGGTGCCGGGCAGGTAGCCGCTCGTGCGCACGAAGGCGTAGTTGTCGAGCACGTCGAGGATGCCCGCGACGGGCAGCAGCACGTCGTCCTCGGTGATCTCGGGCTCGAGGTCGTCGTTCTGGCCGCGACGCTTGCGGTCGCGCTGGCGGGTGCGGGTCGAGCGCGACGCGTTGTCGCCCCTGCTCTGACCGTTCTGACCGTTCTTGTCGCCGCCCTGGCCCTTGTCGCCGCCCTGACCCTGACCGCGGCCCTTGGCCTCCTCGGTCTGCTCGGACGACTCGGCGCCCTCGCCGTTCTCGTTCTTCTGGCCTCGGCCTCGACGGTTGCGGCCGCGGCCGCCCCGCTCGCCGTCGCCGTCGGCGTCGGTCTTCGCGCCGTCGGTCTTCGCGGCGTCGGCCTGGGCCTCGCCCTGCGACGCGTCGCCCTGGGCGGACTTGGCCTTGCTCTTCGCGTTCGGGCCGCCCTCGGCCTGCTCGGCGCTGTTCTCGGCGGGCTGCTCGGTGGCGGCGTCGGCCTGCGGGGTGGCCTCGGCGGCCTGCGCACGGCGCGAGCGGCTGCGCTTCGCAGGAGCGGCGTCCGCGTTCTCGGCCTGGGGCTCGGTCGCGGGAGCGGCGGGGGTCTCGACCTCGGCGGCGGAGGCCTCGGCGGGAGCCTCGTCGGCGACCTTCTTGCGACTGCGGGTGGCCCGCTTCTTCGGCGCCTCAGCCGGAGCCTCGGCCGCATCCGAGGCCGGAGCCTCGGCCGCGGCGGGAGCGGCGGCGGCATCGGAGGCCGCCGTCTCGGCGGGGGCCTCGTCGGCGACCTTCTTGCGACTGCGGGTGGCCCGCTTCTTCGGCGCCTCGGCCGCATCCGAGGCAGGAGCCTCGGGCGCTGCGGAAGCCTCGGGCGCTGCGGAAGCCTCGGGCGCTGCGGAAGCCTCGGGGGCCGCGGCCTCCGAGACCTGGGTCGCGGCGGGCTCGCTCGTGGTGCCGGCCGCGGCGGTCACGCGGCGCGAGGCTCGGCGACGCACGGGTGCGGCCTCCTCGGCGGCCGGAGCGTTGTTCGTCTCTTCGACGTTCGATTCCATCGTTCTTCCTTTCGGAACGCCGCGGAGCAGACTGGCGCATTCGGCGCCGCCCTCCCGCGGTGATGCACAGAGTGTGCTTCGGGGATCACCGGACCTGTCGTCTCGGCGAGGGAAAGATCCACCGGCCGTGGCTGAGCAGCTGGTGACGAAGATGCACCGTCCGCTGCCCGACCCGTCACGAGGCGGGGATCGCCTCCACTGTAGCACCCTTCGTGTCGACGGCCAGGATGAGCGCGCGCCACTCGGCGTGCTCGGCCTCGACGAGATCGAGCGCTCGCAGCCGGTCGGCTGGCCCGTTCGAGAGCACCAGGATCGAGGGGCCCGCCCCCGAGACGACCGCCGGGTGCCCGGCATCGCGCAGTTCGCTGATCAGATCGCGGGTGGCCGGCATCGCGTCGCCGCGGTAGTTCTGGTGCAGCCGATCCTCGGTCGCTTCGAGCAGCAGCTCGGGGCTCTGGGTGAGGGCCGCGATGAGCAGCGCGGATCGCGAGACGTTGAACACCGCGTCCTCGTGGGGCACGTGCTTCGGCTGCAGGCTGCGGGCGAGCTCGGTGGACATCGTGAAGCTGGGCACGAGCACGAGCGGCGCGACACCGCGATGCACCATGAGACGCTTGAAACGGGGCCCGTCGGGGGTAGTCCAGGCGATCGTGAGGCCGCCGAAGAGCGCGGGTGCGACGTTGTCGGGGTGCCCCTCGAGCTCGGTCGCGAAGGCGAGCAGCTGATCCTCGCTCAGCTCGATCGGGTCGAGGGGGTCGCTCTGCAGCAGCCCGGCGGCGATCATGACGCCCGCGACGATCGCCGACCCCGACGATCCCATGCCGCGGCCGTGCGGGATGCGGTTGTGGGCGTTCACCTCGAGGCCCGGCACGGTGCGGCCGAGCCGTTCGAAGACGTGCGCCGCCGAGCGCACGACCAGGTTGGAGGCGTCGGTGGGCACCTCGCCCTCCCCCACGCCGGTGACGTGCACGACGGCTCCGGGCTCGTCGCGAACGAGCACGGTCAGCTCGTCGCCGTAGGCGAGGGCGATGCCCAGGGTGTCGAAGCCCGGACCGAGGTTGGCGCTGGTCGCCGGCACACGAACGCGCACGCCGCGCCCGACGCCCGCCGCGGACGCGCCGCCCGCTGCGCCGCTCACGCGTTGCCCTCGAGTCGCAGCACGCTGGTGACCTCGATCACCATGTCGGCCGAGCGCAGCGCCTCGACCGTCGCGGCGAGGTCGGCCTCGCGCGCCGTGTGGGTGCCGATGACGAGAGCGGCGCGAGGGGCCTCGCCGGCGGTGCTCTGCGCGGCCGTCTGTTCGACGCTCGCGGCCGAGACGCCGTGCTGCGCGAGAATGCCGGCGATCGCGGCGAGCACGCCCGGCTGGTCGCGCACCTCGAGCATCACCTGATAGGCGGTGTTGACCTCGCCGACCGGCAGGATCGGCAGGTCGGCGTGCTGGGTGCCGGGGATGCCGGGTCCGCCCGCGACGTGGCGGCGGGCCGCCGACACCAGGTCGCCGAGCACGGCCGAGGCGGTCTCGACGCCGCCGGCGCCCGCACCGTAGAACATGAGCTCTCCCGCCGCCTCCGCCTCGACGAACACGGCGTTCTTCCCCTCGTGCACCGCGGCGAGGGGGTGCTCGCGACTGATGAGGGCGGGGTAGACGCGCGCCGACACGCCGTCGGTGCCGTCGGCGGCGGTGATCCGCTCGGCGATCGCGAGCAGTTTGATGACGTAGCCCGCGTGCTTCGCGGCCTCGATCTGCTCGGCCGTGACCGAGGTGATGCCCTCGCGGTAGACCGCGTCGACGGGCACGTCGGTGTGGAAGGCGATGCTGGCGAGGATGGTGGCCTTCTGAGCGGCGTCGTAGCCCTCGACATCGAGCGTGGGGTCGGCTTCGAGGAAGCCGAGCTCGCTCGCCACCCGCATCGCGTCTTCGGCGCTGTCGCCGAAGCGGTCCATGCGGTCGAGGATGTAGTTGGTCGAACCGTTCACGATGCCCATGACGCGGGTCACGTGGTCGCCCGCGAGGCTCCACCGCAGCGGGCGGATGATCGGGATCGCCCCGGCCACTGCGGCCTCGTACGAGAGCTGCGCGCCGACCTGATCGGCCGCGTCGGAGAGCTCGGGGCCGTGCGCGGCGATCAGCGCCTTGTTGGCGGTGACCACGTCGGCGCCGCCCTGCAGGGCCTGCAGGATGAGCGTTCGGGCGGGCTCGATGCCCCCCNCCCCCCATCAGCTCGACGACGATGTCGGCGCCCTGCACGAGGCGCTCGGCGTCGGTCGTGAAGAGCTCCGCCGGCAGCTCGACGTCGCGCTTCGAGTCGATGTTGCGCACCGCGATCCCCGCCAGCGTGAGGCGCGCGCCGATGCGCGCCGCCAGCTCGTCGGCGTGCTCGAGGATGAGCCGGGCCACCTGTGCGCCGACCGAGCCGCAGCCCAGCAGCGCGACCCGCAGATCACGGTACTCGTTCACTTGGTTTCTCCGTTTCGTTCGAGATCTGTCTGTTCAGCTGTCACCGGGGGCCGCCCGTCGAAGAGGTGCGGGGCGGGCCTCGACGTTCAGGGTGCGGGGGTCGGGATCACGCTCTTGGCGAGCAGTTCGTCCTCGGTCTCGCCCCGAACGATGACCCGAGAGGCCCCGTCGCGCACCGCGACCACCGGGGGTCTCGGCACGTAGTTGTAGTTGCTCGCGAGCGACCAGCAGTAGGCGCCCGTCGCAGCCACCGCGAGGGTGTCGCCGGGCCGCACGTCGCCCGGCAGCAGGTCGCGCTGCACGACGATGTCACCCGACTCGCAGTGCTTGCCCACCACTCGCACGAGCGCCGGTTCGGCGTCGCTCGCGCGGTTGGCGATGCGCACCTGGTAGTCGGCGCCGTAGAGCGCGGGGCGCGCGTTGTCGCTCATGCCGCCGTCGACGCTCACGTAGAGCCGGGCCGCGCGGCCGAGGTCGTCGGGGTCGGCCGCCGCGTCGGAGCCGGCGAGCGCGACGGACTTCGTGGTGCCGACGGTGTAGAGCGTCACCCCCGCCTGGCCGATGATCGAGCGCCCGGGTTCGAACGCCAGCTTCGGCACGGCGACGCCGAACTCGCGCGCGCTCTCGGCCACGATGTCGGCGAGCTCGCGAGCGATGTCGGCGACGGCCGGCGCCTCGTCGGCCTGGGCGCTGGTGTACGCGATGCCGAAGCCGCCCCCGAGATTGAGCTCGGGAATGGGCGCGCCCGCGATGCGCTGCAGCTCGGGGTAGGCGCCGAGCAGGCGGCGGGCCGACTCGCGGAAGCCATCGGTGGCGAAGATCTGTGAGCCGATGTGGCAGTGGAGGCCCACGAACTCGAGACTCTCGTGGGCGAGGATCGCCTCGACCAGGCGGGGCGCCTCGTCGAGGGGCTGGCCGAACTTCTGATCCTCGTGCGAGGTCGCGAGGAAGTCGTGGGTGGAGGCGTGCACGCCGCTGTTCACGCGCAGGCGGACGCGTTGCCGGCGGCCCGCGGCCCGCGCGGCGGACGCGATGCGCTCCGTCTCGATCTCGCTGTCGATGATGATCGTGCCGACGCCGGCCTCGACGGCCCGCGCGATCTCGCGCTCGGACTTGTTGTTGCCGTGGAAGCCGATGCACGCGGGGTCGACGCCCGCGGCGAGCGCGACGGCCAGCTCTCCGCCGCTCGCGACGTCGACGGCGAGCCCCTCCTCGTCCATCCAGCGGGCGACCTCGACGCAGAGGAACGCCTTGCCCGCGTAGTAGACGGTGGCCTCGGTGCCGATGCGCCTGGCCTCGCGCTGCAGCGCCTCGCGCACCTCGCGGGCGCGCTCGCGCGCGGCCCCCTCGTCGATCACGTAGAGCGGCGAGCCGTGCTTCGCGGTGAGCTCGGTGGCGCGCACCTCGGCGATCTTGAGCTGCTCGCAGCTGCTGCCGCGGCGGGACGACGGCGGGAAGACCCGGCGGTCGATGGCGTTCGCGTCGATGCGGGCGTCGACCGTGGCGGTTTCGTCGCGCTGCTGCGGCTCGGGCATCTGTGTTTCCTCGGCTGTCAGATTCGGTGTCGTGCGAACGCTCGCGAAGGCGTGCACCTCTGGCGAGCGGACCCGGATTGGCCCCTGAAGCCGTGCGAACGGAGGTCTCCCTCGGAACGGACCCGTCCAGCTTACCGTGCCGGCATTCCCGGATCGGTGCGCGCGGCCCTCTGCAGCGAGAGAAGGCCGCGGAAACGCCGATCGGACGGCACCCGCGCGAGGCGGGCGCCGTCCGATCCGGGGTGTCCGATCCGACTCGGCGGCGGGCCGCTAGCCCACGCCCTCGAGCATCTCGGTGTGGGTGTTGCCCACGTTCTTCAGCACCTCGGGTCGGTTCGCCCTGATCCACCAGAAGCGGGCGAAGGCGAGCAGCATCGTGGCGACGAAGATGTACGGGATGACGTTGATCGGGAAGGCCGGCACGGGCCACACGTTCGCGAAGAAGACGTAGGCCATGGCGACGACTGCGACGACGGCGCACACCCACACGAGACGGTTCGGGATCCCGGCGCGCTTCGTGTAGACGATGCCCGCGATCGCGACGAGCGCGTAGGCGACCATGTAGCCGTAGGTGCCGTAGGTGTCGACCCACACGACGATGTCCATGGGGTGCGTGCCGGCGAGCAGCAGGATCACGTCGAGCACGATGGCGGCGGGGCCGGCGATGAGCAGCACCCGATGCGGGGTGAGGTGGGTCTCGTGGGTGCGGCCGAAGCGCTCGGGCACGATGCCCTCCTTGCCCATCACGTAGACGATGCGACCGACCACGTTGAGGGGCGCGACGACGACGGCGAAGAACGACGCGGCGACGCCGAAGACGAGCACCGGGGCGAACCAGACGGGCATCCCGATGCGGTCGTTGATGGCCTGCAGCGGGCTCGCGACCTCGCCGAGCTCGTCGCCGAGCACGGCGATCTGCGTGTAGGCGGCGAAGACGTAGAGCACGCCCACGACCACGGCGCTCCACATGATCGCGCGCGGGATCGCGGTGTGCGGGTTGCGCGCCTCGCGGCCGAGGGCGTCGGCCGACGAGAATCCGACGAAGCCGAGGATACCGAGCACCATGCCGGCGGCGACGCCCTGGAAGGGCACGCCCTCGAACGAGAACTGCGCGGGATCCCACGCGTCGGGGCCGAGCCAGGCGAGGGCGGCGACGAGCAGCACGACGATGATGAAGACCGACACGAGCTCGAGCACGAGGGAGACGCGCGCCGAGATGCGGATGCCGCGGATCGTGAAGAAGGTGGCGAGGCCGCCGATGAGCACCGTCAGCACGATCAGCCAGACGGTGCCGGTGGCCGGCACGCCGAACAGCTGCAGCAGGTCGGAGGCGTACGACACGGCGCCGCCGAGCGATCCCGCCGCGATGCCCCACGATCCGATGAGCAGGGCGACGCCCGCGGCGAAGGCGCCGCTCGGGCCGAGCCCCTTGGAGACGTAGGTGTAAAGGGATCCCGCGGAGGCGTGGCGCCGCGCGAATACGGTGACGATGTAGCCGACGCAGAGGATCACGATCGTCGCGAGCGCGAACGCCATCATGGTGCCGTTGCCCGCGCCGAGGAAGATGGAGGCGGCGGTGAAGGCGATGACGGCGCTCGGCGCGATGCTGGCGATGGCCTGGGCCGCGAGCTCGGGACCGGACATCACCCCTTCGCGCAGGCCGGCGTCGACCTTCCGTTCTGTGGTCTGGGTCATCATTCTCTCCTGTGAGTTGATCGAGGGTGGTGCGTCTACGGGATGAGCAGCGTGCGCAGCACGCCGCCGGCTTCGAGGTCGTCGAGCGCTGCGGCGGCCTCGTCGAGCGGGCGCCGGCCGGAGATCAGCGGATCGAGCTTCAGCTGCCCGTCCATGTAGCGGTCGACGAGCGCGGGAATGTCGATGGAGGGGCGCACGGAGCCGTAGTTGGATCCGAGGATGCGCTGGTCGGCCTCGGCGAGCACGAGCGGCTCGAACGAGGCCCGGGCGCCGGTGGGCGGCAGCCCCACGATGACGGCGGCACCGCCGAGGCCGAGCATGCGGATGGACTGCTCGGTGGTGGAGGTGCGTCCGATCGCGTCGAAGGCGTAGTCCACGCCGTCGGGGACGAGCTCGAACAGCTGCTCCACCGCGTCGCGCTCGGAGGCGTCGATACGATCGGTCGCCCCGAACTGCAGTGCCATGCGCGTCTTCTCGGGCACGATGTCGATCGCGATGATGCGCTCGGCGCCCGCGAGCTTCGCACCCTGCACCACGTTGAGGCCGACGCCTCCGCAGCCGATCACGGCCACGGTCGCGCCGGGCTCGACGGCGGCGGTGTTGAGCACGGCGCCCACACCGGTGGCCACGGCGCAGCCGACCACGGCGATCACGTCGAGCGGGGCGTCGTCGCGCACCTTGATGGCGCCCGAGGCGGGTACGATCGCCTCCTCCGCGAACGACGAGACGCCGAGGTAGTGGTGGATCGGCTCGTCGCCGAGGCTGAGACGCGAGGTGCCGTCGAACAGCACCCCCTGCGGTGCGACGACGGTGGCCACCTTCTGGCAGCGGGCCTCATGACCCTGCAGGCAGTAGCGGCACTCGCCGCAGGGCGGCACCCAGCTCAGCACGACGTGGTCGCCGACGGCGAGGGAGGTGACGCCCTCGCCGAGCTCGACGACGACGCCGGAGCCCTCGTGCCCCATGACCATGGGCGCCGGAGCGTCCCACTCCCCTCGTTTGACGTGCAGGTCGGAGTGGCAGACACCTGCCGCGGCGATCTTCACCCGCACCTCTCCGGCCCGGGGTGCGGCGAGAGTGACATCCGCCACCTCGGCGCGGGTAGCGGGATCGCGGAACACGACGGCCTTCATGCAGAACTCCTTTGTCTCATCCATTGCTTCGTGCGGTGGGCGCTCACCGGGCTGCTCACCCGCCGAGGCCGCGACTCGCAGCGACTGAAGCGATGCTACGGAGCGGGTCGGCGCACTGTCACTGCGCCAGGTGTCGAAACTCTGCACGCTTCATGTGCACTTGGTACACTCAGCGCGTGGCTTTGGACCTGCAGGCGATCTCGCGGGCGATCGACGGAACCTGCGTTCCCCGACGCCTGGGCGAGCGCACGCCCGTCGACGGCGTCTCGCCGCTCGAGGCCTTCGTCGTCGTAGGCAATCCCGAGTACGCCACCCTCGTCACAGGCGATGAAGAGGAGCTGATGCGCCGGCTCGCAGCGGCGCGGGCAGGCGGCTCGAGCCCCGATGACGCCGGAGACACGGGCGACGACAGGAACGAGGACGACGGGGATCCGTTGCTCGGCGCCGTGTTCGTGAGCGACGCCGACACCCCCGCTCTGCGCGCCGCGCTCGAACGGCGCGGCATGACCGCGATCCTCGGCGCGCGCCTCGGCGGCGCCGCCCTGCACGCCACGCTCTCCGCCCTCATCGCCGACGACCGGGCCGCCGCAGACCGGCTCGTCACCGCCGGCATCAACGTGCTCACCCAGGTCGCGCGCCGCGGCGGCGTCACCGCCGTCATCGCCGAGCTCGCGCACCGCCTCGACGGCTGGGCCGTGCTGCTCGACGCGCAGGGGCAGCTCATCGGCAGCGCCGGCGCGGGCCGGCTCCACGTGTCCGATGCGGTCGCCGTCGCTCTCGGCCGGCCGGTGCGCGTGCGGCACGTCGGGCTGCAACTGCACCACGTCGGTTCCGACAGCGACCTTGCCGGGTACCTGGTCGTCGCGACCCGATCGCGATCCCGCACCCACTCCCGCGACCTCGCCGCGCAATCGGCCGCCCTCCTCGACCTGCTGCTGCGCACCCACGACCCCTCGCTCACCGAGCATCTGGGTCGCGAGGCGCTGATCGCGACGCTCGACGCGGGCGGGCCGCCTGCGCGCGACCTGCTGCGCCGCTGGGAGGTGCACGAACCGAGTCTCACCGCGTTCGCACTCGGCGCGAAGACGCGCACCGTGGATCTCGAACGCCTGCTGCGCCGCTGGCTCGACGAACTCGGCGCGGAGCACATCTTCGCCTCGGGCTCCGGCCCGGTACGCGGCTTCGTGCGGAACGAGCTCGCGGAGGAGCTCGCGGAACTCGCCGAGGCCCTGCGTCCGATGGGAGGGGCACGGGTGCACCTCGGTCTCGGCGCCCCGGCCCCCGCGGAGACCCTCGCACAGAGCGCCGTCCAGGCGAGGCAGGCGCTCGACACCGCGCTCGAGGACGGCGAGACCGTGCACCGGTACACGCGGCTGCCGACCGTCGACCTCGTGCTGTCGTCGCTCACCGGCACCCCGAGCGACGCCCTCACGAGCCTCCTCGACCCGCTGCGGGACGCGTCGGGAGCGCACGGGGAGCTCGGGCGCACACTCCGGGTCTTCCTCTCGGAGCACGGGGGCCACCGGTCCTCGGCGCGACGGCTGGGCATCCACCGCCAGACGCTCGCGTCGCGCATCCGCCGCATCGAGGGGCTCACAGGCCTGTCGATGGATCGCGCCGACGACCGCACCGCCGCCTGGCTCGCCCTGCGAGCCGCGGGGCTCTAGCCTCGTTCCGCGGCCGGCCGCTCGCGCCCGACCCGGGCGCCGGTTCAGCCTCGCGGATCCTCGACCGCGACGGCGAGCTGCTGCACGAGAGGCTCGTGCAGGCCGATGAGGCGCACGTCGCACACGAGCCGGCCCCGCTCGCACTCGACCGCCCAGCGCAGTTCGGCGGGGTCTGCCGATGAGACCGCCCTCCCGCTCAAGGGGGCCTGCTCGACGCGCACCGGTCCCGTGCGCTCGAGCGCCTCGCCGAGTCTGCGGCGGCGCACCGCAGCGGGCTCGTCCTGCAGCACGTTCTCGGCGAGCACGTCGGCGATCCTCTCGACCGGCAGCCCCGCCCGCAACGCGGCGTCGACGCGCTCGGCAGCGGCGGCGGTCTCCGGCCACACCGTCTCGAGCGGTGGCGAGGCCTCGTGCCCCGCCAGCACCTCGGAGAGCACGCGCGCGGCGAGCGACTCGGCGCCCAAACCCTCGGAGTTGGCGAAGACCACCGCGCCGATCCCGCTGGCCCGGTGCCACCGCATGTGCGAGCAGAAGCCGGGCAGGCTGCCGGAGTGCTGCACGACCCTGCCGAAGCGGCGATCGTGCTCGACGGTGAGCCCCACGCCGTAGCCGATCGCCTCGAGATCGCGGTGCGGGCGGGCCTCGCGGATCCCGAACGGCGTGTGGATGCGCTGCATCTCGCGCCGCGTCGCCGCCGCGAGCACCTCGGGGCGAAGCGGCTCGGCCGAGAAACCGGAGGCGAGGAACGCCGCCCAGGTCGCGATGTCGTCGACCGTGCTGAAGAGCCCGCCGATGCAGGCGAGCGCGCCGTGGCCGACGTAGGGCTCCTCCTGGAAGCTCCGCCCGTCGTCGAAGGTGCGGTAGCCGAGCGCGAGGGCCGATCCCGCGCCGTACTCCTGGGCGACGTATCGCGTCCGGTCGAGCCCGAGCGGGCGCAGCAGGCGCTCAGCGACGACCGCTTCCACCGTCTCGCCCGTGACCGCCTCGACGGCGCGCCCGACGAACGACATGCCGAGGTTCGAATACTGGTACGTCTCCCCCGGCTCCGCGGTGAGCCGCAGGCCTGCGCGGCCGAGGCCCGCGATCGCCTGCCGGGAGTCGCCGAGCCGACGGTCGCCCCACGCGTTGTCCTCGGGCAAGCCCGAGCAGTTCGTGAGCAGCTGCCGGATCGTGACGCGCCGCTCCTCGCCGTCGAGCAGCAGGCGGACGCCCGGAACGCAGGCATCGAGCGGGGCGTCGACGTCGAGCAGTCCCTCGTCGCGCAGGCTCAGGGCCGCCGCGGCGAGAAAGCTCTTCGACATCGAGGCGACGCGGAAGACGGTGCCGCGGTCGGCCGTGCTGGCCGGGCCGCTCGGAGCACCCGCGGCTTTCCAGGCGACCACCCCGTCCCGGTCGAACACCGCCGCGACCGCGGCAGGCGCGAGCCCGAGATCGTGCGCTTCGAAGGCCGCCTCGAGCGACCGCTCAGCGGCACCGGTGAACGCCGTCACGCCTACTCCTCGCTGCAGCTGCCATTCAGGCGCTCGCGCTCGTCCGAGACGATGCCGGGCGCCAGGTCGGCGCTGATCGTGGCCGATCCCGTGCTCGACAGCGTGATACCCGTGAGCGCGACGCCCCGGGGCAGCTGATCGCGCACGCACAGCACCTGCGGTTGCAGCAGCGGGTCGAGCAGCCCGCCTGCGGCTTGCGCCAGCTGCTCGGTGCTGAGATCGAGCCCGGCCGCGGTGACGCCGCGCGGTTCGATCTCGATCTCACCCGCGCCGGCCACCGCGACCCCCAGCGACGCCGAGAGCGGCACCTCCTGACCGAAGATCTCGATCGAGCGCCCCACCACGAGCGAGCCGTCCCGCACCTCGCCGGTCTGCGCGACGCCCTGGGTCACGAGATTCACCACGGGACCGAGCTGATCCCGGTCGACCCTGAGCGACACCGACGCATCGCGGATCTCACCGACCATGGGGTTGAACGGCACGAGCGAGGCGTGCACCGTCGCGTCGGCCTTGACGCCCTCGATGAGCGGCGCGTCCGGCACCGTGACCGTGACATCGCCCACCCCGCCGCGGAACGCGTTCAGCAGCGCCGATCCGCCCATCGAGACCTCGACGGGGTGATCGACCGTCAGCCCGAGGCCGACGCGAGCCGCGCCGCGAATCGTGTCGGGCACGATCAGCCGCAGCGCGACCTCGGCCGCACCGCCCAACAGCACGACCGCCACCACCACGCCCAGCAGCCTCGGCCACCAGCGCGATTCCCGCTCGCTCATCCTCGCGGCTCCGATCCGTGCCGGCGTCAGAGCCGCTCGGGGGCCGAGACGCCGAGCAGGTCGAGGCCGTTGCGCAGCACCTGGCCGGCGGCGTCGTTCAGCCACAGCCGCGTGCGATGCAGATCCTCCACAGGCTCCTCACCCATCGGGATCACACGGCAGTTGTCGTACCAGCGGTGGTAGGCCGCGGCGAGCTCCTCGAGGAAGCGGGCGATGCGGTGCGGCTCGCGCAGCTCGGCCGCGCCCGCCACGATGCCGGGGTACTCCTGCAGCTTGCCGAGCAGCTCGGCCTCCGTCTGATGCGTGAGCAGCTCGGGCGCGAACGCGCTGCGGTCGACACCCGCGGCGGCCGCGTTGCGGTCGACCGCGCAGGTACGGGCGTGCGCGTACTGCACGTAGAACACCGGGTTGTCGTTCGTGCGGCTGCGCAGCTTCTCGCCGTCGAGGGCGAGCGGCGAGTCGGCCGGGTAGCGGGCCAGCCAGTAGCGCAGCGCGTCGCTGCCGAGCCACTCGAGCAGGTCGTCGAGCTCGATGATGTTGCCCGCTCGCTTCGACAGGCGCGCACCGTTGAGGTTGACGAGCTGCCCGATGAGCACGGTGATGTCGGTCTCGATGTCGTCGCCCGCGGCACCGGCGATGGCGGTGAGGCGGCCGATGTAGCCGTGGTGGTCGGCGCCCAGCAGGTAGATCTTCTCGCCGAAGCCGCGATCCATCTTCGACAGGTAGTAGGCGGCGTCGGCCGCGAAGTAGGTGAAGACGCCGTTGCCGCGCGTGAAGACGCGATCCTTGTCGTCGCCGAAGGCGGTCGTGCGCACCCACACCGCGTCGTCCTCGTCGTACACGTGGCCCTGCTCGCGCAGGCGGTCGATCGCCGACTCGATGGGGCTCTTGCCGCCGCCCTCGGCGGGCGCGTGCAGAGTGCGCTCCGAGAAGAACACGTCGAAGTGCACGTTGAAGCGCTCGAGCGAATCCTTGATCTCGGCGAGCTGCAGCTGGTAGCCGAGCTCCTGCGCCTGCTCGAGTGCCGCGTCGCGGTCGCTCGCGGCGAGCTCGGCGAGCCCCGGGAGCTGCTCGCGCACGCGGGCGCCGAGCGACTGGATGTACTCGCCCGGGTAGGCGTCCTCGGGAGCCTCCTCGCCGAGCGCGGCGGCCAGCACCGAGCGCCCGAACTTGTTCATCTGCGCGCCCGCATCGTTGATGTAGTACTCGCTCGTCACCTCGGCACCGGCCGCGCGCAGCACGCGCGCCGTCGAATCGCCGAGCGCCGCCCAGCGGGTGTGACCCATGTGCAGCGGTCCGGTGGGGTTGGCGCTCACGAACTCGAGGTTGATCTTCTGACCGGCGAGCGCGTCGCCGCGGCCGTAGGCCTCGCCCTGCTCGACCACGCGGCGCGCGGTCTCACCCGCGCTGGCGGCGTCGAGGGTGATGTTGATGAAGCCGGGGCCGGCGATCTCGGCCTTCGCCACGCCGTCGATCTCGGCGGCGCGCGCCGAGATCTCCTCGGCGAGCTCGCGCGGGTTCGCGCCGATCCGCTTCGCGAACTTCATGGCGGCGTTCGACGCCCAGTCGCCGTGCTCGCGGTTCTTGGGCCGCTCCACCTGCGTGTCCTGCTCGGTGACCTCGATGTCGGCGCCGCGGGCGGCGACGATATCGGTCAGGATGCGGGCGAGGGCGCTGGCGAGTTCTTGTGGCGTCACAAGCGTCCAGTCTAGTCGGCCGCGACCGATGGCTCCGCCGGGGCGGGCCCGGCGCTCAGCCCCGCTGACGGGAGTACACCCGGCGCCCGTCGATCCAGGTCTCGTCGACCACCGCGGTGTGCAGTTCCTCGGGGTTGATCGCGAAGAGGTTGCGATCGAGCACCGCGAGATCTGCGAGGCGGCCGGCCCGCAGCCGGCCGGTGACGTGGTCGAGGTGGTTCACCCGCGCCGTGCCCGAAGTGTACGCGTTGACGGCCTGCCCCACGGTGAGCGCCTGCGCCTCGCCCAGCGCCGCCGAGGCCGACCCCGGCCGCCTGCGGTTCACGGCGACGTGGATCGCCTGGATCGGGTCGGGCGACGACACGGGCCAGTCGCTGCCCGCGGCGAGCGGAGCACCGGCACCGGCGAGGGCCGCGAACGGGTAGAGCGTCTGCTCGACGCCGTCGGGGAGGAACGGGATCACCAGCTCGTCGAGCTGCGGGTCGTGCGCCGCCCACAGCGGCTGCAGGTTCGCCGTCGCCCCCAGCTCCGCGAAGCGCGCGAGGTCGGGCTGCGCCACCGTCTCGAGGTGGGCCAGGTGGTGGCGCAGGCCCCGATCGCCGTTGCTACGCGCAGCGTGTTCCAGCGCGTCCAGCGCGTCCGTGACCGCGCGGTCGCCGAGGGCGTGGAAGTGCACCTGCATGCCGCTCGCGGCGATCGCGGCGACGAACTCGGCGAGCTGCGCCGGTGGGAAGAACGCGATGCCCGTGCTGTCGGTCCGGGCTCCCGCGTGGTCGCGGTAGTGGCCGTGCATGGCGGCGGTGCGGCTCTCGGCGACGCCGTCGACCATGATCTTCACGGTGCCGAGCGAGAACCGCTCGGCCGGGTGCAGCGCCGCCACCGCGTCGCGGCGCTCGATCAGCCCTGCGAGCTGCGCGACGCCGGAGGTGCGATCCCACCACTGCGCCCCGCGCACCCGGGCGAGCAGGGCGCCCCGCTCGAGGGCCCGCAGGTAGACCGGCAGCGTGTCGGGTCGGCCCATGAGGCTGCCCACCGCCGCGTCCTGCCACGCCGTCACCCCGAACGCCAGCATGCGCCGCTGGGCCTCGAGCAGGCCGGCGTACGCGTCCTCCTCGGTCGGCATCGCCCGCACCGCGTCGAAGAGGAACATCGCGCCGTCGTGGACCGTGCCCGCGGGCGTGCCGTCCGGCTCCCGCTCGAAGCGCCCGTCGCGCGGGTCGGGCGTCGTCTCGTCGATGCCCGCCGCGAGGAACGCGCGCGTGTTCGCCCAGGCGCTGTGATGGTCGCGGTTCTCGAGCAGCACGGGACGATCCGGCACGACGGCGTCGAGCAGATCCCGCGTGGGAGTGCCGCCGGGGAACGCGTCCATCGACCATCCCGCACCGATGATCCACGACCGCTCGGGGTGCGCCTCGGCGTAGCGGCGAATGGCGGCAAGCACGGCCTCGGCGTCGGGGCAGTCGGACAGGTCGCACCCGAGCAGCTCCGTACCGGCGATCACAGGATGCGCGTGCGCGTCCTGGAAGCCGGGGATCAGCAGCCGCCCGTCGAGGTCGATGCGCTGCGCGGCGCGAGGGGCGAGGCGCGCCACCTCCTCGGCGTCACAGCTGAGGATGCGCCCGCCGCCCACCGCGATCCCGCCCGCGCGCGGCCCATCGCCGAGGCCGGTGTGGATCCAGCCGTTCTCGAAGACCGCGTCGACCGTCCGGGACGCAGGCTCATCGGTGCTGCGCGTCATCGCGAATGCTCCTTCCGCACGGCGGCCTCCGGGCGATCGCCCCACCCGAGCGCTCCCACGAGCCGCACCCCGAGGAGGCCGTGCAGCAGCACGCTGCCGAGCACCGTGACCACCATCACGTACAGCGCCGTGTTCGCCGCCGCGCCGTCGAGCGCATTGAACGCGAGCAGACCGAACATGATCGTCGAGGTGCCTCGGGGCCCGAGCACCCCGAGTGTCAGACGCTCCCGGCGACTCGCGCGACTGCCGAGGAAGGCGGCGAGCACCGGCAGAGCCCGCAGCAGCGTGAGTGCGAGCAGACCGTAGAGCAGGTACGCCCACTCGATGGGGGCGAGGAACACGAGCGACGCCGCCGCGCCGAACACGAACCACATGATGAGCGACGACAACGCACCGATCTCGTCGAGCAGCGACACCTCGTCGCGCAGCACCTCGTCGCCGGAGGGCTCCCGCCGCACCCGCACGCTCTTATAGGCGATGCCGGCGAGGAACGCGGCGAGAAAACCGTTGCCGTGCACCACCGTGGCGCCCGCGTACACGATGATCGGCAGCAGCACCGTGCCGAGACGGATGCCGTGCGCCGAGGCCCACCCCCGCGCGACGGCCGCTCGCGCGAGCCAACCGGCCAGCAAGCCGGCACCCACGCCGATGAGCAGCGCGAAGCCGATCTCCGGCACGGCGTGCTCCACCACGTCGAGCAGCGACCCGCCCTGCGCCGGCGCCTGGGCGGCGATCAGTGCCACGGCGAAG
The DNA here is from genome assembly GCF_000349545.1 of Leucobacter sp. UCD-THU. NCBI lineage: Bacteria > Bacillati > Actinomycetota > Actinomycetes > Micrococcales > Microbacteriaceae > Leucobacter > Leucobacter sp. UCD-THU. Next base: position 352,025 of record NZ_KB714600.1, read on the forward strand.
AGGGGCGATCGGATCGCGTCGGCATATCCGCTCTCAACCACGAGGCTCTGGCGGAGACGCCTCGGCAGCCGCCGATCCCGCAGCATCTCGCCGGCCGGGGCGAAGTCGACCGGCATCACGATGAGTGCGATGAGCGCCACCACCACGAGCGAGGAGCCCCCGATGAGCAGCACCCCGCAGCCGACCGCGAGCACCAGCGACAGCGGAAGCGCGATCCCGAGCAGCCGGGCCACCATGCTCCGCTCGCCGGCGAGGAAGCCTCCCCGCACCTCGGTGGCGTCGACGAAGAGGATCACCGCGAGGATGAGCTCGACGGTCCGCTCGGCGAGGTCGGTGTTGAGCCCGGCGACCAGTTCGCCCGAGAGCGCGAGCCCCGCGGCCAGCCCGCACAGCACCATCGCCACGGGTCCCGTGACGTGGCTGCGACGCAGCCGATCGCTCAGCAGCGACCACACCAGGATTGCGATCATCGCTCCGATGATGAGGCCGGTCATGAGCCAACCCTAGAGGATTCCAGCACCGCGGCCCGCCGTCGTGCGCTCAGCGGCCCCGCTCCTCCAGATACTCGTCGACGTATCGGCGCACGAGAGCCCGCAGCTCAGGATCGTCGATCCGCCCTCCGGCCGCCCCGTGCGCGAGGCGCGCGGGATCCGGAACCGACGCCTGCCGATCCTTCCACGCCTTGCGCTGCACCAGCGCCGCGATGATCACGATCGCGGCCGCGGTGAGAGCGAGGATCGTGAGGCCCAGCTGCACGGGGGTGTCCAACCAGGTGCGGGCCACCGCCTCGACCGCCCAGAGGCCCGCGGCCACGAGACCGGCGGCGAACGTCGCGACGTAGATGATGCGCAGCACGCGCTCGCCCCTGAGGTAGCGGTACCCGAGCGAGATGAAGCCCAGCAGCACGAGCGCCACGAGCATGATGTGCAGCGCGTTGCCGAGATCGCTCATCACGCCGAACGGGGTGCGCACCAGGTCCTCGTAGTCGGCGTCCCAGTTGCGGTAGTAGTCCTGATCGGGCCAGAACACCACGAGCACGCCGAACACGAACGACACCGCGGTGCCCACCCAGATGGTGCGCTTCAGCCACTCGTGCTGCGCCGCGAGCGACGCGATCAGGTAGATGTCGGCGACGAAGATGCGCCACGTGAGCGAGAACGCCTGCGATTCCGCCAAGCCGAACAGCACGATGAACGCCATCGCGACACCCGAGACCGCGAGCACTCCCACGAGCACCCAGAAACCCAGACGGCGACGGGATCCGCGCGCCGCGTCCGCGGGCGCGAGTGCCCCCGTCTCGTTCACATCGGTCATGTCGGCCTCGCCCTCCGCAGCCCGGTGCGCCGGCCGCACCGCCTGAGCCGAGCATATCCGCCCGTGCGCGCCGCGGCGGGGCCGGCTGGGAGTTTCCGCCCAGCCGCGTGCGCCGCTCGCGTGGCCCAGCAGGAGCCGAAACACTACGTCCGAGTTTCAGCCGATACCGAGCCGGTATCCTCACCGGACGAGGAGGACCAGCAGGAAGAACAGCAGAGGTCCGGCGAAGAGCAGCACGAGCGTGATGATCGCCGGCTTGCGCGGTTCCTTCCGCACGCGCAACACGACTGCGAGAGTCACACCGGCGATATAGGAAGCGCCCGCTGCGATGGGCACGAGTGCTTCTCGGGCTCCGGAGGGCAAGTATCCTCCGTATCCCGCAGCGACCATGAGACCCCAGAGGGCGAGCACGGTGACAAAGGCGGAGAGCCCGAACCTTGCGCTGCGGGATCCGGGTGCCGCGAGCGGCGCCGTCATGCCCCCACTGTGTCGGGCGCTCTATCCTTTCACGGGTACTGCGGCCTCGGCCTACTGCATGGGCCACCGATCTTGCAGCGCCGGCATGAGAAAGGCCCCCACTGCCGAAACAGCGGAGGCCCAGGCTGCAGTGCCCCCGGAGGGATTCGAACCCCCGACCTACGGTACCGGAAACCGGCGCTCTATCCCCTGAGCTACGGAGGCGAGCACGGGCAGCCGCGACTAGCCTAGCGCACTTCGGAAGGCCGCCCGTGCCACCCCCTCAGGCGAGCGACAGGAACAGTCGCTCGAGTTCGTCGGGCTGCGGGGCGCCCTCGGCGCCGGGGTTGGCGAGGCACTCCTTGAGCGACGACGAGATCACCAGGAAGCCCGCACGATCCAGCGCCTTCGAGACCGCCGCGAGCTGCTGCACCACGTCGCGGCAGTGCGCGTCTCCCTCGACGGCGTCGATCACCGCCGCGAGCTGCCCCTGCGCCCGGCGCAGCCGGTTGACGACCTTGCGCTTGGCCTCGGGGTCGTGGCCGAAGACGGCCCCCTCTTCGATGCTCGCATCACTCATGTCGCTCTCCCATTCGAAATCTGACTTGACAGCCAGGATACCCCGTGGGGTATATTTTCTCTATCACAGGATACCCCCAGGGGTATTAGCTTCCGCGAAAGGACACCCCATGTGCCGCCCCACCCGATGCCGCGTCTGCGGCAAGACCACCTGGGCCGGCTGCGGCCAGCACGTCGCGGCTGTCAAAGCCTCCGTGCCCAGGAACGACTGGTGCGGCGGCACGCACAGCAGGGCCGAGACCGAGGCCGCGCAGGCCTCTCGCGGCGGCTTGCTCTCGCGCCTGTTCGGCCGCTGATCCGCAGCACCGACACCGAATCCCCCACCACCCGAAAGGATCACCGATCATGTGCGCACGCACCACCTGCCCCGACTGCGGCAAGGCCACCTGGGCCGGCTGCGGCAACCACATCGAGGAGGCCCTGGCCGGCGTCCCCGAGACCGACCGCTGCCACTGCGGCTGACACGCCCGACGACCCCAGGAGGCACCATGCTGCTCGAACGCATCTACGACGAGGATCTCGCGCAGGCGAGCTATCTCATCGGCTGCCAGGCCAGAGGCAAGGCCGTCGTGGTCGACGCCCGCCGAGACATCGACGTGTATCTCGAACTCGCGGCCGCCAACGGAATGACGATCACCGCCGTCACCGAGACCCACATCCACGCCGACTATCTCTCCGGCACCCGCGAGCTCGCCGATCGCACCGGCGCCCAGGTGCACGTCAGCGACGAGGGCGGACCCGACTGGACCTACGGCCCCGACTTCGACGGCGCGGTGCGCATGAAGCACGGGCACCGCATCGAGCTGGGCAACATCACCGTCGAGGCCGTGCACACCCCGGGCCACACGCCCGAGCACCTGTCGTTCCTCGTCACCGACGGCGCGCAGACCGACGAACCCGGTTTCCTACTCACGGGCGACTTCGTGTTCGTCGGCGACCTCGGCCGACCCGACCTGCTCGACGAGGCCGCCGGCGGCGTCGACACCCGCTTCCAGGGCGCGAAGGATCTCTTCGCGAGCCTGCGCGACCGCTTCCTCACCCTGCCCGACTACGTGCAGGTGCTGCCCGCCCACGGCTCGGGCTCGGCGTGCGGCAGATCCCTCGGCTCGATCCCGTCGTCGACCGTCGGCTACGAGCGCAACTTCTCGTGGTGGGCGCCCTACCTCGCCGCCGACGACGAACAGGGCTTCGTCGACGAGCTGCTGAGCGGGCAGCCCGACGCCCATGCCTACTTCGGCCGCATGAAGATGCAGAACAGGATCGGCCCCGCCATCCTCGGCGAGGCGCCGGAACTCGTCGAATACGCGGCCGACCGGCTCGCCGCCGAGCTCGCCGCCGAGCGAGCGATCCTCGTCGATACCCGTCATCACCACGACGTGCACGAGGGCACGGTGCCGCGCTCGCTCAACATCCCCGGCATCGCGAAGGCGGCGAGCTACGGCGCCTGGGTCTACGACCCCGAGACCGAGCAGCGCCCGCTCGTGCTGCTGAGCGGTTCGCGCACCGAGGCCGAGATCATGCGCGACCACCTGGTGCGCGTGGGCATCGACACCGTGCGCGGCTTCATCACGTCGCTCGACGGCCTCGAGCTCGTGCGACCGCCCCTCGTGCGGCCCGAGCAGCTCGACGACATCGAGCGAGCCATGCTGCTCGACGTGCGCAACAAGACCGAGTACGCGGCGGGCCACCTGCCCGGTGCGGCCCAGCTCTCGGGCGGCCGCGTGCTGTGGCAGCGGGATCGGCTCCCCGAGAGGGGCACCGGTCCGATCGTCACCTACTGCCAGAGCGGTGTGCGGGGCAGCGTGACCGCGAGTGCGCTGCGTCGAGAGGGCTACGACGTCGTCGAGCTCGACGGCAGCTACCTCGGCTGGGCCGCGGTGCCGGGCAACGACCCCGTCGTCGCCTAGGGCGTGTCTCGCAGATCGTTGCCGTCGCGAGCAGCGCTTGGGCGGGGTGCTTCGCAAGGCGGAGGAGGACGGTTTGCCGGGTTGTAGATCTGACGACGACAACGCAGCGAGGCGCCTCGAACAGGCGCGCGCAGTAGGCAAGGAGCCGCGAGACACGCCCTGGGGGCTCCAACCCTGGCGGGCGCCGTTCTCGACGCGGCGCCCCGCCTTCCGCCTCCGGCTGCGCACGACCGCTGCTCGGCCGTTCGCGACCGCTATCCCGCCCCCCCCTGTCCGCCTACCTGCCTATCTGCCGCCCGCCCACCCGCCGAAAGGAACCCCATGTCCCGCAGCACCCTCCTGCACACCCTGCGCGCCGCCCGGCCGCTCATCGCCCTGCCCTTCGCGGCCGCCGCCCTGACCGTCGGACTGACCGCGTGCGCACCAGCCGCCGCAGAGCCTGGTGGTCCCTCCGTCGAGCTCAGCGCCGACACCGTGCTGCTCGACGTGCGGACGCCCGAGGAGTTCGCGACCGGCCACCTCGACGGCGCCCGATTGATCGACTTCGCCGGCGGCGAGGTGCAGGCCGCGATCCCGAGCCTCGACCCCGACGCCGAGTACCTCGTCTACTGCCGCTCGGGCAATCGCTCCGGCCAGGCCGTCGCCCTGCTGGAGCAGGCCGGGTTCACGAGCGTCGCGAACCTCGGCTCGGTCGAGCAGGCCTCGGCCGCGACCGGTCTGCCGATCGTCGCCGAATAGCGCATCGCGGCGACAGCCCCCACAATGGAAGCTGCGATCCGCGATCGCGGAGCCCCGACCGAAGGAGAACCGCCATGTGCCAGCGAGTGAGCTGCCAGAACTGCGAGAAGCCGACCTGGGTGGGCTGCGGCGAGCACGTCGAGCAGGCTCTGGCCGGGGTGCCCGCCGCCGAGCGTTGCCGCTGCCCGCGCTGACACCCGGCCTCCGCTCCTCCAGCACCGATCGACGCTCGCGCACCTCGACTCTCCGATTCGGGGTGCGCGAGCGTCGATCGGTGCTGTTGCGTGCGCGCGGGGCTCCGGATCAGGACCCCAGCGACCCCCTGATGACCGGCGGCTCGGCAGCCCGGCGGCCCGACAGGCCGGCGGCCCCGCGACCCGGCGACTCCGCGGCCCAACAGAGCGACGGCCCGGCGGCTCGGCGGCCCAGCGACCCGACGGCCCAGCAACCCGACGGCTCGACGACCCGGCGACGGAGCTTCGGTGCCCTAGCGGTCGTCGAGCGCCTGACCGCGCCGGTCGACGAGCCCCCACGCCGCGCCCGCCGCGACCACGAAGAACACGGCGAACACCGCGAAGGTGAGCCCCGCTCCCCCGGCGACGAGCATGATCGGCACGAGCAGCGGGGCGACGATGGAGGCGATCCGCCCCACCCCGGCCGCCCACCCGGCGCCGGTGCCGCGCAGCGACGTCGGGTAGATCTCGGGTGTGACGGCGTAGAGCGCGCCCCACGCCCCGAGGTTGAAGAACGAGAGCGCCATGCCCGAAGCGATGATCGCTCCCTCGGCGTGCACGGTTCCGAACATCACCGCCGACACGGCCGACCCCATCAGGAACAGCGACAGGGTGAGCCTGCGCCCCCACACCTCGATGAGCCACGCCGCGACCGCGTAGCCGGGCAGCTGCGCGAGCGTGATGATCAGCGTGAAGCCGAACGAGCGCACGAGGTCGAAGCCGGCGTCGACGAGGATGCTCGGGATCCAGATGAACGCTCCGTAGTAGGCGAAGTTCACGCAGAACCAGACCAGCCAGATCGAGGCGGTGCGCAGCCGGAACTCGGCCGACCAGAGCGCGCCGACCCGGGCGCCGAAGCCGAGCCGCTGCGCCGCCGCGGGCGCGAGGCGGCCCGCAGCGCCGGGGCTCGAGGCGGTGGAATCGGGGACATCGGCGTGCTGGGCGAGCGAGGCGCGATCCCGAGCCGCCTCGGCCGAAGGCGCTGCCGCCGCACCGGTCTCGGCCGCCGCTTCCGTCTCGGCCGCAGGCTCGGCGAGGGGTGCCGGCTCCGCGGGATCCGTCGTCCCAGGGCGAGCCGCTCGCCCGGATCGCGCCGAGGCCTCGAACTGCTCGACGATGCGCTCGGCCTCGGCGGTGCGCCCGCGCCCGGCCAGCCACCTCGGCGACTCGGGCAGCCCCCAGCGCACCACGAGCGCGTACGCGGCCGGGATCGCCCCCAGCGCGAACGCCCAGCGCCACCCGTTCTCGGACGCCGGCACCACGAAGTAGCCGATCAGCGCCGCGGCGGTCCAGCCCACGGCCCAGAACGCCTCGAGGATCACGATCAGCCTGCCGCGAATGCGCGCGGGCGCGAACTCGCTCACGTAGGTCGACGCGACCGGCAGCTCGGCGCCGAGGCCGAGGCCCACGAAGAAGCGCAGCACGAGCAGCAGCGCGATGCCGCCCACGAGGGCGCTGGCGCCCGTCGCCGCGCCGTAGACGAGCAGCGTGATCGCGAACACCTGTCGGCGGCCGAGGCGGTCGGCGAGCAGGCCGCCGAGGCTCGCGCCGATCGCCATGCCCAGGAACCCGACCGAGGCGATGAGCCCGCTCTCGCCCTTCGAGATGCCCCAGTGCTCGACGAGTGCGGCGATGATGAACGAGATGAGGCCCACGTCCATGGCGTCGAGCGCCCAGCCGAGCCCGGACCCCGTGAGCACGCGGCCGTGCTTGCGGGTGAAGGGCAGGGCGTCGAGACGCTGCGAGAGGGAGGGGCCTGATTCGCTCATGGTTCACATGTTAGAGGCGACCCCCGACATTCACGCGCGCCGATAGGCGAGATCGCGGATCTCGCGCCCCTTCTCGGCGCCCTTCTGCTCGAAGGCGGTGAGCACGCGCCCGTCGAAGCGATCCGACCACTCCCCCGCGAAGTCGCGTTCGAAGCCCGGCGCCGCGTCGAGCACGTCGCGCATCTGCTCGGCGTAGTCCTCCCAGTCGGTCGCGAGGCGCAGCACCCCGCCCGGCCGCAGCGCCCGGTGCGCGATGCGGGCGAAGTCGGCGCTCACGAGGCGCCGCTTCTTGTGGCGCTCCTTCTTCCAGGGATCGGGGAAGAACACCCAGATCTCGTCGACCGAGCCCTCGGGCAGGTACTTCTCGAGCAGCTCGGGGGCGTTGACCTCGGCGAGGCGCAGGTTGTCGAGCGCGGCGAGCTCGGCGCGGATCATGGTGCGAGCGAGGCCCGCGCGGAACACCTCGATCGCGAGGAAGTCGGTGTCGCGACGGGTTTCGGCGGCGTGCAGGATCGCGTGTCCCTGGCCCGAACCGATCTCGACCACGAGCGGCGCCCGCCGCCCGAAGATCTGCTCGGGATCTCCCGTCACGCCGTCGGCGACGCTCGTCGCCGCGGCGCCGTGCGGGATGTCGAGCACGTACTTGGCGCGGTGCTCGTCCCAGGCGCGCACCTGCGACGGCGTCATGCGGCCGCTGCGGCGCACGAACGAGACGGGCTTGTCGCGGAAGGTGGTGGGGTCGAAGCTCTTGTGAGGCAGGGGCTGCTGGTCGTTCACCCGTCTACGGTAGCCCACCGCCCCCGGGAGGCGCCGAGGCGCCGCGGGGGGCGAGGATCGACACGCGTTCGAAACACCCCGGCGGTACCATGGGTGCACACGTCGACGCGGAGGGAACGCACCATGACCAGACGACTTCTCCTGGTGAACGGCCCGAGCCTCAACCTGCTCGGCACGCGCGAGCCCGAGATCTACGGCGACGAGACGCTCGCCGACGTCGAGGCGCTCGTGTCGCGCGTGGCCTCCGACTTCGGTTTCGAAGTGCGGGCGCTGCAGAGCAACCACGAGGGTGTGCTCATCGACGCGATCCACGCCGCCCGCGAGGACTGCGCCGCGATCGTCATCAACCCCGGCGCCTTCACGCACACGTCGGTGGCGCTGCGCGACGCCCTGTCGGCGGTCGCGCTGCCGGTCGCCGAGGTGCACATCTCGAACGTGCACGCTCGCGAGGAGTTCCGCAACCACTCCTACATCTCGGGCGTCGCGCAGTGCGTGATCGTGGGCTGCGGGGTGCAGGGCTACGAGTTCGCGGTGCGCCGCCTGGCGGCGCTCACCGCGGGTTGATCCGCGTCCGCCCCATACGCGGGATCGAGTCGGCCTGTTCGTATCGAGCCGGCCCGAAATTCGCGTGAATCGTAGGCCGACTCGATACGAACAGGCCGGCTCGACGGGGAGAGGCGCCCGCGACCCGCTACGGCACCGTCACGAACACGTCGAACAGGTGCGGGTTGTGGGCGTGCACGAGCACCGCGAACACCACCGCGTCGAACAGCAGGTGCACGGTTACCACGTAGGCGAGCGAGTGCGTGCGCAGGTAGATCCAGCCCTGCACCAGCGCGAACGGCACGGTGAGCGCCGGCCCCCACGAGCGGTACCCGAGCTCCCACAGGAACGACACGAACACGATCGCCTGCAGCACGTTCGCGAGCCACGGTGGGAAGTGCCGCAGCAGCACCGTGAACACGGTGCAGATGAAGAAGAGCTCGTCCCAGATGCCCACGGCCCCGACGCCGATGAAGAGCCTGGCGATGAGATCGGCATCGTCGACCTCGGGCCAGTTGAGGTAGACGCCCGAGCTGATGAAGTACCAGGGCAGGATCAGCCAGCCCAGCACCAGCACCGCGATCAGCCAGCTCCAGTGGATCCGCCCCCAGCGCCCTCCGCCTCTCCAGGGGAACGCCGTGGCGCGGTCCCGGTACACCCACCGCGAGATCGCGTACGGCACCGCGACCGCCCCGCCCAGCGCGATGGTGAACTTCACCATCGACCAGTCGTCGAGCTCGGCGGCGAGCGGGATCGTGCGCACGATCAGGAGCCCGATCGCGATCAGCGAGAGATCGCGCAGCAGGTTCGGCGGGCGGGCTGCGGAGCCGGATCCCCGTCCGTCGCCCGCGGGGAACGCCGGCCCGGCAGGAGCGGCCGTCGCCCCGGAACCGGCCACCGGCCCGGCTCCGACTCCCGCCCGAGACGCGGCCCCCGCCACAGGCACGGCCCCCGCCCCGCCCCGCGACACCGCCCACGCGACGAGCAGGCCGCCCGCGAGCAGCGCGATCCCGAGCAGCGGCAGTTCGGCCACGAAGAAGGCGGGCGCCGCGAGCACCGTCAGCACGGCCGCGACGGCCGGCCCGGGTCTCACCCCGGCTCCGACCGTCGCGCTTCGCATGCCACTCAGGCTAGCGCCCTCAGCCCACCCGGGCGAGCGCCTTCGCGCGCCGCCGCTCGACCACCTTGCCGCGCACCGCGAACGCGATCACGAGCAGCAGCAGCGCGTAGAGCGTGATCGGGATCGCCCCCTGCACGAGCACCGAGAAGTCTCCGTTGGCGCTCATCGCAGCGTCGCGCAGGCTGGTCTCGGCGAGGGGGCCGAGCACCATGCCGATGATGAGCGGCGCGAGCGGGAAGTCGACGGCCCGCATCACGAATCCGACGAGGCCGACCGCGAGCAGCAGCATGAGGTCGAAGGTCTTGCCCGAGGTGGCGTAGATGCCGAGCGCGCAGACCATCGTGATGCCCGCGTACAGGTAGGGCCTCGGGATCAGCAGCAGCTTCGCCCAGACCATCGCGAAGGGCAGGTTGAGGATCAGCAGCACGATCATCGCGATGAAGAAGCTCGCGAGCAGCGCCCACACCAGCTCGGACGAGCGCTCGAAGAGCAGCGGGCCGGGCTGCAGCCCGTACTGGCGGAAGGCGGCGAGCATGATCGCCGCGGTCGCCGAGATCGGCAGGCCGAGTGCGAGCAGGGCGCCCATCGCCATGCCGGTCGTGGAGTTGCCGGCGGCCTCGGGGGCGGCGAGGCCGCGGATCGCTCCCTTGCCGAACTGCGGGTTCTTGCGGCGCGCGTCGAGCTTCTTCTCGAGGCCGAAGGCGAGGAAGGTGGGGATCTCGGATCCGCCGGCCGGCACGACGCCGAACGGCAGGCCGATCGCGGTGCCGCGCAGCCAGGCGGGCATCGCTTCGCGGAACTCGCGGCCCGAGAGCCAGGGGCGGCCCTTGGGCTTGATGAGCTTGCCGCCGCCGATGTGCCGTTCGAGGCACGCCACGTAGATGACCTCGCCGAGTGCGAGGATCGCGACGGTCACCGTGACGAGCGAGACGCCGTCGAACAGGTTGGGCGAGTCCATCGTGAAGCGCGGCGCGCCCGAGATGCCGTCGACGCCGATCACTGCGATCCCGAGCCCGATGAACAGCGACGAGAGACCCTTCACGGGGTTGTCGGTGACCACCGACGAGGTCGCGACGAAGGCGAAGAGCGCCAGCGCGAAGAACTCGGCGGGCCCGAACTGGGTCGAGAAGTCGGCGAGCGCGGGCGCCATGAAGACGACCACGATGGAGGCGATGAAGCCGCCGGTGAACGCGCCGATCGCGGCCGTGGCGAGCGCCTGGGCGGCTCTGCCGTCGAGCGCCATCTTGTGCCCCTCGAACGTGGAGGCGATGGCCGAGGCCTGACCCGGCATGTTCATGAGGATGCTCATGGTGGAGTCGCCGAAGAGGCCGCCGAAGTAGACGCCCGAGAACATGATGAAGGCGGCGGTCGGTTCGAGCGCGAAGGTGACGGGCAGCAGCAGGGCGACCGCCATCGACGAACCGAGTCCGGGCATCACTCCGACGGCGGTGCCGAGCAGGCAGCCGATGACCACCCAGAGCAGGTTCTGCCAGGTCAGGGCCCCGGCGAAGCCCTCGGCGAGCAGTTGCAGCGTATCCATGTCAGAACCCCCAGCCGAGAACGCCGGACGGCAGGGTGAGGCCGAGCAGCATGTCGAATGCGATGTAGGCGATCGAGCTCGCCGTCAGGCCGACGACGAGGTTGAAGACGGGGCGCCGCGACCCGAACGCCCACGCGACGCACCAGAAGAGCAGGGCCGCAGCGACGACCCAGCCGAGCACCGGCAGCAGCAGCGCGAAGCCGATGAACGAGGCGACGATCCAGGCGAGCGACCCCCAGTCGACGCCCACGCGCTTCGCCCCGCCGTCGTCGAGCGCCGCGATCTCCTCGTCGGTGAGCAGCTCGATCTCGGCGGCCGAGCGCTCGAGCCCGGCGAAGGCCTCGGCGCGCTCGCGCAGGGCGCGTACGATCAGCAGCACCGCGAACAGATACAGGCCGCCCGCGATGATCGCAGGGAAGAACTGCGGCCCGGGGAAGACGACGCCCTCGGGCACGCGCATCGTGAGGATGCCGACGAGCAGGTAGGTGGCGAAGGCGAGCAGGATCGCCGGCATGATGAGCTGCTTGAGCAGCGCGGCGTCGGGATTCGCCCTGCCGAGCTCGAGCTCCTCTCCCACGACCGCCGAGACCGCGGTGGGGTTGTTCGAATGCGTCATTGGTCCATCTCCTCGTACAGCTGCGCGATGCGCTCGTGCTCCTCGACGAGGAACGCGTCGAGTTCGTCGCCCGTGAGCACCTTCTCGGTCCAGTGGTAGCGGGTCATCGCGTCGGCCCACTCGGGGGTGTCGAGCGTCTCGAGCACCAGTTCGACGAGCGCCTCGCGATCCTCACCGCTCAGCCCGGCGGGGGCCGAGAGGGAGCGCCAGTTAGTGAGGCTGATGTCGTAGCCCTGCTCGGCCGCGGTCGGGATGTCGATGCCGTCCACACGCTCCGGCGCCACGAGGGCGAGTGCGCGCAGCCGACCCGACTCGATCTGATCGATGTTGTCGGGGTAGCCGCCCGCCGCCGCCGAGACGGTGCCGTTGAGCATGGCCTGGATGGCCTCGCCGCCGCCGTCGGAGGGGATGTAGGTGACGTCGATCGGGTGGACGCCGGCGGCGAGCGCGAGGTCGGTGACGACGAGCTGGTCGAAGGAACCTCCGCCCGACCAGGGGAGGGCCTTCGGATCGTCGCGCCAGGCCTCGACCAGGTCGTCGAGCGTCTCGTACGGGGAGTCGGCGGGCACGACGATCACATCGTACTCCTCGACGATCGTGGCGAGCGGCGTCACGTCGTCGAGGGTCGCGGCCGAGTCGAACTGGATGGTCGCGGCGAGCAGGCCGGTGCCGCCGACGAGGATGTTGTTCGGCTGTCCCGAGAGCACCGAGAGGTTGCCGAGCGCGATCGTGCCGCCCGCGCCGGGCATGTTGACCACCTGCACATTGTTGACGATGCCGTTGGCCTTCATGCCCTGCTGCATCTCGCGGGCGACGCCGTCCCATCCGCCGCCCGCGGCGGCGGGCGCGATGATCGTCATCGAGTTGCGGATGTCGGATCCGAGCGCCGCCGAGCTGATCGAGCCGGACGAGGCGACGCCGATCGCGGCGACCGCGATCGCCCCTCCGATCAGCCGCGCGATCCACCCGGACCGTCTGCGCGAGGACGGTTGCCGTTCGGGCTCCGTCGATACTGCCGTCATTGTTCACTCCTTCGTGGCGACTCCGTTGTCTCTGACCGCGATTACTAGAATGTACAGAGAAGCAGGCCGGAGCACCCTCGCGGCAGGGGTTTGTGCTCTTTGATGCTCACGACTCGGCAGTGTGGCCGTGCGGAGGGGGGGAGCGGTGGCGATCCGGATCAGACCGCTCGCGATGCGCCTCGCGATCCTGCTGCTGCCGAGCCTCATCGTGCTGCTCTCGGTGGGCCTCACGACCTCGATCGCGATCTCCGTGCAGGAGCGCAGCGTGCGCACCGCGACGGGCGAGCGGGTGCGGGAGGTGGCGACCACCCTGGCCGGGTTGAGCCAGGTGCGCGACGCGCTGCGGCCGACGGCGGGCGTGGGCAGCGCCGAGCTGCGCGCGCTCGCCGCAGCCGAGCTGCAGCCGCTCGCCGACGTCGTCGAGCACGCCGCGGGCGTCGACTACGTGGTGATCACCGATACCGAGGGCATCCGCGTCACGCACCCCACCCCCGACGAGCGCGGCAGGAGGGTCTCCACCGACAACTCGGCGGTGCTCGCCGGTGAGGAGTTCCTCGGCACCGAGACCGGAACGCTCGGCCCCACGCTGCGCGCGAAGGTGCCGGTGCACGACGATGACGGCGGCGTGACCGGCACCCTCTCGGTCGGCATACTCGAGTCGCACATCTCGGCGGAGCGCGACGAGGCGCTCGGGCTGCTGCTGCCGTGGGCGCTCGGCGCGGTCGTGCTGGGCACGCTCGCGAGCTCGCTGCTCGCCGCGGCGCTCGAGCGCCGCTTCCGCCGCCTCGACGAGGCCGCGCGCGAGCACGAGCGCGTGAGCCGCACGGCGGCGGCGCTGCGGGAGCAGACGCACGAGTTCCACACGCGGCTGCACGTCATCCACGGGCTCGTCTCGCACGGCGACACGCGGGAGGCGCTCGACTACATCGAGGGGGCCGCGCCCGTGCTGGCGGGCGGCACCGACGACGAGGTGCTGCCGGGGCAGCCGCTGCTGCGCGCCACGGCGGAGGCCCTGCGCGCCGAGCTCGGGGCCCTCGGGGCGCGCCTCGAGACCCAGATCGACGTGACCGACGAGATCGACCGCGACGCGCTGCTCGTGATCGCGAACCTGTGCCGCAACTCGGGCGAGGCGGGTGCGTCGCGGGTGCGCTGCGCGCTCGCGCAGCGCGGCGGCCGTCTGCTGGGCGCGGTGGAGGACGACGGGCCGGGCGTCGACTTCCGGGAGGCCGAGCGGATCTTCGGCCGGGGCTTCTCGTCGAAGCCGGACCCGGCGGGCGTCGGTCGCGGCGTGGGGCTCGATCTCGTGCGCCGCGCGGTCGTCGCCCGGGGCGGATCGATCGAGGTCGGCCGGTCGCGGTGGGGCGGGGCGCGCTTCTCGTTCGAGATGGAGATGGGGCGATGACCGACGAGACGATCCGCGTGCTGGTGGTGGACGACGACCCGGGGGCGCGGTCGCTGCACGGCCGCTTCGTGTCGGGCACCCCGGGCTTCTCTCTGGCCGGCACCGCCGGCACCGGCGACGCCGCGGTGCTGCGGGGCCGCCGCGGCGGCATCGACCTGATCCTGCTCGACATGCGGCTGCCCGACATCAGCGGCGTCGAGGTGCTGCACCGGCTGCGCACGCTCGGCGCGCGCTCCCCCGACGTGCTCGTGATCAGCTCGTCCCGCGACCAGGTCACCGTGCGGCAGGCGCTCGCCGCCCACGTGGTCGGCTACCTCGTGAAGCCGTTCACGCAGGAGGCGCTGCGCGAGCGGCTGCGCGTGTACCGCGCCGAGCGGCGGGCGCGAGAGCGGAACGAGCGGGATCGGCCCCTCGCCCAGGGGGAGATCGACCGGCTGCTCTCGACGGGCCGGATCCGCGTGCCCGGCGCGCCGCCCCGCCCCGTACCCCGCCCGTCGGCGCCCGCAGCGGAGCGGAGCGCCCCGCACCCGTCACGGCTGCCGAAGGGGCTCTCGGAGGTGACGCTCGCCCGCATCGTGGAGGCGCTCGACCCGGTCGCACCCCTCTCGGCGGCCGAGCTCTCGGAGCGGTGCTCGGTGTCGCGGGCCACCGCGCGACGGTATCTCGATCACCTCGTCGCCGAGGGCGCCATCGACCTCGCGCACCGCTACGGCAGGCGCGGCAGACCCGAGGTGCTCTACCGCCTCGTGCCCTCGCCCGGCGCCGATCAGGAATGAAGAAGCCCGATGTCCGAGGCGCGCGCTACCCTGTCCCCATGAGCGACCAGCAGACCGCGGCACACCCCGCAGACAGCCACGACCGCATCAGGGTGAGGGGCGCCCGCGAGCACAATCTGAAGAACGTCAGCGTCGAGCTGCCGAAGCGCAGGCTCACCGTCTTCACCGGGGTCTCGGGCTCGGGCAAGAGCTCGCTCGTCTTCAGCACCATCGCCGCGGAGTCGCAGCGCCTGATCAACGAGACCTACAGCGCCTTCGTGCAGGGGTTCATGCCCTCGCAGTCGCGACCCGACGTCGACGTGCTCGAGGGGCTGACCACGGCGATCATCGTCGATCAGGAGCGCATGGGAGCGAATCCGCGGTCGACGGTCGGCACGGCCACCGACGTGAACGCGATGCTGCGCATCGTCTTCTCCCGCCTCGGGCAGCCGCGCATCGGCTCGCCCAACGCGTTCTCGTTCAACGTCGCCTCGGTGAGCGGCGCCGGCGCGGTCACGCTCGAGAAGGGCGGCAAGAAGGTGAAGGAGCGCCGCAGCTTCGAGATCCTGGGCGGCATGTGCGCCATCTGCGAGGGCCGCGGCTCGGTGAGCGACTTCGACCTCGCCGAGCTCTACGACGCCGACGAGACCCTGGCGGGCGGGGCGCTGAAGGTGCCGGGGTACAGCATGGACGGCTGGTACGGGCGCCTGTTCTCGGCGCTGCTGCCGATGGACACGCCGATCCGCGACTTCACCGAGCAGCAGCTCGACGACCTGCTCTACAAAGAGCCCACGAAGATCAAGGTCGAGGACACGAACCTCACCTACGAGGGCCTGATCC
Source organism: Leucobacter sp. UCD-THU (assembly GCF_000349545.1). NCBI lineage: Bacteria > Bacillati > Actinomycetota > Actinomycetes > Micrococcales > Microbacteriaceae > Leucobacter > Leucobacter sp. UCD-THU. The sequence goes on from NZ_KB714600.1 coordinate 367,636, forward strand.
CCCGCATCCAGAAGTCGATGCTGTCGAAGGATCGCGAGGCGATGCAGCCGCACATCCGCGCCTTCGTCGATCGCGCGATCGTGTTCCACGCCTGCCCCGCCTGCGGCGGCACCCGCCTCAACGAGACCGCCCGCTCGTCGAAGATCGACGGGCGCTCGATCGCCGACGTCTGCGCCATGCAGATCTCCGACCTGGCCGAGTGGGTGCGGGGCATCGAAGATCAGGGCATGGCGCCTCTCGTCGAGAAGCTCTGCGACACGCTCGACTCCTTCGTGCAGATCGGGCTCGGCTACCTGAGCCTCGATCGCCCCACGGGCACCCTCTCCGGCGGCGAGTCGCAGCGCACCAAGATGATCCGCCATCTCGGCTCCCCCATCACCGACGCCACCTACGTCTTCGACGAGCCCTCCGTCGGTCTGCACCCGCACGACATCCAGCGCATGAACCAGCTGCTGCTCAAGCTGCGCGACAAGGGCAACACCGTGCTCGTGGTCGAGCACAAGCCCGAGATGATCGCGATCGCCGACCACGTGGTCGACCTCGGCCCGCGGGCCGGCACGAGCGGCGGCGAGATCTGCTTCGAGGGCACCGTCGACGCCCTGCGGGCCTCCGGCACCCTCACCGGAAAGCACCTCGACGACCGCGCGAGACTCAAGCAGAGCGTGCGCAGCCCCGCGGGCTCCGTCGAGGTGCGCGGGGCCGACCGGCACAATCTGCGGGGAGTCGACGTCGACGTGCCCCTCGGCGTGCTGTGCGCGATCACGGGGGTCGCGGGCTCGGGCAAGAGCTCGCTCATCCACGGCTACGTCTCGAACCGCGAGGGGGTCGTCGCGGTCGACCAGGGCGCTATCAAGGGCTCGCGCCGCTCGAACCCCGCCACGTACACCGGCCTCCTCGATCCGGTGCGCACCGCGTTCGCGAAGGCGAACGGCGTGAAGCCGGCGCTCTTCAGCGCGAACTCCGAGGGGGCGTGCCCCGAGTGCAAGGGGGCGGGCATCATCTACACCGACCTCGGCATGATGGCCACGATGGAGAGCGTGTGCCAGGTGTGCGACGGCAAGCGCTACGACGCCGAGGTGCTGCAGTACACGCTCGGCGGCAAGAGCATCGCCGACGTGCTAGATCTGTCGATGGCCGAGGCGCTCGCGTTCTTCTCGTCGCCCGAGTCGAAGATCCCGAAGGCGGCCAAGATCCTCGAGCGCCTCGTCGACGTGGGGATCGGCTACATCAAGCTCGGTCAGGCCCTCTCGACGCTGTCGGGCGGCGAGCGGCAGCGGCTCAAGCTCGCGATCCACATGATCGAGGACGCCGACGTGTACGTGCTCGACGAGCCCACGACCGGCCTGCACCTCGCAGACGTCGAGCAGCTGCTCGGGTTGCTCGACCGCCTGGTCGACGCCGGCAAGAGCGTGATCGTCATCGAGCACCATCAGGCGGTCATGGCCCACGCCGACTGGATCATCGATATCGGCCCGGGCGCGGGTCAGCAGGGCGGCACGATCGTGTTCGAGGGGTCGCCCCGCGACCTCGTCGACGCCCGCTCGACCCTCACCGGCGAGCACCTCGCGCAGTATGTAGCCGCGTCGTGAGAACGCGCCAGCGTTCTCACGGCGGCAGCCCACGGAGCGCGGCGAGGGGTAGCCCGCTAGCTGTAGTTCCTTGGGACGTTGTGAACGCGTAGCAGACTAAAGAAGACCTCCGGCAGGATGTGGGTTACCACACACACGTCCTCAACCGGAGGTCTTCATGCCCCACGCTAACGCACCCCTCACCCCTATCGGCAGACAACGTCTCGCA
>NZ_KB714601.1:0-352641 GCF_000349545.1 Leucobacter sp. UCD-THU
ACGATCCCCGAGCTGATGATCGTCTGGCGCGCCGTCCTCGGACTGGCCGCAGCGATGATGGTGCCCGCAACGATCGGACTGATCTTCGTGATCTTCGCCGACGCGAAACAGCGCGGCGTCGCCATCGGGGTCTGGGCGGGCGGTATCTCCGCCGGCGTCGCCCTCGGCCCACTCCTGTCCGGCCTGCTGCTGGAAGGGTTTGGCTGGCAGGCGACGTTCCTCGTCGCGGTGCCAATCATGGCGCTCGTCGCCATCGGCGCCCCAATCCTCGTGCCCGAGCACCGCGATCCGTCGGCGAAGATCGACCTGTTCAGCGCCCTGCTGCTGGTCGGCGGGCTGCTCGCGATCATCTACAGCATCAAGCGCTTCGCCGCCCAAGAGCCCGTCGGGCCCACACTCGGGCTGCTCGCCGCAGGCGTGCTGATCGGGCTGTGGTTCACGCTCCGGCAGCTGCGCGCCAAGCAGCCCCTGCTGGACGTGCGGCTGTTCGCCAATCGCACCGTCTCCGGTGCGCTGGCGGTGTTCCTGCTCTCGGCGGCGGCACTGGGTGGGGTGTACTCGCTGTTCACCCAGTACCTCCAGACGGTGCAAGGCCTCTCGCCCTTGCAGGCGGGCCTGGCGATCCTGCCTGCGGCGGCGGTGCTGATCGTCGTCTCGACCCTCTCGCCGGTCTTCGCACGGAAGTTCCGGCCCGGGAACGTGATCGGGATCGGCCTGCTCACCCAGGTCGTCGGCTACATCCTGTTCACCCAGCTCGACGCCGGCACAGGCCTGGCGCTGGTGATCGCGAGCTTCGTGATCACCTACCCCGGCGTCGCCCCCTCGATGGCACTGACCACCGAGCTCGTGGTGGGCTCGGTGCCCCCGGAGAAGACCGGCGGCGCCTCGGGGCTGGCGACCACGGCGAACGACCTGGGCATCTCGCTCGGTGTCGCCGTCATCGGCAGCGTCGGCCTCGCCGCCTACCGCAACCGGATCGACGGCACCCTGCCCGACGGGCTCTCCCCGGAGGCCGCGGCCGCCGCGTCGGACAGCATCGACGGCGCCCTCGCCGCCGCTGCGGAACTGCCCGGCGCGCTGGGCGAACAGCTGATCGCCGCCGCACAGGCGGCCTTCTCCGGCGGCCTGAACATGGCGGCGATCGTCTCCGCGGTCATCGCCGCGGTGGCCGCGATCATCGCCGCNGCATCGACGGCGCCCTCGCCGCCGCTGCGGAACTGCCCGGCGCGCTGGGCGAACAGCTGATCGCCGCCGCACAGGCGGCCTTCTCCGGCGGCCTGAACATGGCGGCGATCGTCTCCGCGGTCATCGCCGCGGTGGCCGCGATCATCGCCGCCACCCGCCTGCGCCACATCCGCCCCACCGGGCAAGCGCAGCAGAAAACCGAAGAAGCACCTACCAACTAGGGAATACCCCCCTGGGGTATATGGTTACAGAAGTCAGACACGAGTGAAGGAGATTTGATCATGAGCACGACCACCACTGAGTTCCAGGTGACCGGGATGAGCTGCGGGCACTGCGAGACCGCGATCCGCAGCGAGGTCTCCGAGATCCCCGGCGTCACCGGGATCGAGGTCAGCGCTCAGACCGGGCGCCTGGCCGTGACCGCCGAGCAGCCGATCGAGGACGCCACGGTGATCGCGGCGGTCGATGAGGCCGGCTACACCGCCGTCAGGAGCTGAGATGAAAGCCCCTGCACGGCTGGGCCTGTACGGGCTGGTTCTCGTGGCCGTGTTCGCCGTGGCCGCTTTCACGGCGAACGCGATCGTCCCCGACTCCACTGTGCAGGCCTGGGCAGAAGAGACCACCGACAACAACCACACGGAAGGACACGACATGACCGGCGACGACCCCCACGCAGGCCACACTTCCGGCGCCGATGCGGCGTCGCTGGGCCTGGGGCTGGCGCAGGACGGCTACCAGCTCACCGGCGTCACCGCCCCGACCGCGACCGGCGAGGACGGTGAGCTGTCGCTGACGGTCACCGGGCCCGACGGGCACCCGGTCACCGACTTCGAGCTGGAGCATGAGAAGGAGCTGCACCTGATCGTGGTGCGCTCCGACGGGCAGCACTTCCGCCACGTCCACCCCGAACGCGACAACCAGGGTGCCTGGTCGATCCCGTGGGAGTGGGAGGCCGCCGGCTCCTACCGGGTGTTCGCCGACTTCGTGCCTACCGAGACCGGCTCGGGCATGACGCTGTCGACCTCGGTGCAGGTCGCCGGGGACTACGCGCCCGCTCCCGCCGACGGACCGGTGACCGAGACCACGGTCGACGGATACACCGTCGCCGTGTCCGGCGATCTGGTCGCCGGTTCCGGGTCGGAGTTGACGATGACGATCACTCAGGACGGTGAGCCGGTCACCGCGCTCGAGCCCTATCTGGGAGCGTTCGGGCACCTCGTCGCGCTGCGCGACGGGGACCTGGCCTATCTGCACGTCCACCCGCACGGCGACGCCCCCGAAGCGGGTGAGACCTCCGGGCCGGAGATCGTGTTCGAGGCCACCGCGCCCACGCCGGGCCGGTACCTGCTGTTCCTCGACTTCCAGATCGACGGGCAGGTGCATACCGCCCCGCTCGTGGTGGACACCACCGGCGAGGCATCGCCGGACGGCGGCAGCCACGAGGGCGCCGGCGGGCATGAGGAAGGAGGAGACCATGAGCACTGACAGCGCCACCGCGGCCGGTGCCCGCGCTGCCGGGATCGAGCTGCAGATCGGTGGCATGACGTGCGCGTCGTGCGCGAACCGGATCGAGAAGAAGCTCAACAAGCTCGACGGAGTGACCGCGAGCGTGAACTACGCGACTGAGAAGGCCAGCGTCACCGCACCCGAGGGCTACGATCCGCAGCTGCTCGTCGCCGAGGTGGAGAAGACCGGCTACACCGCCGAGCTCCCCACCCCCAAGGGCGAAACACCCAAGGATGGTGAGGGAGGCGAGTCCCGTGAGGACGCCGAGCTACGGTCGCTGCGGCAGCGGCTCATCGGCTCCGCGGTGCTGGCGGTGCCGGTCATCGCGATGGCGATGATCCCCGCGCTGCAGTTCGACTACTGGGGCTTCGCTTCTCTGGCACTCGCCGCCCCGGTCGTGGTGTGGGCGGGCTGGCCGTTCCACAAGGCCGCCTGGATGAACCTCAGGCACGGCGCCGCGACGATGGACACCCTCATCTCCGTGGGCACGACCGCGGCGATGATCTGGTCGCTGGTCGCCCTGTTCTTCGGCACCGCCGGGGACCGGGGCGTGGTGCACCCCTTCGAGTTCACCATCTCCCGTTCCGACGGGCTCGGGCACATCTATCTCGAAGTCGCCGCCGGGGTGATCACCTTCATCCTGCTCGGTCGCTACTTCGAGAAGCGCTCCAAGCGACGCGCCGGCGCCGCCCTGCGCGCCCTGCTCGAACTCGGCGCGAAAGAAGTCTCGGTTCTCCGCAATGGTCAGGAGCAGCGGGTCTCCATCGATGAGCTGACCGTGGGTGATGAGTTCGTGGTGAGGCCCGGCGAGAAGATCGCCACCGACGGGGTCATCACCTCGGGCAACTCCGCGATCGACGCCTCGATGCTCACCGGCGAATCCGTGCCCGTCGAGGTCAGCGAAGGCGACGCCGTGACCGGCGCGACGGTGAATGCCGGCGGTCGGCTCGTCGTCCAGGCCACCCGCGTCGGCTCGGATACGCAGCTGGCGCAGATGGCGAAGCTCGTCGAGGATGCCCAGTCGGGCAAGGCCGAGATTCAACGCCTGGCCGACAAGGTCTCCGGAGTGTTCGTGCCCATCGCCATCGCCGTGGCGGTCGGCGCCCTGGGCGCATGGATCGGGGCCGGGTTCCCGCTCAGCGCGGGCTTCACCGCCGCCGTCGCCGTGCTCATCATCGCCTGCCCCTGCGCCCTCGGTCTCGCGACCCCGACGGCGCTGCTGGTCGGCACCGGACGGGGCGCGCAGATGGGTGTCCTCATCAAGGGGCCTGAGGTACTGGAGTCCACCAAGAAGGTCGACACGATCGTCCTCGACAAGACCGGCACCGTCACCACCGGCAAGATGACCCTCACCGACGTCATCACCGCCGACGGCGTGGACCGGGCCGAGCTGCTGCGCATCGCTGGCGGCCTGGAGGACTACTCCGAGCACCCCATCGCCCAGGCCATCGCCACCGGAGCGACCAGCGAGGTGGGCGAGCTGCCCGCCCCGGAATCCTTCGAGAACATCGAAGGCAAGGGCGTCCAGGGCGTCGTCGCCGGTCATGCCGTCGTCGCCGGCCGTGAGTCCCTGCTGGCGGACTGGTCGATCCACCTCGATAGAGACCTCCGTGCCGCGAAGCAGGCCGCGGAAGCCGAGGGCAAGACCGCGATCGCGATCGGCTGGGACGGTGCCGCCCGTGGCGTGCTAGTGGTCTCCGACCAGATCAAGCCCACCAGCAAGCAGGCCATCGCCCAGTTCACCGAACTCGGTCTGACCCCGGTGCTGCTCACCGGCGACAACCAGGCCGTGGCCGAGCAGGTCGCCGCCGAGGTCGGCATCGAGCAGGTGATCGCCGAGGTGCTACCCAAGGACAAGGTCGATGTCGTCGCCCGGCTGCAAGCAGAAGGCAAGGTCGTCGCGATGGTCGGCGATGGCGTCAACGACGCCCCTGCGCTCGCCCAAGCCGACCTGGGCCTGGCGATGGGCACCGGCACCGATGTCGCGATCGAGGCCGCCGACATCACCCTGGTGCGCGGCGACCTGCGGGCCGCCGCCGACGCGATCCGGCTCGCCCGGCACACACTGCGAACGATCAAGACGAACCTATTCTGGGCCTTCGCCTACAACACCGCCGCGATCCCGCTCGCCGCCTTCGGGCTGCTCAACCCCATGCTCGCCGGCGCGGCCATGGCCCTGTCGTCCGTGTTCGTCGTGTCCAACAGCCTGCGGCTGCGGACCTTCAAGGCCCGCGCGGACGACACCAGCGCTCCGGCACCCGCCGGTTTTCGAATAGCTTTTACAGAAGACTNCGGCGACGTCGAAAAACTCGGCCGAAAAGAAAGGAAGCACGATGACTGCACACGAGAACCTGAACCTGACCGACACGTCCTCAAGCGGTGGGAGCTGCTGCGGACACACACCCAGTGCGGAGGCCATCGCTCAGACTCCGGCCGATGAGATGACCGAATGCAAGGTGATGGCCGGCACCCCCGTCGTCAAGGCGCAGGCGGAGGAAGCCGGTCTCTACCGCGACTACCAGGGCCAGCGGTACTGGTTCTGCTGCGCCGCCTGCGGACCCCTGTTCGACGCTGATCCCGACCGCTACGCGAACGCCGCCTGACGGCATCTGGTTCCGCGCTCCCGACGACCGGACCTGCACGGGAGCGCGGAACCTTCGCCCCGGTCTCGCCTCTGGGCTGGGGTAACGAACAAAGGAGACGAGACCATGAGCAACGATCCCTCGACACGATCGCACGCCCACCCTGAGCACGTGGACGTTCAGCACGCGCACCACGACGAGCCGAACACCCACGCCGGTCACCACTCGCACGACCATCACCAGGGTCACGGCGAGGCTTCCGGCCGCCACCACGACGGCCATGACGCTCACGCCCACCACGAGGGTCACGGCGGACATGGTCACGGGCATGCCGGACACGGAGATCACGTCGGACAGTTCCGGCGCCTGTTCTGGATCATGCTCGTTCTCGCCGTCCCGGTTGTGGGCTTCAACGACATGTTCGCCCACCTCATCGGTTATCACCTGCCCGAAGCTGCATGGGTGTCTTGGGTGTCGCCTGTGCTGGGCACGGTCGTCTACTTCTGGGGCGGCTGGCCCTTCCTGACGGGCGGGCTGAGCGAGATCCGCTCCCGCAAACCGGGGATGATGCTGCTCATCGCGTTGGCGATCACTGTCGCGTTCCTCGCGTCCTGGGGTGCGAGCCTCGGCATCCTGCACCACGAACTGAACTTCTGGTGGGAGCTGGCGCTGCTGGTGGTGATCATGTTGCTCGGCCACTGGATCGAGATGCGATCGCTCGCCCAAACCACCTCCGCGCTGGACTCCCTCGCCGCGCTGCTGCCCGACGAAGCCGAGAGAATCGACGGCGACGATATCGTGAAGGTCGCTCCTGCTGATCTGGCTGTCGGCGACGTGGTGATAGTCCGTCCGGGATCCTCGGTGCCCGCCGATGGAAAGATCGTCGACGGGTCGGCCTCGATGGACGAGTCGATGGTCACCGGCGAGTCCAAGACGGTGCGCCGGGAGACCGGGGATCAGGTGGTCGCCGGCACCGTGGCCACCGACTCCGGACTGCGGGTCGAGGTCACCGCGACCGGCGACGACACCGCGCTCGCCGGTATCCAGAAGCTCGTCTCCGACGCACAGGCGTCTTCCTCCCGCGCGCAGCGGATCGCCGACACCGCGGCCGCGTGGCTGTTCTGGTTCGCCCTGGGCGCGGCGGCAATCACCGCCGTCATCTGGTCGCTCGTCGGCCTGCCCGACGCCGCCGTGGTCCGCACGATCACCGTGCTGGTGATCGCCTGCCCGCACGCGCTCGGCCTGGCGATCCCGCTGGTGGTTTCCATCGCGACCGAACGCGCCGCCCGCGGCGGAGTGCTCATCAAAGACCGTCTCGCGCTGGAGTCCATGCGCACCGTGGACGCGGTGCTGTTCGACAAGACCGGCACCCTCACTAAGGGCGAGCCGACGGTGACCGCCATCGATCCCTCCGGCACCGGAACCGAGGACGAAGTGTTGGCGCTGGCCGCCGCCGCGGAGGCCGACAGCGAGCACCCGCTCGCCCGGGCCATCGTCGGCGCGGCCCGCACCCGGAAACTCGACGTGCCCGCGGCCACGGACTTCTCGTCCTCCCCGGCAGTCGGTGTCAAGGCCACCGTCGATGAAAGCGTCATCGAGGTCGGCGGACCGTACCTGCTCGACCAGCACGAGGCGGACGAGCTCCCCGTCGCCGACACCTGGCGCGAGGAAGGTGCGATTATCCTGCATGTGCTCGCCGATGGCGAGGTCATCGGCGCCCTGCGGCTGGCCGACGAGATCCGGCCCGAGTCCCGCGAAGCCGTCGACGCGCTCCATGCAGCCGGGGTGCAGGTCGTGATGATTACCGGCGACGCCCAGGCCGTCGCCGACACCGTCGCGAAGGATCTCGGCATCGACCGGGTCTTCGCGGGCGTGCGACCGGAGGACAAGGCCGCCAAGGTCGCCGAACTCCAGGACGAGGGCCGCAAGGTCGCCATGGTCGGCGACGGCGTGAACGACGCCCCGGCGCTGGCCCAGGCCGACGTCGGCATCGCGATCGGAGCGGGCACGGACGTGGCGATCGGATCGGCGGGCGTCATTCTCGCCTCCTCCGATCCGCGATCGGTGCTCTCGGTAATCGAGCTCTCACGGGCGACGTTCCGGAAGATGAAGCAGAACCTGTGGTGGGCGGCCGGCTACAACCTCGTCTCCGTCCCGCTGGCCGCGGGCGTCCTCGCACCCATCGGGTTCGTGCTGCCGATGAGCATCGGCGCGATCCTCATGTCCGTCTCCACCGTGGTCGTCGCCCTCAACGCCCAGTTGCTGCGCAGGCTCGACCTCACCCCGCAAGCCAGCACTGCCAGAATCCTCGACCGTGCCGCATGACCATGCGTCGGCCGAACCGCGCCCGTTAGGAGGCCATCGATATGGACACCCCGAGCATCGCCACCGCACCGGTGACTCACGGCTACATCACGGAGAAGGAACGCTATCTCGCACGGCTCAGACGCATCGAGGGTCAGGCCCGTGGCATCCACCGGATGATCGAGGAGGACACCTACTGCATCGACATCCTCACCCAGATCAGTGCGATCACTTCCGCGCTGGAGAACGTCGCTCTCGGACTGCTCGATGACCACCTCAGACACTGCGTCGCCGGAGCTATCCAGCACGACGGCACTGAGGCCGAAGTAAAGCTCAAGGAAGCGTCCGACGCCATAGCCAGACTCGTGAAGTCATGAGAGGAACGTCATGAGCATGATTGGACGCGCGATGCGATCCACACTCGACACCAGCGAGATCAGCGTGTCCGTGAGTCGCTGCTGCAACGCCGTGAGATGGGTCATCATCGCGACCACGCGGAAAAGCAAGAGCCACCGATAGCGGTCGGCCTGGTCTTCCGTTGCCGGCATCACGAGAGCGCTGTGGGCCGACATGACATGTTACGACGCCTTGATTGCTCGGACGCGCACCATCCGTCGTCCGATTGGTCCAGTCGCCTACGACTGCGTGAGGGTTATCGTCGTCCGCGACGGTTCTGCCTTCTTGTTCAGTGAGTTCGGACAGCAACCGATCAAGTCCGGTGATGTGGTGCTGCTCGGAGCGAACGTCCTGTGCGGAAGCGAGCCGGAGGGCCACATCACCGTGACCACGGTCTATCTCGATACCGACTATGTGCTTGACCAGGTGCGGTGGCAGTACGCCGGGTTCGTCTGCGATCGGCTCGACGCGCAGGGTTTCGCGGACGCCATCTATTCCGAGCCCGCGCAGATTCTCCGGCTGGGCGAGGATCGCGCCGGGATGCTCATGCCTTGGCTGGACGAGTTGGTCGCGTTAAGTGTAGACGGCGACTTCGTGCGGCACTACCTGCGGATACAGGCGCTGTGGTTCCAGGTTGCCTACGTCATCGCCCCACACATCACCGTTTCCCCGGTGCGGATCTCGCCGTCGCAGCGTGCGCATATCCGGCCCACGCTCCCGCGTGATCGCCGGTTCGCGCCGCTGCGGGTCGAGGCACGCCGGGCCGCTGCCCTGCTGCGCGAGAACCCCGCACGCCGGTGGACGCTGGACGATCTCGCCGCCGAGGTGCATCTGTCGCCGTCACGGTTGTCCAGCGTATTCGTCGAGGCCTACGGCAAGACCCCGCTGGCGTATCTGACGATGCTCCGCGCCGAGCACCTGGCAAAATATCTACGCGAGACCGATCTAACGGTCGCGGCTGCGATGCTGCGAGTCGGCTGGCACTCCCGTTCCCATGCCACCCGATTGTTCCGCCAGTACGTCGGCGTCACCCCCGGCCACTACCGCCAGATGCGCGCACAGACCGTCTGAGCGATGTGCCCGTTCTGGTTACTCTGTGCCGCTTCTTCGAGACCGTCGACCTCCCGTCGTTTCTGGCGCGGATTGACTGGTAGTCCGGTAGAGACTCGTCGGGTTCTTCACGAAGCCTGACGGTCAGAGTCTCGTTTCCTTGTCCGTCTCGTCTGCGTGATCCTCCCGACGTACCTCACGGTCGTACGGTCGCCCCGCTACGGGGTGGCCTCCGGCGGAAGGAGGTCTGGCGATGGCTGAGGTACGCGACGCTCGCACGGCGCAGGACGTGATCGCGCGCCGGGCTTCGTCGGTCGCTGCGGTGTTCTCCCGGCTCGGCGAGGGCGTACCGCTGCCTCTCGTTGCGCGCGAGCTGGCCCGGCTCGATGTGCCGGTCTTCCCGTGCGCGCCAGACGGGAAACGCCCGATTCCTGAGCGTGGTTTCCACGAGGCAACCACTGATGCCGGGCAGGTGGAGGCGTGGTGGCGACGGCAGCCAGGCGCGAACCTTGCCGTTCCGACCGGCGCGGCCTCGGGGGTGGTCGTTGTCGACGTCGACGTGCACAAGGTCGATGGATATGCCGCGTTCGGACGTGCGGCCCGTTCGGGGCTGCTGTCCGAGCCGTTGGCAGTGGTGACGACGCCGACCGGCGGCAGGCACCTGTACTTTCCCGCTGACCCGGAGCATGAGCAGCGGTCGTGGCAGGTAGGCCGGGCGGGTGTCGACTTTCGGGGCGACGGCGGCTACATCATCGTGCCTCCCTCGCTGCGCATGATCGATGGTCGCCGGATGCCGTATCGGGTCGAGAGCGTGGCCGCTGGCCCGGTCTCGCTCCTGGATGCGCAGCGACTGCGCGATTTCCTCGACCCACGCCCGAAGTACACCCCCGCGCCCGCGCCGCCGGGTGGCTGGCCGCTGGATGTTGCCCGGCTTGCCTCGCAGGTCGCGAGCAGGCCCGAGGGCGAACGCAACCTTGGGCTGTTCAAGGCCGCGTGCCGCATGGCTGAGCACGGTCACTCGCCCCGCGAAGCACTCGATGCGCTCGGCCTGGCCGCGATCCAGTCTGGGCTGGGCGAGCGCGAGATCACCCGGACGGTCGGTTCGGCGTATCGCCACGTCAGCACCTACGGGCCGCGTCGTCGCGCGCCGGTGCGCCAGACGGCTTCGGGTTTCGCTCGTGACGAGTCGCTGGTTGTTGCCTCGGCGAGTGGTCGGGGGCTGTGATGAGCGCGCGACGACCTGGATGGGGTTGGGCGGTGATGACTGCTGCTACCGGCACGGTCTTGATCGGCATCGGGGCGTTCTGGCTCTCGTTCATGGCACTGGCCGATCTCGCGGCCCGGTCGGGTATCGCTTCGGGGCAGGCGTGGATCTGGCCGCTGCTGGTCGACGGGCTGATCGTGGTCTCGACAATCGCGGTCGTCGCGCTCGATGGTCGCCCCGGTGCCTGGTATCCGTGGGCGCTGCTGATCTGTGGGGCGCTCGTGTCGGTGGCCGCGAACGCGCTGCACGCGATCGTGGCTGCCGATGCCAGCGTGCCCGCCATGCTCGCCGCGACGGTCGCAGCGGTGCCGCCGCTGGTGCTGCTTGCCAGCACGCACCTCACCGTCGTCCTCACGCGCTCGGCCACCGTGCCGCCGAGCAGCACGGCTCAGGCACCGCGCGAGCTACCAGCCGTAGCCGAAGCAGACCCAGCACCAGCAGCACCCGAGTCCGAAGCCGAACCAGACGCCGAGCCGGAGGCCGAGCTGGTGCTTGGTCGGCGTGAGCGCGCCGCGCGGCTTCGGGAGGCCGGCTGGTCGAACAAGGCGATCGCCGACGAGCTGCAAGTGCATCCCTCGACGGTGGGCCGTTGGTTTACCCCGCCGGTCGAGGAACCGGAAACCACAACAGGAATGGAGACAACATCATGACTATCGACCCGCGAGAACAGGTACGAGCGTACGAGGACGCGCGCGTCGAGGATGCGCCCGAACCGGACGTGCCGGAAGACCGCAGTGAAGTGCGGCAGGTGCCCGAGGCGGTAGCCGCTGCCGACGTCACTAAGCGCAAGGACGCCACGGTCGAGACCGCCCCGACTGACGAGATCACCGATGCAGCTGCGGCGGCGGAGGTTGAGCAGAAGCTCGAGGAACACCGGGCGCGCGGTATCGAGTGGGTGCGGCCCACCGATCTGATCGCCCGCAACACTGCGTCATTGGCCGGGCGAGGCATCGACATGGAGGTCGAGATGTCACGCAAGGCCCGCGAACCGTTGGTGGACGGGCTGAGGAATCTCGGCGACCGGGCCAAGCGGCTGCCGCCGCTGTCGGCGTTCGGGCATGGTGCCCGCCACCACGCACCGACGAGGGCTGCGGTCGGGAAGTCGTGAAGCGGTGAGTAGCGATGACACCCCCACGAGCCCCCGACCGCCGCCGACACGGTGGGCGCTGGCGTGCACCTGGTCGCCAGGAGGTACTCACCATGACGACCCGCACACCCGAACAAGCGCCGGAAGACTTCACCCGCAGTGAGGGCCTGCGAGCCCTGCTGAACCGACTGCACGAGGGCGGCCCCGGCGCGTGGCAGTCCGATCCGGTCGCCGCTGAGCTGATGGCCTATGCCGCCGACAAGTACGGGGCGCTGGCCCGCAAGCACGGCCTCGACCCCTGGGAGGCGGCATCAGCCGCGTTCGATGTGATGCGCACCAAGGCCGCCCGTACCGCGAACGACCCGTGGGGCGTGGTGACCCATGCGGTGCGCATCACCTGCATCGCCGAGGAACGCGGACAGGGCCTGCTGTGTTCGGTGCATCAAGCCCGACGCCCGCACATCTCCGCGTTTCACGACGCGGAAAGGCTGTCAGATCGGGAGAACCCGCTGACCGACTACCACTCGGCATTCCACGTCACCGACCCCGACCCGACCGGTGCCGACGAACCCGCGAGTACGACGGCGTGCTGCTCGGCAGGCTCGGCTGTGGAGGATGCCATCGCGCTGTTCACGCTGCTGGGCTGGCCTCCGCACATCGCCCGCGCCGGAGTCGAGCACATCTGCCAGGCGCTCGCCCGCGCGGGCAGCCGCCAGAGCGCCTATGAAGCGCTGCGCCGCGACAAGCACGCCCGCGCCCTACTGGACGTGAACAGCACCGCCTGGACAACACTGCTGAAAGCGCTGCTCGGCCACCCCAACCCAGCCTATGCCGCGACCGCTGCCGGACGTGGCATCCTGCTCCGGTTGCTTATCGGCGAGAGCCTGCGCGCGCTGCTGCGCGACGACGATCTCGTGCTGATGATCTCGCTCGCAGCACCGAAGCACGGGAGGCGGTGATGGGCGCGCAGACCGGGCACATCGAACTCGACCGCACCGTCGACTCGATCATCGTCGGCAACCGCCACCGCACCGACCTGGGCGATCTGACCGCGCTGGCCGAGTCCATCGCCCGCGACGGACTCCTGCAACCGTTGACGGTCACCATCGACGGGGTGCTGGTGTGCGGTGCTCGGCGGCTGGCCGCGATCAAGCTGCTCGGCTGGCGCACGGTGAGCGTGTGGGTGCGCTCGGGCGTCTCGGGCAGGCTCGGGCACCTGCTGGCTGAGCAAGACGACAACATGCTCCACAAAGACCTCACCCCGGTCGAGGCTGCTGCGCTCTACCGCGAGCTGAAGACCCTCATGGCCGAGGACGCTTCACGCAGGCAGGCAGCAACACGGTTCAGCGCGGACAATCAGCCCGGAAAGGACGGTGCCGCAAATTTTGCGGCACCGTCAGCATCACGCGGTGACACCCGAGAACAGGCTGCTGCGATGATCCCCGGTGGCGCTTCTCACACCACGCTGGAGAAGATCAACTACCTGCGGCAGATCGCCGACGACCCCGACCTGCCCGCCACAGTGCGCGGCGACGCCGCTGCTGAACTCGAACGCATCGACGCCGGTGCGCCGGTGCATCCCGGTTTCGAGCGCGTCCGCGTCGCTGTCGCCGAAGCCACAAGCGAGGACGCCGATCTGGAGGCACTCGCACGAGAGGCCGTCGCTCGCGTTCAGTCGTCGCAGAAGAAGCCCGCCCCAGCCACTTCCACGGGTGAGACCGAGCCCGCGCAGTGGCCGGTGCGCGCGTTCGTCACCACCTGGACGGAGCTTGCCGACTGGTGGACGCATTACGACACCGCAGTGCTGGCAAGCGATCTCACCGACGAGCAGATCACCTCGTTCTTGGTGACCGCTGACGGCACCAGCACGTTCGCCGACGAGCTGCGTGCCGCCCGGCAGTCGCTGAGCAACCCGCGCAGGCATCTCCGGGCGCTCTAGCCCGCTCCCGGTGCGCGGGCGGCGCACCTGGGGGTCATGAAGACGACTCCCGATGACCCCGCCCGCACCCGCCGCCGATTGATCTCCCTCGTCTGCGCCGGGGTCGCGTTCCTCGTCCTGGCTGCGATCGGCGTCTACGGGCTGGTGACCGGCCCGAACGACGCCGACCCGAGACCCGACGGGCCACCGACCCCGATCCGCATCGACCCCGATCAGCCGACTCCGCGCCTGCCCTACATCGCCCCGTCGACCGACCCCGAAGAGTTCGCACGCCAGGCCGCGCACGCGCTGTTCACCTGGGATACCACCAGCGGGTTCCTGCCGCTGGACTACACCGCCGTGCTGCTGGACGTGGGTGACCCGACCGGGAACGAGCAGGCAGGGCTGGCCTCCGACGTCGCCTCCTACCTGCCCGGCCGTGACGCCTGGGTCGAGCTGGGGCAGTACGGCACGAGCCAGCACCTGACGATCACCGATGCGTATGTGCCCGAGCAGTGGGCTCAAGCGGTCGAGCAGGCCCGGCCCGGCCAACTCCCGGTCGGGGCGACCGCTATCACGATCGAGGGCACCCGGCACCGCGCGGGCATCTGGAACGACAAACCCGTGACTTCTGAGCACCCGGTGGCGTTCACGATCTTCCTCGCCTGCCCGCCTGACGACCCACCGACCGGCAGCCAGAGCGAGACCAGCGCACCGGATACCGGTGCGGTGCCGTCGTGCTACCTGCTGCGCCTGTCGATGCTCGACCAGCCGCTGCGCTGACACGGAGGCCATGACGATGAAGAAGGCAGTCATCGCCCTCGCCCTGCTGCTCCTGCTCGGCCCGTTCGTCGGTCTGCTGGCGATCGGCGTGCTGATGAACCCCGCCGCGAACGCCGAATGCACCATCGACGGCACCGGCATCACTGTGGGGAACATTCCCGACTCGCTCACCGCGACCACCGCGAACGGCGAGACCATCACGCTCAACCGGCAGCAACTCACGCACGCGGCCACCATCATCGAGATCGGTTCCGGCATCGACGGGGTGGGGCGCGACGGCATCCAGATCGCGCTCATGGCAGCCCTGACCGAATCCAGCCTGCGGATGCTGTCGAACACCTCGGCGTACCCCGAGAGCGCCGACTATCCTAACGACGGCGACGGCTCAGACCACGACTCGCTCGGGTTGTTCCAGATGCGCCCGCAGTCCGGGTGGGGCAGCGTCGCCGAACTCATGAGCTCCGACTATCAGGCGAGAGCGTTCTACGGCGGGCCGGACGGCCCCAACTACCCGAGTCCGCGTGGCCTGCTCGACATTCCCGGCTGGCAGCAGATGGGCAAGGGCGAGGCGGCTCAGGCCGTCGAAGTCTCGGCCTACCCCGATAGGTACAACAACTACGAGCCGGTCGCCCTCACCATCCTGGGCACGCTCACCGGAGCGGGTGGGCCGGTCACCCCGGCACCGGCGGCCCTGCCTGTTGTTGTGCTCGCTGAGGTCGCGGAGTCATCGCTCGTGGTGTTCCCGCTCCCGGAGGGCACCTGGATCGCCACTGACCCGTTCGGGCCGCGCATCCACCCGATCACCGGGGAGCAGAGCTTCCACACGGGTGCGGACTTCGCCGCCCCGGACGGCACCCCGATCCTCGCCGCCGCCTCCGGCACAGTCACCGTTGCCGAGTTCTCCGGCGGGTACGGCGGCCTGGTCGTGATCGAGCACCGCATCGACGGGCGCACCGTGGCGACCGCGTACGCGCACAGTTGGCAGCACGGCATTCACGTCTCGGTGGGCGATCAAGTGCGTGCCGGGCAGCACATCGCCGACGTCGGTTCCTCGGGCATGAGCACGGGGCCGCATCTGCATTTCGAGGTTCGCGACGGCGGCACCAACGGGGAGTACATCGACCCTGCCGCATGGCTGAACCAGCACAACGCCGCCGACCTGCCCGAAGCCTCAGTCGGGCCTCCGAACGGCTGCGGTAACAGCACCGGCACCACCGGTGACCCGGCACCGTTCGACGGCGACGACCCGAACCGGCTGGTCGACGACCCGACTTCGACCGGGCAGATCACCGCACGGATGCTGCACCTGTACGAGCAGACCAAAGCGGCGTTCCCCGACACCGGCTGGGGCTGCTACTCACCCCGGCCCGGCACCCAATCGGAGCATCCCCTGGGGCGTGCGTGCGATCTGACGTTCGGCAACGCGATCGGCCAGTACCCGACGCCTGCGCAACTCGACTACGGCTGGCAAGTCACCGAGTGGATGCAGACCCACGCCGAAACCCTCGGCGTCGAGTACCTGATCTGGCAAGGCAAAATCTGGTCGCTCTCGCGCGACGCCGAGGGCTGGCGTCCATACAACGGCGGCGGGATGCACGACCCCGACAACGTGACGGGTGGCCACTACGACCACCTCCACGTCACGGTGAAGTAGAACTAGCAATTATTACATTAGATGTAATCGGCCAGGGCCGGGATCGTGCGGATTCCCTGGTCAGGCAAGGGTATCAGTGGGCGACAGTTGGGCGCTGCGAAGCGGCTCGTGACCAGGGGAAACGCGCCACTGCTTACATTAGATGTACTTTTCTTACATTAGATGTAAGACTATCGGGGTGGACTTCGAGGACGGGAACCGGCCTGGATCGGTGACGGCGCTGCGGCCGGGCAACGTGTCGTTGCTGCGCCCGGTGGAGCAGGTCTTCGATGACATGCTGGCCGGCTGGTCGGCGCAGCAGTCCTCGCGGATGCTGAATGCGAAGACGATCGGGGCGCGACTGGCGCAGGTGCGCCGGTTCGCCGGGTTCTGCGGGAGCCTGCCGTGGGAGTGGACTCCTGCCGACATCGAGGAGTGGACGACCGAGTTGGTCTCCGGCGACAAGCCCTGCTCGCACGGCACGATCCGCTCTTACCAGAACGCGGTCGCGTTGTTCTGCGACTTCCTCACCGACCGTCGTTACGGGTGGGTGGAGCGGTGCGAGGAGCTGTTCGGCACCCACCCGGTGCAGGTCTGCCACGAGTGGAACACCGCGATCCACACGGGCGATCACGAGGCACGCCCGACGGTGCGACCTCTGTCGCGGATCGAGGTGCAAACCTTCTTCGACTACGCCGACGATCGCGTCGACCAGGCCCGCACACGCGGGAAGAAGGGCTGGAAGTCGGTATTCCGCGACGCGACGCTGTTCAAGATGATCTACGCCTTCGGGCTGCGTCGTCGTGAGGTCGGGATGCTGGACCTTCATGACTTCACCCGCAACCCGACCGCGACCGAGTTCGGCCGGTTCGGGGTCTGCAACGTCCGGTGGGGCAAAGCCAGCCGTGGCTCTCAACCCCGGCGTCGCGCGGTGCTGGCGGTGTTCGACTGGACCCGCCCGGTGATTGAGGAATACGTCACCGAGGTGCTGCCCCTGTTCGACACGGCCGGCAGCGGGATGCTCTGGCCGACCGAGCGACAATCCAGGGTCAGCGGGAGCTACATCGGGCTACGGTTCGCCGAGTACCGCGACGAGCTCGGCTTCGACCCCGCCCTGCACCCGCACTGCCTGCGGCACTCCTATGTGACGCATCTGATCGAGGACGGCTTCGACCCGCTGTTCGTGCAGCAGCAGGTCGGGCACCGCTGGGGATCGACCACCGCCCTCTACACCGGCGTCTCCGGCGACTACCGGAACCGCACCCTGCGCCGCGCTCTGGACGCGGCGTTCACTCCACCATCGGCGATCGAGGAAGGCTGACCATCATGACGAAGACCGTGGCCTATCGCTGGCACGTCCGCAAGGTGATGAACGAGCACGGCATGCAGTCCACCACCGACCTGGTGCCGCTGCTGGCCGAACGAGGCGTGGTGATGACCTCCACGCAGGTCTACCGGATCGTGACCGGGCAGCCCGAGCGGTTGAACATGCGGTTCCTGGCCGCGCTCTGCGACATCTTCGATGTCACACCGAACGACCTGATCGAGCCCTACGTCGCGACCAAATCCCGGCGCGGCCGCAAGACCGGCACCACCGGGGCGGCCACGCCGTCGAAGCCGAGCAAGAACCGTCCGACTCGCGCGGTCATCAGACCGGCCGGGGACTGATCGACTGAATGGCGAGCACGATCGTCCGCGGTACCTGTTTCCGCTGCGGACGGGACAAGAACCTGCGCTGGAACCACATCCTGGATCGGGGCGAATGCCGAGCCTGCCGCGCGCAGCGCTCACCCGAGGAGGTCTGCACGGGCTGCGGCAGGACGCGACGGGTCAACGCCCGCACCGACGATGGCGGCGCGATCTGCGTGACCTGCTACGCCCGCACCCGCACCGCCGAGGACGCCTGCGACGAATGCGGCACTCTCGGCCCACTGGCTACTCGGGCCGGCGGGAAGCGCGCGGGATCGCGGAACCTCTGCCCGCGTTGCTACCGCAACCCGAAGCGGGTCTGCGGCGTCTGCGGCCGGCTCAAACGGATCGCGTTGAAAGCCACCGCGACGACGCCGGATATCTGCCCGACCTGCTACCAGGCGCCGGTGATCGACTGCTCGATCTGCGGGCGGCAGGCCCTCGGCCGCCGCACCACCAATCATGGCCGTCCCCGCTGCTTCGCCTGCCAAGCCGCCCAGCAGATCGACGCCGCACTCACCGGCCCAGGCGGGACGATCCGCCCCGAGCTCAAAGGCGTCCGCGACGCGCTGACCGAGCTTCGCCAACCCCGGTCGCTGCTGAGCAACTGGCGGGGTCTTGCAAGCCTGCGCCTGCTCACCGACATCGCCGCCGGCCGGCTCGACCTGTCCCACGATGCTCTCGATGCCCAGCCGCAGGTCTTCTCGGTCAACTACCTGCGCGCCATGCTCGTCGCCGCCGAGGCGCTCCCGCCACGCGATGAGAACGCCACCAGGCTGCACCGCTACGTCACCGAAACCGTCGCCGGCATCACCGATCCCGAGCTGCGCGGAGTGCTGACACGCTACGCCCGCTGGCACGTCGCCGGCCGCGCCAAGACCAACCGCCACGGTCGCATCAGCGCGCACGTCGCGGCCCGCTGCCGGGGCGACATTCAGACCGCCAAGAGCTTCCTCGACCACCTCACCGCCTACGGCCATGACCTCGACGATTGCCCGCAAGCCTGCATCGATGCCTGGCTCGGCGGCCCCAGTCGGAGCGCCCGTCTGAGCTTCATCCGCTGGCTCAAACGAGGCGGCTACCTACCCCGAGTACGACTGCCCGAGCCCATCGCGCCGAAGGACCCAGGCCACGACGCTGATCCCGACGAACAACTCGCCCTGGCCCGACGGCTCCTGCACGACCCCGACTCCGCCAGCATCGAGGACCGCGCCGCAGCCTGCCTGATCCTGCTCTACGCCCAACCCGCCGCGAAGATCGCCGCCCTAACCACCAGCGACATCAAGGTCAGCGACGGCGACACCTACCTCGCCCTCGGCCCCGAGCCACTGCTGCTCATCCCGCCGCTCGACGCCCTGGTCACCGCGCTGCCGGTCGCCAAGCCCTTCGGCACGGCAAGCACCCTCGCCGATCCCCGCTGGCTGTTCACCGGGAAGAACGCCGGCACCCACCTGCACCCCACGTCGCTCATGGCGCGCATGAACCGGCTCGGGATCATCACCCGCGCCAGCCGCAACACCGCCCTGCTGCACCTGGCATCCACGACCCCGCCCGCCGTGTTCGCCTCCCTCACCGGCACCAGCATCGGCACCGCCACCCGCTGGGCCGAACTCACCGGCTCCGCCTGGAACAACTACGCCGGCGCGCGCCGCTGACGCTGAGCAGCCTGGCGCGCTCGGGGAGGGCCACCAGCCCGAACCATCAAGAGGGCGGAGGGTTACAGGTCTCGAATGTCCTCGACACCCTGATCGCTAATCTTGAAGATCGCCACCTCGGGGTTCGTGTCAACGAGGTACCTGTTCAGCAGGTCGCTGACTCGATCGATGGTCTGCGTTGCGTCGTCGATGGAGTCGTAGAGCTTCCGATACAGCTCGGGGCTGTCCCAGCCGGGGATGCCCTTCCATCCGCCGTGGTCGAACAGCAACCGGTGGACCAGATAGTTCCGCGCCTCGACAAGGGTGCGGTACTCGGCTTGGAGATGGTCTGGAAGCTGAGGCTCCACGGCCTTTGCTTTCGCCCCCAGCGTGCTCCGCTCGCGAGGGGGCTTGCCCAGCAGCACCTGGTGGATCGTCTCTGCGGCGGCTTCGGCGACCTGGCAACGGGCGATCGCTCTGCCGAGCAGCAGGTACAGCAACTGCTGAGCGTCCTCCGGGTTACCGGGAACGGGGACCTCCTGCGCCAACAGACCACCTCTCAGATCAGCGTCGCGCATGGCACCAAATGCTTGCGATCCCTCCTCGCCCGACGACCTCAGCCTACCGTCGCCGACCCCCATGGGTTCTGCCGCGCACCTCGTGGCATGGACATTTCAACCGCTTCGAATAATTGCTAGCGCCGGTTCGGGTGCGTCATGAACGTGCTTCCCGACTTCGACGGACTGGCCGGCATCGGCGATCTACGAGAGATCGTCGGGGCGCTGCTGATGTTCGCCCTCGTGATCGCGGTGCTGATGCTGATCGTCTCGGCGATCATCTGGGCAGTCTCATCGAGCACCGGCAACTATGCCGCCGCTTCCAAGGGCCGCGTCGGGGTGCTGGTCTCCCTCGGCGGCGCAGTCCTCGCCGGGGCCGGTGTCGCGTGGATGAACTGGCTGATCGGCATCGGCCAGCAGCTCTGACCCCTCCGGCTTCTTCTGAGCGCCCGCCCCTCCGAGGGCGGGCGCTCTTTTTCGTGTGGGTGGCAGCGGAGAGCACCTGACGGCAGAACCACCCAACGCTTCGTGAAGGAGAACTGCCGTGATCGACATCGACCCCAACTCCAGCGGCTTGCCGGGAATCGAGCAGCTGCGCATCATCGTCGGCGCCGTCATGACCGTGGGCCTGATCCTCAGCGTTCTGGCGCTGATCGTCAGCGCGATCATCTGGGCCTACGGCTCTAACTCGTCCAACCCGCATCTGGCAGGCAGGGGCAAGATCGGCGTCTTGATCTCGTGCGGTGCCGCCGTCGTCTGTGGCGCGTCCGTGACGCTCATCAACTTCTTCTGGGGCGTCGGCCAAGCCGTGTGAACCCACCCATCAACAACTCCGATCCACTAGGAGGCTCGTGATGGGCGTGTGCGATATTCCCGTCATCTCCAGCGTCTGCGACGTGGCCGGCGAAGCCGCCGCGACACTGATCTCGGCCCCGTTCGACTGGCTCGCCAGCGCGATGGGCGAAGCCGCCGGTTGGCTGTTCGAGGCCGTCTGGACGGTCTTCGACAGCACGACGATGGTCGACGTCACCGGCGGCGAGTACGTGGGCGTCTACAACCTGATCTTCGGGATCGCCGTGTTCGTCATGCTGCTGTTCTTCTGCCTGCAACTGATCACCGGCATGATCCGGCGAGAACCCGCCGCACTCTCGCGCGCCGCCCTCGGGCTGGCCAAGAGCGTGCTCGGGTCGTTTGTCGTCATCACCCTGGTGGCGCTGCTGCTGGAGATCACCGACCAACTCGCGGTCGGGATCATCCAAGCTGCCGGGGAAACCACGGCCACGATGGGCGACAAGATCGCCATTCTCGTGGCCGGGCTGACCGCGCTGAACGTCGGCGCGCCCGGTGTCGGGGCGATCCTGACCATCTTCCTTGCGGCCTTGGCCATTGCCGCCGCCGCGATCGTGTGGCTGTCACTGCTCATCCGCAAGGCGCTGCTGCTGGTAGCCGTGGTGTTGGCCCCGTTCGCGTTCTCCGGGGCGTCATGGGATGCCACGCGCGGCTGGATCTCCAAATGGGCGATGTTCGTCGTCGCGCTCATCCTCTCCAAGCTCGTGCTTGTCGTGATTCTGCTGGTCGCGGTGACTCAGGTGTCGGCCCCGATCGACGCCGACCTGTCGAACATCGCCGACCCGCTCGCCGGGATCGTGCTGATGGCGCTGGCCGGGTTCGCGCCGTACATGACCTACCGGTTCCTGTCGTTCATCGGTTTCGACCTCTACAACTCGATGGGCACTGAGCAGGAGGCCAAGAACGCACTCAACCGGCCCGTGCCGACGCCGGGCAAGCCGCAGGGCGGCGAGCCGAAGAAGGTGCTCGACGAGGGTGGCAAGAACGGCGACAAGAAGGCCAGCAGCGGAAGCGGCGGTGCCGGTGGTGGCCCCAAGGCGAAGCCCACGCCTCCGCCGTCCTCAGCGGGCGGTGCGGGCGCGGGCGCGGGTGGTTCGGCTGGAGCCGCAGGTGCCGGGGGTGGCGCAGCGGCGGCAGGGCCGGTCGCCGCCGGAGTCGTGGCGGGTGCCGCCGTGGTCAAAGCGGCCGCGACCGCCGGGCCGAAAGCGGGCGAGGCGCTCGCCGGTCAAGCCGATCAAGCGGCGAGCGGTGCCGAGCAGCCGGGGTCGGCCCCGGTCGCTCCGAACGCGCCGCCGCCCTCGCAACCGCTGCCGAAGACCCCGAACAGTTCCCCGCCACCGCCGAAGCCGACCAAGGAGTGACCTGCGATGCCCAGCACTGAAACGGCCCACGAGCGCGGCGGCGAGCTGGTGCCTGTGAAGTTCTCCCGCCTCACGAGGCGCGGCATCCTGCTCGGCCTGTCACTAGCTCAGCTGATCATCCTCGGTGTCGGCGGGGCGAGCCTCGTGGCCGCGTTCTATGGCGGCGGGGGTGCCCTGTTCGTCATCACCGCGCCGATCTGGGTGCTCGCTGCTGCGGTCACCTGGATTCCGGTCGCGGGCCGCCCGCTGGTCGAGTGGCTGCCGGTTGCCTGTTGGTGGCTGTGGCGCAAGACCGGCGGGCAGCTGGCGTACCGGCGCAGGATCGTGACACCACGCCCGGCAGGAACACTCGCGCTGCCCGGCGACATGGCTCGGCTGCGCGAGTACGTCGACCCGGAGACCGGGGCCGGGATGGTGCACGACCCGACCGCCGGAACCCTCACCGTCGTCACCGAGATCACCCATCCCGCGTTCGTCTTGCTCGACCCCGGCGAGCAGGAACGGCGTGTGACCGCGTGGGGCCGGGTGCTGGCGACCGTGTGCCGTTCTGGGCGCATCGCCACCCTGCAAGTGCTGGAACGGACGCTGCCGGACTCGGGGCAGGGGTTGGCCGAGTGGTGGGCCGCGCACGGCACCGCTGACGGCTCGTGGGCGGCGACGACCTATCAGGAGCTGATCGAACGGGCCGGGCCTGCCGGGGAACGTCACGCGACCACGCTCAGCCTGTCGCTGGACATGCGGGCCGCCGCCCGCCAGATTCGCACCGCGGGCGGGGGCATCAAGGGCGCGGCGAACGTGCTCCGGCAGGAGATGGGTACCCTGTCGGCGGCGTTGCGCTCAGCAGACCTGACGAGCAAGGGCTGGCTCGGCACTGGACAGATCGCGGTCATCCTGCGCTCGGCGTATGACCCGGCTATTGCTGCGACGCTGGAACGTCACGGCGACCTCGGGCACGACCTGGCGACCGCCGGGCCGGTCGCGGTCACCGAGTCGTGGGGGCATCTGCGCAGCGACTCGGCCTATCACGCCGTCGTCTGGATTTCGGAGTGGCCGCGCTCGATGGTGCATCCGGGGTTCCTCTCTCCCGTGCTGCTCAGTAGCGGCATCCACCGGGCGTTCTCGCTCATCTGCACCCCGCTGCGCACCGATCAGGCCGCCCGCGACATTCGCCGCAAGAAGACTGAGTACATCAGCGACGCGGCACAGCGCGCCCGCATCGGCCAGATCGAAGACGCTTCGCAGACCGCCGAGTACCACGACGTGCTCCAGCAGGAGGCGGACTTGACCGCCGGGCATGGGGTGCTCCGTTACACCGGGCTGATCTCGGTGTCTGCCGACTCGCGCGAGGAACTGGAAGCGGCAGTCGCCGCGATCGAGCAGGCCGCGATCCAAGCCTCGTGTGAGACGCGCGTGCTGGTCGGCCAGCAGGCGCAGGCGTTCACGGCCGCTGCGCTGCCGTTGTGCCGCAAGGTCTGAGCCGCCGGGCGCACCTTGAAGCCATCCCCACCGATTCATCTGGAGGCCCGACATGCCCACGTTCAACGACCCGACCGCCGATGCGGAGGAAGCACGCCAAGCGTTGCGCGGTCTCGCGCACGCCACGATCCGCATCGACGATCCCGACAAGCTCTACGGCATCGTCGGGGAACTGCTCGGTGCGGCGCGCTCGCTCGAACAGTCGCTCATCCAACTCGGCGGGGCCAGCCTCACCTATCAAGGCCGTGCCGCCCACGACGACGGCGACCGCAACCTCGGTGCTGCTGACGCCTGGGCCGCTGCCGACGCACTCCGGCAGGCCGCTGGTCACGTTAGCGCCGCCGAGAGCGCGCTCGATCAGGCATCCGGGCATCTGGGTCGCATCGCCTGGCGTCCCCCGCACCGGCAATGGGTGACGGTGGTGTTCTTGCAGGGCGACGAGGCCGGGCAGGTGCTCGACCTCATCGACCGCGACGGCACCGACGCCGCAATCGAGCATCTGCGCGGCTTCGACTACGGCGACGAGACCACGGGCGCGGCGCTGGCGAACGAGCATGTCTACGACGTGCCCCCTACGAGCGCGAACGACCGAATGGTGACCGAGGGCGAGTATGCGCTGACCTACAGCCCGGCGTTCGGGTACGTCGCGCTGTACCGCGCCTACACTCCACCCGCCGACAGCACGCCGGAGGGTGACGGCCCGCAGAACGTCGGGCCTGCGCAAGACGCGGCGAACGCCGAGGCAGCACGGCGCGCGCTCGATGAGCGCCGGAACCGGGTGCGCGGCGACGGGTCATGGTTCACCCCCGACCGCATCACGGACATCAAGCGCAACCGGGGGCTGGAGCGATGAGCCCCCGTGAGGATGAGAAGCTGCACGCCTCGGTGCTGGTCGCCCCGGCGAAAGAGCGGCGACGCTACCGCAAGCAGCGCCGACAGGCCGCGAACCAGCTGCACCGCGAGCAGCGACAGCAGCGGATGGACGAGGCAAAGGCCCGCGCCGAAGCGGAGAAAACCGAGCGCGCCGCACGCCAGTATCTGCCCGCCGCAGGCGAACCCGGCCCATCGATGCTACGCACACCGGGCCGCTTCCACCTGCCCCGGCATCAAGACACCTCCGCCACTCTGTCGGGCGCATACCCGTTCGTCGCCGAGGGCGGCCTCGGCAGCAGCGGAGTGTTCGTCGGCCAAGACCTCTACAGCGGAGGCTCGTTCGTTTACGACCCGTGGGTGCTCTACGCCAACGGAGTCATCACCGCACCGAACGTCGTCCTGGCCGGAATCGTCGGCTCGGGCAAGTCCTCGCTCGCCAAGTCCTTGTACACCCGAAGCCTGCCGTTCGGGAGGCGCGTATATGTGCCGGGCGACCCGAAAGGAGAACACACCGCCGTCGCGGAAGCGGTCGGCGGGCGTGCTATCGCGCTCGGGCACGGCATGGCCAACAGACTCAACCCCTTGGATGAGGGCTATCGGCCCTCGAACTTCACCGACGCCGAGTGGGAGAGCACCGTGGCTGCGCGCCGCCGCGACCTCATCGGCGCGCTGGCCGAGGTAGTCCTCAATCGTGCTCTCACCCCGCTGGAGCACACCGCGATCGACACCGCCCTGACCGCGACCGTACGGGAAAACGCCGTGCCGATCCTCCCGATGGTGGTGGAACGCATCCTCGCCCCGTCCGACGACAGCGACGGGCGACTGATCGAGGATGGCAGGATCGTCGGCCATGCTTTGCGGCGTCTGGTCGCCGGTGACCTCGCGGGGTTGTTCGACGGCCCTTCGACCGTCAGGTTCGACCCGACGCTGCCGATGATCAGCCTCGACCTATCGCGGGTGACGGAGAACAGCACGCTCATCAGCGCGCTCATGACCTGCTGCTCGGCCTGGATGGAATCTGCGCTGCTCGACCCGGCAGGCGGGCAACGATGGGTGATCTACGACGAGGCGTGGCGTCTCATGTCTCACCCGTCCTTGCTGAAGAGGATGGACGCGCACTGGCGGCTCGCCCGTCACTACGGCATCGCCAATGCCTTGATCTTCCACAAGCTCACCGATCTGGAGAACGTCGGCGACTCCGGCAGTGCGATGCGCTCGCTCGCCAACAGCCTCCTGGCGAACGCAGAGACCCGCATCATCTACCGTCAGGAGTCCGACCAGCTGGGCGTCACCGCCAAGGCGCTCGGTCTGACGGCCACCGAGCGCAAGCTGTTGCCCTCGCTCGGCGTCGGGCAGGGGCTGTGGCGCATCAAAGAGCGAAGTTTCGTCGTGCAGCAGCAGTTGCACCCTGCTGAGTTGGCGCTCTTCGAAACTGGGTTCCGGGCCAGGGGCCTGGCTCCGGGCAGCAACGTCTCGTGAGCCACGGCGCGCCCGACGGTGCACCTGGCTGTCATGGAACAACACTCAGCATCTGCTTTCACTCGCACCCCCGCACCGCCCTACGAGATCGAGGGGCGTCTGTTCGAACCTGGTGAGACCGTCGGTGTCGCCGTTCTGCTTCGTAGCGCCGAAGCCGACCGGCATGGCGAGGTTCAGGCAGTCATTACTGCCACTGATCTGCCGCCTCGCTGGGAAGCTCTGGTGCTCGTCGGATACGACACCGGAACGTTCAACTACATCGACCCGCGCTGAGGTTCCGATGCCTGACCGGGTGACAGTTGGCGCACCTGGCTGGCATGAAGAAGCCTCCCGCCCATGCCCCTGCGCCTGCTCCGGTGTCGATGCCGGTGATCCGTCTCGATGTGCACGACGACGGCACGATGAGCGCCACCGTCGATGGTGAACCGCTTGCCCCGCCGGTCGCGCAGGGCACCTGGCGGCGCGGCTCGTTCGCGCGGATCGTCGATCAGGTCACGGCAGAGCGCTCCATCCCGGCGCGGGTCGAGGTGACCGAGGCCGATGGTTCGGTGTTCACCGACATCATCAGCGCCGTTCGCAGGAACACTCCCGCCCCCACGCCACCGGAACCTGAGCGACCCGAAGCGCCCCGGCTGGTGGAGGTGACCGGGCCGGGGTTCGTGCCGGGTGAGGACGTCGCGGTGTGCCGCATCATCCGGCACACCGACGCCGCCTCGACCGGCACCGCTCGCGCACTGATCGACCTGACCCACGATCACCTCGACCCTGCCGACGAGATCGTGCTCGTCGGCCGGGTCTCGGGCACGTTCGTGGTGCGGAGCCTGTCATGAGCGCCCCTGCGCCAGGCAGGCAGACCGGCTCGTTCGGAGATGAGCTGACCAACGCCGCCATGATCGGCCTGATCGGGGTATTCGCGCTCGCGCTCCTACTGCGCGGCGCAGGCTCGGTCGCGGCGTTCCTCACCGGCACCGCCCAGCCGCAGGCCGGCCCCGCCGCCGGGGTCGGTGTCCTGTTCAACCCCGGCGACCCGGCGACCGTGCTGGAGGCCGAGGGTCTGAACGTCGTGGCGTACTGGATTGTCGCGGTCGTTCTGCTCGCGCTGCTGGCGGCGGCGATCACCTGGGTCTGGGCGCTGCTGCGCCGCCAGTCGCGCAAGACCGCGACCGACCCGCACCGGCTCGCCGGAATCGCCACGAGACACGATGTCGCCGGGGCCGCGTCGACCAAGGCGCTGCTGGGTCGGGCTGCGAACCTGCGCCCCTCGTTGGCACGCCCGGCACCTGCCGATGTGGGCTACCGGCTCGGCGCATCCCACGGGCGTGACGTGTGGGCCAGCGTCGAGGACTCGATTCTGCTGATTGGCCCACCGCGCTCAGGCAAGGGCCTGCACATCGTGATCCCGGCGATTCTGGATGCGCCCGGCGCGGTCGTGGTGACGTCGACTCGTCCGGACAACCTCACCGCGACCCTGCGCGCGAGGCAGCGCATCGGCCCGACCGCTGTGTTCGACCCGCAGCATTTGGCCGAGGGCATCCCCGCCGGGTTGCGCTGGTCACCCATCCGAGGCTGCGAAGACCCGCTGACGGCGATGATCCGCGCCACCGGCCTCGCCTCCGCGACCGGCCTGAGCTCCGGCGGCGTCGAGGGCGGCGGGTTCTGGGAAGGGAAGACGCGTTCTGCGCTGCAAGCGCTCCTGCACGCGGCGGCAATCGACCACCGTCCACCTGCCGAGTTGTTCAGGTGGACGCTCGACCCGACCGCCGCCGCCGATGCGGTGGCGATCCTCACCAACAGCCCACTGGCGGCGGGCGGGTGGGCCGAATCGCTGGAGGCGATGATCGACGCCGACCCGCGTACCCGCGATTCGATCTGGCAGGGTGTCTCGCTGTCGCTCAGTGCTTTGGCCGATCCGCGTGTGCTCGATGCGGTCTCGCCGGGCGAGGGCGAGGACTTCGACCCCGAGAAGTTCATCCAGTCGCGCGGCACGCTCTACCTGCTCGCGACCGGCGCCGGGGCCGGGGCTTCCGCCTCATTGGTGGCAGCGTTCGTGGAAGACCTCGTGGAAGCCGCCCGTAGGGTTGCGGCGCGCTCGCCGGGTGCGCGACTCGATCCGCCGCTGCTGCTCGCGCTGGACGAGATCGCCAACCTCAGCCCGCTCCCGAGTCTGCCGACGCTCATGGCTGAGGGCGGCGGCACCGGGATCACCACGATGCCCGTTCTCCAGTCGCTCGCGCAGGCGCGTGACCGTTGGAGCGAGAATCAGGCGAATGCGATCTGGGATGCGGCGATCACCAAGATCGTCCTCGGCGGCGCGTCCAACAGCCGCGACCTGCAAGACCTCTCGGCGTTGATCGGGGAACGCGACGAGTTCACCGACAGCGTGACTCTGGGCGACCACGGCACGCGCTCGAACCAGCGCTCGATCCGGCGTGTGCCGATCATGCCGCCCGACCGCATCCGCACCCTGCCGTTCGGCATAGCCGTCACGCTGTTGCGCTCAGCGGCACCGATCATCACCGACCTGCGGGCCTGGCCCAAGCGAGACGACGGGGAACGGCTGAAAGCGGATCGTGCCGAGATCGAGGCGCTGCTGGAACGAGGCACGGATGGCACCGGGGCCGCACCTATCTGACCGGCAGTACGAGGCAGGGAGGTGAGCACTGATGGCCAGACGCAGGAGCCGGAAAGCGCCGCCCGGTCAGCTGGAGTTCGACCTCTGGGGGCTGGCCGAGCAGACCGCTGACGAGCAGATCAGCGAAGCCGTCGAGAACACGCCCGGCGTGGAGGGAGCAGAACGTGAACAAGTACGGGGCGCAGGCGATGCGCCACTGGCAGACCCACGCGCCGGAGCGGTACGCGAGGATCGAGAACCCGACCCGGTTCTTCACCGAGCTGGGCCTGGAGGCGCAGGGCCAGATCACCGACCTGGCACGGCGGATCGAGACGAACCGCCCGTTGTTGCTGGCCAAGACGCGCTCTTCGAGGGAGACTTATCTCAAGGACGTGGCGCACCGGATGACGGCGCTACGGATCGCGGAGGAGGTCGTGATGCAGCAACTCGCCTGGGTCACCGACCCGAGTCTGCCGCTGGACGAGGCCCGTCAGGAGTGGAACGAGACTTCCCCGAACGACGAGAACCTGATCATGTGGGCCGAGCGGATGCAGGACGCCCCCGATCTGATGCCCGCGACGGTCGACCTGGAGCAGAAGGCCAAGGACTGGGCCGTACCGGTCTGGTTCTTGGAGGGCCTGGTCGAAGCGGAGATCCCGAGGCGGTATCTGGACGAGCACCAGAGCTTGCTGGCGGAGGCAGCGACGCTCCGCTTCCTGCGCGAAGTCCGCTAACTTCCTCCGCTGACGACACCGGCCCGGAGCCTGCCGCGCCGGTGCTGCGGTTCGTGACGGACACGCACGACGACCTGGCCCCCTCGGGCGCGAAGGCCCGCTTCCACGCGAACGTCGCCGCCATCGAAACCGCACGGCTACTTGCCGAGCAGGAACGCCCGGCGACGCCCGATGAGCAGCAGACGCTTGCGCGCTGGTCGAGCTGGGGCGCGGTGCCCGATGTCTTCGACGAGTCCAAGCAGGACTGGAGCACGGAGCGCGAGCAGCTGCGGAGCCTGCTCACCCCGGACGAGTGGGATGCCGCTGCGCGCACGACGATCAACGCGCACTACACCGACCCGTTGATCGTGCGGCAGATGTGGCGGGCCATGACCGCGCTCGGCTTCGACGGCGGGCACGTCCTCGAACCGGGCTCCGGGCTGGGCACGTTCCTCGGCATGGCCCCCGAGCACGCCCGCATGACCGGGGTGGAGCTCGACCCGGTGACCGCGGCGATCAGCCGCGCCCTGTACCCGCACGCCGAGGTGCGGGGCGAGTCGTTTGCCGACACCCGACTGCCCGAGGGGTCGTTCGATGCAGCGATCGGGAACGTGCCGTTCTCGGACGTGACCTTGCACGACCCGGTGCACAATCCGACCCGGCAGTCGATGCACAACCACTTCATCCTCAAGGGCTTGCGACTCACCCGGCCCGGCGGGATGGTCGCCGTCCTGACGTCGCAGTACACGATGGATGCGCAGAACCCCGGCGCGCGCCGAGAGATGGCGCTGCTCGCCGATCTCGTGGGCGCGGTCAGGCTCCCCGCCGGGGCGCATCGGCGCACGGCGGGCACCGACGTGGTGACCGATCTGCTCATCCTGCGCCGCCGCGAGGACGGGCAGCCGACCGCCGATGACGGCTTGTGGGAGACGGTCACTCCGATCAGCCTGGACGGGCAGCGGGCGAAGATCAACGCCTACTTCGACCATCGCCCCGAGCATGTGCTCGGTGAGATGCGTATCCGTCAGGGGATGTACGGCAGGCCAGCGGTCGCGGTCGACGGCGACCCCGGGCGGCTGGAAGCTGACTTGGCTGACGTGCTCGATCAGATCACGTTCAGCGCTCGTCGCACCGGGCTGACGTTCACCGCGCCCACGGCGGAGCATCGGGCGCGGCAGGCCGCACGCGTGCCGTCGCCGCCGCAGTTGTGGGATGGCAGCATCGTCGCCACCGACACCGGGTTCGGCACCGTCGCCGCTGGTTCCGTCGAACCGCTGGAGGTGCCTAAGAGCGCCGGGCCTGAGCTGCGCGCCCTGCTGGGGTTGCGCGATGCGGCGCACCGGCTGCTCGAACTGGAGGCCGCGACCGTCGATGACACCGACGAGATCAACGTGGCACGTGAGAGCCTGCACCGCGACTACCGCAAGTACGCCGGCAGGTACGGGCCGCTGAACCGCTACACGCTGCGCCGCACCGGACGCACCAACGATGCCGGGGAAGACACCTACGCCCGCACGGTGCCGACCCCGATCCGGGTGCTGCGCTCTGACCCGTTCGGGGCGCTCGTGCTCGCCTTGGAGCAGTTCGACGACACCGACCAGACCGCGACCCCGGCGGCGATCATGACCCGCCGGGTCGTCTCCCCGCGAACCGAACCACAAGGCGTGGACACCCCGGCCGATGCGATCGCGGTCAGCCTCGACCGCAGCGGGGGCATCGACTTGCCGCTGATCGCCGACATGCTCGGCATGGGCGAGGCTGAGGCCCGTGCCTCGCTGACCGGGCTGGTGTTCACCGATCCGGTCACCGACGAACTCATCCACGCCCCCGCGTACCTCTCCGGCGATGTGCGCGTGAAACTGGAGCAGGCCACGGCGCGCGCTGCCGACGAACCTGAGTTTCAGGCGAACGTGGACGCGCTGACCGAGGTCGTGCCCGAATCGCTCGGTGTGCAGGAGATCAGCGCCCGGATGGGTGCGGTGTGGATCAGCGCCGAGGTGCACGCGCAGTTCCTGAACGAGCTGCTGCGCACCCGCGAAGTGAACGTGGAGAACCCGCTGCCGGGCATGTGGGAAGTGCGCGGAGGCCGTCAAGGGCTGCTGGCCACCAGCGAGTGGGGCACCGAACGCCGCCCCGCCCCGGACATCGCCCAGGCGATCATGGAACAGCGCACCCTGCTCGTCTACGACGAGATCGAGGACGTCGACGGCAAGAAGCGTCGCGTGCTCAACCCGCTGGAGACCACCGCCGCGCAGGAGAAAGCCGATGCCCTGCAAGAGCGGTTCTCCGAGTGGGTGTTCGAAGACCCCGAACGCGCCCACACGCTCGTGACTGAGTACAACCGGCGCTTCAACTCCATCGTGCTCAGGGATTACACCGACGCGGGCGAGTACCTGAGCCTGCCGGGTCTGGCGGAGAACTTCACCCCGCGCCCGCACCAGCGCTCCGCCGTCGCGCGCATGATCGCCGAACCCTCCGCCGGGCTGTTCCACGAGGTCGGAGCGGGCAAGACGGCGGAAATGATCATGGGCGTCATGGAGATGCGCCGCATGGGGCTCATCGACAAGCCCGTGCTCGTGATTCCGAACCACATGCTCGAACAGTTCTCCCGCGAGTGGCTGCAAATCTATCCGCAGGCCCGGATTCTCGCCGCGTCCAGCAAAGACCTCACCGCCGACAAGCGCCGCCTGTTCGTCGCGCGGGCGTCGGCGAACGAGTGGGATGGCGTCCTGGTGACGCAGGGCGCGTTCGAGAAGATTCCGCTGCGCGCCGAGACTCAGCAGGCGTACATCCAAGCCCAGGTGGACGAGATGCGGGAGGTGCTCGCCACCGCGACGGGTGAGAACGCGATGAGCGTCAAGCGCATCCAGCGCAAGCTGCTGCAACTGGAGAACAAGGTCAAGGCCCGCATCGACACAGATCGGGATGCCGGGGTGTGTTTTGAGGACACCGGCATCGACTACGTGGTCGTGGACGAGATGCACATGTACAAGAACCTCGCCACCGATTCCAACATCTCCGACGCCGCGATCGAGGGTTCCAACCGCGCCAGCGACCTGCACATGAAGCTCGAGTACCTGCGCTCCCAGGGCCGTGAGCGGGTCGTCACCGGCGCGACGGCGACGCCGATTTCGAACTCGGTGACCGAGGCGTTCGTGATGCAGAAGTACCTGCGCCCTGACTTGCTGGAGGCTGCCGGGATCGGGGCGTTCGATGCGTGGGCGGCGACGTTCGGGCAGACCGTCACGCAGATGGAGATGGCCCCCACCGGCAACAACACGTTCCGTATGAAGACGAGGTTCGCGAAGTTCCAGAACGTGCCGGAGATGCTGAAGCTCTGGTCGATCTTCGCGGATGTGAAGACCGCCGAGGATCTGCAACTGCCGATTCCCGACCTCGCTGAACGCGACGACGGCAGGCGCGCCCCGGCAACGGTGGCGATCCAGCCCACGGTCGAGCTGGAACAGTTTATCGAGACCCTCGGCACCCGCGCCGAGAAGGTCGCGGCCCGGTCGGTATCGCCGAGCGAAGACAACATGCTCACCATCTCGACCGATGGACGCAAGGCCGCGCTCGACATCCGCATGATCGTGCCGCGTGACCCCTCCGGGCCGTCCAAGGTCGATCTGGCCGCCGACAGCATCCACCGGGTCTGGGAACAGACGAAAGACAACACCTACCTCGACCCGATCACCGGGCAGGAGTCGCCCGTGCGCGGCGCGTTGCAGTTGGTGTTCTCCGACATCGGCACCCCGAACCCGACCCGGTGGAACGCCTACGACGAACTCCGGGCGCAACTCATTGCACGCGGGATGCCCGCCGAGTCGATCCGATACATGCACGAAGCCAAGACCGACGTGGACAAGGCCAGGTTGTTCGCCGCCGCCCGCGCCGGGCACATCGCGGTGCTGATGGGATCGACCGAGAAGATGGGCGTCGGCACCAACGTCCAAGCCAGAGCCGTCGCCCTCTACCACCTGGACTGCCCGTGGCGACCGAGCGACATCGCCCAGCGCGAGGGCCGCATCCTGCGCCAAGGCAACCAGAATCCCGAAGTCGGCATCGTCCGGTTCGTCACCGAGCGATCGTTCGACTCCTACATGTGGCAAGGCGTCGAACGCAAAGCCACGTTCATCGCGCAACTCATGCGCGGCAGCCTCGACTCCCGCGAGATCGAAGAAATCGACTCATCCGCACTCTCTGCCGCAGAAGCCAAAGCGATCAGTTCAGGCAACCCTCTGCTGCTGGAGCACTCCACCGTGCACACCGAAGTGCAACGGCTGCGTCGCCTGGAGCGTGCCTACCACCGCAACGAGTCGATGCTCGCCCATGCCCGCGACCGCGCCAGCGATCACGCACGTCGCGCTGCCTCCGACATTGAAGCCCTCGAATCGGTGCTGCCGCGCGTGACCGATACCTCCGGCGAGAAGTTCCGCATCGAGCTACGTGGCCGCACCTACACCTCACGTGCCGATGCCGCGCACGCGCTCGCGGCCTGGGCGCATGACTCCGATCTGAAATGGGCACCCCGCTACGCCTCCCGCGACTACGGTGCCATCGGCAAGATCAGCGGCTTCGACGTCACGGTCTCAACCAGTCCGGCGCTCGGGGCCGAACCTATGGTGACCGTCAGACTCGACGGAGTGCCGCGCAGCGGGTTCGTCATGACCCGGCAGGCTTTCCTCGACGGGGGCGTCGGACTCATCCAGCGCATCGAGAACCGCGCCTCCGGCATCCCCTCGCTACTCGACCAAGCCCGCGACGACCTCACCAGCGCCGAGCAAGAACGCGACGACGCCGAGCAACGCATCGGCCAACCCTTCCGCCACGCAGAGGCCCTCGCAGACGCCGAGAAAGACCTCGCCCGAATCGAGACCCAACTGGCCGCGATGCAAGACGACATCGACCACGACTCCCGACCCGAATCGGAACCCGAGCCTGGGCGTGAACCGGCGCTCACCGTCGAGGCGGTACGGGCGCATCGGCCCGCGCTCGGCGTGCGTCCCGACCCGCAACGGAGCCCGGCAATGACGGCGGCTGTCGTACCCACCGACAGCACGGCACACGACCTGAGCCCACGGAGGCTGTGACCGAGCACCTAGCTGCCAGAACGACCGCACGAACGCGGGCGTGAACAGGCAGGAGGAAATGCGATGGGCATCAAGAGCGGCGTCATCATGGTCGGCCACATCGCCGGCGACCCGAGACTGACTACCAGCGAGGAAACCGGCACGCCAAGGTTCTACGCGCGTGTCGGCGTCGACCACTGGCGACGTGAGGACGACGGCAGGTTCACCAACACGGGCCGGACTTACCACGACCTCGCGATTCGCTACAAGGCCGCCGAAGCAGCGATGGAGATGTTCAAGAAGGGGGACGACTTCATCGCCACCGGACAGTTCAAGAAGTTCACCGATCGCGTCACCGGCGAGGAACGAGAGGAGTTCCGGGCCGACACGCTCACTCCGAACCCGGTGACCACCCGGTTGGCCATCAACCGTGAGCCGCGCGGTGGTGCCGCCCGCGAAGCGATGGGCACCGAGCGCAGCCAGGCGTTCGAGCGTCCTGAGCAGTCCGCTCAGGTACGCGAGCCTGCGACGCTGGGCCACTGAACGGAGCCAGCCATGAGCGACGATCACACTCCCGTGGCGGACGAGGAGCCCGAGGACAGGCCCGATCCCGACCTCGACCCGGCATCGATGCCCCCACGCGGCGATCTCGGGCCGATGCTGGATGAGCCGCCCGGCCCGATCAACTGGAACCTGCTGACCGCCGATGACGCGGAGGCGGCGTGGCTGGAGCTGAACCAGTGGGTCAACTGGCTTCGCGCCACCTATGGCCTGCCCGCATCGGTGATCCCTCCGATGTGGCACCGGCATCCGGAACTGCACTGGGAACTGAGCGCGTTGCACACGCACTGGCTGTGCGCGTATGACCCGCAGCAGAACGGGTCGGCACCGATCGGCTGGCATCGGGACTTCGCCGACGCCCGGCAGCGGCTGCGCGATTGGGTCGCCGCGTGCGGCACCCGCCTCGACCGCGACCGGCCCACCCGCCAGACCGTCTGGCCCGGCGAGGACGACGCCGAACCGATCGAGGACACCCCGATCACCGACCGCGACGAAGACTTCGTGGCCTTCGTCATCGCCGACGTCGAACGTCGCCGCCAGACCGAGGAGGACTTCTACGCCAGCCTCGACCCCGACACCGGCGAGATCACCTGAACGTCTACGCGCACATCGGTGGGGCCGAACCAGCACGGTTCGGCCCCACGCTCCTGTGTGGGGGTCAGTCCCCGAGCACCCGCCCGCGCCGCGCCGCGGATGCCGCAGGCTGCGCCGACTCGAACCAGGCCGCTTCCCGCCGGATGGAGCGGCCCGGCTGCGTGCGGGCCGGGCGCTCCAGGGCGGTAGCCGACAGGTCGTAGCCGCCCCACGGCGAATACCCGGCCACATGCCGGGTGCCGTACTGTGCGCGTTCGGTGATGATCGGCGCGCCGGGCACCTGCATGTGCGCCGGGTATCGCTGTTCGATCCACCGCAGCGCGACCTTCGTCAGTCCCGTTTCCGAGCGCACCCGCACCTGACGCGGAACCACCGGCAGCTCGCGCCACCCCGGTACGGCGTGGTCGTGCCACGCCTCGACCGCCTCGTTCTCGCTGCCGGCGGGCGAGTGCCACTCACACGGCTCGCACACCACCATCGTCAGCAGATCGCCCGGCCCCTCCGCGCCCGGCTCGGGACGCAGATCGGCGGTGAACGACTCGGCGCGGTGCTCCCCGAACTCCACCGTGCCGCCGCTGATGCTGCGATGCCACATGTGGCTGCGGCCGAACGAACCGAAGTCACCGTTGAGGAACCGCCAGTGCGCGAACGCCTCATCCAGCATCGCGGGTGGGTAGTAGTCCGTGGTGAAGTGCAACGGCGCGCCCGCCCACTCGTGCAGCCGGGCACGGGCCTCCTCACGCTCGAACTCCTCGAAGTCGAACGCCAACTGCCCCTCGTGCTCCATGCCGCACCTCCCACGCGGCAGGTGCACACCGCCCAACGGCCCGCCCCGGCTGCTCTTCCCGAGTCCGACCGAAGCGGGTAGGATCAAGGCGCAGGCGATTTATTACCAACTAGGCCGTCACCCCTGTGGAGGCGGCATGACGAGCCAGGGAACCGCCCAGGCAAGTCCATCCCATCAAGGCGTCGCCGCTTGGGAGGACTTGATCATGCTTCGACTGATCTGGAACACCAGCATCCGTATCCGCATGTTCCTGCGTACCTGGATGCCTACCAACATCCTGCTCGACGCGCTGCGCACCCGGCGAGGTCTCAAGTGGGGCGCACCAGCGATGCTGCTGTCAGTCGTCTACTTCGCCATCGCCTACTGGTGC
Source organism: Leucobacter sp. UCD-THU (assembly GCF_000349545.1). Lineage (NCBI taxonomy): Bacteria > Bacillati > Actinomycetota > Actinomycetes > Micrococcales > Microbacteriaceae > Leucobacter > Leucobacter sp. UCD-THU. Next base: position 36,332 of record NZ_KB714601.1, read on the forward strand.
ACCACCCTCATCGACAATGGCGCTCCCGGCTGGCTGCACCTGATCGTGCTGCTGTGCATCTACAACACCTTCAAGTTCCTCATCTACGGCCCCATCAGCCTCGCCCGCCTCATCGCCGCCCGTCGACACGAACGCATCCAGCGGCGGCGGAACGAGCGTGCACCTGGAGTACATGAAGCACTACCGGGTGACGAGCACGGGTCGGCGTATCTCAGCCGAACCTCGGCTGCGCCCGAAGCCTGACAACAAGCGACTGATCGCGCTGGTTCTGTACATCGCGGATGAACTCCACGCTCACGAGCTTGATGAGCAGCAGCGTCGCATCGGTGACCAGCACACCAGTGAGAACTCGACGCCCGCCTGCACATCGGCGGACGAGCAAGGAGACGACCATGACTCTGACGATGCCTATGACGGAGACCGGCACCGCGCCGCTGTTGACGGCGGTGACCTATCAGCGGGTCTCGACCAAGGAGCAGGCGTCCAAGGGCGGGCGTGACGAGGGATTCTCGATCCCCGCCCAACGTCAGGCGAACGCTCGCAAGGCAGAAGACCTCGGCGCCCGGATCGTGGCCGAGTTCGTGGACGCCGGGGAGTCCGCACGCTCCGCCGACCGGCCCGACCTGCAACGGATGCTGGAGTACATCGCCACCCATCAGGTGACCTACTGCATCGTGCACAAGGTCGACCGCCTCGCCCGGAACCGGCTCGATGATGTGGAGATTCATCGTCGTCTGGTCGAGGCGGGCGTGACGTTGGTATCGGCGACGGAGAACATCGACGAGACGCCCTCGGGGATGCTGCTGCACGGCATCATGTCGTCCATCGCGGAGTTCTACTCCAAGAATCTCGCCACTGAGGTCACCAAGGGGTTGACGCAGAAGTTCGAGACCGGCGGCACCCCGATGCGCGCCCCGATCGGCTACCTCAACGTCCGCAAGCGTGATGAGCAGGGCCGCGAGTACCGCACCGTCGAGATCGACGCCGAACGCGCACCGCTGGTGCGGTGGGTGTTCGAGCAGTACGCCGCCGGGGAACGCACCGTCGTTGATCTGCTCGCGGACGTGACCGCGCGCGGGCTGACCAGCGTGCCGACCCCGAAGCGACCCTCGGGCCCGGTTGGGCGCTCGACGTTCTTCGATCTGCTGCGCAACCCGTACTACATCGGGATCGTCCGCTACAAAGGCGCGGAACAGACCGGCACGCACGAGCCGTTGGTCGATGTCGAGACCTGGCAACAGGTGCAACGGTTGCTCGACTCGCGCAAGAAAGCCTCCGAACGGCGACGCACCCACGACCACTACCTGAAAGGCTCGCTGTTCTGCGGGTCGTGCGGGTCGCGGATGCAGCTGGACTTCCCGGCCAACCGTCAGGGCGTCCGCTACGCCTACTACGTCTGCTCCGGGCGAGCCTCGAAGCGGAAGAGCTGCACCCGCCGCGCGGTGCCGGTTGGGATCGCCGAGCAACTCGTTGCTGACTGCTACCGCGAGATCGCGATCACCGAAGAGGATTACGCCGCGCTCGCGGCACAGGTCGAGGCCGCGTTCGATGAACGCCTCGCCTCCCGCTCTGACGAACTGGCCGAACTGACCGCGAACCGTCAGCGCCTCCAGAACGAGAGCGACAAGCTGCTCGCCGCGCACTTCGCCGACGCGATCGACTTGGAGACCCTCAAGCGTCACCAAGACCGCATCCGCACCGGCCTTGCGGACATCGACCGCAGGCTCGCGACCGAGCACGACCAGCACGAGGGATCACGCAAGCAACTGAGCACCGCGCTCAGCCTGCTGGTCGACTGCGCCACCCTCTACGCCCGCACCGACGACCAAGGCAAGCGCCTGGCCAACCAAGCACTGACCAACGGCATCGAGATCAGCGAAGACGAAAGGGCGACGATCCGGCTCGCTGAGCCGTTCGCCGCCCTCGTACCCGAACCAACATCTACCGAAGTCAGCGGTTCTAGTACGTCCGATTGGGTGGATCTGAGGGGAATCGAACCCCTGACCTTCTCATTGCGAACGCTATCAGGCCCATCACCGTCGATTACAGTGCAGTGCGGTGCACCACCGCGCACCGCCTGGACCCGCATCAACACGCCAATCTCGGGGGTCCAGGGTCACCGCGTGGGGCAGCGCACTACCGCCTATTACAGTCCCCCTCTGCCCCACGTTTGCCCCACGCGCGCGGTAGTCTCGGATCATGTTGCTCGCCACAATCCGCCAGGTCGAATCGGTCGCCATCGAGGTGAAGGGAGAAGGGCTCCCCGAGGTGCAGGAGCAGCTCGAGAAGAACCGCCCAGAAGGGTTCGTGCTCGTGCAGGCCCCGGTCACCATGAAGAAGGGCGAGACCGCCATCACCGCGCTCGGCACCTACGCGCGGCGCGACGCAACGCGAGAGGTCGAGGGATCGAGCTACGCCGAGCTGCGGGCCGCGGTGCCCGCTGGGTGGCAGATGCTCAGCGTGCGTCGGGTCTGATGTCGGGGGTCGCGGCTACTCTCGCCCGCATGGGAGGAATGCCGTGGAGCCCGATGATGACGCTGACGCGCATCAACGATGAAGAGGCGTGGATGTACGACGGCTCGATCCGGGTCGCGATCATCCGTCGCGTGAGGATCGGGCGACCGTCCGCGCTGCTGTGGCGATCCGTGACCGGCGATGAGAACCCTGACGATCGCGCGCTCGTCGGATACTTCCCGAGCGTGCAGATGGCGGCCGCGGTGACTTGGCGATCCTGGGATCAGCGACACAAACCCGTCGAGAAGCGCAGCCTGTCGTGATCGGATCGACCCCCACTGCGTAACATCATGTTGCACTCTAGTGCCACATGATGTTACACTAGAGACGTTGGGGAGATACCCCGACAGAGAGGGAGGGAAACATGGAGATCATCGGGTTCTTCACCGCACTGGTCAACCTCATCACCGCCCTCATCCTCTGGCAGACCGCGAAGCGCAACCGGCGCAACCGCGACTGACAGAGAAGGGCCCCGAGTAGCCGTTAGATACTCGGGGCCCTACCCCTCCATCCTACGTCCACCAGGAGCCCCTCATGCAGACCCTCACCCTCATCATCTCCATCGCCGCCGCGGTGATTGCTGTGGCCGCGCTCATCTACGCGATCCGAGGCCGACGATGACCAACCACGCCCGCGCCCTCACAGCCGCCGCCGACCGCCTCGAGCAGGCCCACGCCGCCCGCGACGCCGCGATCCTCGACGCCCACGCCGCCAAGATGCCCCAGACCGCGATCGCCGCCGCCGTGCGCCTCTCCCGCATGCAGGTAAGCCGCATCATCGCGGCGGCGAGCGCTGCCGTCGATCAGGAGTCGCGCTCGGAGTAGCCCCTCGCCCTCGTAGGGCAGGGGGTATCTTCGGCCGGCGCGGCGGCGTAGCCTGAGCGCATGTGCAACTCGTACGGGCTCGGCGGCTACCTCCACCCTGGCGAAGAGCCGCGTGACCCCCTCCGCCCGCTCGACCAGCGCGAGTCCGAGCGTGCGATCGCGGAGTGGGCACAGGGCCGCGACGGCAGGGCCGCGATCACGGGATCGAAGGCCCGCAACCTGAACCCCATCATCAGAGCCGGAGGTGGTGATCGTGAGCTCGTGTTCGCGTGGTGGTGGCTCTGGCTCGACGGCAGCGGGCCGGTGAAGTTCTCCGCGTTCAACTCTCGCGACGACCGGCTGTTGCGCTCGTGGAAGCGTCCGTTCCAGCGCCGCGCGCTGCTGCCGGCGACGTGGTACGTCGAGAAGAAGGGCCGCTTCCAGCTTCCCGATGGTGAGCAGTTCGGGATCGCCGCGGTCACCTCCACCGTCACCACCGACGACGGTGAACTCACAACGTACTCGATGGTCACCCGCGACGCCCCCGCTGGCAGCGAGGCGGCCGAGTACTGGCCGCGGATGCCGCTCGTTCTCCCACGCGACGAGCACGACGACTGGCTTGATCCCGAGCAGCCCGGCGACGCCGAACTCGTCGAGCGCGTTCAGCTCGAGAGCGAGGAGATCTCACACGCGCTCACTGCCAGTGCTACTGAGGCGCCAGTACTCCACTGAAGAGAGACGGAATGAGCAACACTGGCTCCAAGAACCCCAACCGTGACCTATGCTTCGGATGGTCGTTCGATAAGCAGGAACTGCTCGCGATACGCCGAGTCAGGGAAATGCGGTTGATCCCGCTCTCCCCAGGAAAGCTTCGCCATCTGCCCCAATCGGCCGTCGTCCCATGACGGCACAAGCACCTCCACGCTTTCTCCGGCAGCCAGGCCAGTCACGTGAGCATCGGGGTAAAAACGCCACTCTCCCTCACACCCCTGTGAAGCGTCACTCAGCCCCAGATTTGCGGCGTCACGGTCACCAGTGTTTCTAAGCGAGAATCTCGTGCCGCTTGAGTCAAGAGCTTCCATCACGAACCACGCATGCGGCCCGGCAATGGAGTCACCCTCGAGTTCGCTTTCTTGGCGCCTTGCTTCCATGGCGCGCATCCCGTTCTCGCGCCGTTCTTGCACCCTCTGCTCTTGTTCAAGTCGAAGATTCTCAGCTTGAACTTCTCTCTCCCGTCGTTGCTCCTGGACTTCCCGCTGCAGTTCGTGGGTCTGCTTACTTAGTTTGAACCCCAACCACGCCACTGCAGCAGCTACCGCAGAGGCGACGACGGTCGCGAAGGCTGATAATAATGCCGCTATTGCGGTAAACCACGCCAGAAAATCTTGGAAGAATGTGGCGACAATTGCCGCATCCGCGACACTGGCTATCGAGCCCTGAGGGAACATGAGGAAACCATATCGACCTTTCGCGCGCAGGTAACTCCCGCGCTCGAACCAAGCAAACACCCCACTAGAACATAAGAGCAGCGGGGCGCAGAGCGTTAGACCAGATGCCATGAGAGATCAACGCCACATAGCCCTCGGAAGGTACGGGTTGGCGTTAATCACACAGGGTGTCCTGGCGAGTGGATTGCAGCTACTACTCCGATGAATCCTGACTCTCGAAGCGCACCTCGTGCACTTCAACGTCATCCGGCGATGACAATTCTAGATTGAACTGAAAGTCCATCTGAGCTGCCTGACTTTGGATCGCACGTCGCGAAAGGTCGTACAGATCCTCCGCAACATGAACTCTCACCCAATCCCGGAATCTTTCCTCAGGCCAGTCGTCTAGGTCCCACCCCATCTTTTCGGACAGAAGGACAGCCTGGCTAAGCGTCTGGGCGAACCCTTCCTTCTCCACTACCCGCAGATAAGAACTGACGATGATGTTTCCCGAATCGGTGTAAGCAATCACGTCGAGATGCCATTCAAGACCGAACCGAACTTCTTCTGACTCCTCCACGTCCGAATGGAACACTTCGATCCTCCGGAGTTCGACGTGACGTCCGGAAGTGTCACTCACCCCAGACCACCGATCATCTCAGCCGGCCTATGATCGGGGCCCGGCTCCCATTCCACCCAATTATTCGAGGCATGCGAGGAAGTCATGGTCTTGAATTTCCGGTCCGCGGATTCCGAAAGCGAAGTCACCCTGTAATCCACGAAGGCATCAATGGAGTTGGCAAACTTGCGTAACTGCGAGAGAGTCAGGTCTCGATCTCCATCCAGCCATTGGCAGACCAGGTGTTCCGACTCACCCATCTTCTCTGCAACAGAAGAAATCGAGACTCCAGCAACCTTAAGAGCGTTCGCAAGCCCTTCGATCAGGTGACGCTGGGAACGGTGGTTTTTGGCGGCGAGTTCGATGGAAGAGCGGTCAACCGACGACTCCCCCAGCAGATCGAGAATTAAGTTGTCCATCTAGGGCCTCCTCTTCTCCAACGTGAACTGAACTGACCATGCGTTGGCGCGTTGGGTAGCGCGCTCAATCTGAATCTGCTGCTCGGCAACACCACTCTCCCCATTTGCTTTTGTTGCCAGATGAAGAGCTAACAGACAATCTTCGTCGTCTGTTGGCTCAGCATAGTACATGCGTACCAGACGACTACTCTTAGAGGGAGGGTCGAACAAGGGCCTCATCTCGAGGATGTCACTGCCAACAACTCGCACCGGAAATCGGGGGGTATCTCCTACTCGGAGACGCCCAGCTTTGGCAGCCTGGCAGAAGTCACTGATCGCGCCGATCGCGTCCACGTAGTCGGCCTCCGGAAGGTCTGTGTCCAAGTCACGCCGGATCAGAGCTCGCAACTCATCATGATACTCAGGAATCGCCGGATCATGCCAATGGTTCGAAGCACGAAGGCCCGTGGATATCTCTCTCATGGAGCGGATTCCGACTGGCCTGACGGAAACAAATGCCACCCTGACCCACCTGACCCGCTCGAAACAGTACACCTATTAACTACCACAAGCTGCTTCCATACCAAAACGAACAGCGCATCTAATCGCTACTCAAACAGATAGGCGCCCCCGCTGCTCCGTGAGGAGCAGCGGGGGCGCAGTTCGTTGATGGGTCAGTCGGCGGCGTAGCGGGGCACGTAGTGCGGGCGGGCGTCGGATCCGAGCATGATGCGCTCGACGGCCGGCCAGCGATCGCCGAGCCACTGCGCGAGCCGCTGGTAGGCGAGGATCACGAGGGCGATCACGATCGCCTGCAGCAGCGCGAGCGCCGGCACCGACACGATGCCGGCCTCCGCGATCACGCCGTCGACCCACGCAAGCGCGGCGGCCAGCGCCGGGATCTGTGCGACGAGGCGGGCGACGAGCACAGCGATCAGGGCGGCCATGATCGTGCGCCGGTCCTGGTTCTTGCGATCGGTCTTGGTCTGGGTGGTCATGGGGTTACTCCTTCATGAAGGGGGGCAGGGTGTCTTGGGTCCAGGTGCCGGTCTTGAGCATCTCGACGCGGTGCGCGTGCAGGCTCTCCTTGAGCTTGCGGTTCTCAGTGAGCGCCGCGGCGTGCGCGTCGACTTGCTGGCGGCGCTGCTCGGTGGACTGTTGGATGCGGTTGGCGAGGATGCGGCCGAGCCACACGAGGAGGGCGCCCGCGAGGGTGTACCAGAGCTTGTCGGGGCTGTCGATGATTCCCACCGGCTACCCCCTCGGCTTGAACGGGTACCGCCAGATCATCCCGAGGCGGAGCGCGAGCACGCAGGAGGCGATGAGGATTACGCCGGCCTGGGTGAGTCGCGACCCGGTGGACTGGAAGTGGAGCACGATCACGATGTACGCGTACGCGGCGAGACCGGCGACCATCGCGACGATCGCCCACCGTTCGAGCTCCCACCATTCCCGCCAGCCCGCGAGCATGCCGAGCGCGCCGCCGACGAGGAACATCAGGCCGACGACGGTCATGCCGCCGGCACCGAACACGCCTTCGAGCGATTGCGGCGGCCAAGCGAGCGTCACCACCCCCGTCGCGACGAACAGGGCGTAGGCGCAGGCGTACACCGTGGACGCGTAGCGGGGTTCGGGGACGAGGCGCAGCCAGCGTGCCCGCACCCACCCCGCCACGACGCGGGCAGGCTGTGCGCCGTGCTCGCGCGCCCACACGGTCGCGGTGATCGCCGCGAGCACGAGCAGCGCGAACCCAGCTGCGGCGAGCGCGGTCGCGATCGTGTTCACCAGCCGGCCTTCTTGAGCGCTGCGCGCTCGTCGGGGGTGCAGTGCTTCAGCTTCATGCGCTTCCAGAACGGCAGGGTGCACGACATCGGCTGTCCGTACTGGGTGGCGAGCGCGTTGGCGGCCATGCCCTGCATGTCGCTGGTATCCATCTCGGTCCACGAGCCCTCGACGCCTTCGGTGAAGGTGGCGTAGGCAGGCGACCCGTCCTGGCGGGCGTTCTTCTCGAGCACGATGAACATGGTGTTGCGTCCTTTCCGGAGGCGGCGAGCGCGGTGGAACGCCGCGAGTTTCTGCGACGCGGCGAGCGCCGGCGTCTTGGAGGTGTGGAAGGCGCCCACGGTGAGCGCCTTCGGGCGGAGCGCGCCGAGCACACCCCGCGGGATGAGATCCGCGATCTGCACCGCGCCCGGGTTCTGGGTGAGGCAGCGCAGCATCCCGTTCGCGAGCACCTCGAGCAGGGTCGCGATGTGCGAGAGCGGGTACCAGGCCGACCCGAGCTCCCAGATCACGACGTCGCCCGGGCGGAGCGCTTGGCCGGCGGGGATCTTCTCGAACCACTGCCCGAGGCCGGATCGCTCGAAGTGGTGCCAGACGTTGCAGGCCCAGCCCGCGTGCGGGCCGGTGCCGCCGGCGTTCGTGTACGTCGGCCACGACGGCACGCCGAGGAAGTTCGTCGCGTAGTGCGACCACTGGTCCCAGCACTGCGCACCGAACACCTTGTCGACGTCGATCCACTGGTAGCGGACGCGCTGCACGTAGGCGGCGAGATCTGCTTCGGTGAGCACGATGATGCTCCTTCCTGAACGAGGTGAGCCCCGCTACTGGGCGGGGCTCTCCTCGGGGTCTTCGCTGGGCGGGTCGGGCGGGGTCTCGGCGGCGATGAGGTCATCGACGGCGGTGGCGATCATCGCGTCGGTGATCGCCGAGCTCCGCCCGTCAGCGTCGCTGGCGGCGCAGCACCATCCGGGGGTCGTGGCGAGCTGCCACATGTGCTGCTGCGTCCACTCGGCCGGCGCGGGTACGCCTCGGCCCGCCGCGCAGGCGGTCGCGCGCGAGCGCAGTTCGACGTCCTCTGCGAGTCGGGCCTGTTGCAGGAAGTTCGTCATTGGGACTCCGTTCTAGGTGGTGGGCACGATCTCCCACAGCAGCAGGAGGTTCTGCTGAGTGGATGACGCGACCTGGGTGAATCGGACCCGCACGTTGGTGGTGCTCAGACCGGGCGTTTGGTTGACCTGCGAGAAGTGACCGTAACCAGTGCCGATCGCGAGCGCCGTCATGCGGATCATCGTGCCGGGAGGAGCAACCGCGGGCACCGCCACATCGAGCGTTGTGGCCCAGATCTGCGATGTTCCGGCCTGAGTGAGCGCGCCGGTGGGGACAACGATCGTGCCGGAACGGCGGGGGCCGGAGCCGCGGCCGACGATGGTGACGCGGCGGGATTGGATCAGGCAGAGCACGCGGTCGCCGACCGCGTGCTCGCGGAGCACCGACGCCGGCGTGCCGGCGAGCGGGTCGAGGTCGCCGTCGAGGCGGACACGGAGCGGGTCGACCTCGGCGACGACGCCCCACTCGGTGCGTGGGGTCGCGCGCAGCTGCGCGGCGAGGTCGACGATGCGATCGACGAGGGGCTGCAGCAGGCGGTCGGTCATCGCGTTCACAGCTCTCTCCATTCCGCACGGCACTGCGCGTCATAGCGGAGATCGAATCTCATCTTCTGGATGGTCGCGCGGGCGGTATGCCCGCGGCCGCGGAACTCGATGAGGTCGTTCGGGTTGAGCGGTACGATCGCGTGCGTCACGGCGAGCTTCGCGACCGGTGACATCGCATCGATGAGGCGGCGCTGCGCGAGCGCATTGAGCACGTCCTGCGTGCCCTCAACGCCGGTCTCGGTGCGGGTGATCCACCGGCCCCGCGCCTGGAATGAGAATCGCGACTCGGGATCCTCGTTCGTCGCGACCGCCGCAAGTGCCGGCTCTTCGTCGTCGCCCTGCCCGACCACCACGAACCGGTTCGGGACCGATGCGAGATCCTGCTCGCGCTCCCAGCCCGGCTGATGGATCGCGAACTCGCCCGCGGCGAACTCGCCCGCGAGCGGCCGCTCGGCAGGCAGCACGTATGGCTCGACGCGGTACTGGCCGCCGCCGTCACACCACAGCGACCAGTAGCCGGCCGCGCCCAGCAGGTCGTTGATGATCGTGAGCTTCGACGTGCCCGCATCCCACACCATCGCGGCGGCGAGCGCGGTGTCGGAGTCGGTGGTGGCGATGCGGGTCTCGCCAGTGGACTCAATGAGGGCGACGACGGTGGGGATGATCGGGGTACCGGCGGGGAGGCTGTAGCGGGTTTCGACGGTGTCCTCGTCGACGACGGCCATCTTGGAGAGCAGGTCGACGGTGTGGGTTGTCCGGTCGTCTCGGGTGACGGTGCGTGGGGAGGTGAACAGCATCGTGGCGATTGGCCAGGGGTCGGCGCCGGAGATGCCGGGGTCGTAGGTGATCTGGACGCGGTGCCGCATCCAGTCGATGCTCTGCCCGCGCTCATCGATCGTGAGTGACGCGGAGCCGCCGAGACGGGTCGTGGCTGCCACCTCGCAGGAGCCACCGTCCACGCCATCGACGGCGCGCAGGGGTTGGTCGGTCTCGTCGAGGAGAAGGTACCGCCAGCGGGGGCGGCGAGGCCCGGCCCAGATCGGGTCCATGCTCACCACCCCCGGTCGGTCTCCTCGAGTTGGAAGCTCCACCGCCACACGGCACCATCTGAGGCGCCGGTCTCACGCGGGAGAGATATCGAGCCGATCACGCCGTAGATGCGGCGCCCGTCCGGGTCGCGGTAGAGGTGAACCGGCTCGATCGTTTGCGCGAGCTCGATCATGCGGTCAATCGAGGGGTTGTCCGGGTCGTCCTCGAGCAGCGCTCCTGATGCGTCGACGGTGCGGGTGAGCTGCTCGCCGGCGTACGGCACTCCGAGGGCCCGCCCCTCGTACCGCTGCACCGAGCGGGCACGGGAAGCATCCACCTTGATCGCGGGGTTGTAGGGCAGTCGGGCGGCGGTGGCGAAGCCGATGCCGCCCGAGAGCCACAGCGCAGGCGAGTCCGCCCGGGCTACGTAGTCGGTCGTCGCCGAGGCGCCCGTCTCCGCATAGGCAATCGCCCGGTAGGTCGTCAGCCCCGCGGTGAGAGACTCCCAGTCGTCGAAGAGGAGGTTCGGGTCGGCCTGCTCGAGGATCGCCTCCCAGGTCACGCCGCCGTCGATCGAGCGCAGAACGTCGACCGCGATCGTCTCCCGCAGCTCCTCCCCCGGGTCGCCCTCACCGACGACCAGCTGCACGCAGCCGAGCTCCTCCCGCCATTCGGCGAGCACGCGCGGCGGTGCCGGCGGCACGAACTCGGCGGCGAAGTCGGTCGACACCGGGGCGGACCAGATCGGGCCGACTGCGGTGCGCACGGTCACCCGGTAGGTGTGCTGGTCCTCGAGGCGGTACCGCATCGTCACAGACGAGGTCGCCCCGTCACCGGAGCGGCGCTCGAGTTCCGCGCCCTCCTCATCGAGCAGGATCGCTTCCCACGCCGACTGGGGGCGGCCCTCGGACTGGAAGTGCAGCCAGGAGACCACGCAGTAGGCGGAGTCGAGGGGATCCTCGGGTGAGGTGATCGTGACGACCGGCGGTGCGGCGACGTCGGCGGTCGCGACCGCAGACCACGCACCCCAGTCGGGGTGGGCGCCCTTGGTGCGCACCTGCCACTCGATGAGGCCGAGGCCGTCGCCGCCCATCCCGAACTCGTCGAGCATCTCGGCCGCGGTCGGCCACGTCTTCGACTGCGCCGAGCTCGCGAACTCGGCCGAGCTCCATGCGCCGCCGGGGCGGCGCATCTGGACCTGGGCGCGGGTCTGCTCGGACGCGTCGGCCGGATTGTGCCGCCACCCGAGCACGCCCTGCGCCTCCGAAGAGACGAGCGCACCATTCGGGGTGAGGTTGCCGGGAGCGTTCGGGGGTGCGGTGAGCTGCACCGTGGGAGATGCCGCCGACCATGTCGAGACGAGAGCGCCGCGCTTCGCGCGCACCTTGTAGGTGTGCGGCAGGGCAGCGTTCGGGTTCTCGTGCACCCACGGCAGCGCGACGCCCGACGCCACGACGGTGTCGCCGTCCGCGACATCGTAGGAGGCCGCGTAGGGCGGCTTCGACGTCGCGTCGACGCGGATGCCGCCCGTGGTGCGCGTCGCCGAGATCCCAGTCGGAACCGCCGGCGTCGTGTACACGGTGACCGTGCCCGACCAGGCCGAGGAGCCGCCCGTGTTCGAGCGGATCACGCGGTAGTCGTAGCGGCGGTTCGCCTTCGTCGCCCGGTCCACGTAGGATGCGGGATCGCCCGATAGGGAGGCGATCTGGGTCCACGCGCCCGAGTTCTCGCGGCGCTGCACGATCGCTCGCGTCGCCGCCGTTCCCGGCCGCGACCAGGAGAGCGTGTGCTGGGTGTCGCTGTTGCGCGCCACCGACAGCACCGGGGCCCCGGGCGGGGCCGGTGGCACCACCGGGGGCGGGATCCGCGGCAGGGTGAGGTTCGTGACCGTGACCGGCACGTTGATGTACGCGTTGATCGCGTCGTAGACGTAGCCGGTGACCGTCACCGACGCGTCGCCATTCGCGTTGTGCACGATGGTGCGCGAGTAGTCCATGACGACGTGCGTGCCCGCCGCGTACTGGGCGTACCCGTTGAACACCGTCGCACCGCCGCCGGCGATCGTGTAGCCCAGCTGCATCGCCGACGACGCCACCCACTGCGACACCACGAGGTAGTAGACGCAGCGCACCGTGGTCGTGTTCGCGGCCGCGTTCTGCGACCACGTGATCGACACCATCAGCTGGTTGTTGCGGGCGTCCGCCGGCCCCCAGTAGTCCACCATCACGGTCTCCTCTCGATTGCCGAGCGGGCGCCGATGCTGATGCATCGACGCCCGCTCACTAGACGCCCACGCCGAGGCGGTCGTTCAGGCTGCGCGGTGACGCCGCAGAGGCGGCTCCTTCTATCCGCTCGTCGGCGAGATCCTCGATGTAGGCCTCGAACTCGCGATCGCGAACCTTCAGCACCACCTCGCGGGGGAACCGTTCGTGCGGCTCCGCGGCGCGGCGCATCACGTCCCACTGCGACCCGGTGAGGATCGGCTCGGGGCGGCCGGTTCGGTTCTCGACGAGCGAGATGCCCGGGGGCAGGAACCCACCGGTGTCGTAGAGCGTTGTCCCGATGTCGTCGAGACCGATCTTCGACTTCGCCCAGGCGATCGCCTGTTCGACGCCCTGCCGCATCATGCCGCCGGCAGCCTGCACCCACATGTCGGCGCCGGGGAACGCCGAGGTGAACTTCTCGGTGGCCCACTTCGCGATCCCCTCGACGAGGTCGACGAGCGGGTTGAACCCGTTCGAGAACACGCCGAGGTAGGGGGCGGGGTTCACGTGGTTGCCGTAGTTCCCACCCCCGCCGCCGGGGCTGTGCACCATGTAGTGCAGGTGGGGACCGGTCGACATGCCGGTGGATCCGACGTAGCCGATGGTCTGCCCCTGGCGCACGGTCTGGCCCGCGGTGGCTGCGAACCTCGAGAGGTGCGAGTACCGCGTCCCCAAGCCGCTCGCGTGCTGAACGTAGACCTCGTTCCCGCCCATCGGGACGGAGCTCGCGAGTCCCACGGTGCCGGTGGCGGCCGCCATGATCTTCGTCCCCGAGGGGGCTGCAAGATCGATGCCGTTGTGCCCGCCGTGGTATGGCTGCGACACAGAGTAGGAGCCCTTCGGAAGCGGGTTCACGAGGCCGCCCCGAGCGAGGCCCTGGAGCATCGAAGCGAACCCGACGCCGCGCCGGCCGGCGTCATTCGCCGCCAGGAAGGCGGCCCGATCCGCAGAGGTGCGCAGCGCCTCCGACACCATCATGCCCTCGCCACGGCGGGCCATGATGAGCTGATCATCCCCGTCCGACATGCGAGACGTGCCGGGGAGGATGCCGCCTCGAGCGAAGCCCGGAGGCAGCGGCACCTTCGGGATGTTGACGCCGGGGATCTTGTTGATCGTGCCGATGAGCCCGTTGATGACCGTCTCGATCACGAACCGTACCGGCTTCTTGGCGAGATCCTGGATCCCGGCCCACGCTGTGCCGACCGCGTCGCGGGCCGCCTCGAACGCCTTCTTGGGGTCGGTGCGCACGATGCGAGACATCGTGTCGATGACGCCCTTGACGACGTTCCAGCCGGCCTGGATCTTGCCGGTGACGTTGTCCCAGACCTGGCGGACGACGCCCCACATGATCTCGAACCCGAGGCCGAGCAGACGGAGCTTGTCCTGGATCCACGTGATCACCGGCGAGATGACGTTCGTCCAGATCCAGTTGAAGATCTGGGCGATCGCGTCGAGGGCGGGCTTCACGTAGTTGGTCCACATCAGCTGGAACCCGAGGCCGAGCAGGCCGAGCTTGTCCTGGATCCACGTGATCACCGGCGAGATGACGTTCGTCCAGATCCAGTTGAAGATCTTCGCGATGGCGTCGAAAACCGGCTTCAGGATCGTGGTCCACAGCCAGCTGAAGATCGCACCCCACAGGCGCACATAGGCTTGGATCCCGGCGATCACCGGGACCACGATGTTGTTGTAGAGCCACTGGAACACGGCGCCGATCGCGTCGAACACCGGCTTGAGGATCGCCTCCCAGATGCCCTGGAAGATGCCCCCGAGCACGGCGAACGCGAACTGCGCGACCTCGAACGCAGGCACCAGGATGTTCTGAAACACCCATGTCGCAGCGGCCGCGATTCCGTCGAACACGGGCTTGAGGATCGAGTTCCACACGAACCCGAGCACTTGCCCGATGCCCTCGAACACGGGCTTGAGCACGTTCTCCCAGACGGCCTGGAAGAAGCTCGAGATGTTCGCCCACGCCTCTCGGAGGAAGCGGGTGAACTCCGCCCAGATCGCCTTGCCGGTGTCGGTCTGCGTGAAGAACCACGTCAGCGCGCCCACGACGGCCGTGATGGCCGTGAGGATCAGTCCGAGGGGGTTCGCTCGCATGACGAGGTTGAGCGCCTTCTGCGCGCCGGCGGCGACGTTCGTCGCGATCGCCTGGCCCTTCGTGGCGGCCGTCGCAGCGTAGGATGCGCCGGCGGCCCCGTAGGAGGCTGCGGTCCACCCGAGCTGCGCGGCCTTCCAGATCGCCATCGCGGCTTTCAGCGTGTTGCCCGCGAGCGTCCACGCCTTGAACGCGAGCACCACGGCGCCCACGCCGATCCCGACCGAGATCAGCAAGTCGCTGTAGGGGGCGATCGCCGTGAGGAACGAGCTCAGCCACCCGACCGCGACGGTCAGCCCGTCTGCGAGCCACCCGAGCCCCACGGTGAGGGCTCCGGTGAGGATGGTCGCGATCTGCGAGAGCGCCGGGGCGAGTGACTGGGCGAGCCCACCGACCGCGCCCAGGAGCCCGCCCAGGGCGGCCTGCAGTTCGGGCGAGGTGGCGACCATGCCGAGGAACGCGCCCGCGACGAGGCCGAGCGGCCCGCCGAGGGTAGTCAGCATGCCCGCGAGGCCCCCGAGCCCGGGGATCACCCGCAGCAGCGGAGCGAGGCCGGAGGCGCCCAGCGCGACGAACGCGCCGATGACGGGGCCCAGCACGTTCGTCATCGACGACAGCTGCCCGGTGCCGCCTTCGAGGAGGCCCATCGCCTGCTCGAGGACGGGAGTGACGCGCTCTCCGATTACGGTGCCGAGCGCGGCCGCTCGCTCTTCGAGCGGGGCGAGTGCTTCTTGGATGCGCTGGAACAGGGGCGCGATCTGGGGGAAGACGCCGCCCATGATGCCGGCGCCGATGCGGCCGAGCGCGGCGAAGACGTTCGCCAGGGCGCCGGTGAAGGTTTCGCCAGAGGAGAGTGCGGCGCCGCCGAGTCCTTCCTCCATCGCGCGCTGGAAGGTCGCGAAGTCGATCTGCCCCTTCGAGGCGAGCTTCGAGGCTTCCTCGGCGGTGACGCCCATCGTCTTCGCCAGGAATGAGAGCGCGGGTACGCCGGCGTCGTGCAGCTGGTTGATGACGTCCATCTGCACCTTGTTGGACGCCGCGACCTTGTTGAAGATCGCACCCATCGACCCCATGTCGGTGCCCGCGATCGTCGCCGCATCGGCGACGAGCTTCAGGTTCCGCTCAAGCTCGCGGCCAGGCTTGATGCCGGCAGCCATCGCGCCGGCGGCCGCGGTCGCCGCGGCGTCGAGCCCGTACGCGGTGCCCTTCACCGAGGCGCCGGCGTTCTTCATGACGAGCTCGATGGTCTTCGCGTCGTTGCCGAGACCCCTCAGCTTCGCCTTGGCGTCGTCGATCGCGCGGAGGCGGCCGAACCCCTTCACGAACGCGGCCCCGGCGGCGACCCCTACGCCGGCCATCGCGGCGGTGGCGACAGTCTTCATGCCACCGGTGAGCTGACGGCCGAGCTTCCCTCCGATGGCGGTGGTCGAGACGCCGCCGAGCTCCTTCTCGATGATCGCGGCCGAGCCCTTCATCGAGGGCATGATGGTCAGATAGGCGACGCCGAGACTGGGACCGGAAGACATGGGCGCCCCTCCCTCCTAGAGTTCGGGGCACCCCGTCAGCCGTCCGCAGATGCCGCGTCGAGACGTGCCTGCTGCTTCCTGCGCCAGGCGTCGGCCTGGGAGGTGGTGTACTGCTGCTGTCGCTCCTGCTCGCGCACGCCGAGCGGGTACGGTCTGGGCTTCACCCGGTCGGGCTTCGCCGAGGCGACGGCGATCGTGGCGTGCTCGACGAGCCACAGCGACTCCGTCTCCGCCGTGATCGCGCGTTGGCCGCCGTAGTATTCCCAGACCGCGCTGCCACGCGGGAGGTGCGCGGTCATGTTCGCGATCGCCCGCGGGCGCTCGGCGCCGGTCCATAGATCGTCGAGGCGGACCCCCGGGTACACGCGCCGCAGGTCCGCCTCGAGTCGGTCCGGGCAGTCCCGGAGCACGCGCAGGAGCAGGATCAGTTTCCCGCGGAGAGGTGCTCGAGCAGGCCCTTGATGAACTCGCCGAACACCTTGCCGCTCGCGCGGCCCGTCTCCTCGACGATGTGCTCACGGAGCGTCTGGTACTGGTCGACGCCGAGCAGCTGGCGCGCGACGAACGTCATCTGCTGGTTGTCGAGCGCCTCGATCACGTCGAGGTCGTCGAGGCCGTTCTCGTCGATGTCGTAGACGCGGCCGCGCCACTCGTACTGGTTCTTCTTCAGCTTCTTCTTGCGGTCCTGCGGCTGCTTCGCGCCGGCGGGGATCTCGGGCATGATGGGTTCTCCTTGTTGGTGTCGTGCTGGTGGGTTCCGGGTCGTGGGGTGGCGCGGCGGGAACCCACCAAGCACCGCGCCACCCGGTCGTTACGGCGTCTCGTCGCCCGCTTCGAGGTAGGCGGGCGAGTTCGTGAGGATGTAGCAGTCGCCGATGATCTCGAAGGTGATCTCGTACACCGTCATGTCGGTGTTCTTGTGCGGCACCGTGCCGCGCTCGGTGGCCTGCACCAGATCGCAGCAGAGGAACTTCTCGATGCCGTTGTCGACGAATCGGATCACCGCGCTGCGTTCCACCATCGGGATCGCCTCGGGCAGGTCGATTCGGGCGACGGCGCTCGCCCCGGTACCGGTGACGGTCGGGGCGCCGTGGCCGTAGAACATTGCGGTGACGAGCGGGCTCTCCTCGAGGCACTGCACCTTGAAGCTCTTCTCGGAGCTGACGACCTTCGTGCGGATCGTGGTGCCGCCCTGCATGCCCTTGAACTTCGTGACCTCGGCCGTCAGGTCGAGATCGATGCCGTCCTCCGACAGCCACCCGACCGAATTGAACGGTGCTTCGGGCTCCGTGAGGGTCACGGGCAGTGTCGACCCCTTCGGAGCGAAGTAGGCCTCGGTGTCGAGATCGCCGTAGACGCGGACGTTTGAGAGATTCTTACCCATCTGCGGGTACCTCCTTGGTCTTGCCCCGGCTCTTCACCTGGGCGCTCTGGACGGGGCCGGTCGGCTCCGCTTCGGTGGTGGGCTCAGGCGTCGACGCGGCGTGTTCGGCTGCGGGCGCGGGGGGTTCGGCGGCGAGCGCGGCGCGGGCCTTGCCGCGGGCGATGAGGTCGCGGGCGGTGGGTGGGTCGATGTTGGCGGTGTCGCCACCGGCGTACTTGGTGCCGGCACGGTCCTCCCAGTTGGATGCGAAGGTGATGCGGGTCATGCGGTTCTCCTTGAAATGCGAAAGGCCCCGGTCTACGGGGCCTTGGTGGTGAGTCTCAGGTGTGGTCGGACCGTGAACTCGTAGCGGGGTTTCTCGGTGTCGGGGTCCGGGGACCATGCCGGGCCGCCGAGTTCTTCGACGTGGTAGACGTGGTGCCCGTCGAGGGTGCGGAGCCGGGTCATGGCGCTGCGGGCTTCGTTGGCGAGCCGGTAGGCGGCGTCCTTCGTGGGGGCGTCGCAGGTGATGGTGAGCATCACGGCTTCGGTGACGAGGTTCGGTCGGCTGCCGCCGGTGACGAGCACCTCGATGAACTCGGGAGGGCGCGGGTTGGGGGCGGTGTCTCCGGCGGGGCGGCCGGTCTCCGTGTGCAGGTGCGCGGCGGCGCCGTCCTGCGCGTTCGCGAAGTCGATGTGCTCAGCCAAGGCGCTTCCCCAGGGCGCGCATGATGAGCTTGTCGCGGGCGTTCGCGCGGTGCGCGGCGGGGGTGGCCGGCTGCACGAACTCGCGGGCGACCCACGGGTGGCGGTTGTCGGAGACGGACTCGAAGCCGTCGCCGACCTCGGCGGCGAACTGGTTGCCGAGGCGGGAGAGCTCGGCGCGGGTCGCGTCCGACTTCATGACTTGGTTGAAGCCGCGCACGTCGGGTCTGAACTTCTTGGGCATTATCCCTCCCATCGGTGGACGGTGATCTGCGCGTGCGCGAGGGCGCCGGTCGGGGATCCGACCTGGATGCCGTCTCCTTCGCACTCGTGCTCGGTGCCGCGCACGCGGAGATGGTCGGTGGCGGCGATGATCTCGGTGCCTGCGGGCATCGAGATGCGGTAGCCGGTCCGTGTGGCGCGGCGTGCGGCGCCGGCCGCCTCAGAGTCGGTGGGTTCGACCCAGCATCCGTCGATGCTGTGCTCGTCGGGGTCGGCGGTGAAGTCGGTGATGCTGGACCCATGCCTGCTAGTGGCGGGGTAGCGCAGGCGCACGATCGTCTCTTGCGCGAAGCTGCTCATCGGCTGCTCGCGATCCGGTGCGCGTCGAGGCGGGCGAGTTCGTGCGGGAGGAACATGATCCCGGCGGCGGTGCCGCCGGGGCCGCGCCCGAACGAGAGGCTCGCGCCGAGCGTTGTCTCGGAGACGACGTTGCCGACGGGGGTGAGAGTGCCGCGGGCCACGGCCGTCGCGATCGACTGGCCGATGCCCTCGGGGCACTGCTCGTAGCCGTGGCGCACGTGCACGGTGATGCCGCGTCGTTTGCTGCTCCATGTGCCGCGGATGCGTTCGAGGATCCCGTTCTCGTCCCAGTCGAAGTCGATGCCCGCGATGAGCGGGCGCCCACGCTCGGTGAGCGTGATGACCTCCACCAGGTGCAGGCTCGGCACGGCGAGCAGCGTGCGCGAGCGGGCGGTGAGCGTGAACGTCTCCTCGGCGGTTTTGGCGACGCGCCACCCGCAGTGGTCCCGGACGGCGCCGGTCGCGGAGCGGGCGAGGGCGGTGGCGAGCGCCGCGGTGAGGGGCCGGTTCGAGAGCGATTGGATCTCGGCGGGGGTGAGCAGGAGGTCTTCGGGCTCGGCCTGTTCGGGCATGGCGGCTCCCTTCGTGCGGGTGTGGTGGGCGCGCTGGGTGCGCGCCCACCACAGCGGGGCGGGTCAGGCCGTCTTCGTCTTCAGCAGACGCATGGCCTGGGGGCGGACGACGTCGCCGCCGACGCGCTTGCGGAACCGGAAGCCGACCATGCCCTCTTCGGAGTAGAGCTCCTCGAGGCGCTTCACGGTCATGCCGAGTCGATCGTAGACGCGGTATCCGGCGTTGAAGTCGCCGAACGCGGCGATCGCGCTGTCGGCGGCGATGCCCGCGATGTCCTCCTGGTTCGCGATCGCGAACCCGTTGAACGTGGCGGGGCGGCCGGCCTGCAGGGACGGCTGCCAGAGGTACTGGCCGTTGCCGTCCTTCAGGGTCGAGATGAACAGCTCGGTGAGGGAGTTCATCAGGAACCCGCCGTTGCGGCGGTACTGCGCCGGCACCGCGTAGATCAGGCCCTTCAGATCGTCGAGGATCTGGTTCTTGCCGTTGGCGCCGGTGGTGCCCGAGTAGTCGGTCGCACCGGATACCAGCGAGGCGACGCCGCCGGCGGCGCTGAACAGGCCCACCGGGCGGTGCTGGGCGTGACCGGCGCCGACCGTGAACGCGGTGTCCTCGGCGTCGGCCGCGGCACGCGCGAACGAGTCGCGCACGAACGCCTCGAGGTTCACGTCGGAGTCGTCGAGCTCGTCCTCACCGATCTTCGCGAGACCGTAGAGATCCTCGATGTAGGTCCACTCCTCCTCGGGGGTGTCCGGCATCGAGTCGGTGAGGGTCTGCTCGCCGAGCTCGAGCTTGCCCCACCCGACCGACACCTCGTCGAGCGAGCGGCGGCGCACTCGGTTGCTCGACGTGTTGCGCTGCCCGGCGAGCGGGCGGATCGCGCTGATGCGGGGCACCTCGCGGTTGATCTCGGTCTCGAGATCCTCGGGCACGAGGATCTCGCCGGCGGCGTTCTCCACGAGCGCGCGCTGCTCGGGCGCGAGCGTGGCGCCGCGCACGAACCGCAGGAAGGCGGAGCGCCGCGCCTGGGCGCGCTGCTCGGCCTCCCCTTCGCCCCCGTCGCCGCCGGTCCCGCCGCCCGCGAGGGGCTCGCCGAGTTCCGCGTTGCGGCGCTCCTCGGCCTCGAGCCGGTTGATGCGGTCGGTGTAGTCGCGGAACTCGGTCTCGCCGCGCTCGTACGACTGGCGCTCGTCGGCGGTGAGGTTGCGGTTCTCCGCCTCCGCGCGCTCGGTGATCGCTCGCATCGCCTCGACGGTGCGGGCTCGCTCCTGGCGGAGCTGAACGGAAGTAGCCATGCCACTTCTCCTTTCGGTTGTTGGTTCGGCCCGCACCGTATGGACGGGCACATGTGTGTCAGAGCTCGGCCAGCAGCTCGAGCTCGTGGACGCGGTGGAGGTCGAGGGCGAGCGGCCGGGCCCGCTCCTCGTCGATGCGCTTGCGCGCGAGCGCGCGCAGTTCGGCGGAGGTCTGCGCGTAGGCGGGGAAGGTGACCGCGCTGACGTCGCCGCCGTCGAGGTCGAACTCCCGCACCTCGTGCAGCGACCCCGACCACGAGTCGTTCGTGATCCAGAACCCGAAACTCATCTGGTTCAGGTCGCCCCGCTCGATGAGCACGGCGAGATCGCGCGCGTAGCTGACGTCGGCCATGTCGGAGTCGACGAGCACGCCGTTGTCGTCCTCCGTCAGCCGCAGCGTGCCCGAGGCGGTGCGGCCGAGCAGGAGATTCGCGTCGTGGTTCAGGAGGAACCTGACGTCGGGATCCTGCTGCAGCGTGCGCGTGGCCGCGCCGGGTCGGATGACCTCCTGCCAGCCGCCGAAGTCCTCCGACAGCGAGTCGTAGACGACGGAGCGGCCGGTGAAGTGGAGCCGGCCGGCGCTGTCGTCGGCGGCCCGGATCTGGATGTCGGCGAGGCTGAACGCTCGCCGTTCGAATGTTCTCAAGTGAGATCCTCCTCGTACTCGTATGTCGCGGTGCAGGTGCAGCCCGCGACCTCGTCGGCTCCCCCGGACGGGTCGCACGGCCACATGCAGCCGTTGGAGAACGGCTGATCCATCGGCACCGTCTCACGCGCCATCGCCGCATGGGACGGGCGCGGGTTGCTGCTGTTGACGACCCACGTCTTCATGCGGGCCCCGGTTTGCTGCGCGCCTTCCCAACGGCCGAACCCGCCGATCGCGTTGACGATGCCGGCGGCCACGAGCGCGTTCCGCGCCAGCTGCGTGTCGAACACCTCGTTGATCGCGTCCGCGGGCAGCTGGTCGCCGAGGTCGGCGAGCACCTGCTCGAGCGTCTGGAAGATCGACAGGTTGAAGTTCCTCGCCTGCCGCGCCGCGGCCGCCAGCACCCAGTTGACGGTCTTCGCATCAGCGAACGAGCCCCCGGCCGCTTCGGCGGCCCGGCGCCCGAACTCGGCGACGATACCTGCGAAGATCGGCTGCAGCTCCTCAGCGAGGAGTGCATCCCAGGTGTCCCCGTCGAGGTTCGCCACCGACCGCACGCTCCGCTCGGCGGCGAGCGCGCTGGTGACGTCCGTTCGGAGCTCTTCGAGGTAGCGGGCGAGGGTGTTGTCGAGTCGGGTCACCCAGCTGGGGGCCTCGGCTGCCGGGTTCGGGTCGCTGCGGTGCTGCAGTTCCCGGTAGGCGGTCGGGGCGAGGGCCGGGATCTGGGCTGGGGGGAGGCCCGCCCGCTGCACGGTGGTGGAGCCGGCGGGGAGCATGTTGATCGGTTCGAGGTAGACGTCGCCACCGTCGATGGGTTCCTCGTCCTCGAGCGCGCGAATGTCGTTCGCGGAGAGGTAGCCCCACTGGCGGCCCGTGGCGTACGCCTGCGACTGTGTGGCTGTGTCGCCGCGCAGTCGCCCCTTGGTCTCGAACTTCACCTGCACGTTCTCGCCCTCGAACAGCTGCGCCGTGACGAGTTCGAGACGACGGATCGGCGGGAGCAGCCCGTCCTGCACGAACTCGATCGACTGGTGCTCGATGTTCGAGAACGTGGCGTGCTCGAGGTCGCCGATCTTGTGCGGCGGTACCCCGTAGATCGCGGCGATGTCGGTGCGGGTGAGCTTGTAGATGTCGAGGAACGCGGCATCCGCGGGCGACAGGGACACCCGCTCAAGCTTCGCCCCGCCCTCGAAGAGGGCGAGGTTATGGGACCGGTCGTAGCCCTGATGCCGGTCCTCGAGCTGGTCGAGCAGCCGGTTGTACTGGGCATCCGAGAGGTTCCCGGCCGTGGTGACGACTGTCTCCGGGGTCGCGTCGCGCTCGAAGAACCCGCCGACGTAGGCGGTCGCGGCGTGCGAGATGCCGATGCTCTGCCGGGCGACGGTGAGGGGCGAGAGGCCTTCCACGCCGAGCCCGAACCATCGGTAGTGCAGCACCTCGAGGTGGGTGGCCGTGTGGCCGGGCTCGACGGGCAGCCAACATTCCTTCTGGTCGTGGGAGAGCTTGTAGGCGAGCATCCCGAGCGGGGTCCGCATCGGCTTCACCATCGTCGGCGGGACCGGCCAGAGCGCCTGGATCCGGCCGTTGCCGTCGCGCTGCACGTACACATAGGCGTTGCCGCGGATGAGCATCCACGCAGTAAGCAGCCGCCAGAACTCGCCGGCGTCCATCACCGAGTTCGGGCGCACGGTGAGTAGCCGCGCCGTCTCGGCGTCTTGGCCGCGCGGTGACCTCCGGGAGCGGCCGGCCTTCTCTACGACCGAGACCGGCAGGCACGCGATCGCCTCGGCGACCAGGCGCACGGCCGAGTAGACCGCGTTCACCTGCAGCGCGAGCTCAGGGGTGATGGTGACGCCGGCGAGAGTGCGGGCGCCGGTGAGCGAGGGCATGCGGCGCTTGCTGCGGGTGCTCGCGCCGGCGGTGAGTGCACGCCAGGCGTTCTGGACTCTACCCACGAGACCTCCTTCGTACGGTGCGAACCCGAGGTACCGGCTTCGCGGGCGGGTTCTTCAGCAGCCACAGGGCGCCGGCCACCGCCGATAGCGGGGAGGCGTCTCCGGGCGAGTTCTTGCGGTCGATGGCGTAGCCGTCGCCGAGCTGCTTCATCACGGCGCTGCCTGCGGCAACGTCGAGGAGCGGCTGCTCGCGATGGAAGACGCTGCCGAGGTTCACGCCGTCGAGCAAGAGGCCGGTGGCTCGGCCCAGGTCGGGGCCGCCCCACTCGGTGACCTCGAGCCCGGCGTTCTCGAACTCGCCGAGCATCGACGAGACCGGGGCGCCCTTCGTCTGGAATGTGATCCCCGCGGGCGCGAACGTGCGATCGGGAGAGGTGAGCCACGGCACGAGCCAGTCCGTGCCCGGACGGGAGGCCATGATGCCCACGTGCACGTTGCCGTCCGCACGCAGCGCAGCGAACCCGATGTGCGCGAGTTGGCGGTTGTGCGACACCTCGATGCAGAGGAAGACGTCGCCGCCCGGCGCGCGCTTCGAGACGCGGTCGGTGCCAGCCGCCCACCGGCCGGGCTGGAAGGGCCCACCGGCGGATGCGTCGATGAACAGGTTCCCCACCTCGGAACGGAACACGGGCGCCGGGTCGGTCGACCATGCGGCGCGGATCGCGTCCTCGGTGATCGTGTAGCCCATCGAGGGGTTCGAGTAGGCCCACGCCTCCGGTGTGTCCAGCGGCATGCCGTCCGGCGGCGACCACCAGAACAGGCCCGTGCGCGAGGCGGGATCCTCGAGCGTCTTCATGGCCTTCTCGTGCAGGTCGCGCTGCACGATCGAGGTAACGTCGCCGGTGTTCGATGCCGCGATGAGCTGCGAGCGTCGGCGCGCCATCGTGGTCTTCGAGAGCGCCGACCATGCCGCCCAGGTCTTGTGCTTGAGGATCTCGTCGACGAACACGAGATCGAAGGTGAGGCCACGGCCGCCGTTCTCCGCCGAGTCGACCCACCAGCGCTGCCCGTCAGTGAGCTCGAACCACAGCTCGCCACCGATCCGGCTCTCGCGGTCGAGTTCCTGCTTGAGGCGCGGGATCGCCGCGATGATCTTCATCGCCTGCTCGTATGGCTTCTTGGCCGTGGCGAGCTTCTGGGCGACGCCGATCGCGATGCAGTCCCGGTCGATGTACATCCGCCAGAGGATGAGCAGCGCCGAGAGGAACGTCTTGCCGTTCTGGCGCGCGACCCACAGCAGGACCGTCTTGAACCGGAACGAGTTGTCGGGGTTCAGCTCGAGCGCGTGGATCAGGAACCACTTCTGCCAGGGCAGCAGCGGCGGGGCGAGCTCGGCGAACTGGGTGCCGGCGAGCTGTCGGTGCAGGTAGTCCGCGAAGCGGATCGCCGAGAACCCGGCCGAGGTCTTCGGTGTGAGTTCACGGGCCGGACGCGTGTAGACGCGCGGGCACTCGTGGCCGAACACGCGCTTCGGCTTGCCCGCCGGGCGCCGCTTGGTGGGTCGCCGCCGGCTACCCGGCTTCCTGTTCCTCGTCTCCGATGCCGCCATCCGGCACCTCCCCGAGATAGTAGGCGCGCCGCATCTCGTCGAGCTCGTCGACCTCGACCGGTTTCGCGGCGTCGAGGATGCGGTCCATCACCTCGAGGTACTTCGCCGTGATCGACGCCCGCTGTGGCGTGTTGAACACGCCGTCGAGGTCGGCGGCGAGCCGGTAGAGCACCGGCACGAGGGGCCTCGCTCGTGCGGGCACCTGCAGCTCGGCGATGAACTCGCGCGCGGCCGCCGCGTTCGAGAACGCGTCCGCGCCCTCGTCCGCCGCGTCTTCCGCGGACGCGTCTTGTGTCCGCGGTGTGTCCGCCGCGGCGAGCCCGATCCGGGGCAGCTCAGGCTCACCCGCCGGGGCGGCTTCTGCCGCGCGTTTCCGCCGTTTTCGTTCGCGGTCGCGGCGGCGGCGTTCTTCGTCCGAAAGCGCCACGATCGCACCTCCTCGCGGCCATGTCCGCGGACAACGTCGCCCAAAGGGGTACAGATCACTGCCGGTGGGGTGATCTGTGGGTCGGCGCAGGGATTGAGACCCCCCTCCCCTGCCGGGTGGTCACCACACCTCGGAGGGGTCGCCGAGGCCCGGGCGTTCGTCGCCCGAGCTCTTGTTCTCGTTGCAGCGTTTGTGCGAGGGCTGCCCGTTCTCCGGTTCGTCCGCGAGTTCGGGGTACGCCACTACCGATTTCTTGTGGTCGTACGCGAAGGCGTCGGGGTCGCGCCAGTCGAGAGTGGTGTCGATGGCCTCGCCGCAGAGCGCGCACGGCAGGTTGTGCTCGGCGGTGAGCCGCTTGAGGTTCGCGCGGTTCCGGCGGTGAGCGGCAGTGGTGCGCCCCGGGATTCCGCCCGCCACGGCTACTCAGCCGGCGGCGGCGCTTCGCCCGTGCGCGGGGCCTTACGGGTCGCGGTCTTCTTGGTGCCCTTCGCCGGTTCGGCGGGGAGCTTCTCGAGCTTCAGTTCGGCGCCCGCCGGGGTCAGGAGGTAGGCGCCAGCAGCTGGCCCCTCGCCGATGACAAACGACGTGACGCCGGACGGGATGTTGATGACCGAGCCGGCGGCCGGTCCGCCGATGATCGTGGTGCGTGTGTGCTTCATGGGACTCTCCTCCACCGTGGCACGACAAAGGCCGGACCCCGATGTTGGGATCCGGCCTATCTATGCACTCCACACAGTAGGGGGTGACAGTAGGAGCGCGTCAACATTGACCCGCTCGGTGTGTCGTTACGGGGTGACGATCGCGGTCTCCGTGGCGCCGGGGGCGACGATCCAGAACTCGCCGGTGGTGTCGGCATCGATGAGGTAGAGCGCATCACCGGTGAGCTCTCCCCCGGGCACGAGCGTCTCGTACGTCAGCTTGTTCTCACCAGGGGTGGTCCCGAACGCCTCCCACAGACCCGAGGCGGTGTTGCCGCCCTCGGGCATGTAGGTGATGCCCACGAGCGAGGTGTCGCCGGTCTCGGTGCCGTTGTACTTCATCGTGACGTTCATCAGTGCGAACTGCTTGCCCTCCTCGGGCACGTCGACGCCGCCCGAGGCTTCGAGCACCGCGGCATCGGCGTCGGCGGTCCATGAGTTGATCGTGATTTCCCAGTCGCCCGAGGTCACAGGCTCCCCGATCTTCGCAGTGGGGGCGGCCTCCTCAGTGGCGGCAGGCTGCTCGGCGGGCTCGGCCTGCTCCTGCTTCGAGGTCTCGGCCGGCTTTTCCTCGGCCTGGGAAGCGCACCCGGTCAGGAGCAGGAGGGCGGCAGCAGTGGCGATGATGAGTTTCTTCATGGCTCTCACCTTAGCCGTGCAGGAGCCGGCCACGGGCGCTGATCACATCCACGCGGCCGCCTCGCCGTCGAGGGCCGCCGCACGCACCCTGTGCTGATGAGGCGGCCAGGCGTCGAGCCTGCGCCGCAGTTCAGCGAGGAGCACGTCCTCGCGCATGATGCGCCGCCCCTGATCGTCCCACCCGGCGGGCATCCCGTCCTTCACCCAGCGCTTGATCGTGCGCACCGACCGACCGACGCGACGCGCAGCCTCACGATAGGTGAGCCACTGGACGGCGCCCATCACTCGCCACCGAAGTTCCGGCGGGCCCCGCACCGCTCGCACCGAAGCGCGAGAATCTCCCCGCTCTCGGAGTAGTCCGGCACGACGCCATGCAGGAGGCACTTGGGGCAACGGTGACGATGCGGGGCGAAGGACGGCGCATCGGGGTACCGGCGCCGCGCGCTCTGGATGGACGCCACCAGCTCGTCGACGGGGATCTGGTACTGCTGGTTGATGGCGAGAGTCCACGCGCGCTCGATGAGGTACCGAGTGACGTCGACGACGTCGGCATAGATCCGATCCGGGTCGCTGCTCGAGAACCCCACGACTGAGAACTGCGCCGAAGTCGCGATGCGCCACTGCCGGTCGAGAGCATCGGGCAGCCCCTTCCAGTCCCCCGACCGATCTGCATAGTCGATCGCGAGCGCACAGACCTCGCCCCACAACTCGTCGGCGTGATCGATGGGGTCGATGTTCAACGGCGCGGTGGTCTGCTCCTTGCTGCCAGAGACCCGCGGTTCTGCATTCGCCTGCAACGACGGCAGGGCGTGCTCACGGATGTGAAGCAGCAGCATCGGCACCTGACCGAGATGGCGCGTGAGCCAGTCGGGCCGGCCCAGCGCGCCGGGAATGATGTAGGTCATCGTTCATCTTTCTGAGAAGGAATCACGAAATACTGTTCCGAGGCGAAGCGCTCGCCGCAGAGCCGATCGATCACGTCGACAAAGCGGCGAGGAATCGTGGGCCCAGGTGCGACGCCCTGCTGGGCGCAGCTGCGGCGGTGAGCGTGGAACAGTGGGAAGCCGCCTTCTGCGGTCGAGCACGCGCCGAGCAGTTCTCCGCAGGCGGCGCAGGAGATGTCGATCCAGGCACTTCCGGTCGACGCTCCGCGAACGACGCGAGCTGTCTCGGCGCCGCCGAGGCTCGCGTCGTTCGCGACGTGGAAGCCGCGCCTGATAGTCACGGTCGCGGTCGCTCTCGGTCGCGCTGGGTGTCCAGAATCACGTGCTCGGTCTCCCGGGCCCGGCGGCGAGCGCGCGCCGCGTTGATGGGGGCCACGATGAGGGCGAGCAGGAAGGTGAGCACGATCAGGGCGGCGATGGTGACGGCGATCCAGCCGAGCAGGTTGAGGAGGAGGTCCCAGGGGTTCATGCGGTTCTCGCTTTCTGGCGGTCGGGTTCGGTTCGTTGCAGGACCCGGCGGCGGATGGCATCCCATCTGGGTGTGCGGTAGTGGGTGAGTTGTCCGGCGAGCACGGATGCTTGCCAGGGGTCGAGTGGGATGCCCAGGCGTTGCGAGATCGACGCGGCGTCGAGCTCGTCGAACTCGCGGTTGATGCGGGCCATGTAGAAGTCGCGCACGGCGTTGCTCCACGCGATCGGATCATGCCGATACCGGCGCTCGATGAGGTCGAGTTGGTAGCGGTCGCTCAGCAGGTAATCGCGGACGCGCTGCTGCTCGGCCAGCACAGCGCGCACCATGCCGGCGGCGAAGGCCTGAAACCCTGCCGCGACATGCTCGACCGCCGCGGCGACCCCGCGCCCGAACTCGGTAAGCGTCGCGATCGCGGTGTCGAACGAGATCATCGCCTGCGCCTGCTCGCGTCGGCGGCGAGCGCCGCGCACCTTCATGCGAGGGAAGAACTCGGGGCGGCGGGGCGTCTGTCCGCGGCTCATCGCCATACCCCCAGACGGTCACGCATCACCGGCATGCCGTGCAGGGCTGCCATTGCGGAGGTCGACGGGAACGGTGAGCCGGCCGGGGCGAAGAACACCTGCATGCTCGAAGCACCCGCAGTACCCGCAGGAGGTGCAGGAGGTGCAGGCGTTGCTCCCCCGCCGATGTTGAAGCCGTCGAACGAGATGACGGGCAGCCGGCGGTAGGCCGCCGCCGCACGACGTCGACGGCCCCGGATCTTCATCCGGGGGAAGTAACGCGGCTGCCTCGGCAGCTGCCCGCGGCTCATCGTGCACCCCCAGTCGTCGGGACGATGAAGCCCGCCCGCTCGTAATAGCGGTACTCCTCCACCGACTCCCGAATATCCGGCAGAGCACGATGTTCCTCACGCTTCACCGGGGCACCCGCGAACACCTCCGGGGCGCGGCGGCGGGCGAGCTCCTTCACCGTCGACACGTCGATATCCCGGTAATGGAACTGCTGCGCCAAGAACGGCATGTGCGTCTCGATGAAGCCCCGGTCGAACTTCACGTTGCTGCCCAGCATCGGGGCACACAGCGCGTCGTACTCGTCCAAGAACTCGATCGCGTCATCCTCCACATGCGCAATCCCCTCACCCGGGCGAGACGACCGCGCCTCATGCACCTCCGCCACCAGACCCGAAGCAC
This sequence comes from Leucobacter sp. UCD-THU, assembly GCF_000349545.1. NCBI lineage: Bacteria > Bacillati > Actinomycetota > Actinomycetes > Micrococcales > Microbacteriaceae > Leucobacter > Leucobacter sp. UCD-THU. The sequence goes on from NZ_KB714601.1 coordinate 65,485, forward strand.
GATGCATCTCCAACACCTCCGGCGACATCCGCAACCACGTCATCATCTCGTGCAACGACTGCGGCACCACCGACGAGAACCGACCCAACTCGTTCAGATCGTTATCCAGCACCACCATCGCGATCTCGAGGATCAGATCACCAGACTTCTCCAAGCCCGTCGTCTCGATGTCGCACCCCACGATGCGATCCTCGTTCACCCTCATCGTCGTCTTCGTCATCAGTTCTTCCTCTCAGTCGGCACGTCCGGTCGGGCGAGCTTCGCGAGCGCAGCCGCCGTCTCGTCCGTGATGTGGGTCGTGATGCGGGCGCCACGGCGAGCACGCCGACGCTGCCGCACCCGCTTCACCCGGTCCACCTCCTGCGCACGCTCCGCCGCCGCACGCAGCCGCGCAGGCACCTCGGCAGGGGTCGGGATCTTCTCGGTCATCGGTTCGTTCCTTCCTCAGCGGCCTCTGCCGCAGTGCTGGGGGTAGTGAAGTCGTCCGCGGTGAGGCCGATGCGTTGCAGCACGTCGACCACGGATGCGGGGAAGTTCCTGGGGAACACGTGGCGCCTCACTTCTGGTTCGCGACCATGAGGTAGCGGTAGCCGTCGCCGGCGGTGAACATCACCGGGCCGGGGCGCGGCGACGACGGCTCGTGCGTGAACCACGCCTGCACCTCGGTGGCTCGGCACGCCGAGAGCCCGTCGAGCACCAGCTGCGGGCGCAGCTTCACCTGCAGATCCAGGTCACCATCGAACGCGACCTCGAAGCCGTCCTCGATACTCGACGCATCCCCCGTGCCCGTGAGAGAGCACTCCGACTCCGAGAACGTGAACTGCAACGCATCCTCCGGCGCAAGAGCGAGCGCGCCCCGCGACGTCGCTGCAGACATCGCGTCAACATCGATCAGCGCGGTCGAGCGAGCGCGCTGCGGGAACAGGCCCGCGACCGGCGGGAAGTTGCCCGCGAGCGTCTGCGACATCAGACGGCCCCGCTCCCCCTCGAACACCACCGCACCCGACGACGTGAGCGCGAGCGACACCTCCTCCGACGACCCCAGCGACTTCGCGGCCTCACGCATCACCGACGCCGGCACCGTCACCGTCGCGCTGCCAGTGGTAGCGCACTCCACGGCGAACATCGCGACCCGGTAACGATCCGTCGCCGACAACGTCACCCCACCCTCGGACACCGCGAGGTGCACGCCGATGATCACGGGCCGCTCCGGTGCAGACTTCGCAGCCGCCAACGCCACCCGGCCCACCGCATCCTCGAACCGGGCGCCCGACATCGAGAACAGAGGCTCAGCATCGAACGTTGGCTGCGGGTACTCGCCCACCGGCATCAGCGGCAGGGACGCGCGCACCGAACCACAGCGGATCAGCATCTCGCGCTCACCCGCCTCGAACACGACCGGCTTCGACGGCAACTTGCCCACGATCCGCAGCAGCGTCGCAGCATGCACCACCGCCGCCCCCTCGGCGGAGATATCCGCGTCGATCGTGGTCTCGGCGGCGGCCTCGTAGTCGTAGACCGTGAGCGTCAGACGACCCGACTCAGCGGTCAGCAGCACGCCGGCGAGCACCGGCTGCAGGGGACGGGCGGGAGACATCGCGGCCACGAACGAGAGCGCGGCGGCCAGGTCGGCACGGTCGATCGCGATCTTCACTTCGAGTCTCCCTTCGCGGCCTGCTCCCAGATGGGCGGACCGAACACGCTCCGCAGGAACGCCTCACTACGGGGAGGCTCGGGCGGGTAGCAGGACTGGCAGCAGGTGCAGCAGTCGTCGTGCTTGCAGGACATGGGGTTCTCCGTTTCGTCGAGAGTGAACTTGCGGGTCAGGGTGCGGGCGGTCATGCTGCGACCGCCTCTCGCGTGCCGGCGGCGAGCGCATTCACGGCGCGACCATCCGGTCGTCGTCGCTGAACAGCGGGATGCTGTAGGGCCGGTCGAGGCGTTGCAGGATCAGCGGGATGTGGGTGCCGTCCTCATCGAGCTCGGCGGCGATCACGTTGAAGCCCTCGGCTCGGGCGGCCTCGATTGTCGTCCCCGAGCCCGCGAACGGTTCCAGCACTGTCCCGCCAGGCGGGGTGACCATGCGCACGAGATAGCGCATCAGGGCGAGCGGCTTCACCGTCGCGTGCCGATGCCCGTCCACTATTGGACGCTCGTCCTTCCCAGCCTTCGCGACGTAGAAGAATCGTGATGCGCCACCGAGATCGTCATACTCGGCACCGGTGGCAGTCATCCCCCAGCCTTCACCGGAAGGCCCAGAACGCGGCTTCCCCCGACGACTCACCGACACTCCCGACTGCCGGTCAAGCTCCGCAGCCTGAGACTCATCCAGCAGCACATTTGACGGGAAGCGGCCCATGGGTGATTCGCCACGCGGCTCAGGCGTGGCAGCGATACTCACAGCTCCCGAATCGCCATAGCGACCGCTTGCCGACGATTCGTCACCGCGTGCACCCTGCGTCCCGGTACCGGTTCCGATCCGGCTCGCGTCGATGTTCAGTGCCCCAACCCCATGTGCGAGCACGTTCGCCACAACCGTGCCATCGATCGGCTTCCGGGCGACCACGACCGGCTCGAACGCGGGCTTGAGCGCGGTGCCCCAGCCCTCCCACACTTCTGCATCTGATGTGACAGGATCCCCCTTCGGTGTGCGCTCGTAGTTCCCTCCCGACATCGCACCGTTGTCCGACTTCACCGCGCCAGCACGACCGCGCCAGTAGCCCGCCGCCTTGTCGATCGCTTTCGCCACGTCCAGCGACTTCGTGAACCCCGACCCATACAGCCATGCGAGCGAATCGCGGATCTCGAACCCGGCATCCTCGACCGCTACAGCGACGCGATGCCACGTTCGCGTACCGCCGAACACGAGCGCGTGCCCGCCCGGCTTCAACACTCGGCACGCCTGCGCCCATACCTCCGGGTCGTAGGCGATCCCGGACGAGTCCCAGCCCTTGCCCATGAAGCCGAGCTCGTAAGGCGGATCCGTGATGATCGCGTCGACCGAGGCATCCGGCAGGGTCGCCATCACCTCGCGGCAGTCGCCGCGGTAGAGCAGCACCGGGGCTTCGTCGTAGACGAGTTCGATCGTGCTCATCATGCGCTCCTCTCTCGGCGGCGAGCGCCGCGCTGGTTTGTGGTGGGTGTGTTGGTGGTGGGCCAGACGTGGCCGCAGTCGCAGCGGTGCCAGGCGACCGAGTGGTTCGGGAAGCGCGTGCAGACGTGAGTCATCGCGCGCGGCTTGCCGGGCTGGACGCAGCGGCCCGGCTTCACAGTGGTGCAGGTGCGGGAGGCCACGAGCTACTCCCCTCGCCCGCACGCGCAGAGGTGCCCGCATCGCGTGCCGTGCTCGTGACCGTGGGGGCCGTCGCACGAGCCGTCATCACACAGGTCCGGGCGGCGGGCCGTGCCCGGGCCGGCGGCGAGCGCGAGCGCGTTGAGTTCGGTGATCTCCGCGAGGCGGTCGGTGAGGAGTCCCTCGGCGATCTCCTGCGCCTGGTCGGTGGGGATGCCGCCGTGGTGGGTGATGCGCTCCGCGAGGGTGTCGCGGAGGGCGAACACGTGGGTGGGGGTGAAGAGGTGGTCGACCTGCATGCTCGGCAGGAAGCCGCCACTGGTGTACGGCTGCTCGGGGGTGGTCTGTGCCTCCTGGCCGGCGGCGTCGGCGGGCGGGTCCGGGAGCGGGTGGCCCTGATTCGTGTGCTCGGTCATGGTCGTCTCCTAGATCAGTCCGGGAGCAGCACGACGCTGCTCGATGAAGAGCTCCTCGAACAGAGCCATCGCCTCAGCGATCTCCTCGAGTGAGTAATCGATCGGTGGGTCGCACGGGGTCAACTGCGCGTCGTCGTCCTGCAGGTACCAGCCCAGGCCCGCACCGAACTGGCCCAGCCGGTAGATCGGCACCTCGCGGGGGTCGTCCCACGAATGCACCATGTAGCCGAGCACCGTCGCCTCACGCGGGTGCGCGTGCACCCAGCCGTGCTCGCCCCTGGTGCCGTCCCCGGTCAAGCAGACGAGGTTCGAGGGGGCGTGCTCGACACCGCGAGAGCGGAGCTTCCGGTGGTGCTTCGACCCGGCGCCCGGGCGGAGGAAGACCCCCGACCACGCCGAACGGTCATCGTCGCGGCCCGCAGCCTCCGCGTAGCCATCCGCCTCCTTCCACACCTTCTCAGCGCTCAGATCGGGCATGCTCGCCTCCACCCGTTCACCGCGACCAGCAGATCCCGAACGTGCACGCGCACCGTGCGCACGATCGCCGTGCCCATCTGCTCGAGCTGCACCACGCCCCCAGCCGCAGCGGTCACGATCCACTGCGAGCCATCGAGCAGCGTGTACACATCCCGCGGCCCCGGATCCACCGGCGTCGACCGGCCCCGTCGGCTCACCGTGCACCATCCGCGGGCGGCAGGTCGTGGAAGAACGCGCGCTTGAAGTTCGGCGAGGCAATCACGGTGCCCGACCCGATCGCCTCACGCACCATCGACCGCGCGCGGTGCGCGTCGGCCTCGTGAAGTGCCGCGGAGCCGCGCGCACGGTCGCGATCGGAGAGCGCCTCGTCACGGTCGTCGAGCGCGGCCTGCAGACGTTCCTGCAGCTGCTCGATCTCGTCCGCGAGGGCCTGCCCCTCGGCGCGGTCCGGCCACGACGGGCGGGCGACCCGGCGCGCGAGGATCGAGTTGATGTGCCGCTCGAGCGAGACGTGCTCGCGGTCGGCCTCGTCCTGCAGCGCGGTGCGCGTCTCAGTCGAGAGGGTCAAGGTCAAGGTGTTCACGATGGGGCTCCCGTCGTCGTGGTGGTCAGGTGTGCTCGATGCGGCCGTCGTCGGTGAGGTACTCCTCGGGCTCGGGGGCGGCCTCGAATCGGGGGCCGGGCGGCGCGGCGGCCGGCGTCGACAGTGCGGCGTATTTCGACGCGGTCTGCCAGATCTCGAACGCCATGCGGGTCGTGCGGCACGGCCCGCAGGGTTCCTCGGTCCCCCACGGTTGATGCTGTGAGCAGAACGGGGACGGGGGCCGCGGTGCATCGGAGTCTGGGGTTCGTGAAGGGGTGCCGTCGCCCGCGCCCGCACGCTCGCTCGCGCTCTCGCGCTCCCACGCGCCCTCCCCCGCGCACGCGCTCGCCCGCGCTCTCGCCTCTACCGTGAAGGTCTCCTGAGACGTTCGTGAAGGCTTCATGAAGCCCTCCGGCGGCGGGAACGCGGAGCCGCGCGGGTCGGGGTGCTGCACCGCGGGCCACACCCGGATCTGCAGCAGACTCCGCCCCCGATCGTCCACGTACAGGCGCAGCCAGTGCACCGCGCTGAGCTGGCCGAGATGCTCGGCGAGCAGCTGCTCGGTCATCTGCTCGTCGTGCTCGTAGATCTCCGCGAGCATCCGGCGCAACCGCACTTCGGCGCGCCCCCAGTCGTCCACGTACAGGCGCAGGCCCGCCGCCGTCACCCGCACCTGGGCCGGCAAAGACCCGATCTGCGGATCGGTGAAGTCGGATGGTGGCAGCCACCGCTGCCGAGCGATCTGCATGAACTGCCACTCCTCTGAAGAACAACTGCTGCGCGGCCAGGAAGTCGGCCTCGGACTCGACCCGGAACGCCTCACGGAACCCCCGCCCGCCGGGGAGTAGCCGCGCGCCCTCCGCCTCGGTCGAGAACGCCGGCAGGAAGCGGGCGCGCAGCTCGGCGAGCACGTCGACCTCGACGTCGGCGACGACGTCGCGCACCATGACCGGGGCGGCCGCATCGAGCGGGATCAGCCCGTCGAGCTTCGCCGTCACCATCGACCACACCCGATCCGGGAGGCCCGTGCGGTTCTCGGGGCGGCGGCGTCGGGTGCGCTGCGTGCGCCCGATCTTCAGCACGCCCAGCTGGGGCCACCAGACCAGATACACCGTCCACAGGCCCGAGCCGACATCGACCCGGCTACTCATCACGACCACCTCGCGAGGTACCGGTCGACCCGGCGCGAGAGGTCCACGAGCCAGTGGAAGGCGCGCAGGATGCGATGACGAGGATGAGCATGACGAGCAGCCCCGGCACGACCGACAGGCCCTGAACGATCGGGCTCGTCCACCACAAAGGCGTGAAGGCCGTGAGCGCCGCGGCGACCGCGAGCAGGCACAGGATCCGCCACGCGTGATCGGTCCAATCCATGACGGCTCACCTCAGACCGATCGGATCCATGCAGTCGGCCGACCGCTCGTGCGGTGTGAAGCGGGCGCCCGGCGCACGGTGCGCGTCGCACACCACCAGGCGCACGGGCATGAAGGGGGCAGCGGGCGCGGGGCGTTCGACGCGGTGCGGGTGCGAGCACGCGGCCGAGATCGCGTGCGGCTCCTGGCGCACACCGCGCGGCGTGCAGACCTCGGACTCGCAAGTGACGAGGGTGCCGGGGGCCAGAGTTCGGGGGTGGATGAGCATGATGTCTCCTGAAAATGGGTGTGCAGTAGCAGGGCCAGGGCCGCGGTCGGCGCCGGCAAGTGGTCGGGAATGCCGGGTTTAGCCGGTGAGCTCCGGGAGGGGTTCGGCGGCTCGGATCCGGTCGCGGAGCCTGCGCAGGCCCTTCGCGGTCACGCGGATCTGCGGGGCGTCCTGCACGAGCTCGGAGGTGTTCGGGTGGTAGTGGGCCTGGATCTTGTGCGCGAGGTCGCCGCCGTCGACGGCCCACTGGTAGGCCTGCCACCGGCCCGCCGAGCGGTAGATCCATCCGAACTCGTGCAGCGTCTTGAAGAGGCGCTGCTGCCCGGTGTCGATGCCGGCGCGCGCGAGGATCTTCGCGGCGTCCGCCACGGAGTAGTCGCCCTTCGCGGACGCGAGTTCGTCCCAGGCCTCGGCCTTGGGGCGCGCGACGTCGAGCTCGGCGAGCGCCGCGGAGGCGGCCTCGAGTACGAGGCGCATGCCCTGCGGCGTCGTCGGGTCCACCTGCGCGGCGCCATAGCTGCCCGTGCGGCGGATCGCGGGGAGCACCTCCTCGAACACCCACCGCTCGAACTTCACCGCGTCCGGGAGGCGGCTCGACACGATCATCCGCATCACGTCCGACTCCGGGATCACCCGCAACTGCTGCACGCCGCCCGCGGTGCGAAGGGGGTGGTGATTCGCCACCCCCTTGCAGTGCTGCCGCACCGCGCTCGTCGCATCCGCGTAGCCGAGCACCGCCGCGACATCACGGGCCACGAACCAGGGCTGCCCGTCGATCGACACCACGCGGACAGGCACGCTCCCGTAGTTGAAGAACTCGACCGCGCTCATCGCTTCGTCCCCTTCCTCGACCGGTACTCCCCCATCGAGACAGGGGCGAGCATTTGCTTCTGGTGCTCGCAGGGCTCACACTCGACCCAGGCGACCACGCACGCGGGACGGAAGCGCCACTGTGCGCCCCGGAACGGCTTGTGCGTCCGAGGATTCACGCCCTCGCGCTGCGTGCCGTGCAGGTCGCCATCGCGAGCCGCCTGACGGATCGTCTCTGGATGCCGACCCGCGATCACCGCGGCTCCGGCGACGTTCACGAACTCCGGCTTCACCCCCGCCAGATCAACAGCCTGCGGGAGGCGTGCCATCTGCTGCACCGCGCTCATGCTGACCGCCTCCACTCGGCGTCGAGCGTCGCCAGCGCAGTAGGCTGGTCGAACTTGACCGCGACAGAGAGGTTTCCAGCATGGCCGTTCAGCTCCACTACAACGGTTCGGTCTTCGATCTCGACTCGAACCGTGGCGACGCCTTCTGGGTGAAGTACATCGACGACACTGTTCAGGCCGTCAATGACGGCGGAGTGCCGCTCCCCCTTGGGATCAACTTGAACGATGGACGCGGAGCCAACCTCTGGCTTTTCCCCGGCACCCCGATCGGAATCGTGGCCGCCCCCGAGCTTCTGTTCCCCGCTGACGCCTAGGTTATGGATGCGGCGCACCGTTGCGCACGGGCCGCAAGCCCCGATCATGCCGACAGGGTGAATCTCGCAGAACGCTGAAGCACCGGGCCGTGCGTCCCCTCCACGGGCGCAAGGCTTCGTCATTCCAGCGGCGCTCATCGTGCCACCGCCTCGGCGGCGAGCGCTGCGGCCTTCGCATCCCGGCTCAGTTCAGCGCGACGAATCAGAGTAGATACCGTGAGGCCAAGCCAAGAAGCGACTGCAGCGAGTTCTTGAGTATTGAAGTTGGGTGAGCCGTTGAGTCGGCTTCCCGCTGTGTGCTCCGTGACGCCGATGACCTTTGCCAGCTCGCGACGCGAACGCTTCTGGCGCGCCATCTCGACTCGGATCTCCTCGGCAATGAGCCGGGCGAGCTCTTCGCCATGCGCTGAGTGATTCATCATGCACACCATATTGGATGACTTGTCATGCGGTGTCAACATCGTCACGCATATTGACAAAAAATCATGCAGGCGCGAGACTGGGCACGTGACCGAGAACACCGATCGATCCCGCCGCTTCGCTGATGCGCTCATCTCCGAGATCAAAGCCGAGATGGGGCGGCGCGACCTGTCGTCCCGAGGACTTGGCCGCCTCATCGACAAGTCGTCCCAGTACATGTCGACCCGTCTCGACGGAGGCAACCCGCGTACGGGCGAGCGCGTCCCTCTTGGCGTGGGAGATCTCGCCGCCATCGCTGACGCGCTGGGCCTCTCGCTAACCGACCTAGTTGAACGTGCCGAGCGGGCTGCCAGCGCTCCCCTTGCCGCACCGGTTTCGCTCGCCGAGCGGCGGGCGAATGTCAGTGGCACCAGCGAAGATGAGCCGGACATCCCCGAGAACGTCCTCGATGAGTGGGCAGGCCGCTACGCCGCCCACCCCGACGACGGCGAGCCCGAGGACCACACCCCCTAGACCCGACAGCACCACGGGCCAGGAGAGGCACAGGCGCCCCTCCTCGGTTCAGTGCACCCAATTTCCGGAAGGAGCAGCATGCAACCCCTCACCTACGACCCCGCATACGATCCCGTCGAGCACCTCGACCGCATGAAGACCCGCCTCGTCGTGCACTCCATCGACCTACCCGCGATCTGGGTGCCCGAGCGCAACATGGTCATCCGCGACCGAGGCCTCCGCTCCGACCTCATCCGCCCCGTGCTCGGCCACGAGTGCGTGCACGTCGAGAACAGTGACCCCGGCGGACACCATCCCCGCCACGAGGCCCGCGCCAACCTCCACTCCGCGTTCCGCATGGCCGACCCCGGCGAGTGGGCCAAGCTCACCGCGATCTATTGCGACTACGACCGCATCTGCCTCGAGCTCGGCATCACACGAGCTCAGTTCCTCGCGCTTCACGAGCACCAGAGACGCAGCGCCGCGTCGCGCCGGCGGCTCGAGCGCTACGGGGACACCATCTACCTCGAGCCCCGCATGGGCGCCGGCCAGTGGGCCGCGCGCATGTCCGCCTAACACCCCACCGGCACGCCCCAGCCCGCCCGGGCTGAGCCGCCGCATACCCGAAAGGAACCATCATGGCCTGGACCGAGCAACTACGCTCCGGCCGCTGGCGCGGCGGCTACCGCGTGCCCGGCGGCGAGAAGCGGTACACGCCCGAGACCTTCGTGCGCGAGCGTGATGCTCAGCGCAAGGCGAGTGCGCTCGAGGAGGAATCGCGAGAGCTCGGGTGGCGGGATCCGCGCGCCGGCGAGCGCACCTGGGGCGACTGGTGCGAGGAGTGGCTGCGCGGGCACTACGTCGAGCGCTCCACCCACACGCGCACGATGAGCATGATCCGCAGCCGGATCATGCCGAAGTGGGGCAACACGCCACTCATCGAGATCGACCGACACCAGCTGCGCATCTGGGCGCTCGAGATGCAGGACGACGGGCTCGCCGCGACTTCCGCGAAGCGCGTCATCGCAGCGTTCTCCACCTCGCTCTCCGCAGCGGTCGACGCCGGCGTGATCGCGGCGAACCCTGCCTTCCGCCTGAACCTCCGCATCCCCGACAACCTCTCGGAGCGGACGCTCACGGGCGAGGAGCAGCACCGCTTGTTCGCGGCGTTCGAACCACAGCACGAAGATGCAACGGACGAAGAGTGGGCAATAGCGCGCAGGGATCAGGCGCTCGTCGCCGTACTGCTGGGTGCGGGACCGCGCTGGGGTGAGGCCGTCGCGCTCGGACCCGAGCACATCCACCGGGCCGAGGAGTCGATCAGGTGGCGGCGCGCGTGGGATGCGCAGAACCGGATCTTGAAGCCCTACACCAAGGGCAAGAAGCGGCGCACGACGCCGATCGCCGAATGGCTGCTCGGCATCATCGACCCCGTGCTGAGCGCGACTGCGCAGGGCGAGTTCCTCTTCACATCGAGCAGCGGGCAGCCGCTCGACTACTCGAACTGGCGACGCCGCAGCTGGGAGCCCGCAGTCGAGCGAGCACGGCTGAACGACGGCTACTCCGAAGACGACAAGGCCACCATCCACACGCTGCGCCACACCTACGCGACCGCGCTGCTCGATGCGGGGTTCACGATCGCCGAGGTCGCGACCCTGCTGGGGCACGCCTCGCTGAGCACCGCCGAACGCTATGCGCACCGCCGGTCGAAGGTGCGGCAGGAGGCCGCCAACGCGGTTTCCGACCCGCGGATCAGGCCAGCCACACCGACGCCGCCGAGTCCCGAAGTGCCCGACAACGTGATCCGGTTTCCGGGCGCCAGCTAGTCGGTCTGCCCCACGTCTGCCCCACGTGACCTTCTCATCGGAGAACTCAGGTCAGCCGAACACACCCATCCCAGAAACACAAAAAGCGGGGCCGATCAGCGATTTCTCACTGACCGGACCCGCCTCTCGTGTGGTGGATCTGAGGGGAATCGAACCCCTGACCTTCTCATTGCGAACGAGACGCGCTACCAACTGCGCCACAGACCCTGACAGCGATCCACTCTAGCAGCCGCCGGGCCGGGAAGTGAAATCGACACCCCGCCCCGTGAGGGGGGTCGCGACGGGTGCGCGAACGAGAAGCGAGGGCGTTCGAGAGGTGTTCGAGCGAGATATGAGAGGGCACGAAAGGCGGATATCGCATGCGGCGTCGGCACACCGCCAGCGATATCCGCCTTTCGGTGGCACAGCGTGACGCGGGCAGCTCGGCCCGTCACCCGGCAGCCTGACCCGCGCGGCGAGCTAGCCCGCGTTGCGTCGGCGGCGCAGCGCGGCGTCGAGGTCGGGCATGCCCTGGCTGGTGTCGCCGATCACACCCATCTGCCGCAGCCGTTCGCGCGCGGCCTGCTGCTGCGCGCTCACCGTCGAACCGGGGGCGCGGCGTGCGGCGCGGCGCGCATCGCCCGCCTCCCGCGCACTGGCGGGTGCGGCGGGGCGCGCCGGGATCTCGGTGCTCGCTGCAGGCGTCTGCGCAGCAGTGGCCGCCTGCTGCGACGCCTCGCCCGATGCGACGGGAGCAGCCGTGGCAGCGGGAGCACCCGATGCAGCGGCCTGAGCGGGAGCGGCCCCCGAGCGGGCGCCTCGCACCTGGGCTCGGGCCTCGCGCAGCAGGATCGAGTCGGTCTGGTTCTCGCGTGCCGCCGGGCGTTCGGCGCGGGCGCGGGCCAGCGCGCGCGCCCGTTCGATCCGCTCGGCCGCGGCGCGCTGCGCGGCGGCGTGGGCCGAGGCGGCCTGCTCGGTCTCCCCCGTCGCGACGGGCTCCTCCGCGGCCGCGGTGTCGAACGCGCGCTCGGCCTGGGCGGTGACGCGCTCGGCATCGATCGAGCGCACTCGCACCCGGCCGGGGGCGAGCAGCACGAGCGCGCCCAACGACGTCACGAAGACGAGGCCGCTCCAGATCAGGATCGCGATACCGCTTCCCCCCACGGCGAAGCCGATGCCGACGAGGGCGCCGAGCAGCCCGACGAGGGCGCCCAGGGCGGAGAACGCGCGCACGCGGCGCACGACGGGTCTGCGCAGCTTGGCGGCGCGCTGCGCGGCGGCCTGCTTGCGGTTCATCTGCTGGGCGAGGATCTCGGCGCGCACCTGCTCGGCGCGGGCTTCGGCGAGCTGAGCCTCGCGCTCGGCCTCCTGCCGCTTCTGGGCGGTGCGCAGCAGCTTCTCGTGGGCCAGCGCCTCGCGCGCGGTGGCCTCCAGGCGCAGCTCCTGCGGCACCTCGGAGGTCTCTGCCAGCACGCGCAGCGTGCGCTGCAGCCGCACGGCGTTGCGCTCGGCGGCGCGGAACTCCCGTCGCCGGATCCAGGCGGGAACCAGCACGGCGGCCCAGAGCAGCGCGGCCACCACGAAGATCACGCCGCCCCCCAGTACACCGCCAGTCATGGGCATCACTGTACGGCGTCCGCGCGATCCGCGGCGCCCGGCGCGCCGTGATCCGGCTCACCGAATCGGGCCCTTCGGCAATTGGCCCGACTTCGTCTCATACGCACCCCGGAGAAGCAGGGTCTTGATGGTACGAAGTCGGGCCGATTCCCCAGCTGGTCGGGCTGAGCGGGCGGGCGGACCGCGCGCCCTACCCGGGCAGGCGCGAGAGCATGCCGCCGGGGGCCTCCTCGCGCGTGACTACGTAGCACTCGTGATCGCGCCAGGCGCCGTCGATGTGGATGTACGAGGCGCGCCGGCCCTCGTACCGCAGCCCGAGCTTCTCGACGACGCGCAGCGAGGCCGTGTTCTCGGGGCGGATGCAGATCTCGACCCGGTGCAGCCCCAGTTCGCCGAAGAGGTAGTCGATGGCCAGCGCGACGGCGGTGGGTGTGACGCCCTGCCCGGCCACGTGCTCGGACACCCAGTAGCCGAGCTGGGCCGACTGCAGGGCGCCGCCGCTGATCTCGGATACGCTCAGCTGGCCCACGACGTCGCCGTCGAGCAGCACGACGAACGGCAGACCGCTTCCCGCGCGCAGCTGCCGCCGCAGCAGGCGCACGGTCGGCCGCATCGAGACCGTGCCCGGCGTCGCGCCCCTTCCCGCGGGGTGCGTCGCCTCCCACCGCTGCAGCCAGCCGCGGTTCTCGGCCAGCAGGGCCCGCAGCGGCTCGGCGTCGCGGGTGCGGATCACCCGCAGTTCGACGCGGCCGGCGCTCAGCGGCGGCGGTTCCTCGATGGGGCGGCCGAGCGGCATGCCTCAGCCGTCGGAGCGGCGCGCGCGCAGGCGGTCGGCGAAGTCGATGATCCAGCTCGAGATCTCCTCGCCGAGCTCTTCGTGGTCGACGCCGAGCAGCACGTTCGCCTTGATCCAGTCGGCCCGGTCTCCGGTGTCGTAGCGGCGACCGCGGAACACCACCCCGTAGACGGGGCCGTCGCCCTTGCCCTGGGCGAGATGGTTGAGGGCATCGGTGAGCTGGATCTCGCCGCCCCGGCCGGGCTCGAGGTCGTCGAGGATGTCGAAGATCTCGGGGCGCAGCACGTAGCGGCCGATGATCGCGAGGTTCGAGGGCGCCTCCTCGGCGGAGGGCTTCTCGACGAGCTCGGTGACGCGCACCACGTCGGGGTCGTCGGTCGGTTCGACGGCGGCGCAGCCGTAGAGGTGGATCGACTCCTGCGGCACCTCCATGAGCGCGATCACGGTGGCGCCCCGGGCGTCGTGCTCGTCGATCATGCGGTCGAGCAGCGGATCGCGGGCGTCGATGAGGTCGTCGCCGAGCAGCACCGCGAACGACTCGGCGCCGACGTGGCGGCGGGCGCAGGCGACGGCGTGCCCGAGCCCGAGCGGCTGGCCCTGGCGCAGGAAGTGGATCTCGGCGAGCTCGCTCGACTCGTGCACCTTGCGCAGCTTGTTCTGGTCGCCCTTCTGCTCGAGCGTGCGCTCGAGCTCGGGAACGCTGTCGAAGTGATTCGAGAGGTTGCCCTTGTTGCGCCCCGTGATGACGAGCACGTCGTCGAGCCCGGCCGCGACGGCCTCCTCGACGACGTACTGGATCGCCGGCTTGTCGACGATCGGCAGCATCTCCTTGGGCGTCGCCTTGGTGGCGGGCAGGAACCGCGTTCCGAGGCCGGCTGCGGGAATGACCGCCTTGGTCACCGAGCTACGAGCGGGCTGAGTATCTGTCATGTCGGCCAGCCTAGCCCGACGCCGGAGCGGGGCAAAGTCGCCCGGCCGGGGACATCCTGAGAGCCGGCGCACACGCGGGGCGGTGTCTTTCGCGCGCGCTCGTCGGGTGCCCCTCTATGCTGACTCGCATGGGGATCGGGGATGCCGAGGGTCTCGCGCAGCACAAGTGGCACGTGCGGGAGGAGGTGCGCCGGCGGCGTGCCTCGATGGGCTCGGATGAGCGGCTGCGGGCGCGCGACGCGCTCACGGACCGGCTGATCTCGCTGGTGCGGGATCGCGGCGCCTCGTCGGTCTCGTGCTACGCTTCGCTGCCCGACGAGCCCGACACCTCCGCCTTCCTCGAGTGGGCCCGCGACAACGGGGTCGCGGTGCTGCTGCCGGTGTCGCTGCCCGGGACCCGCCTCGCGTGGACGCGCTCCGACGGGTCGCCGCTCGTGCCCGGACGGCACGGCATCCTGGAGCCGAGCGGTGAGCAGCTGCCCGCTTCGGCGGCCGCGGCGCTCGATCTCATGCTGATCCCGGCCTGCGCGGTCGACCTGCGCGGCACCCGCCTCGGCTGGGGGCTCGGCTATTTCGACCGCTGCCTCTCCGAACTCGATCGCAGGCCGCCCCTCTTCGCGGTGGTGCACGAGGCCGATGTGCTGCCCGCGCTGCCGGCCGAACCCCACGATATCCCGGTCGACGGTGCGGTCACCCCTGACGCGGTCCGCCTCTTCCCCCGCTGACCGGAGCCGCCGCGGCGCTCTCTTCTCGCCGCGAGCGGTAGGATCTTCTCTCGTGCCTACCTATGCCTACCGCTGCGTCGACTGCGAGCACGCGTTCGACATCTACCAGTCCTTCTCCGACTCCGCGCTGACCGAGTGCCCGGAGTGCGGCGGCAAGCTGCGCAAGGTCTTCGGCTCGCTGGGCGTCACCTTCAACGGCTCGGGCTTCTACCGCACCGATTCGCGCTCGGGCGGCTCGGGATCCGCGTCGGGATCGGGGTCCGGATCGGCGAGCGGTTCCGGATCCGGATCGGCGAGCGGCTCGGGATCCGCGTCGTCGACCGGCTCGTCATCGCCGTCGAAGTCCTCGGCCGCCTCCTGACCGGCGCCGCGCCGCGCGTCGTCCCGCACCGGGCGTTGCAACCGCCCGCGTCCCAGCGTCGCGCCTGACAGCCCGGGTCGGCCTCGAGATCGGCTGCGGCAGGCCGAGTTCGCGCTTCAGCCCCAGTGGGGCGGGCGATCCCCGAGCAGCCGCGCGTCGTTCTCTGCCTCCGAGCGCCGCTCGACGGGCGGATCGTACGGTTCGGGATCGCTGCCCTCCGGTGCGGGCAGGCTCGCCCGGCGCGACGCGCGTCCGCGGGGGGCGGGCGGCTGCTCGGCGGCGTCGCGATCCTCGCCCTCCCGATCGGCCCCGTGGGGGCCGCGCTCCCCGCTCACGCCTGCTCGGCCTCGTCGCTGTCGTAGCCGACGATGCGGGCGATCCGCAGCGCCACCTCGTCGGGGTCGGCGAACAGGTCGAAGCTGTGCACGCGGTGGTAGTGCCAGCCGAGGCGGCGCAGCACCGCGGGACGCAGGCGCAGGGTGTCGCGCAGACTGTCTCCGCCGTCGACCCCGCCCAGGTCGAGGTCGATCGCGATGGCGCGATCGCCGAGCGACGCCGCGAGCGGGATCGCGCCGCGGTAGTCGATCGCGACCGTGAGGCCCATCGCCTCGAGCCGATCGGCGAGTTCGCCCATCATCGGGTCCCGCTCGGCGGGCAGCGCGGGCGCCTCGGGCTCGGGGTGCTCGAAGGCGAGCAGCTCGGCGAGCTCGACGACGCCGTGCTTGATGCGGGCGGTGTCGAGGTGCTCGGGCTTGAAACAGCTCACGATCGTCATCGCGCGGCGGGCGCGGGTCATCGCGACCGCGAGCAGACGCTCGCCGCCCGGGCGCCCCAGGCCGCCGAAGTTCGACAGCACGCGGCCGTGCGGCGTGCGACCGTAGCCGATCGAGAAGATCACGCGGTCGCGGCTCTGCGCGGTCGCCTGCTCGAGGGTGAGCACGGCGAACGGCTCGGCGCGCTCCCCCAGCAGGAAGTCGCGGTACTGGGGGAACTTGGAGAACGCCTGCAGCACGGCCTGGTACACGCGCACCGCGTGCCGCTCGCTCGCGGTGATCACCATGAGCGACTCGCGGGGGCGGTCGCTCGCGTGCTCGAGCACGAGCTGCACCACGCGGTCGACCTCGGCGTCGGTGCTCTCGACCGCGCCCGTCTGCTGGTCGGGCAGGCCCTGGCCGCCCGGCACGAACTCGTAGGTGAGGCTCGAGTGGCCGAGGAAGCTGCCCGCCCAGGGCAGCGTCTGGATCGCGCCGTTGTAGAAGCGGCTGTTCACGAGGTTCGTGAGATCCTCGCCGCCCGCCCGATAGCTGCGGGTGAGCGTGAGCGTGGGCAGCACTCCCCCCAGCTGGGCGAACGCGGAGCTGCGGTGCAGCGCGTCGACATCGGTCGAGGCCTCGTCGCCGTCGCCGGGTACCCCGCCGACCGAGATCTCGAATGGCGACGGCGTCTGCGTCATCGTGTCGCCGAACGCGACCACCTGGTCGGCGCGGCGGATCGCACCGAGGTTCTCGACGAGCGTCGTCGCGCCGGCGTCGACCAGCAGCGCGGCGTCGAAGCGCATCGTGTCGGGCAGCTGCGCCACCTCGTAGGGCGACATCACCCAGACGGGCGCGAGCACGCCGAGCAGGTTCGGCGAGCGCTGGGCGAGCGCCGCGGGCGAGACGTAGCCGCTGCGCAGCGCCTCGCGCAGGGCGAGGGCCTCCTGCTTGTGGTCGAGCACGGCCACGCGCCAGGCGTCGGCGAGGGAGCCCGCGAGCAGCGAGCCGTTCGCGCCGGCGTGGGCGTCGTCGACGAGGCGGAAGTCGGCCTCGAGCCGCTCGATCACACTCGTGTTGGCGCTGAGCAGGGCCTGGTTGGTCTGCAGCATGCGCTCCAGCACCGACTGCCACCACGCGAGCTCGAGCTCGGAGGCGACGTCGGCGGCGGGCACGTGGCGGGCCGAGAGGTCGTCGAGCAGCGGTTCGAGGTGCGCGGCGCGCATGCGCTCGACGATGGTGGTGCGCTCCTGGATGTTCTGCAGCACCTCGGATTCGCGGGCGAGATCCGAGATGCGGTGCGCGAGTCGTCCGAGCGTCAGGTTCTTCAGGCGATCCGCGTCGCCCGCGGTGCCGAGCACACGGTCGAGCTCGTCGAGATCCTGATAGGCCGACTGGAACGCCACCACGACGTCGGCGATGCCGAGCGGCACCTCGGGGCGCGCCCCGACCACCGTGGTGTAGCGCTGCCAAAGCACGCGCTGCTGCTGGATCTGCACGAGGCGCGAGTACATATCGGTGATGTGCACACCGGGGCGCACGTACTCGCGGGCCAGCTTGCGCAGGCGGCGCTTGTTCGCCGACGACATCTCGTCGCCGCCGCGCGGGGCGTGCGCCGCGATGACCTCGGTGAGCGAGCGGTCGTAGACCTCCGGGGTGAAGCGGTCGAGGGTGTCGCGGATGCCCATGAGCAGCCGCAGGTAGACGCCCAGCTCGGCGATGGTCTCGTAGGGGCGCATGGAAGTCTGGCCGATGACCTCGTTGGCCATCGAGATGAGGCGGGGCAGCTGCGACTCGGCGAGGTCGACGGCGAGGCCGTAGGCGGTGCGCGCCTCCTCGGTGCTCGAGAAGCTCACACCGTACCAGGGCGAGTCCTCGGGCCCGTACTGGAACTGGCCGAGGCGCGCGACTTCGGTGAGAGCCTCGGCGACCGACGAGCGGTCGAGTGTGAGCTGGCCGAGGGCCTGGTCATCGAGGCGCACCGTGGTGCCCGGCGGGCGCTCGTCGAGGGCGAGCACGGTGAGCCGTCGCAGGGCCTCGAGCGGCGAGACGCCGTAGCGCTCGTCGGGGGTCGCGAGGGCCTGCTGGTAGTCGAGCAGCACGCCGCGCAGCCGGGTGAGCGCCTCGTCGACGTCGCGCAGCTGCTCGCCGCGCGCGTTCTCGTTGCGGCTGATGGCCTCGACGAGGTTGCGGCGCAGGCGCCGCGGCGTCACCGCGAGACCGGCGAGCCCGGCGCGCGTGAGACGGTGCGTGATGCCGTCGAGCGCGGCGCGGCGCGGCGACACGACCAGCACGCGCTTGCCGGCGCGCACCAGGTTGCCAATCGCGTTCACCACGGTCTGCGTGCCGCCGGTGCCGGGCAGCGTGTGCACCACGAGCGAGTGGCCGGCGTCGATCTGGGCGAGCACGTCGTCCTGCTCGACGTCGGCGTCGTAGAGGTTGCGGTCGGTGTCGGGGGCGCGCTCGTCCGGCCGCGTCGGGCTCACCGGGCGGTAGGCGTCGGCGAGCCGGCGGGCGGCGGGCTCGCTGCCGCAGATGGCGGCGAGGATCGGCGAGTCGAGATCCTTGGCGTCGGCGACCATGCGCTGCGACACGTTGTGGAACGACGACACCACGAGCCGCGGCTGCACGACGAAGCCGGGCACGCCGGCGGCCATCTGGCGCAGCCGGTCGATGACGGGCTGTGGCTTGAACACGCCCTCGGACTGGGAGAGCTCGATGAGGGCGCGGGCGTCGACCACGATGCCGAACTGCTCGCGCAGGGCGCGGATCAGCTCGGAGTTGACGACGGGGAACTGCTTGAGCTTGAGCTCGAAGTCGCGCCCGTAGCGGCGGATCGCGAGCGGGCGCAGCAGGATGGGGGCGCAGAACTCCTCGCCCTCGAAGCTCCACTTGGCGATGCCCACACCGAGGTTGACCGTCTCGAGGCCGCGCACGGTGCGCATCTCGATCGCCTTGTCGGTGACGCGTCCGGCGGCGGCGCGGGCGTGTCGCAGGGCCAGGTCGTCGCGGATCAGGGCCGAGAGCAGGATCTTGTTACCGGTGATGAACTGCGGCAGCCCGCCGGGGTGCGTCGTGGAGAGCTCGATGCGGTTGGCGGGGCGGTCGTCGAAGTGAAGCAGGGGGTTGCGGCCGCCGATGCGGGCGAGCTCGCCGCGCCACTCGGCGTGCTCGTCGGCGTAGGCGTCGACGAGCGAGACGGGGCCGGTCAGCTGGGCGGTGAGGTCCTCGACGCGGTGCGCGGATTCGGGCGCTTTGGCGAGGGAGCCCTCGTTCTGAGGCGCCACGGTCTCAGTGACCGCCTCCTCCGGCGCATCCTTGCCGCGACCATTGGCACCGTTCTGCCGTCGCCGATCTACACTCCACACACCGCCACCCTAAGCGGACGGACCGAAAAACATCGCAACGTCGGCGGTGTTTCGCGGGAGGGGCAGGGCCGGCGCCCCGCCCGCCCCGTGCGGCTACTGCTCGGCCGTCACCCGGTTCGCGCCGGTCTCGGCGGTCACCACCGGATCGGCGACCTGCACCTCGCCCCCGCGCGCCCGGGAGAGGCCGTTCATGAGGTGGTAGACGGCGATCGCCGCGATGGTGCCGAGCGCGATGCCATTGAACACCACGGCGCCGAGCTCGAGCGTGAAGTCGGCGATGCCGATGATCAGCGCGACGGCGGCGGTGAACTGGTTGATGGGCTTGCCGAAGTCGACCTTGTTGTCGATCCAGATCTTCACGCCGATCAGGCCGATGAGGCCGTAGAGCGCCACGGTCACGCCCGCGAGCACTCCCGCGGGGATCGTGTTGATGAGCGCGCCGATCTTCGGCGAGAAGCTGAGCAGCACCGCGATGGTGCCGGCGACCCAGTAGGCCGCGGTCGAATAGACGCGGGTCGCCGCCATCACGCCGATGTTCTCACCGTAGGTGGTGGTGCCGGATCCGCCGCCGAAGCCGGCGAGCACGGTCGAGACGCCGTCGGCGAGCAGCGCGCGCCCCGTCACGGGATCGAGGTCGCGGCCGATCATCAGTCCGACGCTCTTCACGTGGCCGACGTTCTCGGCGATGAGCACGAGCACGACCGGCAGGAACGCGGGCAGCAGCCCCCAGAGCGTGGGATCGGCGAACGGGTTGCCGACCGCGTGGAACGCGGGCAGCCCGATCCAGGCCGCTTCGGTGACCGTCGAGAAGTCGACCTCTCCCATGGCGACGGCCGCGATGTAGCCGACGACCACGCCGAGCACGATCGAGAGGCGCCCGATGAGGCCGCGGAACAGCACGGTGATGAGCAGCATCGCGACGAGCGTGATGAGCGCGACCCAGCCCGAGAGCTCGGTGGCGTTCCAGTTGTTCTTGACGGCCGGGCCGAGGTTGAAGCCGATCAGCGCGACGATCGCGCCCATCACCACGGGGGGCATGAGGGCGTTGATCCAGCCCGTGCCCCACTTGGTGACGATGATGCCGACGATCGCCATGAGCACGCCGATGGCGAGGATGCCGAAGGAGGCCCGGGCGAGGCCCTCGGCGCTGTCGTCGCCGCCGGCGACGGCCGCCATGATCGGGGCGATGAAGGCGAACGACGAGCCGAGGTAGCTCGGCAGGCGGTTGCCGGTGATCAGCAGGAAGAGCAGGGTGCCGAGGCCCGAGAAGAACAGCGTCGCGGTGGGGCTGAAACCCGTGATGAGCGGCACGAGGAACGTCGCGCCGAACATGGCGACGACGTGCTGGGCCCCGAAGCCGATGGTGCGCGGCCAGCTCATGCGCTCCTCTGGCAGCACGATCGCGTCGGGAGAGACGTGCTTGCCGTCTCGGTGCAGCTTCCAGGGCAGCGCCATCGGTGGCTCCTTCGGGTTCGGGATCGGCGCGCTCGCGCCAACGCATTATCTTAATGCGCTGAGCCGCGCCTGTGTCACCCGGATCGTGGAGCGACCCCGTCCGGCGCGGACCCAGGGGCGCGGGATCCGTCTGGGATTCCGCGCTCCGCTCGCGCTCGCCGCTCGCTCCCCCCCGGAGCGAGGCGCGCCCGATTCCGCTCGGTCACTCGGCGGCGATGTAGACCTTCCGGATGTGATCCTCGACGGTCCATCGCGTGCGGGTGCCGGCCACGAGGCGCATCACGTCGCCCGGGCCCACCTCGACGGTGCGATCCTCGTCGACCAGCTCGATGAGGGCGCTGCCCGAGATCACCACGAACAGCTCGTCGACTTCGGTGTCGGTGACCACGCCCCCGCGCAACTCCCAGATGCCGGCCTCGGCGCCGCCGATCGTGCCGAGCTCCGCGATGCCCTGCTGCGGGGAGCCCGAGACGACGTCTTCGGCGGGCACGGCCTCGAGCTCGACGCCGGTCGCGGTGCCGTTCACCGTCAGGTTCATGTCGTTCGGCAGCAACCCGCTCATGAGTCGAACCCCAGCCCCAGGGCGTCGAGCGTCTTCAGCAGCACGTTGCGCTTGCCGTCGTTGTGGTCGGCGCGGTCGAGCGACCAGCGTGTGAGGTTGATACCGATCGAAGCCGCGGGCTCGGGCGGGAACGGCAGCGGCACCTGCTTGACCATCTCGAGCTCGGTGCGCTCGGTGACGCGGCCCTCGAAGCGGTCGACCATCACGTCGGCGGCGAAGTGGGTGGCGCCGACGCCCAGGCCGGTGAAGCCCGCGACGTACTGCACGCGCCCGCCGTAGGCCTGGCCGAAGAACGCGCAGAACCGGGTCGAGGTGTCGATGACACCCGCCCAGCGGTGCGTGAACTTGACGCCGGCGAGCTGCGGGAAGGTGGTGAAGAAGTGGCTGGCCAGCTTGCGGTGGCTCTCCATGCGGTCTTCGTACTCGCGCTTGATGCGGCCGCCCGAGAAGTAGACGGCGTCGTACCCGCCCCAGAGGATGCGGTTGTCCTTGGTGAGCCGCGAGTAGTGGAACTGGTTCGCCATGTCGGCGAGTCCTTCGCGACCGTCCCAGCCGATCGAGGCGAGCTGTTCGTCGGTCAGCGGCTCGGTCATGAGCACGTAGTCGTAGACGGGCACGGTGTGGAAGCGGTAGCGCTTCAGCAGCGACGGGAAGACGTTGGTGCAGAGGGCGACGCGCTCGGCGATGACGGTGCCGGCGTCGGTGGTGAGCTGGATCGGCGCCTCGGCGGAGCCGTCGAGGCGCTTCACCGGGGTCTGCTCGTAGATCTCGACGCCGATCGAGGCGGCGTGACGGGCGAGTTCGGCGGCCAGCTTGGCGGGATGCAGGTTGGCGTTCTCGCGCGGCGAGAACTCACCGCCGAGGAAGGTCGGCGACTTGATGCGCTGCTGCACCTGCTCGCGGTCGAGCGCGACCACGTGCGGGTCCTCGCTCTCGCCGAGCCACTCGGTCTGGTAGGGCTCGTTCGCGACGGAGAGCTGGCCGGTGCGTTCGAAGTCGACGTCGAGCCCGTTCTCGTCGATGAAGCGCTCGATCGCGTCGAGGTTCTCGTAGCCGAGGCGGCGCAGGGTGCCGGTCTCGTCGGGCCAGCGCGATTCGGCGTTGGGCTCGCCGTGGGTGATGCTCGCCTCGCAGAAGCCGCCGTTGCGGCCGCTCGCGGCCCAGCCGATGCGCATGGCCTCGAGCAGCACGATGCGGCGGTCGGGGTGCTCGGTCTTCAGCTTGATCGCGGTCCACAGGCCGGCGTATCCGCCGCCGACGACGGCGTCGTCGACGCGCTGATCGCCGTCGAGCGCGGGATAGCGGGCGGCGTCGGCGGCGTCCTCGGTCCAGAAGACTCCGAGCTTCGTGTCGGCCAGCGAGTCGTCGATGATCTTCGCGGCGGGGCGGTTGGTTTCGAAAATGGTGGGTTGCATGGGATCCTCGTCCTCGATTTCCTCACTGATCCTCGCACATCGCCGTCACAATGTAAATGTGAATGTCAATGGCGTTTACATCACGCGCATCTAGTCGCTCGGCGGCTTCATGATGGCCCCCGTGGCGAGCCCCATCGCGAGACCCGCGGGCACCCACAGCCAGAACTGCGTGAACACCGCGATGACCGCGCCCACCACGGCGCCGATCACCAGCGCCACGATGATCTGCTTGCGCCGCGCGGCGGGCGACGGCCCGTCCTGCTCGCCGCGCTGCTTCCGGGACTTCGATCCGCTGCTCATGGTTCCAGACTACGCGCCGCACGCTGGTCGGAGGCATCGAGTCGTTGGAGCACGGCGAGCAGCTCCTCGGACGCACCCTTCGCGCGCGCGACTGCGACCAGCTGACCCGTCGCCCGGGCGATCTTGGCGAAGCTCAGCGACGGCGTCGCCCCCGCGGCGAGCAGCACCGCCTCGACACGATCCAGCAGGGCCGCCCCCTCCGGGTCGGCGGCGTCCGCGCCGATGCCGGCCCCCGGCAGCAGCTCGGCCTCCCACTCGCGCCAGGCTCGGCGAACCCCCGTCGCCCCCTCGCGAGCGCGCACCCGATCGTCGGCCAACTCGACGACCTCCCTCCCGTCGTGACGCAGCGCGACGGTGGTGCGCCGCGTCTCGAGCGCCGCGATCGGCACGAGCCGGTCGGGCGAGACGCCGATCCGCGCCTCGATCTCCCGCCGCAGCTCCGCCGGCATCTCGTCGCCGTGAGGCCACAGCAGCTCACGATTACCGCCCTCGGTGCGCTGCTTCATGTGCCAGCCCGCATCCTTGCCGCCGTGTCGCGAGCGCACCGCGAAACCGCGGCGCGCGAGATCCCCCTCGGGGGTGTCGAAATAGCGGGCCGAGAGCTGCTGCACGACGGGCGCCCCGGCCTCGAAGCCTGCGGCGCGGAACGCCTCCGCGTCCGGCAGCCGCAACTCGACGCCGGCCTCGTACTTCCGTTCCACCTCGAGCGTCTCCGCTCCCCGCCCATCCGCCTGATCCGTCACACCGACAGCATACGGGCTGCCGGACGAGGCATCCCGGCAGCCCTCGCGCCGGCTCGCTCCCTGCCTACCGGGAGCGCCGATCCCCCGCCGACCACACGATGCCCGCCCCGGCCGCCACCACGAGCACGATGCCGCCCACCGCCACCGGCGTGAGCAGCTGCCCGAGGAACAGGGTGCCGATGACGGTGCCCACGACCGGGTCGAACGCGAAGAACACGCCCAGCACCCGCGCAGAGGTGAGCCTGCCCGCCATGGTGTCGACGGTGAAGGCGAGCGCCGTGCCCAACAGCGCCGAGGCGAGCAGCGGCAGGAGGTGCTGCGGCTGCAGCAGCGGCACGGCTGGAACCGAGAAGGGCAGCATGAGGATCGCCGCCACCACCACCGACAGCGCGACGCTCGACAGCCCGCCCTCGGACTGGCCCACCCGCGCCGCGAGCAGGGTGTACAGGCCGAACGAGGCGCCCGCCAGGGCCGCGAAGAGCAGACCCAGCGGATCGAACGGGCCACCGAAGCCCGCGATCAGGCCGACACCGATGAGCGCCGCCACCGCGAGCAGCCCCTCGCGCGGCCGCCTCGACGCGGCGAGCGCCACGAGGCACGGGCCGAGGAAGTCGATGGTCGTGGCGACCCCGAGCGGCAGGCTGCCGAGCGAGAGGTAGAGAAACCCGTTCATCGCTGCCATCGCGACGCCGTAGAGCACGATCCCGGTCCACTCGCGCCCGGTGCGACCGCGCAGCGCGGGGCGGAACACCGCGAGCAGGATCACGGCTGCGATCACCATGCGCACGGAACTCGTGCCGAGCACCCCCAGCGCGTCGAACAGCCCGATGGCGATGGCGGCCGACGACTGCACGCCGATCGCCCCGACGAGCACGAGAAGCATGGCGCGGATCGTGGCGCGGCGCGCGAAGGCCTGCGCAGTTGGAGACGTGGTCACCGGCCTCAGTCTAACCGCGGATACACTGGCCGGATGACGGCTGACGCTGACATCTCCGCCGCCGCAGAGCGCGCCATGCAGGCGTGCGTCGACACCGTTGCGAAGCTGCGCCAGGCCGCGGTGGCCGCGGAGTCGCTCGCCGAGTACGTGCCACCGCGGCGCGTGCTGCTGTGGACCCGGCCCGCCACCATGCGGAGGCTGGGCGAAGTGTGGCGCCTCGGCGCCCTGCTGCTCGGCGCAGACGCGAGCCTGTACGCGGCCGGGCGGGCGACCCGTGCCGCGGAGCGGGGGCGACCCGGCTACCAGTCGGTGTCGCGGGAAGAGCGCCGCGAGATCGCCGCGGCCGCGCTGCGGGGCGGCTACGAGGTCGGATCCCCCGTCAACTTCGATGCCGTTCCGATCCCGCTCGACGCGGCGTCGCTGGCCTCGTCCGCCACAGCCCCCTCTGGTGAGACGGAAACCTCGGCGGTAGAGAGCCCTGTCGGCTTCGCCGACGGCGAGGTGCGCGTGCGCTGGCGCGCCGGCGCCCCTCTCGCCGGGGCGCCCACGCTCGCGTCGTTCCTCGCGGAGCGCGCGGGCCTGCTCATCGACCCGCCGCTGTAGGAGGCGGACGCCGCCCCTCGGCCGGTCCGGCGTCGCGCTCCACCGCAGCGACAGCGCGGCGCGAGCGCCGCCCGGAGGCGCACCCTAGCTCCCGACGCGCACGCGGTACCGGGCGCAGACGAAGTCGCGATTACGCGCCGTGTCGATGAGTTCGAGTTCGAGATGGCGAGGCAGCAGCGGCCGGCCCTCGCCGAGCGTCACGGGTGCGAACTGCACCCAGAATTCGTCGAGCAGGCCCGCCTCCGCGAACTGTCCGGCGAGATCGCCGCCGCCCATCACCCAGACGTCCCGGTCGCCGGCCGACGCGGCGATCTCGTCGTGCACCTCTCGCACGCTCCCCCGGGCGAAGCGCACGTCGGCACCCTCGAGCACCGGCAGCTCGCGGTGCGTGAACACCCACGTCGGCTGGGTGTACTCCCACTCCTGCTGGTTGCGCAGCAGCCACTCGTAGGTCGAGGCGCCCATCACGAGTGCGCCGACCCCCTCGATGAAGCTCGGATACGCCATGGGGCCCTCGAGGTCGAAGTCATGGGCGAACAGCCACTCGAGCGAGTGGTCGGGGGTCGCGATGAAACCGTCGAGGCTTGACGCGGTGTAGAAGTGGGTGGCCATGACCCCACGATAACCGCTCGCGGCGCGGCCACGCCGCGTGGCCCGCCCCCGGGCCACGTTGAAGGTTCATGCCCACACCTCGACAGGGCACGAGGGAGCGTAGCGACCGAGTACGTGCCCTGGAGAGGAATCGAACCTCCGACACCTTCTTTAGGAGAGAAGTGCTCTATCCACTGAGCTACCAAGGCGCGGCCCTGCTGCGGGGCCTCTGCGAGTCTAGCAGTCTGGAGACAGCACAGCGGGCGGGGTCGAAACCCCGCCCCCTGTGTGAAATCTCTCGGGTTTAGCCGAAGCGCACGACGCCGCTGGGGGCGCCGTCGATGAAGGCACCCGCGACGACGGTCTGGTTGCCGCCGTAGCCGCCGTGCACGGCCTGGCCGTTGCCGATGTAGACCGCCACGTGGCGGCCCGACCAGATCAGCACATCTCCGGGGGCGTAGTCGCCGCTCGTGACGAGGGTGCCGCCGAGGCCGGTGTACTCGCCGATCTGGGTGCCGAGGTCACCGGCGGGGATGCCGACGGCGCGCAGCGAGTTCTCGACGAGCGCCGTGCAGTCCTGCATCACGCCGAGCTGGGCGAGGGCCGCGTTGACGATGCCCTGGGCGCCGACGCCCGCGGGGATGTCCTTGCCCGAGAACGACGACGAGGTGGAGACCTGCTGGGCCTGCAGCTCCTCGGCGCGCTTGGCGGCCTCCTCGGCCTCCTGCTGCTGGCGCTCCTGTGCGAGAACGTCGGCGCCGACCTCGCCCTCGGGTGCGGCGATGGGCACCACGGTCTCGTCGACCTGCACGGTCTGCAGGGACTGGGCGGGGGCCTGGTAGCCGTCGATGCCGCCCTCGGGATCGGGAGCGGTCGCGTAGGCGGGAAGGCTGAAGGTGCCTACCAGTCCGAAGCTGAGTGCCGCAGCACCCGCCATCTGTGCGATTCGCTTCGCCTTCCCTGAGGTCGACCGAGCGGCGTCACCGGAGGCTACGAGCTCCGTGCTGGGGTTCTGAATCACGAGATTATCTGCCTAACGTTGCTTTGCGGTTCTCTGCGTGAGAAACGGCCCTTTCGAGCCGCGACCGTTCAAGAGTAACCGAAGATCACGGGAATGTCACGCTCGGGTCACGAAACCCTCAACCTCCCTTGAAACTTCAGGGATCTCGGGCTGCTCGAGGGGCCGAAAGTCTCTCGACGCCGAGAGATCAGATGACGCCCTGCTCGAGCATCGCCTGGGCCACGGTGACGAAGGCCGCGGAGTTCGCTCCGAGCACGTAGTCGCCCGGGCGACCGTACCGCTCCGACGCCTGGTAGGTGGCGGCGTGCACGTCGCGCATGATGTCGTGCAGACGCGACTCGCTCTTGTCGCGGTCCCACCGCGAGCGCGCGGCGTTCTGGCTCATCTCGAGCGCCGACGTCGCGACGCCGCCCGCGTTGGCCGCCTTGCCCGGCGCGAACAGCACGCCCGCCTCCTGGAACAGCTCGACCGCGCCGGGCGTGGTGGGCATGTTGGCGCCCTCGGCGACCGCGCGCACGCCGCCGGCGATCAGCGCGCGGGCGTGATCCACGTTCAGCTCGTTCTGGGTCGCGCACGGCAGCGCGATTTCGGCGGGCACGTCCCACACCGCGCCGGTGGGCACGAAGTGCGCGCCCGGCCGGCGCGCGGCGTACTCCGAGATGCGGGCGCGCTCGACGCCCTTGACCTGCTTCAGCAGATCCACGTCGATGCCCTGCTCGTCGACCACGTAGCCGCCCGAGTCGGAGGCGGTGATGGCCTTGCCGCCGAGCTGCTGGATCTTCTCGATCGCGTAGGTGGCCACGTTGCCCGATCCCGAGACCACGGCTCTGCGGCCCTCGATCCCCTCGCCCGCGCGCAGCAGCATCTCCTCGGCGAAGAACACGGCGCCGTAGCCGGTGGCCTCGGTGCGCACCTCGGCGCCGCCCCAGCCCACGCCCTTGCCGGTCAGCACCCCGGCCTCGTAGCGCTGGGTGATGCGACGGTACTGGCCGAACAGGAAGCCGATCTCACGGGCGCCCACGCCGATGTCGCCGGCGGGGATGTCGGTGTGCTCGCCGATGTGGTGCACGAGCTCGGTCATGAAACTCTGGCAGAACCGCATCACCTCGGCGTCGCTCTTGCCGCTCGGATCGAAATCCGATCCCCCCTTGCCGCCGCCGATGCGCTGCGAGGTGAGGGCGTTCTTGAAGATCTGCTCGAAACCGAGGAACTTCACCACCGAGAGGTTCACGGAGGGGTGGAAGCGCAGACCGCCCTTATAGGGGCCGAGCGCCGAGTTGAACTGCACGCGGAAGCCGCGGTTCACCCGCACCATGCCGGAGTCGTCGGTCCACGGCACCCGGAAGATCAGCTGCCGCTCGGGCTCCACCAGCCGGTCGAGGATGCCCCCCTCGATGAACTCCGGGTGCTCGGCGAGCACCGGGGTGAGCGTGTCGAGCACCTCGTGCACGGCCTGCAGGAATTCGGGCTCCGCGGCACTGCGGTGCTGAACGGTCTCGGCTACGGCGCGGAGATGCACCTCTGGGGTGGGCAGCGACAACGTGGACTCCTCGGTCTATCAGCTCCATTGCGAACGGGTCGGTGCAGACCCGCCGATTACAGGTTCACCCGCTCGCGCGGGTTCGTCTCTACACCGAGACGAAGATGTGGGCGGCGACCTCGAACGGCAGGTCGATCGCCTCTTCGGATCCGTCGACCTCGACGTGCACGACATCGCCGTTGCGCGTGAAGGTGGCGGAGCGGCCGGGCACCACGCCCGCCGCCGCGAGCTGCTCGAGCAGTTCGGGATCGACCTGCATCGGCTCGGCGAGACGCTTGATGTTCGCCGAAACGGAGCGGTCCAACTCGATGAGCAGCTCCCCCAGCCCCGTGACGCCGGTCTGGAAGGCGCCCGTGCGGGCGCCGCCGAGCTCCTCGAGGCCCGGGATCGGGTTGCCGTAGGGCGACTCGGTGGGCCGGCCGAGGATGTCGAGGAGCTTGCGCTCGACGCGCTCGCTCATCACATGCTCCCAGCGGCAGGCCTCCTCGTGCACGTACTCCCACTCGAGGCCGATCACATCGGCGAGCAGGCGCTCGGCGAGCCGGTGCTTGCGCATGACGTGCACCGCCTTCATGCGCCCGTCCGGGGTCAGCTCGAGTCGACGGTCGTCGGTGACGATCACGAGACCGTCGCGCTCCATGCGGCCGACGGTCTGCGACACCGTGGGGCCGGAGTGCCCGAGTCGCTCGGAGATGCGCGCGCGCAACGGCACGATCCCCTCTTCCTCGAGCTCGAGGATGGTGCGGAGATACATCTCGGTCGTATCGATGAGATCAGTCATCGCCGTCCTCTCTGCACGGAGTTGCACACGCGGCGCCGGGCGCCAGGGATACCAGCCTAGAGCATCCTCGGGGGCGTTCCGCGACCCGAGATGCGGGCGGCCGCCCGTCGCGGCCCGGTCGCTGCGCGTCCGAGGCCGTCGATAAGATATGACGCATGGCCGACATCACGATCCCATCCGACCTTCTTCCCGCCGACGGCCGCTTCGGCTGCGGGCCCTCCAAGGTGCGCGACGAGCAGCTCAGCTTCCTCGCCTCGCTGCAGCCGGGGGTGCTCGGCACCTCGCACCGCCAGGCCCCCGTGAAGGATCTGGTGGGCAGCGTGCGCTCGGGCCTCGCCGAGCTGTTCCGCGCTCCCGAGGGCTACGAGATCCTGCTCGCCAACGGCGGCGCCACCACGTTCTGGGATTCCGCCGTCCACTCGCTCATCGAGCGCCGCAGCCAGCACCTCACCTTCGGGGAGTTCGGCGCGAAATTCGCGAAGGCCGCGGCCTCGGCCCCGTTCCTCGACGAGCCCGACGTGCGCAGCGCCGACGCCGGCTCGCGATCGCAGTCCGAGCCCGTCGCGGGCGTCGACGTGTACGCCTACCCCCACAACGAGACCTCGACCGGCGTGATGGCGCCGGTGCGCCGCGTCGCCGGCGACGCGGGATCGCTCACCGTCGTCGACGCGACGAGCGGTGCGGGCGGCATCGACTTCGATGCGGACGAGGTCGACGTCTACTACTTCTCGCCCCAGAAGAATTTCGCCTCAGACGGCGGCCTCTGGTTCGCGCTCGTCTCGCCCGCCGCGATCGAGCGCATCGAGCGCGTCACCGCTTCGGGCCGCTACATCCCCGAGACGCTGAACCTCGCGGGTGCGATCGAGAACTCCCGCAAGAACCAGACGCTCAACACCCCGGCGCTCGCCACCCTCGGCCTCATGGACGAGCAGGTGCGCTGGATCAACGCCCAGGGCGGCCTCTCCTGGGCGGCCGATCGCACCCGCGAATCGTCCCAGGCGCTCTACGACTGGGCCGAGCGGTCGGCGGTCGCCACCCCGTTCGTGGCCGACCCCGATCACCGTTCGCAGGTGGTCGTCACCATCGACTTCGACGACGCCGTCGACGCCACGGCCATCTCGAAGGCGCTGCGCGCGAACGGCATCGTCGACACCGAGCCCTACCGCAAGCTCGGCCGCAACCAGCTGCGCGTCGCGACGTTCACCGCGATCGAGCCCGACGACGTGCGCAAGCTCACCGGCGCGATCGACTACGTGCTCGAGCGCCTCGGCTAGTCGCACGCGCTCGGCGCGGGTCGCCGTACGACAGAGCCCCTCCGATCCTCGGGGTCGGAGGGGCTCTGTCGTACGGGCGCCCGGTCACTCCTCCTCGGAGCCCCCCTGCGCGGCGGCGGAGCCGGATTCTCCATCGTGGTCATCGTCTTCGTTCGGCTCGTCGGCGTCGGCGTCTTCGTCGTCATCGGAGTCATCGACGTCGTCGGTGTCCTCGTCGAACAGCTCGGTCTCGTCGGCGTCGTCCTCGCGATCCTCATCGAAGTCGTCGTCATCGGAGTCGTCGTCATCGGAGTCGTCGTCGGAGTCTTCCTCGAGGTCGACCCCGTCGATCTCGTCGTCGAAGTCGCTGAAGTCGTTGTCGAGGATGTCGGCGTCGGCGTCCACGTCGTCCTCGTCGCTGAGCTCGGCCGCCGCAGCCTCGGCGGCCGCGGCCTCGTCGGCCGCCTGCTTCGCCTGCGCCTCGCGATACTGCGCCAGCCGCACCGACCACGGCACCCACTCGGGCGCCACGACCGCGCCCTCGCCGGGCAGCAGTTCGACCTCGAGCACGTTGACGGGCGACTGCTCGTCGACGCGGGCGAGCGTCGCGGCCCACCGCCAGCCGGGGTAGCCGGCGAGGCGGCACTCGAAGAAGAGGGTGAGCACGTGATCCTCGTGCGCCTCGTAACCGGCGTCCGAGCCGATCGACCCCGCGTCGGCGATCTCCGCGAGCGCCTCGCGGGCCTGCTCGCGGGCGGCGAGCAGCACGGGGTCGGCAGTGGGAGTCGCCTGATCGGCGTGCTCGCTCGCGGCGACCGCCGCGGCCTCAGCGGGTTGCACGGTCTCAGCGGGCTGCACGACCTCGGTCGCTGCGGCCTCGGGGCTCGCCCCGACGGTCTCAGGCGCCTGCTCCGCGGGTTCGGCCGCGGCGTCGTGCGGCTCAGACATCGAAATCGTCCGCGACGTGGCGAAGCATGGTGGCGACCTTGCGCGACTGGGCGCGCTCGGGGTACTGCCCCTTCTTGAGCCTGGCGCCGAGCCCGTCGAGCAGCTTCACGAGATCCTCGACGATGACCGCCATCTCGTCGGCCGACTTGCGGTTGCGCTTCGCGAGGCGCGGGGTGTCGAGCACGCGCACCGAGAGCGCCTGCGGCCCCTTCCGGCCGTCGGCGACGCTGTACTCCAGGCGCGTTCCGGGCTGCACGTCGGCACCGTCAGGGATCACCGACGCGTGCAGGTACACCTGCGCTCCGTCATCACCCTGGATGAACCCGAAGCCCCTCGCCTCGTCATAGAACCTGACCTTGCCGTTCGGCATGCCTCGTTCCTCTCCTGTCCGGCGGATCTCCGCTGCTCGGATCTTCCGCTTCCTGAACCGCGATCACCGCGTGATCGCATACCCGGTCAAGTCTATCCGGCCGAGCTTCGCAGTACACGCAGCGGATCCCGCGGTAAAATGGACCGGATGTCGACCGAACCCAGCTCCCCCTCGCTTCTCGAGCGCATTCTCGCGTATGCCTCGCTCACCATCATCGCGGTGGCGCTCCTGTCGTTCTTCGCCACGCTCATCGTGGGCATGAACGACCGCTTCGCCATGGCCGAGGGCCTGTGGCCGTTCGTCTACGGCTTCTCACTGTTCGGTCTGCCCGTCGGCTTCGTGCTGCTGATCCTTCTGCTGATCCTGAGCCAGCGCAGGCGCCGCGCCGAGTTCCGGCGCGAACACGGGCGCTGAGCGCCCCTCACGACATGAGCGGCATCCTCGCGCTCGCCTCCGCCGTCGCGGGGATGGATCGCTCCGCGCTGCAGTCGCTCGTGCGCCGTCGGCGGGTGCAGTCGCCCGCGAGCGTGCTCGATCCGATCGGCCTCGCCACCGAGCTGCTGCGCCCGGAGTCGGTCGCGCGCACGCTGGCGGGCCTCGATCGGCGCGGTCTCGCCGCGCTGCTGGATCCGCGCGGCGCCGCTCCATCGGAGCTCGCGCTGTTGACGGGGCTCGGACTGCTCGGGATCGAGGAGCGGCACGGCGGATCCGATCCGGTGCCGCTGCCCGAGGTGGAGGCGGTGCTGCGCGACGCGCTCCAGGCGGCGGGCATCGACGCCGGGTCGCTGACGCTCGAGGCCGACGAGCCCGCACCCGCGGAGACCCCCGGCGCAGCCGCCGCTGACGGCTCGCACTCCTGGTACGCGACGGGGCTCACGGCCGTGGCGCAGGCGGCGGAGAGCCTGCGCGCGCTGAGGGAGCGGCCCGGACGCCTCAATCGCACCGGCACGGTCGCGGTGGCGACGGTGCGAGCGCTCTCCGAGACGACGCGCATCGAGGCCGACCCGCTGGCACGCACGCTCACCGCCCTCGACCGGGCCGCGCTCACGAGCACCGCGGTCTCGGACGCGGCGCTGATCCCGTCGTCCCGCGCCCCCGCGTGGCTCGACGCCGCCCCCGCCGCCCGCTGGGCCGCCCTCGCCGAGGCGACGCTCGTGTCGATGAGCCCCGAACTGAGCGCGACGCTGCGGAGCGGCGACACCGCCGATCTCGCCGGAGCCGCGGCGGCGCTGCCGCAGAGGTTCCCGCTGCTGCCGGAGGCGGAGTTCGCCGCCGCGCGATCCTTCGCGGCCGATGCCGAGCACCTCGGCCTCACCGTGCGGGGACGCCTCAGCGAGGTCGCACTGCGGCTGCTCGCCGGCGAACGCGCCGAGGCGGGCGCCCTGATCGATCGGATCTTCCCGGCGGCCTCGCCCGGAGTCTACGTGCAGCCCGACCTCAGCGTCGTCGTCCCCGGCCCCCTCTCCCCCGGCGACGAGGCCCTGCTGGCCTCGCTCACCGCCCCCGAGCACGTGGGCGTGGCCTCGACCCGCCGCATCACCGAGGCCTCCGTGTCGTCCGCACTGCAGCGCGGGCTTCCCGCCTCGGAGGCCCGGGCCGCGTTCGATCGGCTCTCGCTCACCGGCATCCCCCAGCCGCTCGACTACCTGCTGGGGTCGCTCGCCGAGCGGCTCGGCAGCATCATCGTCGACGAGCACGACGGCGACGACGGCCGCACCCGCATCACGGTCGCGCGCCCCGACCTCGCCGAGACCCTGCTCGTCGACCGAGCGCTGCAGCACCTCCAGCTGCGACGAGCCCCCGCGGTCGCGCGGTCCGCGGCCCCGGGCACCGCCGCCGCGGGCGAGACCACGCTCTTCTCCCGACTGCGCATCGACCACGTGCTCGCCGCGCTCGCCGACGCCCGCTACCACGCCACGGGCAGGCGATCCGCGGATCCCGCACCGGGCTCGCGCACCGCGACGCCTGCCGCCGCGGGCGCATCCGTCGCAGGCGCATCCGTCGCAGGCGCGCCCCGGGACGATGCGCCGGCGCCTCCCGAGGATCCCGCCGCCGCGTCGAGCGCGCCGGCCGAACCGCAGCTGTCGGAGCCCCTGGCGGCGCTCGTCGACCGCGTCTTCGCCGCCGCGCACTCCCAACCGGGCGCGGGAGACTTCACGCGTCGACTCGAACTCGCGATCCGGGACCGCAGCCCCGTGCGCGTCACCGCCGAGGCCCGCGGAGAGAGCCGCACCTTCACACTGCTGCCGGTCTCGGTGAACGCGGGGCGCCTGCGCGCGAGCGATGCGGGGGCCGGCGTCGAGCGCACCCTGCCGATCAGCACGATCACCGCGGTCGACCCCGCCTGATCCCGGCCTCCGAACCGGCATCCCCAGCAGAAGATTCCAATCCGCGCCGCGTAGAATCGACAGCTATGACTCTCGGGCCCCTCATCGTGCAGAGCGACCACACCGTGCTCCTGGAGGTCGCGCACCCCGACGCAGAAGACGCCCGCCACGAGCTCGCCGTCTTCGCCGAGCTCGAGCGCGCCCCCGAGCACATCCACACCTACCGGGTCACGCGGCTCGGCCTCTGGAACGCGCGCGCCGCCGGGCACACCGCCGAAGAGATCCTCGGCACGCTGAACCGCTACGCCAAGTTCCCCGTGCCTGCCGGGGTCGCGAGCGAGATCGAGGACACGATGCGCCGCTACGGGCGCCTCACCATCGAGCGCCTCTCGAGCGACGAGGCGCCGGCCTCCCCGTCCGCCGACGACACCGCGGCCCCGCAGCTCGTGCTGCGCTCCGACGACCCGGCGATCCTGCGCGAGGTCACCAGCGCGAAGAAGATCGTCCCGCTGCTCGGCAACCGCATCGACGAGCGCACCTACCCGCTCGAGCCCTGGGCGCGCGGCGAACTCAAGCAGCAGCTCGTGTCTCGCGGCTGGCCCGCCGAGGATCTCGCGGGCTACACCCCCGGCGAACCCTACGGCATCGACCTCGAGCAGCAGGGCTGGCACCTGCGCGACTACCAGGCCAAGGCGGTCGAGGCGTTCCAGCGCGGCGGCTCGGGCGTGGTCGTGCTGCCGTGCGGCGCCGGCAAGACGATCGTGGGTGCGGCGGCGATGGCCGAGGTGGGGGCGAAGACGCTGATCCTCGTCACCAACGCAGTCTCGGCTCGCCAGTGGCGCGACGAGCTGCTGCGCCGCACCTCGCTCACCGAGGACGAGATCGGAGAGTACTCCGGGCAGGTCAAGGAGATCAGACCCGTCACCATCGCCACTTACCAGATCCTCACGAGCCGACGGAAGGGCGAGTACCAGCACCTCTCACTGCTCGACGCCGAAGACTGGGGCGTGATCGTCTACGACGAGGTGCACCTGCTGCCGGCCCCCGTGTTCAAGCTCACCGCCGACCTGCAGGCGCGCCGCCGCCTCGGCCTCACCGCCACGCTCGTGCGCGAGGACGGTCGCGAGGGCGACGTGTTCAGCCTGATCGGCCCGAAGCGCTACGACGCCGCGTGGAAGGACATCGAGGCGCAGGGCTTCAT
This sequence comes from Leucobacter sp. UCD-THU, assembly GCF_000349545.1. Classification (NCBI taxonomy): domain Bacteria; kingdom Bacillati; phylum Actinomycetota; class Actinomycetes; order Micrococcales; family Microbacteriaceae; genus Leucobacter; species Leucobacter sp. UCD-THU. Next base: position 100,678 of record NZ_KB714601.1, read on the forward strand.
CGCCCCCGCCGCGTGCTTCGAGGTGCGGGTCGAGCTGCCGGAGTCGGAACGCATGGACTACGCGGTCGCCGAGGATCAGGATCGCTACCGCATCGCCTCGTCGACCCCCGAGAAGCAGCGCATCGCGCAGCGCATCATCGAGAAGCACCCCGGCGAGAGCGTGCTCGTGATCGGCCAGTACATCGACCAGCTCGAGGCGATGTCCGACGCGCTCGGGGCGCCGCTCATCTCCGGCCAGACCCCCGTCGACGAGCGCGAGCAGCTCTTCCAGGCCTTCCGCAGCGGCGAAGAGCGGATCCTCGTCGTCTCGAAGGTCGCGAACTTCTCGGTCGACCTGCCCGACGCGTCGGTCGCGATCCAGATCTCGGGATCATTCGGCTCGCGCCAGGAGGAGGCGCAGCGCCTCGGCCGGCTGCTGCGCCCCAAGGCCGCCGGCATCACGGCGTCGTTCTACACGCTCATCGCGCGCGACACCGTCGACCAGGACTTCGCGCAGAACCGCCAGCGATTCCTCGCCGAGCAGGGGTACAGCTACACGATTCTCGACGCGCACGAGGTGTAGGCGACCGACGCCACCCGACCCCTCGGGGGCACCGCTCACACGTGGGAGGTCAGCACCCACATCAGCCGGGTGCGCTCGCTCTCCGACGGGTTGCGCCAGATGTGGGCGTGGCGCGCGTCGAAGCTCACGGAGTCGCCCTCGCCCAGCAGATACGTCTCGGCTTCGATGCGCAGCTCGAGCGTTCCCGCGAGCACCACGACGAACTCGCGATCGACGGGCAGACGGTACGGTTCGGGCTCGAAGCCGCCGCCCGGTTCGACCCAGGTCTCGATCACCTGCACGTCGCTCTGACCGGGAGGCGAGAGCACCGTGTCGGAGACGCCCTCCCCCATCAGCTTCGCCGGCTCGCGGTCGCCGTGACGGCTGACGTACACCTTGGGCGGGTCGAAGAGCCGGCCCATCGGCATGGTGAGCGCGTCGCAGATCGCCGCGAGCGAGGTCACCGAGGCCGACGCGAGACCTCGTTCGACCTGCGAGATGAATCCCTTGGTGAGGCCGGTGAACGCCGCCACGCTGCTGATCGTCATGCCGCGCTCCTCACGGGCGACGCGCAGGCGGAAGCCGATCTGGGTGAGCTGAGCCGTCGCACCGGAGTGCGGATGGCGAGCCGTGGTGCCGCGTTCGGCCATGGGGTGCTCCGATCTGCCAGCGGACGCCGGGTCTTCGACGACGCCTCTATCCTGCCCGCTCCGCAACCATTGACGAAACTCTTCGGCAGTGTTTAGTATAACCACACACAGTATTGCGTGATAAAACTGCGGTACTCGGCGCCGGCACTCCGGACACCCGAGCGACAGCGGACAGCGACGTCCGCGGAAGGAGACACATCGACCATGCGACTCGGCCAGGCCATCAGCTCGCTCCTCACCGAATACGGGATCGAGCAGATCTTCGGAATCCCGGGAGTCCATACGCTCGAGCTCTTCCGCGACATCGATCGCAGCGGGCTGCGCGTGACCATCCCCCGTCACGAGCAGGGCGCCGGATTCATGGCCGACGCCTACACCCGCGTCTCCGGCATCCCCGGCGTCTGCTACCTCATCACGGGGCCCGGCGTCCTCAACGCCCTCACGCCGATCGCCCAGGCCTGGCACGATTCGATCCCGATGCTCGTCATCGGGTCGACCGTCACGCGCGATCAGCTCGGCGAGCACCGCGGCACCCTGCACGACACCCCCGACCTCGCCGAGGTGCTCCGCCCCTTCACGCTGATCAGCGAGACGGCCACCTCGGCGGAGCGGGTCGCCGAGCTGATCGACGAGGCCTTCCGGCGATGGGAGCACGAGCGCGCCCGGCCCGTCTACATCGGAGTGCCGCGCGACCTGCTCGAGGAGGAGGTCGGCGAACCCCACCGGCCTGCCCCGCGGGCGGCCCTCCCTCCCGCCGCCGAAACCGAGGAGATCTCGGCCCGACTGGTCGAGGCCCTCGACCGCCTCGCCTCCTCCGACCGCCCGGTGATCGTCGCCGGCGGAGGAGCCCGCCACGACGGCGCGGCCGTGACCCGGCTCGCGGAACGCCTGGCCGCCCCGGTCGTCCTCACCGGCAACGCGAAGGGCCTCATCGCCGACGAGCACCCGCTCAACGTCGGCATCAGCATGCCCTTCCCCCGCACCCAGGAGCTGCTCGAGGACGCCGACCTCGTGGTCGCCCTCGGCACCGAGCTCTCCGACTTCGAGTTCCTGTTCACCGGCTCGCCCGAGCCGCGCCTGGCTGACATCGTGCGAGTCGACATCGACCCCCAGACGACCCACCCGGATCAGACCCGCCCCACGCTGCCGATGCGGGTCGCGGATTTCGCACGGACGGCGCTCGCCGGCCTCGAGGAGCCGAATGCTGCGGCGAGCGCGGCTGGCGCGGCGCGGGCGGCCACCGCGAAGTCCGGGCTCGCGGAGGCGCGGGAAGCGGATCCGCACACCCCCTGGATCGACGCCATCGAGCGAGCGCTGCCCGAGTCGGCGATCCTCACCGCCGACTCGGCGCAGGTCGCCTACCAGTCGCACCACTTCCTCTCGCTGCACGGACCCGGGCGCTGGCTCGCCCCCTACGGCTACGGCACGCTCGGCCCCGCGCTCCCCATGGCGATCGGCGCGGCCATCGCGGCACCGGGCCGGCCCGTCATCGGGCTCGCGGGCGACGGCAGCTCGCTGTTCACGCTGCCCGAGCTCGCGACCGCGCACGATCTCGGCGCCAACATCACACTCGTCATCTGGGACAACGGCGGCTACCGCGAGATCGAGATCTCCTTCGACCGCACCGACATCCAGCCCGCAGGGGTTCGCACCTCCGCTCACGACCTCGGGGCGATCGCCGCGGGGTTCGGCGCCGAGGTGACGCGCGCCACGACACCCGCGGAACTGGAGGATGCCCTGCGGGAGGCGACGGCTCGACCCGCGCTGTCGGTCATCGTCGTAAGGGCCCCGGCGGAGCACCGCGTCGAAGCCGATTCGCTGCTGCGCGAAGGGGCGGACGCATGAGCCTCGAGATCCCCTACGCCACCACCGTCTCTCCGGATGGCGGTCGGATCACCTCCCAGGTCGACTTCTCGCAGGTCCCGCGATTCTCCGGCCCCGGCACCTTCGCGGGGCTTCCCCGCCTCGAAGACGTCGGCGAGGCGCAGGCCGGTGTCATCGGCATCCCGTTCGACGCGGGAGTCACCTTCCGCCCGGGCGCGCGATTCGGCCCGGCAGGGATCCGGGGCGCCAGCCACCTCATCCGCCCCTACAACGTCGAACTCGACGCGTTCCCGTTCGCGCACCACCAGGTCGCCGACGTCGGCAACCTGGCCGTCACCCCCTTCGGAATCGAACGCGCGGTCTCGGCGATGATCGACGGCCTCTCCGAGGCCCGCGAGCGCTCCGGCAAGCTGGTGGTGCTCGGCGGCGACCACACGATCGCATACCCGTCGATCAAGACGCTCGCCGCTCGGCACGGTCCGATCTCCGTGCTGCACTTCGACGCGCACATCGACACCTTCGGCACCTACTTCGGCGCCGCGCTCCACCACGGCGCGCCCTTCCGCCGCGCCGCGGAAGAGGGGCTGCTCGACCCGGAGGGATGCATGCACGTCGGGATCCGCGGGCCCCTCTACGGCCCGCACGATCTCTCGGACGATCGGGCGCTCGGGTTCCAGGCCGTCCACTCCAGCGAGTTCTCGACGACGGGCCTCGAAGGGGTGCTGGAGCAGATCCTCAGCAGGCTCGGAGAACGCCCCGTCTACGTATCCGTGGACATCGACGTGCTCGATCCGGCGTTCGCACCGGGCACCGGCACCCCCGAGCCGGGCGGCCTCACCAGCCGCGAACTGCTCTTCCTGCTTCGCGGACTCGCACCGCTCGACGTCGTGGGCGCCGACGTGGTCGAGGTCGCGCCCGCCTACGATCACGCAGATGTCACCTCGCTCGCCGCGGCGCACGTCGCCTACGAGTTCCTCTCCCTCTGGGGGCGGTAGCCCCCTCCACCCGCGGTCGCCCGCGACGAAGAAACGGAAGAATCAATGACGACACTCTCCCGCATCACCTCCGCGGTGGCGCTCACCGGCGCCGCCGCACTCCTCCTCGCAGCATGCTCGGGCGGCGAGGCCGCCCCGCCGCCCGACCGCGAGCTCGGAACGCCCCGGGTCGGGGAGATCGCCCAGGGAGCGCTGGAGGGAACGACCCTCACCTACGCCGGTCCGGGCGGCATCTTCCAGGAAGGCCAGGACGAGGCCATCTGGCAGCCCTTCGCCGAGGCATCCGGAGCGAGAATGCAGATGGACGCCTTCGACTCGGGCAAGCTGAAGGCGATGGTCGACAGCGGCAACGTGGCATGGGACATCGTCGACACCTCCCAGGTCGACACCGCCCGCAACTGCGGCACGCTGTACGAGAAGATCGACCGCTCGAAGATCGACACCTCCGAGCTCCCCGAGGGCACGATCACCGACGACTGCATGATCCCGAACGTGATGTACGGCTTCGTCATCGCCTACAACACCGAGGTGTTCGGAGACGACCCGCCGCGCAGCGCGGCCGACTTCTTCGACACTGCCCGGTTCCCCGGCAAGCGCACGGTGCCGCAGACCACCTACGTCGATCCGCAGAATCTCGAGTTCGCGCTCATGGCCGAAGGCGTGGACCTCGACCGGTTGCAGCCCGAGCACATCGACCAGGCGATCGAGAAGTATCAGAGCCTCGGCGACGACATGATCGCGTGGAGCACCGGAGCCCAGGCCCAGCAGCAGCTCGAGAGCGGCGAGGCCGTCATGGGCTTCGTGTGGTCGGGCCGCGGCTACGGGGCCGCCGAGGCCGGCGCCCCCATCGCGCCGGTCTGGGACGAGTGGCTCGTCGCGATCGACTCGACCGCGATCCCGAAGGGGGCGAAGGATCCCGAGGCCTCGCACGCCGCGATCAACTACTTCCTCGGCGCCGATCAGCAGGCCGGTATGACCGAGCTCAACTCCATGTCGCCGGTCAACGTGCACGCCGAGCCGCAGGTCGACGAGACGCTGTCCGATTGGCTGGCGAGCACGCGCTTCGAGACCGGCCGAGTCCCCGACTTCGATTTCTGGGTGGAGAACTACGATGCGATGGCCTCGGCCTGGGCGGCATGGGTGACCGGGGCGTGAGCCGCCGCCCCTGACGCCCGCGGGATCGCGCAAGGGTCACAGCCCCCTTCGCGCGATCCCGCATATTGTCAGCGACTTCATAGCTGGCAATCAGAGACTGAATGCATGACTACGCAGAACAAGGGACCCCGGATCCTCATCGTCGACGACGAGCCCAGCATCCGTGAGCTGCTCAGCACGAGCCTGCGCTTCGCGGGCTTCGGCGTGCGCGCGGTCGCCAACGGCGCGCAGACCATCTCGGCCGTCCTCGAAGAAGAGCCCGACCTCATCATCCTCGACGTCATGCTGCCCGACATGAACGGCTTCAGCGTGACCAAGCGCCTGCGCTCCGCGGGCTACACCGCCCCGATCATCTTCCTCACCGCGAAAGACGACACCGAAGACAAGGTCGAGGGCCTCACCGTCGGCGGCGACGACTACGTCACCAAGCCGTTCAGCCTCGACGAGATCATCGCCCGCATCAAGGCCGTGCTGCGCCGCACCATCCAGGAGGACGAGGACTCGGTGCTCACCGTCGGCCCCATCACGATGGACCAGGATACCCACGAGGTCTCGGTCGACAGCACCCCCGTCGAGCTCTCCCCCACCGAGTTCAAGCTGCTGCGCTACCTCATGCAGAACGCCAACCGCGTGCTCTCGAAGGCCCAGATCCTCGACCACGTCTGGGAGTACGACTTCAACGGCGACGCCGGCATCGTCGAGTCGTACATCTCGTACCTGCGCCGCAAGCTCGACCCCCTCACCGAGGAGTCGCTGATCCAGACCAAGCGCGGCTTCGGATACATGCTGAAGACAGAGACGAAGTAGGGTGACCCGTTTCGCCGACCGCTGGGCCGATGTCTCGCTGCGCGCGAAGATCACCGGCGTCACGGTGTTCATCCTGTTCCTAGGACTCATCGTGGCCGGCGTCGGCACCCTTTCGGTGCTGCGGCCCATCCTGGCCTCGACCCAGACGAGCACCCTGCTCCAGCTGCGCAACGACCCGACCGAGGCGCTCGCCCGAGGGGCCGACGTCACCGACCTCACCCGCAACGACGTGCTCGGCGCCCCCCGCGTGTACTACGTCGCCCTGCTCGGCGCCGACGGCTCGCTGCAGTACGACAACACCAGGGGCGAGCAGTCGGCCGCGATCCCCGAGGTGCCCCCGCCGAGCCTGCTCAACCACGACCGCCCCATCCCGATGTCGAGCCCCGACGGCACCGAATGGCAGGCGATCGCGCTGCCGATCAGCGAGAACGGCGTCGTCAGGGGCACCCTGCTCATCGCCGTTTCCAGCGGCTTCATCAACCAGGTGCTCGCGCAGTATGTGGTGATCTTCACGGCGTTCGGCATCGCCGTCATCCTGCTCGGCGCGGCCCTCACGCGGCTGCTCGTCACCGCGACCTTCCTGCCGCTCGCCGAGGTCGAGCAGACCGCGCTCGAGATCTCGCGCGGCGACTACTCGAAGCGCATCATGGTGTCGAGCCCGCACACCGAGGTCGGGCACCTGGGCGAGTCGCTCAACGTCATGCTCGACCGCCTCGACGGCTCGCTCGAAGACCGGGCCCGCACCATCGAGCGCATGCGCCGCTTCATCGGCGACGCCAGCCACGAACTGCGCACCCCCCTCGTGTCGGTGCGCGGCTACGCCGAGCTGTACCGCATGGGCGCCCTGCAGGACGACGAGCAGGTGGGGCAGGCGATGGAGCGCATCGAGAAGGAGGCGATCCGCATGACCTCGCTCGTCGAGGATCTGCTGGCCCTCGCCCGCCTCGACGAGCGCCGCCCCCTCGAACTCGCGCCGCTGTCGCTGAACCGGCTCGCGCACGACGCTGCGCTCGACGCGCGCGCGCAGGCGCCCGACCGCGAGGTGAGCGTCGTCGAGGACGCCGCCGCCCCCGAGGTGCTCGGCGACGAGCACAAGGTGCGCCAGCTCATGACGAACCTCATCGGCAACGCCATGCGCCACACGCCCGAGGGCAGCCCGATCGAGGTCGTGGTCTCAGCCGTGCCCCCCGAGGAGGGACGCCGGGCGATGGCTCGCTTCGAGATCGTCGACCACGGCGAGGGCATCCCCGAGCAGATCCGCGAGAAGATCTTCGGGCGGTTCTGGCGGGCCGACACCTCGCGCAACCGGGAGACCGGCGGATCGGGCCTCGGCCTCGCCATCGTGAAGTCGATCGTCGACGCGCACGGCGGCACCGTCGACGTGCACGAGACACCGGGCGGCGGAGCGACGTTCCGGATCGACCTGCCCGCCCCCGAGCCCGCCGACGACACCGCCGGAGCCTGAGGCGTCCCGCCCCCTTCCTCTCTCCCTCCCTCCCTCCCTTCCTTCCTCCCTCCCTCCCTCCCTCCCTCCCCGCTTTCCCTCCCCCTCGCCCTTCCCCGGTTTCGAGCTGACGCCTCTGGTCGTTTCGCCTTCACAGAGCGACCACAGGCGTCAGTTCGAACGAGTTTCAGTGCAGGGCGGGGCAGGAGGGAAGGAGGGAGGGTAGGCGCCCCCTCAGTACGGCTCGGCGAAGTATCGCTCGAGCCAGGCGGGGATCGGCCGGGGACGGCACTGCAGGAACTCGCAGAGGCCGGCCCTCGTGCGTTCGAGTGCCTCCGGGCGGAAGTCCTCGTAGTGCGTGCGCATCACCCGGTAGCCCTCGTCACGAGCGCGGTCGAGGCGGCGCTCGTCGTGCAAGTACTGCGCGCGGTCGATGCGATGCTGCTCTCCGTCGTACTCGAGAATGCGGCGCTTCACCCGATCCACCGAATCGAATCTGCCGATCCAGACGCCCTCGCGGTCGTGGAGGTCGGCCTGCAACTCCAGCGTATCGACCCCCATGCGCGCGAGTTCGAAGTGCTGCAGGCTCTCCATACGCGATTCCGCTCCGATGCGGGCGACGCTCAGCGCTGCCCTGAGCCTCAGGATGCCTCGCGCGCTCGAATCCGCTACCGCGGCGGCGAGATCGTGCAGTTCGGCCAGAGACCACTCCCCTCCTGCGCGCCCTCGGACCCTCACGAGATGATCGATGGCGACCACCTGCTCGCGGAAACTCAGCAGAGACGCCGATTGGATGAGCGCCGTGGCGGGCGGAACGCAGGGCAATGCCGTCGCCGCACCCGCCACGCGCAGCGCTCTCGGCCGCACGCGGGCACCGTGGTGATGCCCCAGCACATTGCGGCCGCGGGCGGGCCCGTGCGGAGCGGCGATCGAGACGTGCACCTCGACCGGGGTGCGAATCGGGGCGCCGTACAGGTGCAGCGCGGTGGTGTGACTGAACGCTTCCCGGCGCTCCCGACGCAGCAGCGGCAGGTAGTCTGCGGCCGCACGTGCGACACGCTCGCGAAGGTGCGCCGAGCGGGCGTCGTCCTTGAGACGCCGCACACCCCGGTGCGGCGCCTCGAATCTGGGGTGGCGAAGCTGTCGCCGGCTCAACTCGCCCCGCATCCCCTCGCCGACGAGAAAGGCGCGAGGAGGCAGTGGCGAGGTTCGGGGTCCGCGGGAGGAGGGCATGGCCTCACCCTGGAGGACGTGACGGGCTGAAACGCGGTTCCCCACAGGGGCCGCCGATCCACGCCAGAAAATCGCGCCCGGCGCCGCCTGTGGACGAAGTGCTGAGTTCGGATAGACCTCCGGCTCGATCCGGCCGCTGCGATCCGGCCCGCCCGCCCTGTTGCCCGCCCGCCCTTCCCGTGCGAGATAACGCGTGTGGCCCTCTGCCTCCCACAAAACGACCACACGCGTCAGCTCAATGGGGGCGGGAGCAGGGGCGGGATCGGGAGCGGGGACGGGGCAGGGACGGGGCAGAGCGAGGACAGAGTGAGAGTGGGGCGGGAGGCAGGGAGGGCGAGGGAGGAGCACGGCGCCCAGGACCCCCGGAAACGCAGCAGGGGCCGCACCCGAAGGTGCGGCCCCTGCGTGAGCTTCGGACTTAGAAGTCCATACCGGCGCCGGGATCGGCCGGAGCCGCGGAGGCGGGCTCGGGCTTGTCGGCGACGACGGCCTCGGTGGTGAGGAAGAGGCCGGCGATCGACGCGGCGTTCTGCAGCGCCGAACGGGTCACCTTGGCGGGATCGAGGATGCCCTGCGCGACCAGGTCGCCGTACTCGCCGGTCGCGGCGTTGAGGCCGTGACCGATGGGCAGGTTGGCGACGCGATCGGCGACGACGCCGGGCTCGAGGCCGGCGTTCTGCGCGATCTGGCGCAGCGGAGCCTCGATGGCGGCGCGCACGATCTTCGCGCCCACGGCCTCGTCGGCCGAGAGCTCGAGCGAGTCGAACACGTCCTTGCCGGCCTGGATCAGCGCGACACCGCCGCCGGGCAGCACGCCCTCCTCGACGGCCGCCTTCGCGTTGCGCACGGCGTCCTCGATGCGGTGCTTGCGCTCCTTGAGCTCGACCTCGGTCGCGGCGCCGGCCTTGATGACGGCGACGCCACCGGCGAGCTTGGCGAGGCGCTCCTGCAGCTTCTCGCGGTCGTAATCGCTGTCGGTCGACTCGATCTCGCGGCGGATCTGAGCCACGCGGCCCTGGATCTGCTCCTCGTCGCCGCCACCCTGGACGATGGTGGTCTCGTCCTTGGTGATGATGACCTTGCGGGCGCTGCCGAGCATGTCGAGGGTGGCGTTCTCGAGCTTGAGGCCGACCTCCTCGGAGATGACGGTGCCGCCGGTGAGGATCGCGATGTCCTGCAGCATGGCCTTGCGGCGGTCGCCGAAGCCGGGAGCCTTGACGGCGGCCGACTTGAAGATGCCGCGGATCTTGTTGAGCACGAGCGTCGCGAGCGCCTCGCCCTCGACATCCTCGGCGATGATGAGGAGCTGCTTGCCCGACTGGATCACGGGATCGACGACGGGGAGCAGGTCCTTGATGTTCGAGACCTTGCTGTTGACGATGAGGATGTAGGGATCCTCGAAGACCGCCTCCTGGCGATCGGCGTCGGTGACGAAGTAGGCCGAGAGGTAGCCCTTGTCGAAGCGCATGCCCTCGGTCAGCTCGAGCTCGGTGCCGAAGGTGTTCGACTCCTCGACGGTGACGACGCCCTCCTTGCCGACCTTGTCGATGGCCTCGGCGATGAGCTGGCCGATCTGCTCGTCGGCAGCCGAGATCGAGGCGGTGGCGGCGATCTCGTCGGTGGTCTCGATCTCCTTCGCGTTCTCGAGGAGCTTGGCCGACACGGCGGCGACGGCCTTCTCGATGCCCTTCTTGATGGCGATCGGGTCGCTGCCGGCGGCGACGTTACGGAGGCCCTCGCGCACGAGCGCCTGAGCGAGCACGGTGGCGGTGGTGGTGCCGTCGCCCGCGACGTCGTCGGTCTTCTTGGCGACCTCCTTGACGAGCTCGGCGCCGATCTTCTCGTAGGGATCGTCGAGCTCGATCTCCTTGGCGATCGAGACGCCGTCGTTGGTGATGGTGGGGGCGCCCCACTTCTTCTCGAGGACGACGTTGCGGCCGCGCGGGCCGAGCGTCACCTTGACGGCGTCGGCGAGGGTGTTGAGACCCCGCTCGAGCCCACGACGCGCTTCCTCATCAAATGCAATGATCTTTGCCATGTATTTCGCCCCTCCCGGACGTCTTTACTGATGGTGGGCTCCGTGCCGGCGCCGGGCACCGACGCACGGATGTTTAGCACTCAGCCGAATCGACTGCTAACACCAATCTTGGCACTCAAGCATGGCGAGTGCAAGCAGGGATGCTCGCGAGGAGCGAACACAGCCGAGTGGACCCCGTGCGCGCACGGGGCACCCTGCATGCGAGCGCACGGGGAAGCCGCACACACAGGGAAACCTGAGCGCGAAGCCGCCACGAGTGCGCGGATCAAGCAGGGAGCGCGGGTACGCGCGAGCGGAGGGCGGTCTCGCCCGCCGGGCTCACTCCGCGGGCAGGGTCGCGGGATCGACCGGCGCGCCGGTCTCCGGATCGACGGGCCAGCCCGTGTCGGGATCGATCAGCCAGCCGGTGGCGGGATCGATGAGCTGCCCGGTCGTCGGGTCGATCTGGTAGCCCGTCTCGGGGTCGATCTGCACCTCCTCTGCGGGGGCGGATCCGCCGGTCAGCGCCTGCGCCTCGTCGAGACCGGGGCCGGCGTAGTCGGCGCCGAGCAGCACGATGAGGCGTGCGCCGTACTGCTGGTACTCCTCGGTCTGGTACGTCGAGATGCCGCCCAGCTCGGCCGCGAGGCCGGCTGCAGCCGACTCATCGGCCGAGTCGGAGTAGAAGACCGCCGAGATCTGCACGTCGCTCGCCGCGGCGCTGCCGCTGAACAGGATGGTGCCCCACTGCTGCTGCGTGATGAGCTGGTCGAGCGCGGCGGCGAGATTCGGGATCTCGGTGCCGTTGAGCACGGCGACGGTGGCCGTGGGGTCGAGCACCGCGTCGGGCGTGCTGGGCGCGTTCGACGTCGTCGCGGGCCGGTCGCCGGTGAACTTGCCGATGTTGCCGAGCCCGCTCACGATCGCGATTCCGACGGTGGTGAGCAGGGCGAAGCCGAGCAGGGCGGCGACCAGGTACTGCCAGACGTACCGGGGCCGGGCCGTGATGCGGTGGGCGCCGACGCGACCGCTGCGGGGTATGCGGTCGAAGCGATCCTCGGGGTAGTGCTGGCGCGCGCCACGAGGCGTGCTCGTGCCTTCGTTCTTCTGCGCCAACCCTGCTCCCGTTCGGTCGTCCACCTGCTTCAGTTCAGCTCGCGTCGGTTCGCGCGAACTCGCGAACCCCGCGATCTCCCGACGAGATCCTGCGGCCCGCACCTCGCGCAGGATGGCGGAACCACGTCCGATCCGGCTGAGACACACACTAGAGTACCCTGCCGCTTCCTGACAGTTCCTCAGGCACGAGGCGCGACCCTGAGCCGCCGCTCGCGGCGACGCTTCGCGGCGCCTACAGCGAGTCGGGCGCGTAGATGGCGCGCGCGAGCCCGTCGATGACGTCCGGGATGCGGGTGCCGCCCGCGAACAGCACGGAGTCGTCGACGTCGATGATGCGCCGGTGCTGCCCGGCCTCGGTGAGGGCGATGCTCGGCTGCGCCTGCAGCAGGCCGTCGACGCCGCCGGCGCTCTCGAGTCCCTTCGTCATCACGATGATGATGTCGGGGTTCATCGCGATCAGCGCCTCCTCGGTCATGGGCTTCTCGCCGACCCAGCCGATCTCGGCGGCCACGTCGACGGCGCCGACCGAGCGGATGAGCGAGTCGATGCCGCTGCCCTCGCCGAAGAGGTAGAAGACGCCTGCGGTGCCGCGCACGTAGAGGAAGGCGACGCGCGGCAGCTTCGACTCGTCGGCCGGCAGCAGCCGCTGCACCTCGGCCTCCTTGTCGGCGATGGCCTGGCCCAGCGAGTCGATGAGATCGGGGGCGGCGGCTCCGACGCCCAGCGCGTCGGCCACCTGCTGCGCGGTGGCGAAGCTGCTCTCGGCGTCGACGGCGCGATCGACGGTGACGACGGGGATGCCGGCCTCCCGCAGCTGCAGCACGACGTCGGTCGGGCCGATGCTGCCGTCGGTGATGATGAGACTGGGGTTGAGCGCGAGGACGCCCTCGGCGTCGATCGAGTGGCCGTCCTTCGTGACCACGGGAATGTCGTCCGAGCCTGGGAAGCTCGTAGAGATGTCGCGGCCGACGATGCGGTCGGCGAGGCCGAACGCGTAGACGAGCTCGCCGATCGAGCCGCTGAGCGAGAGCGGCACGATGCGCGAGTTGTCGGTCACGGTCACCTCGGTGTCGCCCGAGTTGTCGTGCGAGGTGACGGTGGCGGGCAGCTGCTGCTCGGGCTCCTCCGCGAGCGGTGGGATGCTGGGACCGCCGACCAGCGCGGTCGTGGGCCCCTCGTAGGCGGTGGGGTCCTCGAGCGGGGTGATCTCGCTCAGGGGCGGCAGCTCGACGGGTTCGGCCGCGGCCGAACCGCCGTGGTGGGAGCCGCTCTGGCACCCCGTCGCACCGATCCCGAGCAGCACGACGAGCGCGAGCGCGGCGATCCCGCGCTTCGATCCCAACTTCATACGACGGCGCTCCTCATTCATCCGTTGAATACCGGGGTTTAGCCTAACCCAAGCTAGGTATGATGATTACTGGACTTCGAAGATCCGCCCCATTCCACACCGGCCGAGCCGCGCTCGCCGCGTGTTCCACGCAAAGGTGTTCCGAGCTCGCATGACCGTCTCCTCGTCCGCCACGACATCTCGTCGCGCGACGACGAAAACCATCCTGTTCGCGGCCCTCGCGGTGGCGCTGCTCGTGTCGATCGTGCTGTCGGGCAGCACGGGCCAGCTCGGCATCCCGCCGCTCGAGGTGCTCGGGTCGCTGCTGCACCGCGTCGGCATCGACTGGCTGCCGCTGCCGAGCCACCCCATGGGCGATCAGACCCTGTGGACGGTGCGCTTCCCGCGCGTCGCGATCGCCGCGCTCATCGGGGCGGGCCTCGCCGTCGCGGGTCTGCTCATGCAGGCCATCTTCGGCAACCCGCTCGCCGAGCCCGGTGTGATCGGCATCTCGTCGGGTGCGGCTGTGGGTGCGGGCCTCGCGATCGTCTTCGGCGTCACGGTGTTCGGCGAGTGGACGACGGCGGTGTTCGCCTTCGCGGCCGGCCTCGGCGCGACGCTGCTGGTCTACGCGATGAGCCGGGCCGAGGGCCGCACCGAGGTCGTCACACTGGTGCTCACCGGTATCGCGGTGAACGCGATCGCGGGCGCCGGCATCGCACTGCTCACCTTCCTCGGCGATACGCAGTCGCGCGAGCAGATCGTCTTCTGGCAGCTCGGCAGTCTCGCGGGCAGCCGCTGGTCGCAGGTCGCGATCATCGCGCCCGTCATCGCCGTGGGCCTGCTCTCCGCGTACTTCGCGGCCCGCAAGCTCGATCTGCTGTCGCTCGGCGAGCGCAACGCGCGTCATCTCGGCGTGAACGTCGAAGTGCTGCGCATCAGCATGATCTTCGTCGTGGCGCTGCTCACCGGCGCGGCGGTGGCCTTCGCGGGCATCATCTCGTTCGTGGGCCTCGTGATCCCGCACCTGATGCGCATGATCCTCGGCCCCGCCCACCTGCCGCTCGTCACCGCGTCGGCGCTGGGCGGCGCGCTGCTGCTCACCCTCGCCGACCTCGCGGCGCGCACGGTGGTTCCGAACGCCGACATGCCCATCGGCATGCTCACGGCGCTCGTGGGCGGCCCCTTCTTCTTCTGGCTGCTGCGTCGCACGCGCAAGCGCAGCGGGGGGTGGGGCTGATGGCCCGCCACATCGAGATCCCGCAACGCGCGACGATCGGCGAGACGGTGTGCGCGGCCGAGGCCGTGCACCTGGAGCGCGGCGGCCGCGCCCTGCTCGACTCGGTGTCGCTCGAGCTGCGCGCGGGCGAGGTGCTCGCGCTGCTCGGCCCGAACGGGGCGGGCAAGTCGACACTGCTGAGCGTGCTGTCGGGCGATGTCGCTCCGGATCGCGGATCGGTGCGATTCGGCGATCGTGAGATCGGCGACTGGTCGCTCTCCGAGCTGTCGCGGCGCCGGGGCGTGCTGCTGCAGGACAACCAGCTGTTGTTCCCGTTCACCGTGCATCAGGTGGTCGAGATGGGGCGGGCGCCGTGGCGGCGCACTCCGCTCGAGGACGACGACAACGCGGCGATCTCGGAGGCGATCGCCGCGGCCGACATCGCGCACCTCGGCAACCGCCGCGTTCCGTCGCTGTCGGGCGGTGAGCGGGCCCGCGCCGGTTTCGCCCGCGTGATGGCCGGCCGCACCGGGGTGCTGATGCTCGACGAGCCCACGGCCGCCCTCGATCTGGGGCACCAGGAGGCGGTGCTCGGGATCGCCCGCGAGCGGGCGCGTGCGGGCGACGCGGTGCTGGTGGTGCTGCACGATCTCAATCTCGCCGGGGCGTACGCGGATCGGATCGCGCTGCTGCGCGACGGCCGCATCATCGCCTGCGACGCTCCGGAGCGGGTGCTGACGGCCGAGGTGGTCAGCGACGTCTACCAGACGCCCGTCGAGGTGATCCCCCACCCCGTCACGGGCAGGGGCATCGTGCTGCCGCGGCGCTTCTGACGCGGCGGGCCCGCCGCTGAGCCGGCCTGCGCGGCATCATTGAGTCGGCCCGAAAACACCGAGACGGCCCACGATTCGCGTGAATCGTGGGCCGTCTCGGCACAGATGGGCCGACTCGATCAGGCCTCTGGCGACGAGCTCCCGTCGGTCTCCCGCTCGGCGGCGGGCTGCTTCTTGCCGCGGCCCGCGATGAGCATGCCTCCGGTCACGCCGATGACGAGGATCGCCACGCCGCCGATGATGATCGGCAGCCAGGGCACACCCTGCTCTGCGGCCTGCTCGGGCTCCGCCGTCTCTGCGGGCTCAGCGGGGGTCGTCGGCTCCTCGGCCGTGCTCTCGGCGAGCACGCAGTCGGCCGCCACGGTGAGGCTGACGGGATCGAGCTCCTCTCCCGAGACGTAGCTTCCGTACTCGCCGTTGAAGGCGTCGGCGCCCTCCGCCGTGAGGCGGGTGGGTGCCGAGACGATCTCGAGGTCGCCGCCCTGCGCTGCGACGACGCCGGTGAGATCGATCTTCGCGGCCCGCACCTCGGAGGTCGCCGCCTCGCCGCCCGCGTTCGCCGTATCGGTGGCTCCCATGCTGAGCAGCAGGTAGGCGGTGTCGTCACCCGCGAACTCGATCACCGGATCGGCGAGGTCGAGCTCCATGGCGCCGCCGTGACCGGTGAAGTGCACCGCACCGGTGAACGCGATCCGCCCCTCCTCGAGCGTCTCGGAGAAGGCGCCCTCGACCTGGTTCCAGATGAAGTCGGGCGTCTCGTATCGCATGTCGTCACTCACGGTCCACTCGCCGTTCGCGATCGAGCCGCTGATGTAGGAGCGGAAGCTCTCCTTCACGCCCCAGGTCATCTCGGCCGACTGGACGGTGCAGGAACCGTTCGCCTCGGCGGTCGCAGGGGCCGCGGTCGCGGCCACCGGCGCCGCCGTGACGGCGGCACCGATGAGCGAGGTGGCGACGAGGCCTCGGAGCGCTGCGGTCTTCTTGCTCATCACTCTCCCCTGTTGCCTCGACGCTGCACGACCACGAGACCCGTCGTCGCACCGGCGATCACCAGCAGGGCGATCGCGGCCGCCCACCAGACCCACACGGGGCCGTCGTCGGTCGGCACCACGCCGGCGGCCACGGGCTCCGCCTGCTCCGCGATCTTCGCGGTGGTGGCCTTCTTCTTGACCTTCTCCTTCGCGGTCTCGGCCTTCTCGGCGATCTCGATCACCGCTCCGGCGTTGATGCTGCCCTGCAGGGTGATGGTGTGCACTCCGGGCTCGATGTCCTCGGGCAGGGTGCCGATCCAGCGCACGGTGCCGTTCTCGTCGGCGCCCGCAGCCTCGTCGAGCACGATCGGGTCGGAGTAGAGCACCACGAGGATGTCGCGCTCCTTGCGCTCGAAGCCGGAGGCCTCGATCTCGATCTCGCCGCCGGGCACGAGCTTCTTCGCGGGGGTCACCACCTGGATGCCGGTGGTGGCCGGGGGCGTCGCGGCCGGGGTGCGCTTCGTGTTGCTCGCGCTGACCGTGGAGACCGAGCCGTAGCTCGCACCGCTCGCCGAGCCCACCGTGAAGGTGACGGGGTCGAGGCCGAACGAGCCGCCGCCGGAGCCGCTGCTGTTCGAGCCGCCGCCGCTGATCGCACCCGCGACGGGTGCGCCGGCCCAGGTGACCTCACCGTTCGCGCCGACGGACTTCGCCGCGACCGCGAGGTTGAGGCCGTAGCTGCGGCCGCTCACCGAGATGGTGCCGGAGGCGGCGTTGTTGACCGTGATGACGGGATTGCCGAAGGACTCGTTCATGAGCCCCTTGTGCCCGCTGAAGGTCACCACGCCCGAGTACTGCACCGAGCCGGTGTGGGCCGCGCCGTTCCACGAGCTGCCGGCCTGCGGGAACACGTAGCCGCCCGCACCACCGCCGACACCGTTACCGGTGACGCTGCCCTTCGCGATCGGGCCGGTCGTGTAGCCCGCGAACCCGGACGACACGGCCCAGGTCAGCGAACCGGCTTGCTGCGCGCCCTGCGCCGGCTGCACGGGGGCAGGAGCGACGGGCTTCGGGGCTGGCGGTACGACCGTGCCGGAGAGCTGATTCCACTGCTCCTGCGTGATGTTCACGGCGGCGCGAGCGTAGATGGTCTTGGCGGTCGGGACGGAGTGCACCTCCCAGAGCAGCACCTCGTACTTCTTCTCACGGTCGAGCTTGTCCTTCGTCGCGAGGAGGGTAGCGTCGACCGAGCCGCCGGTCACCGTGGGGAAAGGCAGCGCGAACGCGGTGTAACCGCCGTCCGCCGTCAGCTTGCTCTCGGAGCCCGCCTCGATGACGGCAGCGTAGATCTGGCCGCCATCGGACACCGGAAGGTTCTTCCCGGATACCTTCACCTCAAGACCCGAAGCCGAGATCGAGGTGAGGGCCTGAGCGCTCGGTTTGACCGGGCCAAAGATGCTCTCCCAGTTCTGAAGCGTGATCGGAAGAGCCTTAGAGCCGACCTTGCGCTCGGAGAGCTTGCTCCAGTCGGATCCACTCATAACGACGGCCTCATACTGCTTGGAGCGAACAAGCGCAGAGGGTGCCGCCTGGAGAGTGGTTTCGAATGCACCGCCGACAACCGCGCCCTTAGGGATGAATACCCAGGAGACGGTATCGCCATTGGCGACAATCTTCTTGCCCTTCTCCACGACTGCAACGGTCAAGCCGTCCTCACTCTCAGCCGCGCTGATCTGGTCACCCACGATCTTCACTCCCAGGCCTGTCCGGTCGGCCTTGATGATGCTGCCACTCACGGAAGCCGGCGAGGATTCCCCACTCGCCTTGAAGGTCACCGGCACGAACTGATCGAACTGCGTCGCACCATCACCCGAGAAGTTGTGATCCAGACGCACGAACAGACCACACNTCGCCTTGAAGGTCACCGGCACGAACTGATCGAACTGCGTCGCACCATCACCCGAGAAGTTGTGATCCAGACGCACGAACAGACCACACTGGTTCTCACCATCGGCCAGGCACTCCTGCGCCCCCACCGAATCAGGAACCGTGATCGAGGTCGAGAACGTCCACACCCCGTCAACCACAGCACCCGTCACCGGCTGCCCGTACTGCGAAGTATGCATCAACCACTGCTGCTTCGAGCTATCGCACTGCCCACCCGAAGCACGGTTCCCCGTCCCCGGATCCACACACCACATCAGATACACCGCAGTGTTCTTATCCGCAGTCTTCTCCGGGAACACACCCNACCGGCTGCCCGTACTGCGAAGTATGCATCAACCACTGCTGCTTCGAGCTATCGCACTGCCCACCCGAAGCACGGTTCCCCGTCCCCGGATCCACACACCACATCAGATACACCGCAGTGTTCTTATCCGCAGTCTTCTCCGGGAACACACCCGAAACATCGATGCTCGCACCCGGCTCAACATCAGTCGACGGCGACGTCACCGAAACCCCATACGACGGAACGTCGAGCGAAGAGAGCGTAGCGCCCGGCCCACTGAGGGCCTGCGGCGAGACGCTTCCCTGAGGAGCGATACTCTCCGCAGGTGCCGCCGGAGCCGCGTTCTCGACCGGCAGCTGCTCCGGTGCGGTGGGTTCCGCCGCGGGCTCCGCGGGGGCGGCCGTCTCGGGAGCGGGCTCGACCGGCGCGCTTTCAGCCGGGGCTTCGGGAGTAGTGGTCTGCTCGATCACCGGATCTGCGGGGAGCTCCTCAGCCGAGGCAGTGGTGCTGCCGATCAGAGCACCTCCCGCCACCAGGGCAGAAACCAGCAATGCCGCGAGCGGACCTCGCAAACCCCGACGTGCAAACATGCGCAACGCACTCCTTGATGGATGAAACTGGGACGTGGGCGGGAACGCGGATCCAACCGCATCCAATGCCACATCCGACTCAGATGAGGCATGCCTAACTCGGCACCGAAGATAAGTCTGACGAATATCATCGGATGATGCAAGTCGGGTGTGCGTTCTACCCGTGTCGACGATCCTCTCCCCTGACGTTCAGCAGCCTCCCGGCGTACACTGGGCAGCGCATCGACGCGCGCGAAGGAGTACCGTGAACCAGCCGATCGAACCCGATGACCGCTATGAGGTGCGCCTCGACGACGCCGAGTGGCGCGCGCGCCTCTCCCCCGAGGAGTATGCGATCCTGCGCCAGGCCGCGACCGAGCGGGCCGGCACCGGAGCACTGCTGAACGAGGATCGCGACGGTCTCTACCGCTGCCGCGCCTGCGGCAACGAGCTCTTCGTGGCGGGCACCAAGTTCGACTCGGGCTGCGGCTGGCCGAGCTTCTACGAGAGCGTGCGCCCCGAGGCGGTCGAACTGCTCGAAGACTCCAGCCTCGGCATGGTGCGCACCGAGGTGCGGTGCGCGAAGTGCGGATCGCACCTGGGCCACGTGTTCCCCGACGGCTTCGGCACCCCCACCGGCGACCGCTACTGCATGAACTCCCTGGCCCTCTCGTTCGAGCCCGGGTCCGACGAGACCACGGCCGGCGCATGAGCGCCGAGTCGACGCCACGGGCCGCGCTCGACGCGGTGCGCAACCGCCGCTCCTACTCGAAGGTCACCGACGACGCCCCGTCGCAGGCCGAGCTCGAAGAGCTCGTGTCGGCGATGTCGAGCATCGCCGACCACTCCGGGCTGCGCCCCTGGCGTATCATCGCGCTGCGCGGCGACGCCCGCAAGAAGCTCGGCAAAGCGCTCGCGAAGGCCGAGGGCGGCGACCGCGAGAAGTACGTCGCCAAGGCGCAGCGCGCTCCCCTGCTGCTCGCCGTCGTCGTGAGCCCGCGCAAGGACAAAATTCCCCTCTGGGAGCAGGAGGCCGTCGCGAGCGGCGTCGCGCACACTCTCGGCCTGCTGCTGCACGAGGCCGGCTGGGGCACGATGTGGCGCACCGGATCGCTCACCCGCGCGAAGGCCGTGCGCAAGGCGCTCGGGGTCGAGAAGCCCGAGTATCTGCTCGGCTGGATCTACGTCGGCGGCGTGCCCGAGAAGGAGCGCCGCGTCAAGCCGCGCAAACCCCTCGATCTCTCACAGCACCTCAGCGAACTCTGATCCGGCGGCGATCCGGATCCGTCACGCCCGCGAGCCGCGGCCCGGCAGCGACGCGATCACCACGGCCGCCAGCGCCACGGCGGTGCCGACCGCCATGGCGACCGTCACACCGCCGGCGAGCGGCAACCCCGCCTCCAGCAGCACCGACGCGATGAGCTGCCCGGCGACGTTCGACATGCTGAGCAGCAACACCCCGGTGAGGCGGACGAGGATCGCGGCCACCGCGATGAAGATCACGCCGATCACGCCGCCCACATAGAACCAGGGCTCGCTCGGCCAGTTCTCAGGCCATCCCTGGGTCGCCACCGACACCGCCGCGGCGACCGCGAGCACCGCGGTGCCCACCACGAAGTTCACGAACGTCGACGCGATCGCGCTCTGCGCGGCCGCCCGCACCAAGCCGTTCACCGCCGACTGCCACGACATGCCGATGCCCGCCACCAGCGGAACCACCACGAGCCACGGCGATCCCGCGCCGCCGAGGCCGCCCGCGACCGAGATCGCCACGGCCACGACCGCCAGGATCGTACCCGTCACACGCGGCAGCGACGGATCCACCCGGCCTCCCGGGCCCAGCCCGATGCGATCCATGAGCAGGCCCCCGAGCACCTGACCGGCGACGATGCCGACCGTGAACAGCGCGAGACCGATCACCGACGCCACCAGCCCCTGCGTGAGCACGAAGAACGCGCCGCAGGTACCGCCGAGCAGCCCCCAGACGGGGTACCGGCCCGCCCGCACCTCCGCCGTGAGCAGCCCCATGCCGCGTCGCGCCTTCGGTGTGAAGAGCAGCACCAGCCCGACGAGCAGCAGGCCGGAGCCGAACGAGGCGAGAGCGGCGAGGTATCCGCTGCCGATCTGCTGGCTCAGGCCGCCGTTGATGCGCGACTGCACCGCGACCAGCATGCCCGCAGTACCGGAGCCGAGCAGCGCGACGGGAACCCTGAACCTCACATGCACCCGGTCAACCATACTCCTCCGACTGGAGCCTGCGCGCGCTCCGGGCAACGCGCCGGCGTTGCGCGCGGGAAGCCGGTGGAGCCCGCGACACCGGAGTCGGTTCGCAGACCGACAGGCGCCGACACGCAACCGGCCCCGCGGAGCGGGGCCAGCGTGGAGCCCAGCCCTCGCTCCGCTCCGTGGCCGCAGCAGTGGCCGCGCGCCTCTTGCGAAAACGCTGCCGCGTTTTCTCTGCGAGCCCAGCCCTCGCTGCGCTCCATGGCCGCAGCAGTGGCCGGGCGCCTCTTGAGAAAACGCTGGCGCGTTTTCTCTGCGAGCCGCCTGTCGGACTCGAACCGACCACCTGCGCTTTACAAGGGCGCTGCTCTACCAGATGAGCTAAGGCGGCGAGGGGGCGGCGACGTGCGCCGCCGCCCCGAGCAGTTTACTCCGAGTCCTCCGCGTCGGCGGAATCGTCGGCGGCCGAGCTGTTCTTCTCGACCTCGCTCTTGACCTTCAGCAGGTACGACTCGAGATCGCCGTCACGAGCCTGGTTCCACTGCTGGCCGTTCACGATGACGGTGGGGGTGCTGACGAGGCGCTGCGCCTGGTCGGCGGGCTGCAGCTCGGTGCCGCCGGGGCCGAACATCTGGGCGCCCTTGGCGAGGCCCTGCACGCCGGTCTCGCTCACGGCCTTGTAGTTGGCGGCGATGAAGCTGCCGAAGCGCACGTCCTTGACGCACTGGCGCAGTTCGTCGGTGAGCTCGGCTCCGGCGCCCTCGGCCTGCTCGAGCAGCTCGTCGTCGGTGAGGCCGGTGCTGCCCTCGGCCGGCTGCACTTCAGCGCTCAGGAGGGTGTTGTGCAGCTTGAATGCGACGTCGGGCTGCTGCTCGACCACGCAGCTGAACAGGTTGGCGGCGCGGGTCGAGTACTTGGTGCCGAGCGACGCACTGTCGAGGAAGTTCAGCGGGTAGACCTGCAGGGTGACGTCGCCGCTGCCCACGTAGTTCTCCAGCATCGTGCCGTACTGCTGCTCGAACGCGCCGCAGGCGGGGCACATGTAGTCGACGTAGATGCTCACGTCGAGGGGCAGCTGCTTGCGGTCGACCTCTGGCGCCTCGCGCTCCTCGCCGGACTGCAGCGCCGGGGTCTCGACCACCTTGAGGTCCTTGGTGAATACGACACCGCCGGAGGCCATGTTCTCGGGGCCGGGGCCGGCGGGCTTCATCGTCTGGGTGAGGATGAGGGCGACGACGGCGAGGATCGCCAGCACGCCGACCACGATGCCGCCCTGCAGCAGCAGGCGGCCGCGCTTCTCGCGGCGCTTCTCGGCCTCGCGGGCGAGGCGCGCCTGCTCGCGCGCCCGCTCTCGGCGCTCGTTCTTCGTGAGTTTCTCTGCCATGGCTCTCTCCAGTAGTGCCGCCTGCCGGTCGGCTCCGGTCGTTCTCAGGGATTGGGCGGCCCGCCGCCTCGCCTTACTTCTTCTTGTTCGCGCGGCGCTCGGCTCGGTTCGCGGGGGTGCCGTCGCCGGGCACCTGCTGGCCGAAGGCTCCGCGTTGCGCGGGCTGCTGGGGCTGCGCGGGCTGGCTGCCGCGTGCGGCGTTGCGCGCACGCGCGCCGGCGCCGGTCTCGCCCTGCGCGCCGCTGACGGACGGCGCGCCGTCCTCGTCGGGTGCGGTGTAACTGAGCTTGGACTGATCCGGCGTCTGCTGGTCTTCCAGCCCGCCACCCTCGAGGTGCACGTGGTCTTGCGGGCCGGCGGCGGGGCGCACCTTCACCTCGAGGTTGTAGAGCATCCCCATGGACTCTTCCTTGATCTGCCCCATCATGCCCTCGAACATGGTGAAGCCCTCGCGCTGGTACTCGATCAGCGGATCGCGCTGCGCCATCGCGCGCAGGCCGATGCCCTCCTTGAGGTATTCCATCTCGTAGAGGTGGTCGCGCCAGCGGCGGTCGATCGCGGCGAGCACCACGCGGCGCTCGAGTTCGCGCATGGCCTCCTCGCCGAGCTCCTCCTCGCGCTTACGGTAGGCGACCTCGGCGTCGGAGAGGATCTCCCGGCGCAGGAACGCCTTGTCGACGCGGGTGCCGCCGGCCTCGGCGACGAGCTCGTCCACGGTGATGCCGATCGGGTAGACCTGCTTGAGGTCGCTCCAGAGGGCGTCGAAGTCCCACTCGCCGTCGAGGCCGTGGGAATCGAGGATCGCGTCGATCGTCTGCTCGCGGAACGCGTCGATGCGCGACTCGATCTCTTCGCCGTCGAGGATCTGCTGGCGGTCGCTATAGATGGCCTTGCGCTGGCGGTCGAGAACGTCGTCGTACTTCAGCACGTTCTTGCGGATCTCGGCGTTGCGCTGCTCGACCTGGCTCTGCGCGCTCTGGATGGCGCGGGTGACGACCTTCGACTCGATCGCGAGGTCGTCGGGGAAGCCGTCGCGGTTCATGAGCGCGGCGGCGGCGCCGGAGTTGAAGAGGCGCATCAGGTCGTCGGCGAGCGACAGGTAGAAGCGGCTCTCGCCGGGGTCTCCCTGACGGCCGGAACGGCCCCGCAACTGGTTGTCGATGCGGCGCGACTCGTGGCGCTCGGTGCCGAGCACGTACAGGCCGCCGACGGCGATGACCTTCTCGGCTTCCTCGGCGACGGTGCGCTTGACGGCGTCGAAGACGTCGTCCCAGGCGGCCTCGTAACCTTGCGGATCCTCCTCGGTCGAGAGACCGCGAGCGGCCATCTCCTGCACCGCGAGGAACTCGGCGTTGCCGCCGAGCATGATGTCGGTGCCGCGGCCGGCCATGTTGGTGGCGACGGTGACGGCGCCCAGGCGCCCGGCCTGCGCGATGATCGCGGCCTCGCGCGCGTGGTTCTTGGCGTTCAGCACCTCGTGGCGCACGCCCTTCTTCGCGAGCAGGCGCGACAGGTACTCGCTCTTCTCGACGCTCGTCGTGCCGACGAGCACGGGCTGGCCCTTCTCGTAGCGCTCGGCGATGTCTTCGACGGCCTGCTGGAACTTGGCCTCCTCGTTCTTGTAGACGAGGTCGGGCTGATCTTTGCGCTGCATGGGCTTGTTGGTGGGGATGGGCACCACGCCCAGCTTGTAGGTCGACATGAACTCGCCGGCCTCGGTCTCGGCCGTACCGGTCATGCCCGAGAGCTTCTCGTAGAGGCGGAAGTAGTTCTGCAGGGTGACGGTGGCGAGCATCTGGTTCTCGGCCTTGACCTGCACGCCCTCCTTGGCCTCGATGGCCTGGTGCATGCCTTCGTTGTAGCGGCGGCCCGCAAGGATGCGGCCCGTGTGCTCGTCGACGATGAGCACCTCTCCGTTCAGCACGACGTAGTCCTTGTCGCGGGTGAAGAGCGCCTTCGCCTTGATCGAGTTGTTGAGGAAGGAGATGAGGGGGGTGTTCACCGACTCGTAGAGGTTGGTGATGCCGAGGTGATCCTCGACCTTCTCGATGCCGGGTTCGAGCACGCCGATGGTGCGCTTCTTCTCGTCGACCTCGTAGTCGACGCCCGGCTCGAGCTTGCGCGCGATGCGGGCGAACTCGGCGAACCAGCGGTTGGCCTCTCCCGACGACGGGCCCGAGATGATGAGCGGGGTGCGGGCCTCGTCGATGAGGATCGAGTCGACCTCGTCGATGATGGCGAAGAAGTGGCCGCGCTGCACGCGCTCCTCGGCGCTCGACGCCATGTTGTCGCGCAGGTAGTCGAAGCCGAACTCGTTGTTGGTGCCGTAGGTGATGTCGGCGTTGTACTGCTCTCGACGGGTGACGGGATCCTGTCCGGCGACGATGCAGCCGGTGGTCATGCCGAGGGCGCGGAAGACGCGGCCCATGAGCTCGCTCTGGTAGCTGGCGAGGTAGTCGTTGACGGTGACGACGTGCACGCCCTCGCCGGCCAGCGCGTTGAGATAGGCCGGCATCGTGGCGACGAGCGTCTTGCCCTCACCGGTCTTCATCTCGGAGATGTTGCCCAGGTGCAGGTTGGCGCCGCCCATCACCTGCACGTCGAACGGGCGCAGACCGATGGTGCGCTTGGCGGCTTCCCGCACGGCGGCGAACGCCTCGGGCAGCAGATCGTCGAGGGTCTCGCCCTTCTCCAGGCGGGCCTTGAACTCGAGGGTCTCCCCGCGCAGTTCCTCGTCGCTGAGGTCGGCGAAGGAGCCCTCGAGATCGGCGACCGTCTTGGCCAACCGCTGGAGCTTCTTCAGGGTGCGACCCTCGCCGACGCGAAGGAGCTTTTCGAGAACTGTCGCCACGTTGTGTCTCCTGTAAGGTTCTGCACGGTGGTCCGCTTCGCGACTTCACCGCCGTTGCCGAATTGTGACAACTCCTCAGCTTAGCAAGGCCAAGCCCGGCACCGGCTGGGGACTTGCCCGGATGGAGGCCCAGTGGGGGAACCCTCGCGCGAGGTGCTCGTGATCCTCCCCACCTTCAACGAGCGCGAGACGCTGCCCGGTGTGATCGCCGGGGTGCTGGGCTCGGTGCCCGAGGCGCGGGTGCTCGTGGTCGACGACGGCAGCCCGGACGGCACGGGGGCGCTCGCCGATCGGCTGGCCGCGTCCGAGCCCCGCGTCGAGGTGCTGCACCGGGCCGGGAAGAGCGGGCTCGGCACCGCCTACATCGCGGGATTCCGGGCGGGGATCGCCGCGGGGTACCGCCTGGTGGTCGAGATGGACGCCGACGGCTCTCACCTCGCCGGCGAGCTGCCGCTGCTGCTCGACGCCGCACGTGCGAACGGCGGCGCCGCGATCGGCGCGCGCTGGATCGAGGGCGGGCGGATCGTGGGCTGGCCGCGCTATCGGCGGTGGATATCGCGCACCGGCACTCGGGTGGCGCGGATCGCGCTGCGCTCGGGGCTGCACGACCTCACGAGCGGGTTCCGCGCGATCGACGCCTCGTGGCTGGCGCGCCTCGACCTGGACTCGCTCGATTCTCAGGGATACGGCTTCCAGGTGGAGACCGCCTGGGAGCTCGAGCGGCTGGGCTGCCCCATCGCGGAGGTGCCGATCACGTTCGTGGAGCGCGCGGGCGGCCACTCGAAGATGACGTGCGGGATCGTGTTCGAGGCTCTCTGGAACGTGCTGCGCCGAGGCTGGTGGCTGCGATTCGGGCGGCGCGGCTGACGCCGTTCCGCAGCCGGCCGGGGCGATCGATCGCGGTGTCACCGGCGAGCCCCTCGCCCCTGAGGCAGGGGCGAGGGGCTCGTCCGAGGCGAACCGGCGTGCGCGCTACTCCTCGGTGAGCGAGATCACGCCGTAGTTCCAGCCCCTGCGCCGGTAGACGACGCTCGGGCGGCCGGTGCCGCTCTCGACGAAGAGGAAGAAGTCGTGGCCGACCAGCTCCATCTGGTCCACGGCGTCCTCGACCGAGAGTCGCTCGGCGGGGAACTCCTTGCTGCGGATCACCACGGGCGAGTACTGATCCTCGCCTCCCTGCTGATCGGGGAGCGGGATGCTGCCGGTCGCGACGGCGTCGATGACCTCGGCGGGAGCGGGGGTGACATCGATCTCGGCGAAGTCGCGGGCCGCCGCGTCGCCCAGCGAGAGGCGGCCGCGGCCGCGGCGGTCCTGCCGCTTGTCCTTCATGCGGCGGATGCGCTCGAGCACCCGGCCGTAGGCCATGTCGAAGGCCGAGTACTTGTCTCCGCCGGCGGACTCCGCGCGGATCACGGGGCCCGGCCCGATGAGCGTGATCTCGACGAGATCGCCGTGCTTGGGACTGCGGTCGCTCTGGCGCGAAACCTTCACTTCGAGCGCCTGAGCCCGGGGCAACAGGCCCGACACCTTTTCGGTCTTCGATTCGACGTAGTTCTCGAAGCGGTCAGTGATCCCGACATTCTTGCCGCGGATGTTCACGTCCATGGTGACCTCCCAAGTGACTCAGGCGGGTGGGCCTCTGTGGCGCACCGTTACGCCTTTCCCGAACTCTACTGCACTCGGGGTTTTCGTTTCCACCTCGGCTCCGAGCTCGCGGTCAGGAACCTCGCTCAGCTCTGCGGAGCTCCCGGGAACATCCGCCCGTCGATGAGCGCGAGGCCCGGGAACGCGGCCCGGGAGCACGATTCAACGCGGCCGCTCGGCGTCGCGAACGGCCGCTCGGGGCTCGGCATCGGGTCACCCGACGACCCTCGGAGGGCCTGCGGGACGCCCCGACGCCTCACGCGTGTCGCGACGCCGGGCATGGCAGAGCGCGACGACCGCGACCACGTTCGCGCCCGCGGCTTCGAGCGCGTCGCGGCAGGCGAGCGCGGTCGCTCCCGTGGTGATCACGTCGTCGACGAGGACCACCTCGCGTCCCCGCAGCACGGCTCGGCGCGATGCGCGCACGCGCACCCTGCGGGCGTTGCGCGCCCGCTCGTCAGCGCTCAGACCGACTTGACTGCGCCGCCCGCGAGCCGCCCGCAACGCGGCGATTCGCAGCACTCGCACCCCCTGGCCTCGCAGAGCGCTGCTCACGAGCAGATCGACGTGCCGGTAGCCGCGCCGCCGCGTGCTCGAGCGCCGCGAGGGCGCGGCGACGATCACGGGGGCTGCCGGGCCCCGGCAACGGGTCAGCGCCGCCGCGAGCGGCACCCTCAGCTGCGCCCCGAGCTCGCGCCCGAGGCCCGTGCGGCCCCCGTGCTTGAACGCGACCAGCACTGCGCGCAGCGGCCCCTCGTAGGCGCCCCGCACGAAGCACGGAGCGCCGATCTCGGGTTGCAGCGGTGGCGCCGAGCGGCGCAGCTCCACGCGGCAGGGCAGGCAGCACTCGCGGTCGGCGTCGCCGCAGCTCACGCAAGTGGTGGGCCACAGCAGCGCCAGCAGGTCGAGGCCGACCCCTCTGAATTTTGCGATGATCGACACGCTCCGATCCTGGCGCAGCGAGGCCGCCGCGGCGCTCCCATTCGAGCGATCCGTGGAGAGATCGCCCGCGATCCGCCGCATCCCTCGCCTGTGAGCGGAGCTCAGCCGCCCCCGGGCTCGGAGCCCGCCCGGGTGTCTCAGCCCCGTTTCGCCAGCAGCTTCACATTCTCGTCCAGGCGCTGCCATCCGCTGTTCTGCGCGGCGAAGAGGTCGCCGTTCTCGCCGAGCACCCGCAACTGGGTGCGGCTGCCCCCGCCCGAGACCTGCGCACCGCCGGGGATGGCGCCGCCCTGCTCCACGCTGAAGCGGCCGGGGCCGCCCACCGTGACCCGGCTGGTGCCGTCGGCCCGCGTCAGCGCCACGAACCCCGTCTGGCCGACCCAATCGAGGTCCACGGGCTCCCCTGCGGCCCACATCTGCACGTCGGCCTCCTCGCTCGTGGCGACGGGCGCGCCGTTCTCGTCGCGCACCACGCCGGCCACGAGCACCTGGCTGCCGGAGTCGCTGGGAACGAGGGCGGCGATCCTCGCCCCCTCCGGCGAGATGCGCACCGCCACGGGCTCCCGACCGGCCAGCCACGGTGCGGCGATCCACGCCGACGAGCCGTCGGCCCCCCACACCTGCAGCTGCTGAGCGGTCGATCTCTGCACGGTCCAGACGTAGCCGAAGACATCGACCCCCGGCTCGATCAGGCCGTCGCGGGCGTCGACGAGCACCCGCCCCGCCGCGTCGACTCGCGTCACGCCCTCGTCGTTCAGCACGGCCGCCGTCTCGCCGTCGAGCGAGAGCGTCACCGCGTCCGGGTCGTACCCCGGCAGGGTCTCGACGAACCCGGTGCTCTCCTTGAAGTCGCCCGCCATCAGCGTGCCGAAGCGGCCGTCGACCAGCACCGACGGCTCGTACACCTCGCTCAGCACGCCCGGCCCCGAGCCGTCGGCCGGAATCTGGGTCTGCACGCCGTCGACGTACAGGTCGAAGCCGTTGACGTCGGCCACCGTCTGCAGGCTCGTGCGCAGCTGCTGGTAGACCTCGGAGAGCGCGGTCTGACCGCCCTGCAGCAGCGTGCCGGTCAGGTCGATCCGCGCCTTGCCGTCGACCACCGGCACGGTGTTCGAGACGAGAGCCGTGCCGGACGGGAAGCCGCTGTGCACCGACTCGCGCAGACGATCCGAGGGGCCGGCGAGAAGCGCGCTCACGATCGCGGTCGGCAGCGAGGAGCGGTTCAGGAACCAGCGCGTGTCGGGCACGAGCATGCCGCCCGGTCCCACGAAGTACAGCTGCCTCGGCGACCAGATCGAGGTGAACGTGGTGCTGTCGAGGATGATGCCGGCGGGCGCCGACGAGATGCGCCACTCGCCGCCGACCTGTTCGAACTCGAACCGCATGTCGGTGGTCGGGCCCGGCTGCACCGGCAGCATGATACCGGTCTCGTCGACCTTCGCGACCGCGGCGAGCGAAAGCACGCCCGCCGTCTCGCCGTCGGCCCGGTACGGCCGGCTGCCGTCGTCGATGAGCACGCCGAGGTGCGGATCCCACTGGCCCGCGTACTCGGGCGCCAGGAACTCGCGCGCCACAGCGTAGTCCTCGGAGCTCGACGAGGCGGCCTCGACGAAGCCGCGCACCACGTCTTTCTGGCTGGCGCCCGGAGACGGGCCCGAAGGGATGTTCTGCCAGGTCTGATCGGCCTGCTGCAGATTGGTGAGGCCCGGCTGCACGGGCCCCGTCGAGGGGATCGCCGCGCAGCCGCTCAGCAGCAGCACCGCGGCGGCGAGCGCGGCCGCCGAGCGCCATCCGTTCGATCGCCGAGTCATCGCCGCTCCTTCCGAATGCGCCTGCCGGGCCGCCGCAGCCACCCGCCCGTCTTCTGAGGATCGCCGAGATCGGTCTCGACGTCGTCCGGCACGAGCGGCAGCGGCGACATGAAGCTCGTGATGGCGTCGCCCCGCGGCAGAGTGAGCCTGAAGTTCGATCCCTCCCCCGGCCTCGACCAGGCCTCGAGGATGCCGCCGTGCACCGCGGCGTCCTCCTGCGCGATCGCGAGCCCGAGGCCCGTGCCGCCGAGGGTGCGCTTGCGCGAGGGATCCGCGCGCCAGAACCGGTCGAACACGTGCTCGACGTCCTCGGGTCTCATGCCCACTCCCCAGTCGCGCACCGCGATCGAGATCGCTGCCGCGTTCGAGTCGATCGTCACCACGATCGGCCGCCCCTCGCCGTGCTCGATCGCGTTGCCGACGAGGTTCGACACGATGCGGCGGATGCGGCGGGCGTCGACCTCGACGGGCGCGTAGCCTCCCAGCGGGCGCACCTCGATGAGACTCTCCGACAGGGGCTGCAGCCCGTCGACGACCTCGTGCGCGAGCGAGACGAGATTGCTCGGCTCGGTGTCGAGGGTCACCCGCCCCGCGTCGTAGCGCGAGATCTCGAGCAGATCGCCGAGCAGCGACTCGAAGCGCTCCACCTGCGCGCCGAGCACCTCGACGGCGCGCTGCTGGCCGGGGCCGAGGCCCTCGGCGCCGCCCTGCAGCACCTCGCTCGCGAGCCTGATCGTGGTGAGCGGGGTGCGCAGCTCGTGCGACACGTCCGACACGAAGCGCTGCTGCATCTCCGAGAGGTGGTCGAGTTCGTGGATGCGGGCCTGCAGCGTGTCGGCCATGTCGTTGAAGCCGTCCGAGAGCGCGTCGAAGTGCTCGTCGTTCTGCCAGGGCATGCGGGCGTCGCTCTCGCCTGCCGCAAGGCGGCGGCTCGTGTCGGCGGCGGCGCGGATCGGTCGGAACACGATGCGTGACATGATCCACACCAGGATGCCGATGAACGCCATCATCGCCGCCGCGGTGATCAGCAGCGTGCGCTGCACGAAGCTCAATGTGTCCTGCGTGTCGGCGAGGTTGTAGCCGATGAAGAGGTCGTAGCTGCCCGCCTCGGCGGGGAACACGAGGGTGGATCCGACGACGATGCCCGCGGACTGCGAACCGTCGTCGCCGTGGAAGGTCACGGCCTGCCAGTGCTGGGGCGGGCTTCCGTCGCCGACGGCCCTGCTGAGGTCGGCGCTCACCGCCTCGCGCAGCATGACGCTCGTCGCCGCCGAGGGCGGCGCCTCGGGGTACGCGGGCTGCCCGGGCTGCCGGCGCAGATACACGAGCTGGCTCGCCGACGTGTCCTGCACGGTTCTGCGCACCGAGGCGGCGAGCTGCACGAGCCCGCCGCGATCCGAGGCATCGGAGGCGTCGATCTGGCGCTGCGCCGCGAGCGTGGCGCGCGCCGAATCCTGCAGGGCCTGATCTCGACGCGACGAGTAGAGATCATCGCTGATGCTCGTCAGGATGAACACGCCGGCCACGAAGATGATGAAGCCCGTCACCATGCCCGTGATGGTCATGGTGCGCAGCATGAGCGAGCGCCGCCAGCGCGCCCGGAAGGGGCCGAGCACCGGCTGCGTCAGCTTGACCCAGCGGAGTCGCAGGCGCCGCAGCGCGATCCCCGGGCGCGACCGTCCCCGGGGCGGTCGCCCCCGGTGCGCTCGGAGGGTGGGCACGGGCACCCCTATTCGACGGGCGCGCCCGCGCGGTAGCCGACGCCGCGCACGGTCGTGACGATGGTCGGGTGATCGGGATCCTGCTCGATCTTCGCCCGCAGCCGCTGCACGTGCACGTTGACGAGTCGGGTGTCGGCCTTGTACTGGTAGCCCCACACCTTCTCGAGCAGCACCTCGCGGGTGAACACCTGCTGGGGCTTGCGGGCGAGGATCGCGAGCAGGTCGAACTCGAGCGGGGTCAGCGGGATCGGCTGCGAGCCGCGGCGCACCTCGTGGGCCGAGACGTCGATCGTGAGGTCGCCGATGCGCAGCGTCTCGACCGCGTCCTGCTGCGGCTCGCGCAGGCGGGCGCGGATTCGGGCGATCAGCTCGGCCGGGTTGAAGGGCTTGACCACGTAGTCGTCGGCGCCGGCCTCGAGGCCCCTCACCACGTCGCGGGTGTCGGTGCGCGCGGTGAGCATGATGATGGGCGTGCCCGACTCGGCGCGGATCTTCTCGGCGACCTCGATGCCGTCGAGGCCGGGCAGCATCACGTCGAGCAGCACCAGGTCGGGGCGCATCTCGCGGAACTTCTCGACCGCTTCGGCGCCGTCGACCGAGAACTCCGTGACGAAGCCCTCGCCCTGCAGCACCATGCCGAGCATCTCGGCCAGGGCCCTGTCATCGTCAACCACCAGGATGCGCGCGCTCATGTTTCCCATTATGGCTGCTCAGGCTCCCAGTCGCCGGATTGCGGCGACGCCCGCTGTTCAGTAGTGGTCGAAGCGGCCCGGCAGCAGCTCCCAGGGCTCGCGCCCGAGGTACTCGCAGACCGCCTGGTACACGCAGTGCTCCACGAAGTAGCGCCGGTGCTCGTCGTCCTCGACGTGCAGCCCGCGCGCCCGCTGGATCGGCATGCGGTACATGATGATCGTGCGCGCCCCCCGGTCGATCGAGTAGAAGAGCGGGAACCGGCTCTCGCCGCGGCCGGTGGGCGCCGTCTGAAAGCCGATCTGCACCCCGCGCAGCTCGTCGGGGAACTGCGACTGCAGCAGCTCGACCGCGCCTCGCGCATCGATCTCGAAGCGCAGCGCGCGGGCGTTCGGATCGGCCAGACCGGGGCCGGTGAGCGAAGAGCGCATCGACCGCCGCCCGTGGCGTCGCTGCACCCGCTCGGGGGCTGAGGGCTTGCGCTCGCGACGGAACATGAGCCCAGTCTACGCGTGGGCGCACGCCTCGCCGCGCGCCGCGGCCCCGCCCCATCCCAGGCGCGGCGATCGCCTCCCACGACGTATGACCCGGCGGAAGGCGATCGGCTAGCGGGTGTAGACCGTGATCTCGCCGTCGCGGGGGTCCGGGGCGAGGATCGGGTAGCCCGCGATCGTTCCGCCGCTCACATAGCGCACGCCCGCGTGCACGGGCACCGAGCTCGTGAGTCGCGCCTCTGCCGGGGCGCGCACCACGGCGGCCGCCCCGGCCGGCAGCTTCTGCTCGCGGGGCTTGCCGCTGCCGTCGGCGCTCTCGATCACGAGCTCAGCCTCCTCAGAACCGGGGTTGACGACCACCAGCTGCCCGCCGCCCACAACGGGGACCGCTACAGGCAGATCGGCAGTCGTGGTCGGCGCGGGCGCGAACCACTCATAGTCGTGCCCGTCCTCGTCGGTCGCCGAGCCGAGCGCGGCCGCGACGACCGGAGCATCGGCCTCGACGATCACCGCTTCGGCCTCCTCGGGCCAGTGCGGCACGACCAGCTCGCCGACCGCCGAATCGGCGAGTGCGATCTCGCCGAGGTCGACGCTGCGGCCATCCGCATCGACGGCGCGCACGCGGGCGGCGCCCTCCTCGCCCGCCGGTGCGAGCGCGCGCACCACCACGGGGAAGTCGTCGCCCTCGCCCGAGTCGCTCGGGCCGTGCCCGTGGTCGCTCCGGTTGGCGACGCCCGGCAGCACCAGCTGGGTCTCGGGCTCGAGCTGACGGGTCACCGACGACACGGCGAAGGGCGAGATGCCCGACGTCTGCCCCACTCCGAGGCTCGCGGTGACCGGCGCGCCCGTGCTGATGACGCGCACGGCGAGCCGCTCGCGCTCCGGGGCGTAGCCGTTCAGCGAGACGGTCTGCTCGGCACCGGCGGCGACGAGCACGCCCGCCGTCTGCACGGCGTCGACGGGCCCGGCCTCGTCGTAGACGCTGATCTGCACGGTGGCCGGCACCGATCCGGGGTTGCCCAGGCTGAGCGTCGTGGAGACGCCCAGGGCGGTCGAACCGCCCAGCAGCCACTGTTCGTTCAGCGGTTCGGCGCAGGCGCTCGCGGCCGCGCCGCTCAGACCCTCGGTGCTCACGGCCTGAATCTGCGCGGCCCCGATCAGCTCCTCCACGGGGGCCGACAGCACGAGGGGCGGCGACTCGCCGCCCTCGGCCCGCTCGAGGCCCCTCGTCTCGGCGGGCTCCCCGGAGATCACGACACCGGGTGACCCCGTGGGCACGGCGACGCCGGGCCGTGCGGGGTCGGCTCCCAGCTCGGCGAAGGGGCCGGCGCAGACCAGGTTGCGGGCGGTGTTCTGGGCGCTGTCGACGGTCACCGCGACGGGCTCCCGCTCGACGCCGGGCAGCTCGACCTGACCGAGCAGCAGCACCGCCGAGGCGCACACGCCCACCACCACGAGACCGGTCGCGGCTCGGGCGCCGCCGCGCAGCATGCGGGAACGATCGCTCATCGCGGGCCTCCGTTCTCGGGGTGCTCGGGGCTGTCGGCCTCGGGCGCGGGATGCCCAGCTCGGGGGCGCTCGGGTGCGGGATGCTCGGGGTCGGGGTGTTCGGACGCGGGCAGCCAGCGGGCTGCGGATGCCGTGTCCTCGCTCCCGTGCCGGGCGCCGGGGTCGGGATCGCTCGGCGCCGCCTCCGACGGGGCCTCCGTCGGAGCGCCCGGTGCGCCCGGGAGCACCGGGGCAGCGCCCGCCGCCGTTCCCGGGGCTGCGGGCGCAGACGTCCCCGCCCGCTTCACGGCTCGCCGGCTCGGCCGCTTGCGCCGCTCGGGACGGTAGGTCACCTCACCGGTCGGCAGCGCGAGCAGCACCATCCCGAGCAGCACGACGAGCTGGATGCCCCAGATCGTCTGCCCCGTCAGCGAGGTGCCGCCGAGCCTCGTACCCGCGTCGCCCTGAGCATCGGAGACGGATTCGGGATCCGCGACCCGCCACAGCAGCCCCTGCTCGGTCAGGCCCGCGCTCGCGAGCGAGGCGTGCTGGTCGAACACGCGCTGCAGCTCGGCCCGCTCGAGGTCGCTGCCGCCGTTCACGAGCAGCACGAAACCGATGCCCTCGTCCTGCAGCCGCTCGCGCATATCGGGGCCGCCGACGCTGGCGAGCCCGCCGACCACCTCGGCAAGGTCGCGATCGGCCGCCGTCTCCTCGGGCGAGGCGAGCGACGAGCGGATGCGGTCGAGGCGCGACCCGCTGCCCGTCACCAGCTCGGCGCGCACGCTGTGGGCCGCCTCGGGGGTGAGCACGAGGGTGCGCACGTCGGGATCGCTCTCGCCCGCGGCCTGCACGAGCGCGGGCATCTGGGCGCTGGCGGGCACGAAGGGCACACGATTCAACAGCAGGTTGCCGGCGACGGGCACCACCGCGAGCACCGCCGCCACGAGACCCACCGCCACCACGGGTGCGGCGCCGCGCCGAAGCGTGGTGGCTCCCATCGCCGCGAGGCTCAGCACCGCGATCCAGTACACGGCCAGCCCCGAACCGGTCCACACGGCGACGCTCTGATCGCCCGTGACGGTGAGGTGCAGCTGCGCCGCCGCGATCGCGGTCGCCATGCCCAGACCACCCAGCACCGAGTTCAGCACGGTGATGGCGACGCGGCCCGTGAAGAGCCCGAGCAGGGCGAGCAGAGCGATGGGCGCCATGATTTTCGACGGATTTTTCACACCGGGATGNTGGCGGGCGGCCCGCCGAGACCGATCCCGTCGAGGATGCCGGCCCACCCCTCGAGTCCGAACTCGGGGAAGCCGAGCAGCAGGTGCCAGGTGGTGCCCGCGTCGAAGGGGGCGACCACACCCGGGTCGCGCAGCAGATCGAGCGGGCGGCCGTTCACGAGCGCGTAGACGATCTTCGGGGCGAACAGCACCGCCGGCATGAGCGCCGTGGTGAGCACGCGCGCCGCGCCACGCAGAGTCGTGAAGAGCCCCACCACCACCAGCACGAGCGCGGCGGGGATCAGGATCGGAGCCGCGGCGAGGGCGACGGCGGCGAGCAGCGACGCGGTGCCGGCCCAGCTCCACGACTCGCGGCAGCGGGTCGCCGCGAGCAGCAGCCACGGCAGCACGATCGCGAGCACGAGGGTGGGCAGCCGCCCCGCATCGAGCGAGCCGAGCAGCACGGGGCTTAGGGCGAAGCCGAGGCTCAGCAGCACGCGCGCGGCGCGCGACTCGGTGAGCTGGGCGGCCCAGATCCAGGCCCCGAGCGCGGTGAGCGGGATCGCCGCGATCATGAGCAGCACGAGCGCGTGCGAGGGGTTCCAGAAGGTGAGCGTGCCGAGCAGCGCGAGCACCCAGGTGAACGGGTCGGCGGGCACGCCGCCGAGGGGCCGGGTGTTCCACCACAGCTGGTCGATCTCGCTCAGGGGCGCGAGACCGCCCCCGGCCAGGCTGGTCTGCGGGAAGGCCCACCAGGTGAGGGCGATCGCGGCGACCGCCGCCGCCGCGAGCACCGCGAGCCCGCCGCTCGAGATGAAGTGCAGCTCGCGCCTCTGCCGGCCGGAGGACGCGAGGATCGCCTCGCGGTCGATCATGCGGGCGGTGCGCACGCTCTTCGGATCGATCCTGAGCTGCCGGATCGCGGGCCACCCGGCCGAGGAGTGCCTGCGGATGCGGCGCCGCGACGCGACGATCGAGTGCGGGCGGAAGAAGACGGCGAACGCGGCCACGAACTCGCCCAGCATGTAACCGGGCTGCTCGCGGATCAGCGCCCACAGCACCCGCAGCACCGCGTAGACGGGCAGCCCGAGCCACTCGAAGAACGCGACCGGCGCGGGGGCGTACGAGATGCGGCGGTGCAGCTGCGAGGTGCGCGCCTGACGGTGCGCGGCGCGCAGCACCGAGCGGCGGCGGTCGAGGTGGGGGCCGGCCACGCCGCTCTGCGCGAAGCGCACTCGAGAGGCCGGGGCGACCTCGACGCGGTGACCGGCGAGGCGGGCGCGCACGCAGAAGTCGAGCCCGTCGTCGTACACGGGCAGCGCGGGATCGAAGCCGCCGAGCTGCTCCCAGACGTCGCGGCGCACGAGCATGCCGACGGGGCCCACGCCCAGCACGTCCTGCATGTGGTCGTACTGCTGCTGATCGAGCTCCTGCCGACGCAGCGTCCACCGCGAGCCGTAGCGCGTGAGGCTCTGGCCGAGCTCGATGATGCGCTCGGGGTGGTCCCAGTCGACGAGCTTCGGCCCGGCCACCACCACGGAGGGCGCGCGCTGCACACTGCTGAGGATGTGCTCGAGCGCCTGCGGTTCTGGGCAGGCGTCCTCGCTGAGCAGCCAGATCCAGTCGTCGACGCCGGCCTCGAGCGGCACGGTCTGCACGCCGCGCGCGACAGCCTGCCCGAACGGGAGCCGCGATGAGAGGCCGACCACCCGCTCGGCGCCGCTGTGCATGAGCTGCTCGCCGACCCGCTGCGCGCCCCCGTTGTTCACGGCGACGATCGCGGCCGGCGCCACGGTCTGGCCCGCGATCCCGGCGATGGTCTGGTCGAGCCACTCTCCGCCCCGCTGGGCGACCAGAATGGCGGTTACTCTCGTACGCATATCGCGCTCAGTCTAGGCGCGGATCGCCATCGCTCCCTGACGCCATGCCCGGCACGGCACTAAAAGCAGCAGCCGTCGTCGCATCCCGCGAAAGCCCCCGCTCCCGGCGGCATGAAGAAAGAACCGAGCGAGCGACTCGATCCCGTGCGTCGGCGAGTGGGCTCAGCCGGCTTCGCGGCGCAGCTTGCGGCGCTCGCGCTCGGAGAGGCCGCCCCAGATGCCGAAGCGCTCGTCGTTCTCGAGCGCGTAGTCGAGGCACTCCGAGCGCACCTCGCAGCTCTCGCAGATGCGCTTCGCCTCGCGGGTCGAGCCGCCCTTCTCGGGGAAGAAGGCCTCGGGGTCGGTCTGCGCGCAGAGGGCGTCGGTCTGCCAGGCGAGCAGTTCGTCGTCGCTGCGAACCCCCGGCACGCCGAGGAACACGGGATCTACGAACCAGTTTCCCGGAACGGGGGTCTGCGACTGATCCGACACTGCCGCTCCTTTCCTCTGCTCCGAGCACCGAGTGTGCGCTGATACCTCACAATTACATCGGTGTGATTCGTTCAAGTCAAGCCGGGAAGTTTAAACCCTCAAGAACCGCTTGAGGGTCGAAGACACGCCAGCGTGTCGCAAATGTGCCTCGTCGGGCAAGCCCTAACCCCAGATCACGAGCATCCGGTAGACCATCACCGCGACCGCCAGGTGCACGACCGAGAGCACCAGATTGGCCCAGCGGGTGCGATCCACCAGCGCCCAGAAGCCCGCGCCAGGGGGCAGCAGGAACGCGACGACGAGGTACATCCAGAACTCGAGCGGGTCGCCCGTCGCCGAATTGCCGGTGAACGGAGCGACGATCGAGATCACGATCTGAACGAGCAGCAGCAGCGCGACGAGCAGCGTGGCGCCCATCGTGAAGTCGTCCGGGCCCCGCTTGCGCAGGGCCGCGATCAGGCACAGCGATGCGCCCGCGAGCGCGACCACGATGATGACGACGGCGTACCAGAGGATCATGCCGAGCCCTCCCCTTCCCGAACGCCGCCCGGCGCGCCCGCGTCGGGCGTGGGGAAGTTCGTCACGACCCGCGTGCGCCCCTGCTTCACCTCGACCAGGCCCACCAGACGCCCGTCGGGCGCTACGGCCGCGGCGAGCTTCGCATCGGGCTGCGTCTCGGGATCCACCTCCACCCGCTTGCCGTGCCCCAGGTCGACGGCCTGCTCGGCGGTCAGCCGCAGCTCGGGAAACAGCGCCGTCGCCACTTCGGCGGGCTCGGCGAGCGCGCCGATCCGCCCCTCCACCAGCTGCTCCGTGGACGTGACGCCCATCACCGAGAAGGGCCCGACCTCGGTGCGCCGCAGCCCCGTGAGGTGGCCGCCCACGCCGAGCGCGGAGCCCAGGTCGCGGGCGAGCGCCCTGATGTAGGTGCCCGACGAGCACTGCACGGTGGCCTCGATGTCGATCACCGGGTGCTCCGCGCCGTCCGCGCCCATCGCGACGCCGGGGCGCGACTCGCCGAGCTCGAACGCGTGGACCGTCACCGGGCGCTTCCGCAGCTCGACCTGCTCGCCCGCCCGCACCCGGTCGTAGGCGCGGCGTCCGTCGACTTTGATCGCGCTCACGGCGCTCGGCGCCTGCTCGATCTCGCCGGTGAGATCGGCCACGGCAGCCGCGATGCGGGCCGGATCGGCCGCGAGCGACACCACCGCCCCGGGATCGGCGATGCTCAGCGTCTCCCCCTCGCGATCGTCGGTGACCGTCGCGGACCCGAGACGGATCGTCGCCGTGTAGGTCTTGTCGAGGCCGACCAGGTGGGTGAGCAGCCGGGTCGCGGGGCCCGCGCCGAGCACCAGCAGCCCCGTCGCCATCGGGTCGAGCGTGCCCGCGTGCCCCACCTTGCGCGTGCCGAGCGCCCGACGCGCCTTCGCGACGACGTCGTGGCTCGTCCACCCCTCCGCCTTGTCGATCAGCAGGATCGCGCCCTGCGGGGGCAGCACGGCGGGAGCACTCCGGGGGTCGTTCGTCACGCCACCAGCCTACCGAGGGGCGCGCCCCGCCCCTGACCCATCCCGCACCCGGCCGATCCGCCCAGCTTTCTCCTCCCGAGCAGGCCGTTTCGCGGCGTCTTCATGAGACGAGGCCGGGCCGATCCAATCGCCGGGCTTCGCGGGGAGTGCCTTCGGCCCACCCTGCGAGGGAGCGTCCTCGCGTCCGGCCTCGGGCGGCGCCTCGCTAGGCTGAGCGGGTGGACACAACAGCGATCGCGCGCGAGCTGAACGCCTGGTACGCGCGCACCGCGCGAGACCTGCCCTGGCGCGCCGAGGACGCGACGCCGTGGGCCATCCTCGTCTCCGAGTTCATGCTGCAGCAGACCCAGGTCGAGCGGGTGCTGCCGCGGTGGACGGCGTGGATCGAGCGCTGGCCCGCCCCCTCGGCTCTCGCCGCGGAGGAGCCGGGTGAGGCGGTGCGCGCGTGGGATCGCCTCGGCTACCCCCGCCGCGCACTGTGGCTGCACCGGGCCGCCGTCGAGATCGCGCAGCAGCACGGCGACCGCGTGCCGGCGGACGTCGAGCAGCTGCTCGCCCTCACCGGCATCGGCCCCTACACGGCGCGCGCCGTCGCCGCCTTCGCCTTCGGCGAGCGCCACCCCGTGGTCGACACCAACACGCGGCGCGTGCTCGCCAGACTGCTGCACGGAACGGCCGCCGCCGGCATGCCCTCCCCGCGCGACCTCGTCGACATGGAGCTGCTGCTGCCCGACGACCCCGCCGAGGCCGCCGTCTTCAACGCCGCCGCGATGGAGCTCGGCGCGGTCGTCTGCACCGCCCGCGCGCCCCGCTGCGATGCATGCCCCGTCGCGCAGTGGTGCGAGTGGCGGGGCGCCGGATACCCCGATAACGCGCCCGCCAAACGGCCGCGCCAGGCGAAGTTCGAGGGGAGCGACCGTCAGGTGCGCGGTCGGATTATGGCGCTGCTGCGCAGAGCGGACGCCCCGGTCTCGGTCGAGGACGTCCTCGCGGCGGCGGCCGAGGGCGGGGTGCGCGATCCCGAACAGCCCCGCCGCGCTTACGACTCGCTCATCGCCGACGGGCTCGTGGTCGAGTTCGGGGGCGGCGTGCGTCTGCCCTGAT
Source organism: Leucobacter sp. UCD-THU (assembly GCF_000349545.1). Taxonomy (NCBI): domain Bacteria; kingdom Bacillati; phylum Actinomycetota; class Actinomycetes; order Micrococcales; family Microbacteriaceae; genus Leucobacter; species Leucobacter sp. UCD-THU. The sequence goes on from NZ_KB714601.1 coordinate 141,061, forward strand.
CCCGACCGCGGAAGAGCGAGGCCGCCTCAGCTCAGTCGTCCTCGTCGTCCTCGCGGGGCTTCACGTACGGGTCGGCCTCACCCGCGTACTTCGCGCCGGCCGCGAGCGCCGCCGCCTCCTCGTCGCGCCGCTTCGCCTCGGCCAGCAGCTCGTTGAGGTGCTGCGCGCTCTCGGGCAGCTCGTCGTGGATGAACTCGAGGCTCGGGGTGAGTCGCGTGCCGAGCTGCTTGCCCACCTCGGTGCGCAGCATGCCCGTGGCGGCCTTCAGGGCCGCCGCCGAGTCCGCCTGCTCCTGCTCGTCGCCGTAGACCGTGTAGAACACGCTCGCCTGCTGCAGATCGCCCGTCACGCGCACATCGGTGATGGTGACGAAGCCGAGACGCGGATCCCGCAGCCCCTTCTCCAGCCTGCGCGCGATGATCTGTTGGATGCGCTCTGCCACCTTGCCGGCCCTGGGATTGCTCATGCCCCAAGCCTACCGCCAGCCTCCGACAGGGAGCGCACCGCGACGCCCCCTCCGCGGCGAGCTCGCGCTCGCGCCTCCCTCGTCATGGCTCCAATCCCTCCTCCAAGGGATCGCGTAGACCGCCCTCGATCCGGGAAGATGGACCCGTGAGCAGAGCGAACGACGAGGATCGGCGACTGCACGACCTCACGCTGCTGAGGAGGGTGCGGGATCGCATCGACCGCGAATACGCGAGCCCGCTCGACGTCGAATCGCTCGCGCGTGGCGTCGGATTCTCGGCGGGTCACCTGAGCCGCGAGTTCAAAGCGGCCTACGGTGAATCCCCCTACAGCTACCTCATGACCCGCCGCATCGAGCGCGCCATGACCCTGCTGCGGCGCGGAGACCTCAGCGTCACCGACGTGTGCTTCGCCGTCGGCTACGGCTCCCTCGGCACGTTCACCACCCGATTCACCGAGCTCGTGGGCATGCCGCCCGGGCGATACCGGCGCGAGGGCGGCCCGCCCCTCACCGGGCTGCCCGGCATCATCACCATGCGGGCCACGAAACCGGTCAGGAATCGAGAAGTCTCGCGCCCGACCGGCGAGTAGCGTGACCGGCATGAAGATCAACATTCACGTCACGTTCCTGCCCCACACCGATCCCGAGGCCTCCCTCGCGTTCTACCGCGACGTGCTCGGATTCGAAGTCCGCAACGACGTCGGATACGAGGACATGCGGTGGATCACAGTCGGCCCCGCCGGCCAGCCCGACACCTCGATCGTGCTCACGCCGCCCGCCATCGACCCCGGCCTCACCGACGACGAGCGCCGCGTGGTGCGCGAGCTGGTCGCCAAGGGCGCCTACGCCTCGATCGTCTTCGCCGCCGATGAGCTGCAGCAGCTGTTCGAGAAGGTCGAGGCGTCGGGCGTCGACGTGCTCCAGGAGCCCATGGACCAGGACTGGGGCACCCGAGACTTCGCGTTCCGCGACCCGGCCGGCAACACCGTCCGCGTGCAGCAGCTGGGCTGAGCGAGGGCGCCCGTCCGAACGACGCAGGATCCACTGCGCGGCGGGCGCAACGGAGAAGGAGGCGGGGAGCATCGGCGCAGTGCCGATCCTCCCCACCCCCTTCTCGCGGGAACCGCTCGCTACGCGCGCGGCTTCTCCACCATCTCAGTGGTCTCGATCTCGTCGCCGATCTGGATGTCGTTGTACTTGCCGAGGCCGATACCGGCCTCGAAGTCCGTCTTCACCTCGGTGACGTCGTCCTTGAAGCGGCGCAGCGACTCGATGGCGAGGCCATCGGCGATCACGACGCCCTCGCGGATCACGCGCGCCTTCGCGTTGCGCGTGATCGTACCGCTGCGCACGATGACACCCGCGATGTTGCCGAACTTCGAGGAGCGGAACACCTCGCGGATCTCGGCGACACCCGACTGGACCTCTTCGTACTCGGGCTTGAGCAGGCCCTTGAGCGAGTTCTCGATGTCGTCCAGCGCGTTGTAGATGACGTTGTAGAAGCGGATGTCGATGCCCTCGCGCGCGGCGCGCTCGCGAGCCTTGACGTCCGGCCGCACGTTGAAGCCGAGCACGATCGCGTTGTCGATCGTCGCCAGGTCCACGTCCGACTCGGTGATCGCGCCGACACCGCGGTGCAGAATGCGCAGCTGCACCGACTCGTCGACCTCGATCTTCATGAGCGACTCCTCGAGCGCCTCCACGGCACCCGACACGTCGCCCTTGATGATGAGGTTGAGCGACTCGACCTTGCCGTCCTCGAGGGCCTTCGTGAAGTCCTCGAGGCTGATGCGCTTACGAGCCTTGGCCAGCTGGGCGTTGCGCTCAGCCGCCTCGCGCTTCTCGGCGATCTGACGGGCGGTGCGGTCCTCGGAGGTGACGATGAAGTTGTCACCGGCGCGCGGCACGCTCGACAGGCCCTGCACCTGCACGGGGCGCGAGGGCAGCGCCTCGACCACGGCATCGCCGTTCTCGTCGCTCATCGCACGCACACGACCGTAGGCGGTGCCCGCCACGATCGCGTCGCCGACGCGCAGCGTACCCGACTGGATGAGCACGGTCGCGACCGAGCCGCGCCCCTTGTCGAGCTTCGCCTCGATCGCGACGCCTCGCGCGTCCTTGTCGGGGTTCGCGCGCAGGTCGAGGCCCGCGTCGGCGGTGAGCAGCACGGCGTCGAGCAGATCGGTGATGCCGATGTTGTTCTTCGCCGAGACATCGACGAACATCACGTCGCCGCCCCACTCCTCGGCCACGAGGCCGAACTCGGTGAGCTGCTGGCGCACCTTGTCGGGGCTCGCCCCCTCCTTGTCGATCTTGTTCACCGCGACCACGATCGGCACGTTCGCCGACTGCGCGTGGTTCAGAGCCTCGATCGTCTGGGGCATGATGCCGTCGTCGGCCGCGACCACGAGGATCGCGATGTCGGTCACCTGCGCACCACGGGCGCGCATGGCGGTGAACGCCTCGTGACCCGGGGTATCGATGAAGGTCAGCGCGCGATCGATGCCGTCGTGCATGGTGTGCACCTGGTAGGCGCCGATGTGCTGCGTGATGCCGCCGGCCTCTCCGCCGCCCACGTCCGCCTTGCGGATCGCGTCGAGCAGACGGGTCTTGCCGTGATCGACGTGACCCATGACGGTGACCACCGGGGGCCGCGCCTGCAGCACCTCGTCGCCCTCATCCTCGAGCTCGCCCTCAATGTCGATGTCGAAGCCTTCGAGCAGCTCGCGATCCTCGTCCTCGGGCGAGACGATCTGGATCTTGTAGCCCAGCTCGTCACCGAGGATCTCGAAGGTCGCCTCGTCGAGCGACTCCGTGGCGGTCGCCATCTCACCGAGGTGGAAGAGGATCGTCACGAGGTTCGACGCACTCGTATCGATCTTGTCGGCGAAGTCGGAGAGCGATGCACCGCGACGCAGACGAATCGGCGTGTTGCCGTCGCCGCGAGGAACCTGCACGCCGCCGATCGACGGCGCCTGCCGCATCTCGAACTCTTGCCGCTTCGCCCGCTTCGACTTGCGCGCCTTGCTCTTGGAGCCGCCGCGACCGAACGCACCCGCGGTGCCGGCGCCGCGACCACCGCGACCGCGACCGGCGAAGCCGCCGCCGGGACGGGGACCGCCGAAGCCGGTGCCGGGGCCGGTGCCGCCGCCGGGACGGTTGAAGCCGCCACCGCCGCCGCCCGGGCGTCCGCCGCCCGGACGGCCTGCGCCGCCGGGACGACCCGCGCCTGCGCCGGCACCTGCGCCCTGCGGGCGCGGAGCGGGCCGGGGGATGTTTCCGGGGTTGGGGCGGCCGGTGCCGCCGCTATTCATGCCCTGGTTGGGCGAGAACGGGTTGTTGCCCGGGCGGGGCGGGCGCGGGATGCCCATGCCCTGGCTCGACGCGAACGGGTTGTTGCCGGGACGGGGGCCCGCGGGCTTGGGGGCGGGCTTGGCGCCCGCCTTGGGCGCAGCAGCCGGCTTCGCACCGGGCTTCGGCGAGCTGCCCGGCGTCGGAGCAGCCGCAGCGCTCGACTTCGGGGCGGCCTCGGCCTTCGGCGCCGCGGACTTCTTCGACTCCTCGGCAGCGGGAGCCTCGGGCTCCTCAGCCTTCGGAGCCGGCTTCGGGCCGGGCTTCGGCGCGGCGGGCTTCTTGGCGGCGGGCTTCGGCTCCGTCGCACCGTCGTTCTTCTTGGTCACGCCATCCGCCTCGAGGGCGGCTTTGACCTTGCGCGCCACCGGGGGCGCGATAGCGGACGAGGGCGCCTTGACGAACTCGCCCATCTCCTTCAGCTTGGCCAGCACGACCTTGCTATCCACACCGATCTCAGTAGCGATCTCGTGTACGCGTGGGTTTGCCACTTTTCTCCTGTCTGGGTTCACGCCAGACAGGCGAGAACCTTGGTTATCGGACGGGCCTCATTGTGAGCCGCTCATTAGTTGTCCATGAGTGTTTTCAGCCTGTTCTCTAAGGGGCCGGTGTCAGGCTTGCCCGACACCTTCAATGCACGCGGAAAAGCTCCGCGAGACACCGCTCGTTCCAGACACTGCGCCGTGGGATGCACCCAGGCTCCCCGCCCGGGAAGCACCGCACGATCATCGGCAATGAGCCGGTCATCGTGCAGCACTACACGCAGCAGTTCTGCGCGCGACGCACGCTTGCGACACGCGACACAGGTCCGAACCGAATCCATCTTACCAGCTTCCCACTTCTCGCTCTCCTTCGGTGCTGCGCTCACAGCGATCCCCGGGCTCTCCCCGCGTGTCGGCGCACGCGGGGAGAGCCCGGGGGTCCCGTGCAGGACCGGGGCTCGGCCTCGAACGAAACTCGGTCGTTCATGATGCGGCGCAGTGGCGCCGCCGCGGATCGCGCAGAACCGCTGGCGCGCTTCCGCTCAAGCGATCCCCGCAGGCTGGATGTCGATGCTCTCTGCGCTCGCCACAGCTCACTGACCGGAGTGCGAAATCGCTGGCGCGATCTCCCTGAGCGCTCCGGCGCAAAAATCGAGACACCCGTCCCTCGACGCTGCCCTCAGTCGTTCATGATCGAGTCGGGCTGGATGTCGATCTTTGCGCCCGTCAGCTTCGCGGCGAGGCGGGCGTTCTGGCCCTCCTTGCCGATCGCGAGCGACAGCTGGAAGTCGGGCACCAGCGCGCGCACCTGCTTCAGCGACTCGTTCAGCATGAACACGTCGGTCACCTTCGCGGGCGAGAGCGCGTTCGCGACGAACGCGGGCAGTTGCGACGAGTAGTCGACGATGTCGATCTTCTCCTCGCCGAGCTCACTCATCACCGCTCGCACGCGGCTGCCCATCTCGCCGATGCAGGTGCCTTTGGCGTTGATGCCGGGCTGCTTCGCGCGAACGGCCACCTTGGTGCGGTGCCCCGCCTCGCGCGCGAGCGACACGATCTCGACGATGCCCTCGGCGAGCTCGGGAACCTCCCGTTCGAACAGCTTGCGCACGAGGCCCGGGTGGGTGCGCGACACGATGACCTGCGGCCCCTTCAGCCCCTTGGAAACGCTCGTCACGTACACGCGGATGCGGGCGCCGTGCGGGTACTTCTCACCCGGCACCTGCTCCTCGGGAGGCAGGATCGCCTCGAGCTCGCCCAGATCGACGTGCACCATGCGCGGGTTCGGCCCCTGCTGCACGACACCGGAGACGATCTGGCCTTCCTTGTCTTTGAAGGTTCCGAGCACGGCGTCGTCGCTGAGGTCGCGCAGGCGCTGGTTGATGACCTGCTTCGCCGCGCTCGAGGCGACACGACCGAACTCGTCGGTGGTGACGTAGGCCTCGCCGATGACCTGGCCCTGCTCGTCGACCTCGGGGACGAGCACGGAGATCTCGCCGCTCTTGCGATCGAGCGTCACCCGCACCTCGTCTTCCCGGGGAACCGGGATGTTCTGGTTCTCGGCGTGACGCAGGTAGGCGGACTGGATCGCCTGCTCGATGATCTCGACGAGTTCGTCGAAGGGGATCTCCTTCTCGCGCTCGATCTGTCGCAGCGTGACGAGTTCGATCTTCACGGCGCCTCCTTGAGTATTGAAATGTCTATTCAGCTATCGATCCGCACAGCGGATCAAACCTCGATTTTATCCCAGCTCGTCTGATGCGTCCACCGGGTGGGGAATCGCCACCTGCACGGGGATCGCGCGCCCGCCCTCGATCGCGAAACCCCGGCCGGGAGGGAAGTCCGCGCGCTTCACGCGGCCGAGATCCTCGCGGAACGGGCTCTGCGACTCCTGCTGATCCGGCTGCAGCGACAGGCCCCACTTCGGCTGTTTGAGTGCGTGAAAGAGGTCCCAGACGGCGCTCGCCGTACCCGATTCGAATTCGAACAGCACGAGCACACCGGCCCTGCGCGCGGCCTTGGCGAGTGCGACGAGCTGCGGCAGCGCGGCGGTGCCCTCGGCTTCGGCGGGGCGTTCGACGACGATCACCCCCTGGGCGCCATCCCTCGGGAAGACGAGCGGGCCATCGGCTGCTCGAGTCCGATCCGCGGCTGCATGCGCGAACCCGACTGCGCTGGGGCTGCCGCCCTCGGCGAGTTCGGCCCCGCCTTCCCCGCCGCCCGCACCGATGATTCCCCCGCCGACAGGCGCTCCGGCTCCGAGGAGCACTCCTCCAGAGGAGGGAGCGCGCGCGGGGCTCCGGCCCCCGATGGCGACGACGAGCTCCCCCGCGAGCCGCTCCACCTCTTCCTCGCCCTGGGCGAGGCGGTTCCACGCCCGGCCGCTTCGAAGACCGTTCTCGTCGAGGCTGAGCAGTGCGCAGTCGATGGGCTGCCCCCGTTCGGCGGCCGCGCGCTCGACGGCTTCGACGCAGCAGAGCGCGGCGAACGACAGACCCGATCCGCTGGGGCCGGCGATGACCCCGAGACCGCGGCTCGGCAGACCGACCGGATCGAACGTGCGCACGTCGATGCCGAACACCGGCCTGCCCCTCGCCGTGGCCGGCAGTTCGACGAGCGGGAGACGCTCGGGGGCGTTCACGACGCGCGGCGCCTGTTCGACTCCGCTGGCGCGCAGTTCGTCGGCGAGGAGCTCGATCGCGGCGGCCTGTTCTGCGAGATCGAGGCCGCCGAGGATCGCGAACTGGATCTCACGATCGTCTCCCGCGAGCAGCCCCCGCCCCGCGGGAGCGTTCTCGAGCGCGTCGACCGGCACCCCGAGGGCGCCGTAGTCGTGCGGATTCGCCAGTCTGAGCACGAACTGCCGTTGCAGGCTCGCGCTCATCGATGCGGGAATCGCCGACGGTCGGTCGCCGGTGAGCACGACGTGCAAGCCGACCGAGCGGCCCTGCATCATGATCTCGGCGAGCATCTGGAACGGCGTCTCGGCTCCTCCGAGCGTCTCGGTGGCCTGTCGGAACGCGGCGAACCCGTCGACCAGCAGGAAAACGCGGGGTTCGCGGCTGTCCGGCACGGCCTCGCGGTAGGCGGCGAGCCCGCCGGCACGCACCGTCGCGTAGCGCGGCCCGCGACTGGCGATCAGCGCTCTGAGGTGTCGGAGCACCCGGCCCGTCAGCTCGGTGTCGGCGAGCGGCGCGACGGCGCCGACGGTGGGCAGGGGTGTGAGCGTGGCGAGCGAACCGCCCGCGGCGTCGATGGCGTAGATCTGCACCGGGTCGCTGCCGGCCGCTGCGCTCAGGGCGGCCGACAGGGTGATGAGCGCGCTCGTCTTGCCGGTGCCGCCGGCTCCGATGATGGAGATGTTGCCGGCTTCTTCGAAGTCGACGTGCACGGGGTGCTGAGCTTGCGCAGCTGGTTCGTCGTGCAGGCCGATGAGAGCAGCCGGGGGCTCTTCGTCTGCCCGGGCGTGCAGCTCTGCGAGCGTCAGCCGGGAAGGGAGTTCGTCGAGCCACGGTCTGCGAGGCGCGGCGAGTCCGAGGTGCCGAGAGGCTGCCACGATGCCGTCGCGGAGACGTTCGATGTCCCTGGCCTGAGGCCGAGCCGAGCTTGCGAGCGAGGCCTCGGAGGGGATGCTCCACGGCTCGCTCTCGATGAAGCCGAGGGATCGCACCTCGATCTCGGCGGATGTGCTCTCGCGTGAGGCTCGCCCGCCGAGGTAGCCGGTCTGGAAGTGCGCGATGCGGCCGGGGCCGACCTTGATCGCACCGCGGCCGGGGGTCTCGGCGGCGAAGAACGCGGCGTCTTTCACCCCGATCACGTCGGCGCTGTCGGATTCGTCGGCCATGCGCAGAGCGACGCGCAGGTTCGTGTTGGCCCGCAGATTGTCCGTGATCACGCCGGCGGGGCGCTGCGTGGCCATGATCAGGTGGAGCCCGAGGGATCGTCCCCGCTGGGCGATGTCGACGACGCCGTCGACGAACTCGGGCACTTCGCTCGCGAGGGCCGCGAACTCGTCGATCACGATGACCAGCGCGGGCGGAGCCTCCGCGTCGGATCGACGCTCCATCGAGATGAGATCCTTCGCTCCGCGTGCAGCGAGGAGTTCTTCACGGTGATGGAGCTCGGCGCGCAGCGAGGTGAGCGCGCGACGCACGAGGTGGGGGCTGAGGTCGGTGACGAGCCCGACGGTGTGGGGCAGGTCCACGCACTCGGCGAACGCGGCTCCGCCCTTGTAGTCGACCATGAGAAAGGTGAGGCGATCCGGGCTCACATTCGCGGCCATGCTCATGATCCAGGTCTGCAAGAACTCCGACTTGCCGGCGCCCGTCGTGCCGCCGACGAGCGCGTGCGGGCCGTGGGCGCGCAGGTCGATCCTCGCGGGCCCGTCGGGGCTCTGGCCCACCACGGCGGTGAGTTCGACGGGGCCGCGATCCCGGCCCGATTGCCACTCCGACACGAGGGAGCCGCTCCGCGCCCAGGCCTGAGCGATGGGAAGGCTGCCGCCGAGCAGGTCAGTGCCGTGCAGTTCGCGCAGGTGCACCGATCTCGGCAGGTCGCTCTCGTCGAGCACGCGTGCCGCGGTGTCCTCGACGGGGGCGAGCCGTCGGGCGAGGTCGCGGGCCAGCGCGGAGTCGACGTGCTCGTGCCGCGACATCGGCACCACGTTTCCCGAGCGCACGAAGTGCACGCGGCCTTCACCGCGATCGACCTCGACGAAGGTGCGGCAGGCCGCGGGCAGGGAGGCGCGATCCGCAGCCGCCCAGAGCACGTGGATGCCGTGGTCGGGGCCGGTCTCCGCGATCTCGATGAGGCGCGCGGGATCAACCAGACCGTCTTCGAGCACCAGCACCACGATCGCCGGCAGCGCGGGCGTCTCGGTCACCGCGTCGCCGTGGGATTCGTCGTTGCGGGCGGTCTCATCGAGGTGAGAGCGTATGCCCGCTCGCGCGCCTCGGGCGGCTTTGCGGGTTTCGAGCACCCCCTCGAGCGCGGTGAGCAGGCGAAGGGAGCTCTGCTCCGAGTCTGCGAGCTGCCAGCCGCGGATGGGGCTCGCAACGGGGTCGACATGGGGCAGCCACTTGAGCCAGCCCCAGGCCTCATCGTGTTGCGCGCCCGCGAAGCACGCCAGCACGAGCTCATACGGCGAGTGCAGGCCGGCGAGCTGCAGCACCAGTGACGCGGCCATTCCCTCGGCCCAGTACCTCTCGCCGGAGACTCCGATCGCCCCGCATCGGTCGAAGCGCTCGAGCACGGGCACGGGTGAGATGTGCTCGAACTCGTCCGCAATCTGCTGCAGTCGCTGCCACTGGTGATGCGGCGCATCGCCCCGGTCGGGCATGGAAAGCCCGGTGCGGCTGGGAAGCGCGCCCTCGCCGAAGCGCAGCTCGAGGAAGGATCGATGTTCCGGGCGCCGGGTCCAGAGCAGCTCGCCGCGGTTCTCGATCGCGGCGCGCACGTCACCGCTGGTGGGGGTCTCCGCGGCCCGCACCTCGATCTCACGCCTGCGCAGAGCGGTGAGTTCGTCGCGCTCCCCGCTCAGGTCTTCCTCGAAGCGGGTGGTCGCACTCCTGAGCTTGCGGCGGCTTCCGAGCCTGCCGTCGAGCCACGATCCGATCATCATCATGGGCGTGAAGGCCACCATCATGAGGCTCAGCGGGGACTGGGTGATCGCGTACATGGCGCCGCCCATGAGCATGGGGACGAGCATGGCGAGCATCGGGATCCGCGCGGGCTCGCTCGGTGCGGGAGGGGCGGGGAGCGTTCGCCCGGTCGCCGGAAAACGAGGCGCGACGCGGGGCGATCGGGTGTGCATCACTCGGTGGGAGAGGGCCGGCGGTCGCGGTTCGGCGGCGCCGGGCTGCCCGGGGAAGACGCGGAGGTCGATCTCGCCCAGGCGCAGAGTGGTCGGCCTGGTGATACGGCATGAGGTGAGGCGCTCATCGGCGAGCAGCACGCCGTTGGCGGATCCGAGGTCGGTCACGGCGATCGTGCCGTCGGGTTCGACGCGCACCTCGGCGTGGCGGCGCGAAACGCTGGAATCGAGCAGTCGGATGCGGCAGGACCTGTCGCGGCCGATGAGGGCCGTGCCGCGGATCAGGCTGAACTGCACGCCGCGTTGCTCCCCGGTCAGCACCTCGACGAATGCGGCGGCTTCGATCATCCGTTCGGCCGGGCCCGCGGATCCGAATTCAGGCACCGGCTGGATCACGTGACCGGACTGCAGTCCGGAGGCCGCCACCGGGGCCGCAGGGTCGAGCAGCACGGTGCTCGCCTCGCCGCCCCGGGTGACGCGCAGTGTCATCGGTGCGAGCCCGCGGTTCGCGATCTCGGCGAGGCGCGGGTCTGACCCCAGGCCCGCGCGCATGAGGGATCGTGCGACGTCGGCGACGGTCGCCGTGACATCGCAGGAGAGCGTGACATCGTGCACCCCGCCCTGCGGCAGGGTCACCGAGACCTTCAGCTTCACGGCCCGCTCCCCGCCCGCTCGCGCACTACCGGTCGCTCAGGTTCTTCTTCGGCGGGTTCACGACGGGCTCGTCCCACGCGGGGAACGGCACCCGCACCCCCGGGACCGTGAACTCGTCTTCGAAGGCCTCGTCGAGCGTGCGCTTGCTGAGCTCGGCCGTGAGCACACTGTCACTCCCCCAGAACGGGCCCGCGTATACGCTCATCACATACCACCCGTTCGCCTGCGCGCGGTACTCGAGGAGATAACCGTCACCCGCGTCGGCGTACACCTCGTGGTGGAACTCCGCGACGTCGTTGACCTGGTACTCCCAGCCCCGCTCATCGAAGTAGGCCAGGACAGGGTCGAGGTCAGCCGGATCCCCCACCGCGCCGTCAAGTTGAATCGCACGATCCGCCCCCAGATAGTACGAATCCTCGCCGCCGGATCCCGGCAATGCGCCCGACGGACTAAACAATCCGTTCTCAGGCGCCATTCCTCTCGTCAGGTACTTCCATCCTGCCGAGCTGACTCGCCGTTGCGCCTCTGCCAGAAGATCCTGCGATCGGTCATACCGCTCACCCAGCAGAGCGAACTGCTGCGCAAGCGGCATCCGCTCCACCTCGGACCGCGTGAGCCCCGCCGCGTCTCGCACCTCGTCTGTCAGCATCAGGCCGACCTCCCCGTTCTCCTTCTCCGCCCGCGCGCACCCCGATGAGGCCGCCAGACACAGCAGCACCACGGTCACACCGAACATCCGAGCCATTCTCGATCTCATCTATCGCTCCTCAACTTCCCTGTCGCAAGAATCGATGCGATCTCCCTCACGGAACTGGTCCCGGGCGACAGATACCCGACTTTCTCGCTCGGATTGCCCTTCTCATCGACGTCTGCCACGAACATGTCGTGGGCATTCGTCCGCTTCTCACCCCTGCCGCCCTCGGCCGAGAACTCCACGGCCCCGAGCTGCCGCGGGTCGACCCGGTCGCTCAGGTAGACATCTGTGCCGGCTTGCGCCTTGATCGGCAGCTGTGCCAGCCCGTCTCCCGCTGCGTGCGTTGCGTAGAGGTGCCCCGTGTCCTTGATCCCGTGCCGCAGGCCGTCGAGCGTGGTGTCGGCTGCGAAGCCGGCAGACCCGTATGTCACGAAGCTGTCGACCTTGAACTCCAGCGAGACGTGCTGCAGCGCCTCGGCAACCGCGGTCGAGCCGTAGGAGTGGGCGAACACCGCGAACTGCTCGACAGGAAGCCGTCTCGTGCCGCGGCTCGCCTGAATGCCGTCCAGGAAACCCGCGATGCGCTCCGCGGCCCCGGTCGCGCGCGCCATCGATGCCACTCCCGCGAAGGATGGAGACCGGTAGCCGATCATCATCACCACCGCATACGAACCGTTCGGAGAGCTCCTTCGAGCTTCCTTGAATATCTCCGCGGCCCCGTCGACCCCGTTCCCGATCCCGGCGACGCTCGAGTTCATGCCCGCGTAGTTCACTCCCACCTGAGACGCACGGTCGAGGTTGCCGAGCGAGATCCCGGCGGTCAGAGCGCCGTCGTGCGTTCCCAGGTTCACGAGCTGGATCTTTGTGCCCCGGGGAAGACCTCTCCCAACTTTTGTTTCAGCATCGGTGATGGCCTGCGCCAGCCCCTCGACATGCCGCATGAACTCGGTGAGAGCGAGCGGATCCCCGGGCGGTGAACCGTACATCAGCTCATAGGCCGAAGCCGGATCGGTCAGTGCGTGATCGAGCACCGCTCGCCCGGCGATATCCTGCACCCAGGCCGGAATGCCGTTCGTGCGCGCCAGCACCGCGAGCACGTCGAGGGGAAGATTCTGAACTTCGCTCTTCCCGTACCGCGCCGACTCTCGGATCGCTTTCCATGCCGCAGCAACCTCGGTCTCAGAGAGCCCGCCCGAAAGGATCCGTCGCATGTTCGGATCGTCGGCGAGACTTCTGGGCCGCGATGTACCGCTGATATCCGTTTGGAACATGCTCGCAGGAACCGGGCCTCCCGAGAAACGGATCAGCTCGCCGATATCCGTGCGATCCAGTGCGTTCACGAGCGCATGCTCTGCGTTCCTCCGATCCTCAACGAGAGCACGCCACAGACGTTGCTCCGCGCATACGCGCTCCACGGCGCCCAGCCATATCCGAACCGCGCTTGCCCACTCGGCCTCGGCTTGCGCCCGCGCAGCCCGCTTCGCGGTCCGGCGCGCGGCGACCGCGGGGTCGACCGTCTCAGCACCCGCGAACACCGACTCCCCGGGGCCCGCAGGCGGGAACACGCTCGGCGGCGCGTTCCATCTCTCGGGCACGCACCGGCTTCCTACTCCGAGGCCCTCGCATGCGGCATCCAATCGACGGGAGGCCGCGACGATCACGGCCAGTTCGGATTCAACCCGGGTCACCACCGCATGCGCGGCGGTGTGGACCTCTTCGATCTCGGACGCGTACCTGCCGAACGCCTGCGCACCTGCGGTCACCGACCGGGTGAACGCGCGGGCTCCGGAAACCACACGGCTGTCGAGCCGGGCCCGCAGGTTCCGTATGCTCACCGCCCGCATCGCGTTCAAAGATCCAGACGCCTGGACCGTGTGCCCGATCATCTCTTCGAGTCGACGGACCACGCCGCGTAGAACCTGGGCGGCCTGAGCCGCGTCGGCGGGAGACCCCACCACGGGCGACCGCTCGTGCAGTACGCCGCCTTCGACCGGGGGCAGCAGCACCGGCATGACTAGACCGTCGCTGTTCCGCCGGAGCCGACGCCGTGCGCAATGCGATTATCAGTCTGCTTCGCCGTATCGGCGACGGCGATGACCGAAGCGCGAGCGGAAGCCGCCGAGATCGAGAGCTCCGCCATGCCGGTCTCGACGGCCCGGAGGAACGCGTCGATGCGGTCGGTCACGTTCTCGTATGTGGCGGCGCCACGTATCGGCAGCCCCGTCACCGCACTCGCGGGAACGGCGGAACACGCGCGGTGCAACCCGGAGGCAGCCGCATGCAGTTGCTCGCTGGACAGTTTCAGATCAGACACGGCGCAACCCTCCTCGACCGAGCAGCAGGCCGGCCCTAGTTGATCCGCGACGCGATCTGCGCGTCCATGTCGCGCATCGCGTTCGCGGTCTGGGTGAGAAAGCTCTGGATCTCGGTGAGCTTCTCGATCACGGTGTTGGCACTCGCGGTGTACTGCCCGTAGGCCTCGTTGAATCGCACCGAGGCCTGGTCGGTGACGAAACCCGAGGACACGAGCGAGGCGATCTGCTGCTGCATCAGCTGCAGCTTCTGGGTGATCTCGTCGCGCCCGACGCCCAGTTGGGTCGCCGACTGCTCGATCTCGGCGTAGGAGACGCTGATGTTAGCCATGGGGGTCCGTTCGTTCCGGTCCGCGAGGAGAAGCGCCCGCGAAGACGATGAGTGAGAGGTCGCCGCTGAGGCGATGTCTGCAACGCTATCTTCTATGTGACTTCACAATGCGTAATCAATCCAAATCTGTGGATAACTCAGGCAAGAATCAAGCCATCAACCATGTGGGGGCGAAGTGCGGTCAACGCTCTGATACGCAAAGAGGCCCCGGATCGAGCGATCCGGGGCCTCTCCGATCACGCGCAGCGCGCGTCGTCTCCGCTACTGCGCGGCCGCGCCCGTGAAGAGCGCGGGCACGTCGGCGAGCGCGACGCGATCCTTCGTGCCCGCGGCGCGATCCCACACCTCGGCGAAACCCTCGGCGGCATCGCGTCCCACGACCACCACGCGCGGCACGCCGAGCAGTTCGGCGTCGCCGAACTTCACGCCGGGCGACACCTTGGGCCGGTCGTCGAACAGCACGTCGACGCCCGCGGCGTCGAGGGTCGAGGCGAGCGAGTCGGCGATGTCGTAGACGGCCGTGTCCTTGCCGGTCGCGACGAGGTGCACGTCGAACGGCGCCACCGCGGCGGGCCAGATCAGCCCGCGGTCGTCGTGGTGCAGCTCGGCGAGGATCGCCATGATGCGGGTCACGCCGATGCCGTAGGAGCCCATGGTCACGGTGACGAGCTTGCCGTTCTCGTCGAGCACCTTGAGGCCGAGGGCTTCGGCGTACTTGCGGCCGAGCTGGAAGACGTGGCCGATCTCCATGCCGCGAGCGGTCTCGATGGGGCCCGAGCCGTCGGGCGCGGGGTCGCCGTCGCGCACGGTCGCGACGTCGGCCACGCCGTCGGCGGTGAAGTCGCGGCCCGCGACGAGGTGCGCGACGTGCTTCTCGTGCTCGTTCGCGCCGGTCACCCAGGGGGTGCCGTCGATGACCCTGGGGTCGAGCAGGAAGCGGATCCCCGTCGTTCCCTCGAGGCCCAGCACGGCCTCGCCGTTCAGCGTGGGGCCGATGTAGCCCTTGACGAGCCCGGGGTGCTTCTCGAAGTCCGCGGCGGTCGCGGGCTCGACCTCGCAGCCGGGGAACGCCACCTCGACGCGCTTCATGTCGGCGTCGCGGTCGCCGGGCACGCCGATCACCACGAGCGAGCGCTCGCCCTCGAGGTTCGTCACCGCGAACACGAGGCACTTGAGCGTGTCGGCGGCCCGCCAGGCCCGGCCGTCTTCGCGGGGCAGCACCGCGTTCGTGTGCGCGACGAGCGTGTCGATCGTGGGGGTGTCGGGCGAGTCGAACACGACCGGCTGCGGCAGGCCCGCGATCACCTCGGCGGGCACCGGATCGGGCACGGGCGTCGCGTAGGCCTCGACGTTCGCGGCGTAGCCGCCCGCCGAGCGCACGAAGGTGTCCTCGCCGATGCCGATCGGCAGCAGGAATTCCTCGCTGCGCGACCCGCCCATCGCTCCGGCGTCGGCCGAGACGATCACGTATTCGAGGCCGAGCCGGGAGAAGATGCGCTCGTAGGCGTCGCGCTGCCGCTGGTAGCTCGCGGCGAGCCCCTCGTCGGAGACGTCGAAGGAGTACGCGTCCTTCATGGTGAACTCGCGCCCGCGCAGCAGGCCCGCGCGGGGCCGGGCCTCGTCACGGTACTTGTCCTGGATCTGGTAGAGCGAGAGGGGCAGATCCTTGTACGACGAGACGATGTCCTTCACCATCAGGGTGAAGGCCTCTTCGTGGGTGGGGGCGAGCAGGTAGTCGGCGCCGTGCCGGTCCTTCAGGCGGAACAGCGCGTCGCCGTACTCCTCCCAGCGGCCGGTGGCCTCGTAGGGCTCGCGCGGCAGCATGGCGGGGAAGTGCCCCTCGTGGGCGCCCGCCGCGGCCATCTCGTCGCGGATGATCTGCTCGAGCTTCGCCTTGACGCGCAGCCCCAGCGGCAGCCAGCCGAAGACTCCCGGCGCCTGTCGGCGGATGTAGCCGGCGCGCACGAGCAGCTTGTGGCTGGCCACCTCGGCGTCGGCGGGATCCTCACGGAGGGTCTTCAGGAAGTAGTTGCTGAGCCGCGTAATCACCCCACCATCGTAGCCCCGTCGGCGCCGGGCCATCATCACTCGATTCGTCGTGCACCGGATCCCCGCCGGAGCGGACGGCTTCCCGGGTTGCAGCCGCTTCGATGGGCGCTCCACCGCACGAGGGGCGCCGCACCCGAGCGCCCCTCACCGCGCCAGCCCTAGTCTGGGGGCATGAGGGGAAGACGGTGGCTGCGCTGGGTCGCTCCCGCGCTGGTGCTCGGGATCGCCGCCGTGCTGCGGTTCTGGGCGCTGGACCGCCCGGGGGTGCTCGTGTTCGACGAGCTCTACTACGTGCGCGACGCGATCAGCCAGCTCGCGCACGGCTTCCCGACCGCCTGGCCGGACGACGAGCCCTCGATGGCCGGGGCTCGCGCGACGGCGTTCGGCGACGCACCGTCCAACGCCGTGCACCCGCCGCTCGGCAAGTGGCTGATCGGGCTCGGGATCCTGGTCTTCGGCCCGGACAGCGGCTGGGGCTGGCGCAGCGCGGTCGCGCTGGCGGGCGTGGCGACGGTCGCCGTGGTGATGCGGCTCGGCTGGCTGCTCTCGCGCAGCCTGGTCATCGCGTGCACCGCGGGCCTGCTGCTCGCGATCGACGGCGTGCACGTGGTGCTGACCCGCGTGGCGCTGCTCGACGGCTTTCTCACGCTGTTCGTAGCGTTGGGCGCGCTCTTCGTGTGGCGGGACGCGGAGTGGGTGTCGCTGAGGTCGCAGGATCGACCTGTCGGGACGGGCCGGAACGGCCTCACCGCCGGATCTCGGGCCGACGCGCGGCCGATCCTCGTCTGGCGCCCCTGGCTCGTCGCCGCGGGGCTCGCCTTCGGCGCGGCTGCGGCGGTGAAGTGGTCGGGGCTCTACCCGCTCGCGTTCTTCCTCGTCTTCGTGGCGGTGCGGGATCTGCTCGCTCGGCTGCGCCGGCGCGAGCACGCGGGGGTGCGACGATCGGCCGCCCAGGCGGCGGTCACCGCGGTGCTGGCTCTGCCGGCGGCGGCGCTGGCCTATCTCGCGAGCTGGACGGGCTGGATCCTCACCCCCGGCGGGTGGGGGCGCACGCCCGGAACGCCGTGGCCCGCGGCGTTCGTCGAGTACCACGCCGAGATGCTGTCGTGGCACAGCACGCTCACCGCGCCCCACCCGTACCAGTCGCCTCCGCTGAGCTGGCCCCTCGCACTCGTGCCGACCGCGATGTACGAGGTGCGCTGGTCCGAGGGGTGCTCGTGGAGCGAGTGCGTGTCGGGCATCTCGCCGCTGCCGAATCCGCTCGTGACCTGGGGAGGGGCGGCCGCGCTCGTCGGGCTGGTCTGGCTGCTGGTGCGGCAGCTGGTCCGCTCGCGCGGGGGGTTCGGGATCGGGCCCGGCGGGGCGGCCCGCAGCCCCCTGCTGCTGAGGGGCGCATTCGTGCTCACGGGCTACCTGTCGGGGTGGCTGCCCTGGGTACTCACGTTCTCGCGCTCGGCGGTGTTCCAGTTCTACGCGGTGGTGCTGACTCCGTTCTCGGCCCTCGCGCTGGGGCTCGTGCTCGGGATGCTGTGCGGGATCCCGCTGCGTTCGAGGGACGGCGCGCGTTTCGAGGCGCCGTTCGACCCCGAGCCGGCCGCCCTGCTCGGCCGTCGCCTCGCGGTCGCACTGTTCGTGGTCGTGGCCGGAGTGCTCGCCGTGTTCTTCTTCCCGGTGTGGTCGGGCATGCCGGTCGCCGACTGGTTCTGGCAGCTGCACCTGTGGCTGCCCGGGTGGAGCTGACCCGCTGCTGACCGGCCCGGACGGAGCCGGTGCCCGGTCACAGCAGGCGCCGCTGCAACGCCCAGGCGGTGAGCTCGTGACGGTTCGAGAGCTGCAGCTTGCGCAGCACCTTCGAGACGTGGGTCTCGACCGTCTTGACCGAGAGGAACAGCTCTGCGGCCACCTCTTTGTAGGCGTAGCCGCGGGCGATCATGCGCATGACCTCCTGCTCGCGGGCCGAGAGCCGATCGAGTTCGTCGTCGGCGGCGGCGGTCTCGCCGAGACCCGCTCCGAAAGCGTCGAGCACGAAGCCCGCGAGTCGCGGCGAGAACACCGCGTCGCCCCCGTGCACGCGCAGCGCCGCTGCCGTCACCTCGGCCCCCGAGGCCGTCTTGGTGAGGTACCCGCGCGCGCCGGCGCGGATGACGCTGACCACGTCGTCGGCCGCGTCCGAGACGCTGAGCGCGAGGAAGCGCGTCGCGCGCAGCGTCGGATCGGCGGCAAGGCGCTGCACGACCTCGGCCCCGCCCCCGCCGCGCCCGCCCGGCAGATGCACGTCGAGCAGCACCACGTCGGGGGCGAGCGCCGCGACGCGCTCGACGGCCTCGTCGACGCTCGCCGCCTCGCCCACGACGTCGAGCTGCGGCCCGAGTTCCGCGCGCAGCCCGGTGCGGAAGATCTGGTGGTCATCGACGATCACCACCCGGATCGGCGCCCCGCCCCGATCCCGCTGCTCGTCCGCTTCGCGCTGCTCCGTCATCGTTCGCTCCCTCGTCGCTCGTGCTCGGCGGTCTCGGCGACCGGCTGGTCGATGGGCATCTCCAGTCGCACCGAGGTGCCGCCGCCTGGGCCGGGAACGATCCTCGCCGAGCCGCCGGCGCGCTCCATGCGGCCGAGGATCGACTCCCGCACGCCCATCCGACCCTCGGGCAGCCGCTCGGGATCGAGGCCGGGGCCGCGGTCGGTCACGTCGATGGAGATGCGGTCGCGAGCGGCTTCGATGTAGACGGTCACGTCGCCCCCGGCGTGCCGCGCGGCGTTGAGCATGGCCTCCCGGGCTGCGAGCACGATCGCCTCGGGCGCGGTCGCGCTGCCACCGACGGACACCACCTCGAAGCGCGCGGCGTGATCCCCCTCGAGCGCCGTCGCATGCGCCCTGAGCTCTGCATCGACGGCCTCGCGCTGCGGCTGCGGAGCCCCGTCGGCCGACCGGAACAGCCATTCCCGCAGCTCGCGCTCCTGGCCCCGCGCGAGCCGTGCGACGTCGCTGCCCGGCTCCGACCGCTGCTGAATGAGCGCCAGGGTCTGCAGCACCGAGTCGTGCAGGTGCGCCGCGATGTCGGAGCGCTCGGCCTCCCTCGCGCGCGCCGCGCGCTCGGCGATCAGTTCGCGGTTGATACGCAGCAGCCACGGCGCGATGGCGAGCGCGACGCCCGCGAGCACGGCGAGGGAGGCTGCGACCACCGTCCAGGCGTTCGGCTCGCGCGAGGTCACGAAGATCATGAGCACTCCCACGGCCACCAGCGCGAGTGCGCCGAGCACGCGCGGCAGCTGGTTGCGGTCTGGGCGGTCGCGATCCGCGATCTGCCACCAGGTGAGCCCGACCCCGACGAGCACCGCGAGAGCGGGCAGCAGCAGCTCGAGCTCGAGGTGCGCGCCGAGGCGGTCGAGCACGAGGCCGGCGCCCGCGATCAGCAGGCAGACGCCCAGCAGCAGCTCGGCGATGGGCCACCGCGGGCGGGGGCGGGGCGCCTCGCCCGACCGGGGCTCCGGAGCGGGCGCTTCGGGCCGCGCCGACGAACGCGTGCCTTCCCGCGTCGCCTCCGCTGCGGGGGCCGCGCGCGGCCCGGAGAGCGGGAGTTGACCCTCTGCCCGAGGCGCGGCGGCCGAGGGACGGGTGAGGGCTCGGCGCAGCGGCACCACGCCCTCGACCTCGCCCTCGAGGGGCACCGTGCCCCACAGCCAGAGGTAGAGCAGCCCGCCCGCTCCGCCGAACAGGCACATGCCGAGCATCGCTCCGCGCACCACCGCGATCGGCCAGCCGAGGTGCTCGGCGAGACCCGCGCAGACGCCGGCGAGAACGCCGGCGTCGCGCGAACGGGTGAGGGGCGGTCGCTGCATGCTTCCATCAAAGCACGGGCCGCCGACACGGTCGGGGTCGCGTTCGAAACATCAGGGGTCGCTCAGGGTGATCCCCGATGGCGCGGTGTCGGTGGTCGGCGTCAGACTCGAAGCATGAACGAATCATCAGAATCCGAACGCCCCGGGGGCGCCCCGGCCGGGCAGGGCTTCTTCGCCTGGCTCCGCGGCCTCGGCATCGTGCGCGGCTCCGACCGCTGGTTCGCCGGCGTGGCCGGAGGCATCGCGGCGAAGGCCGGCATCGACCCGCTCATCGTGCGCGGCATCTTCGTGGTGCTGGCACTGCTCGGCGGGCCCGGCGTGATCCTCTACCTCGTGGGCTGGCTGCTGCTGCCCGACTCGACCGGGCGCATCCACGTGGAGGACATCTTCCGGGGGCGAGCATCGGCCGGGGTGCTGACCGCGGCGATCATCTTCGCCGCAGTGGTCATCATCCCGGCGATCGTCGGGTTCGTGCTCACGGGGGCGCCGCTGGTCGGCGCGCCCGGCTTCTGGGGCTGGGATCTCTGGGGCTCCGTGGGAGTGCCCGAGTGGATTCCGCGCACCGTCGCCTGGCTGTTCTGGATCGCGTTCCTCGTGTTCGGCTTCCTGTGGCTGCGCAAGGCCCTGTTGAACCGTGGTCGCGAGCAGGCCGGGCAGCGCGCCGCCGAGACCGCTGACGAGGCGGCGGCGACGGGCTCGTCGGCGCCCGCTCCCCCGTTCGGGGTCGCCGGCTTCGCCGCCACCGCCGATGGCTCGGGCACCGAGCCCCTCGGTCCGCCCACCCCGACGTCCGCGCCGGGCTCGCCCAGCGCGGACGGCTCGATTCCGCCGGCCTCAGGCGGCCGCTCCTTCGCCGATCGCACCGACGAGTTCGCGAAGCGCACCGCCGAAGACGCCGCGGCCTGGGGCGAGCGCGTCGGCGAGAAGGCCACCCGCTGGAGCGAAGAGGTCGGCCGCCAGGCCGACGAGTGGAGCGCCCGGTACGCCGAGCACCACGACGCGCACCGCATGGGCCCCGCGCAGGCGGTGCTCACACTCGCACTCGCACTGCTCGCGGCAGGCGGCACCGCGCTCTGGGTGATGGGCCTCGACGTGCCCCCGCAGGTGAGCAGCGTCGCACCGGCACCCCTGCTCGCGGCCATCATCGCGGCGCTCGCAGTGCTGGCGCTCTCGCTCATCGTCGCCGGGGTGCGCGGCCGCCACACCGGCTGGGTCGGGTTCCTCGCCGCCTGCGGTGTGTTCGCGCTGCTCATCACCGTCGTGCTGCCCTGGGGCACCCGCTTCCAGCCGTTCGGCACCGCGCACGTCGACGGGATGAGCCCCGCGGGCACCGTCGTCGTGGCCGGCAACGTCGAGATCGACCTCAGCAGCCTCGACGAGCATCCCGGCGACGGGGGCGACATCGAGGTCTGGCAGCTCGCCGGCAACGCGACGGTGCAGCTCCCAGAGCATCGACCCACGGCGGTGCGGGTGCGGGTGCTCGCCGGCAACGTCAAGGAGACGGGCACCGAGCGCGACGGCTTCAGGATCTCGGGGCCGTTCCTCGCCCACGACACGGGCACGACGCTCACCGGCACCGGCGACGCCTTCGCCGACGACTCGGTCGCGCATGTCACGGTATACCTGCTCGCCGGCAACGTGCGCGTCGAGGGCGGCGGATCGTCGGTGGGTCAGATCGGCGAGCGCGAACGGCAGCGACTCGAAGACGAGCAGCGCCGCATCGCCGCCGAGCAGCGGGCCGGTGCCGACGCCGAGCGCCTCGACGAGGCGCAGCAGCAGCTCGAGCGCGTCGAGTGGCGGCTGGAGGAGCCCGGCCTGAGTGCGAGCGAGCAGCGAGCGCTCGAACGGCAGCGCGACGAGCTGCTCGACACCGTGAACGACCTCGAACAGGAGATGGCGCGATGAACACGAACGACCAGGGCTCCGAGCCGCACAAGCCGCAGACCACGCCGCTGCCGCACGGGCGAGACGATCTCGTGCCCCCTCCCCCCGAGACCGACGGGGCATCGGCCGCATCCGGTGCCGCGCCCGCCGCTCCCGCCGCGCCCGCCGCTGGCGCCCATCCGGCGCCGGTCGCCGCGGACGCCCGACCGCCGGCCCGCACCGGACCGCGCACCGGACCGATCGTCTGGGGCGCGCTGATCCTCGCCTTCTGCGGCTATGCGGCGCAGCGCGCGTTCGGCACCGACGGCCTCGACACCGCCTGGTGGATCACCGCGACGGTGATCGGCCTCGGCGTGCTGCTGCTCGTGGTGGGCGGGGCGATCCTGCTGCGAGGCAGACGCTGAGTCAGCCCTGGATGCGAGGGATCTCGCGCGTCTGCGCCGAGATCCAGTGCAGCGGCACCTGCACGGCCACGCGGGTGCCGCCGCCCTCGCTGGGGCCCCACACGATGCTGCCGCCGAGCTCGCCCTCGACGAGGGTGCGCACGATCTGAGTGCCGAGGCCGTCGCCGACGGCGCCCCCGGGCAGACCCGTGCCGGTGTCGACGACCTCGACGGCGAGCCTCTCGTCGCTGCGGTTCGCGCGGATGAACACCTCTCCCTCGCGCCCCGCGAGGCCGTGCTCGACGGCGTTCGTCACGATCTCGGTGAGCGCCAGCGCCAGCGGCGTCGCGTACTCCGAGGGCAGCTCGCCGAACTCGCCGTCCTTTCGCAGGTGCACGGTGGTGTTGTGCAGGCTCGCGACCTCGGCGGCGAGCCCCAGCACCCGGTCGAAGACCACGTCGAAGTCGACGATCTGAGAGAGGCCCGTCGACAGCGTGTCGTGCACCACGGCGATGGCGGCGACGCGGCGCATGGCCTGGCCGAGCACCTGCTTGGCCTCCTCGCTGCGCGCGCGGCGGGCCTGCACCCGCAGCAGCGAGGCCACCGTCTGCAGGTTGTTCTTCACCCGGTGGTGGATCTCGCGAATGGTCGCGTCCTTGGTGATGAGCTCCTGGGCCTGCTGCCGCAGCTCGGTCACGTCTCGGGTGAGCACGATGCCGCCGACGCGCGCACCGTCGCGGATCACGGGGATGGAGCGCAGGTTCACGGTGCGGCCGCGCGCGGTGATCTCGCCGCGCTTCGCGACCTTGCCCTGCGCGATGAGCGGCAGCGACTCGTTGGTGTCGAACTGCCCCTTGACGATCTCGGCGATCACCTCCGAGAAGTTCTCGCCCTCGAGCTCGTCGCGGAAGCCGAGCCGGTTGAAGATGGTCTGGGTGTTGGGGCTTGCGAAGGTCACGGTGCCCTCGAGGTCGATGCGGGCCAGACCGTCGGAGGCGCGAGGGGCGCCGTGCTGGCGCCCGGGGGATGAACCGGGCGACGGGAAGAGGCCGTGCCGGATCATCATGAACATGTCGTCGGAGACCTCGCGGAACGCGGCTCCGATGCGCGACGCCTTCTGGGTGTCGGCGACGCTCGTGTGCACGGTGACGACGGCGAACGGGCCGAACTCCTCGCCGTCGGCGAGGCGGCTCACCGAGTAGGCCGAGAGCCGCATCGGGTTCTCCTCGTACCACGCGGGAGACGTCGAGATGACCGGCTCCCCCGTCCCCATCGCCTCGTCGACCAGCTCGCGCCAGTCCGGGCGCAGGAACTCGCCGATCACGTCGCGGTAGAACAGCGTGACCGAGCCCGCGGGCCGGCTGTGCGCCACCGCGAGGTAGTCGCCGCTCTCGGTCGGCACCCAGAGCACGACGTCGCTGAGGGCGAGGTCGGCGAGCAGCTGCCAGTCGAGGGCGAGCAGCTCGAGCCACTCGACCTCTTCTTCGTTCAGGGTCGAGTACTTCGTCGCGAGATCACGCAGAGTTGCCACCCCCTCAGCCTAGGGCACCCGACCCGGGCCGACGCTGCGCCGCCGCTCGATCCGCTGAAGCCCGAACGGGCTTCCATCGGCTGTCTCCGAGCAGGCGCGCCGGAGACCCGCGCCGGAGACCCGCGCCGACGACGGCTCAATGCGGAACGACCCATCCCCCACCCCAGGCTAAGCACAGCTTTATCACAGCTTTTACATCCTGCTCCCAAAAGCTCTTGACCGGCCGCAGGTCGCATTCTCTAGTGTGGAGCTTCCCCGACTCCGCGACAGTTATCGCGAAACTCGGTGTCCGATGCGATGACGCATCGTCGTCCGACGACCCGGTCGGCTGACGCGAAAGGAGATCCTCATGCCCTCTTCCGCCCCTCGCACCCCCGCGCGCCAGAACTCCACCGGCCCGTCGCCGCGTCCGCCGAACCCTGCCGACTCACCGCTCGCACCGGCGGACTCACCGCTCGCACCGGCCGCGACACCCATCGCGCGGCCGGTGGGCCCGGCGCCGCTGCGCGCTCCGAGCAGGTCGACCCGGCGGCACCTGCGCGCGCTGCCCGCACTCGGCGAGACGCCGGTCGGGGCCGACACGGGACAGGGCGGCCGCCTGCGCCCCAGCTCCGCATCCGGCACGGGCAGCGACGACGGCGACATCCCGCCGCCTCCCGCGCAGCTCGTCCAGAGGCTCGCGCTCTACGCCTTCGAAGCCCTCGAGGGCTCGCGCGCGATCGCCCAGCTCGCGGGGTGGATCACACCGGCGGTCGTGCAGCAGCTGCGTGAGCGACGCGCCGCCCGCACCGAGCGCCGCACGATCTACCGCGACGACCGCCGCATCGTGGCGACCCCCGGCAGGGCGCATATCCGACGGCCGATGCCGCACGTGATCGAGGCGACCGTCGTGCTGTTCGCGGAGCCGAGATCCTGCGTCGTCGCGATGCGGCTCGAGCACGCGGCCGGCCGCTGGCGCGCCACATCGCTCACGGTGCTCTGAGCCGCGTCCGCGGAGTCACCGTGAAGGGCCCCGCAAACCCGCGACCCCGAGCTCCCGGCAGCCGCTACTCCGCGCGGAGCTTCGCCACCTCGTAGAGTGCGACGCTCGCCGCGATGCCGGCGTTCAGCGACTCGGTCGCCGACGAGATCGGAATCGACACGACCGCGTCGCAGTGCTCGGTGACGAGCCGCGAGAGCCCCTTGCCCTCGCTGCCGATCACGAGCACGAGCGGGCGATCCGCCAGCTCGAGCCCGGGCAGCGACACGTCGCCGCCGCCGTCGAGGCCGAGCACGAAGACCCCCTGCTTCTTGAACTCTTTGAGGGTCTGCGTGAGGTTCGACGCCATCGCCACGGGAATGCGGGCGGCGGCGCCGGCCGAGGTCTTCCAGGCGGCCGAGTTGAGGCCGGCCGACCGGCGCTGCGGCACGACCACGCCCTGCCCGCCGAAAGCGGCGGTCGAGCGGATGATCGCTCCCAGATTGCGGGGGTCGGTGACACCGTCGAGCGCGACGATCAGCGGCACCTCGTCGCGGCCGATGATCTCGTCGAGCATCTCGAGGGGGTGCGCGTACTCCATCGGCGGCACCTTGAGCACCACGCCCTGGTGCACCGTGTCGCGCTCGGTCATGCGATCCATCTCGGGGCGCATCACCTCGAGCACCGGCACGTTGCGGTTCGTCGCGAGGCGCAGGATCTCGCGCGTGCGGTCGTCCATCTCGATGCGCGCGGCAATGTAGAGCGCGGTCGCTGGGATGCGGGTGCGCAGGGCCTCGAGCACGGCGTTGCGGCCGGTCACGAGCTCGGACTCGTCCTTCTTCGCACCGCCGCGGCCGCGCTCGGGGCCGCGGCCGGCGCCGCCCGCGTGCCGCAGCTTCGCCGCCTCGTAGCGCTCGCGCGACTTCTTGGCCTTGTAGGCGGCGTGGTACTCGCGGTCCTCGGCGCGGGGCGTGGGGCCGCGGCCCTCGAGGGCCTGACGCCCCTGCCCGCCCGAGCCGACGGCTTTGCCGAGGCCCTTCTTGCGCACTGCGCCGGTACGGCTCTTCTTATTACTCATGACAGGCTCCAGCGGGTTCCGTTCGGGGTGTCTTCGAGCGCGACGCCGGCCGCCAGCAGGCGGTCCCGGATCGCGTCGCTCGCGGCGAAGTCCTTGTTCGCGCGGGCTTCGGCGCGCTGCTCGATGAGCGCGCGCACGAGGTGGTCGAGGGCGGATGCGGATGCATCGCCGGGTGCGGAGCCGCCGGGCGCGGCCCAGGAGTCGGCTCGCGGATCGAGGCCGAGCACGTCGAGCATGGCGGCGACCTCCGCGGCTCGGGCGAGCGCCGTCGCGGTGTCGGCGGAGTCGATCGCCGCGTTGCCCGCTCGGACGGCGCCGTGCAGGGCGGCGAGCGCCTGCGGAACCGCGAAGTCGTCGAGCATCGCTTCGACGAACGCGGCGGGGAGCCGCGACGCGGCGTCGCCCTCGCCCGGGGCCGGGATCGGGGCGCCCGCCGCCTCGGCGAGCTTGCCGGCGCGCTCGAGGAAGCCCTCGATGCGCTCGAACGCCGCCGCCGCCTCGGCGAGCGACGTGTCGGAGAACTCGAGCACCGAGCGGTAGTGCGCCGATCCGAGGAAGTAGCGCAGCACGACGGGCCTCGCAGCCGCCAACAGGTCTGCGGCGAACAGCGAGTTGCCGAGCGACTTCGACATCTTCTGCCCGCCCGTGTTCACGAGGCCGTTGTGGATCCAGTGGCGCGCGAACGGG
The DNA here is from genome assembly GCF_000349545.1 of Leucobacter sp. UCD-THU. Taxonomy (NCBI): domain Bacteria; kingdom Bacillati; phylum Actinomycetota; class Actinomycetes; order Micrococcales; family Microbacteriaceae; genus Leucobacter; species Leucobacter sp. UCD-THU. The sequence continues at coordinate 167,573 of NZ_KB714601.1, forward strand.
TGGCCCGCGGCCTGCGACTGCGCCAGCTCGTTCTCGTGGTGCGGGAAGCGCAGGTCGAGGCCGCCGCCGTGGATGTCGAACTGCTCGCCCAGGTAGCGCGTCGCCATCGCCGAGCACTCGATGTGCCAGCCGGGCCGGCCGCGCCCCCACGGCGACTCCCACGAGGCCGACACCGGCTCGTGCTCGCGGTGCGCCTTCCACAGCGCGAAGTCGCGGGGGTCGCGCTTGCCCACCGGTTCCGAGTCGGCCGCAGCGTCCATCTGCTCGCGGCTCTGACGCGTGAGGGCGCCGTACTCGGGCCAGCTCGCGGTGTCGAAGTAGACGCTCGCCGAACCGTCGGCCGCCCGGTAGGCGTGGCCGCGCTCGATGAGCCGTTCGATGAGCGCGATCATCTCGGCGATGTTCGCGGTGGCGCGCGGCTCGTAGGTGGGCGGCAGCACGCCGATCGCCTCGTAGGCGGCGGTGAACTCGCGCTCCACGCGGTAGGCGAGGGCCCACCACTGCTCGGCGGATCCGCTCTGCTGGGCGTCGCGGGCGTGGTCGAGGATCTTGTCGTCGATGTCGGTGACGTTTCGGATCAGCGTGACGTCGTGGCCGGTCGCCGTGAACCAGCGCCGCATCTGGTCGTAGACGAGCGCGCTGCGCAGGTGCCCGATGTGGGGGGCCGACTGCACGGTGGGGCCGCAGACGTAGAGGCCGATCCGACCCTCCTCGCGGGGCTCGAAATCGACGACCTGCTGCGCGCGCGAATCGTAGATGCGTTGTCTCACCCTACAAGCCTACCTGCGGCCGACCGCGCGGCCGGCGCGGCCGGCGCCGGCGGTGCGAGCGGATCGCTCAGTCGAGCGTGCCGTGCAGGAAGAACTGCACCTGCTTGGCGATGCTCACGGCGTGGTCGCCGAAGCGCTCGTGGTACCGGCTCGCGAGGGTCGCGTCGACGGCGCCCATCGGGTTGTCGGCCAGCTTGTCGCTGAGCACCTTCTCGAACACCTTGGCGTGCAGCTCGTCGAGATCGTCGTCGAGGTCCCGCACCTCCTCGATCACCCGCGGGTCCTGCGTGCCGAGCAGTTCGACGATCTTGCTCGCCATCTCGACGTCGAGCGCACCCATGCGCACGAAGATCTTCTTGAGGCCCTTCGGGATCGCGCTCTCGGGGTAGCGGTAGCGCGCGAGCTGCGCGATGTGCTGAGCGAGGTCGCCCATGCGCTCAAGGGAGGCGCTCATGCGCAGGGCGCCGACCATGAGGCGCAGGTCGGACGCGACGGGCTGCTGACGGGCCAGGATGTCGATCGTGAGCTGGTCGAGCTGGGCTGCGAGCACGTCGATCTCGTCGGCGCCGTCGAGCACCTGCTCGGCGAGGGCGACGTCGGAGTTGCCGAAGGCGGCGGTGGCGTTCTCGATCGCCGCCTCTACGAGCTCTGCGATCTTGACGAGGCGCTCCTGCACCTCGCGCAGTTCCTGCTGGAAGACCTCACGCATGCCGTTTCCTCTCTCAAATGCTGCGCCGAACGGGCACCCTCACCAGTCTGGGGCGGATCGATGAACCACGGCGCACCGGCAGGTGAACAACAGTTGAACTCTGGATCTCGCGCCGGGGGCCACCTCTACGATAAAAGACATGGACCCGACCCTGCTCGTTCTCGCTTCGACGGCACTGGGAGCCGTGGTCGGCGCGGGCGTGGCCGTCACCATCCTGGGCATGCGGAGGGCGGGCCGTCGACGCGCGGCCGAGCTGCGGCCCGAGCTCGGCGAGGTCGCCACCACGATCCTCGACGAAATCGACATGTTCGCGGTGATCCTCGACTCCTCCCTCACCCCGGTGTACGCGAACCCGATCGCCCGTCAGGAGCGCCACATCAGCGACGAGGACATCCGCGATCCCGAGTTCCTGGCCAGGGTGCGGCGGGTGATGACGACGGGTGCGCCCGACACCCACGAGCCCGATCCCACGGATCCCGCCGACACGGTGCGCATCCACATCGTGCGCATCCAGCGGCGCTTCGCGGTGGTGCTCGCCGAGGATCTGGGCGAGGAACAGCGCGTGAACGCGATGCGACGGGACTTCATCGCGAACGTGAGCCACGAGCTGAAGACCCCGATCGCCGCGATCGGTCTGCTCTCCGAGGCCGTGCAGCAGGCCGCCGACGAGCCCGAGCTGGTGCGCGGCTTCGCGAAGAGCCTCGTGAAGGAGTCGCGCAGGCTCGGCGAGCTGAGCCGCGACATCATCCAGCTCTCCGAGGCGCAGTCCACGCTGCGCCCCGAGGATCGCGAGTCGGTCTCGCTGCGCGACCTCGTGCGCGGCGAGGTCGAGTCGCACCGGGAGTTCGCGGCGCAGCACGGCATCGAGTTGGTCGTGACCGACGATTCGGAGCCGGATCGCGACGCGACGATCCTCGGCCGCCCGACCTCGCTCGGCACCGCGGTCGCGAACCTGCTGAGCAACGCGATCCGGCACTCCCCCGAGGGCAGCCGGGTGGGGGTCGGCATGGAGCTCCAGCGCCGCAGCTTCCTCGTGACCGTCACCGACCAGGGCGAGGGCATCGCGCCCGAGCACCAGCCCCGCATCTTCGAGCGCTTCTACCGCGTCGACGGCGCCCGCACCCGCGGGGAGGGCGGCACGGGTCTCGGCCTCAGCATCACCCGGCACACGATGCGCGCGCACGGCGGCGACGTCGACGTGTGGTCGCAGCCGGGCGTCGGTTCGAGCTTCACACTCACCTTCCCCCTCCACGACCCGGAGGGCTCCTCGAAGAGCTCCAAGCGGGCGAAGAAGGCGCGACGCGCGACGCGCGGATCCGCCGAGGCGGCGCAGACCGCCGCCCCCGTTCCCCAGAAAGGACACCAGTAGTGGCACAGCACATCCTGCTCGTCGAAGACGAGGAGTCGATCTCCCGCCCGCTCTCGTTCCTGCTCGAGCGGGAGGGCTACCGCGTGACGGTGGTCGACAACGGCGCCGAGGCGGTCACCGTGTTCGGCGGCGCGCACCCCGACCTGGTGCTGCTCGACCTCATGCTGCCCGGCCTGCCCGGAACCGAGGTCTGCCGGGCGATCCGCCAGACCTCGCAGGTGCCCGTCATCATGCTCACGGCGAAGGACAGCGAGATCGACATCGTCGTGGGCCTCGAGCTCGGCGCCGACGACTACATCACGAAGCCCTACTCCACTCGCGAGCTGCTCGCCCGGGTGCGGGCCGCGCTGCGTCGCTCGGGTGTGAGCGATGAGGATCGCGAGGACGACCTCGACGAGATGGTGCTCGACGAGCTGGGGATCCGCCTCGACTCCGAGCGCCACGCGGTGACCGTGCGCGGCGAGGAGATCGCCATGCCGCTGCGCGAGTTCGAGCTGCTTGAGATGCTCATGCGGCACTCCGGCCGCGTGCTGACCCGCGGGCAGCTCATCGACCGGGTCTGGGGCAGCAACTACTACGGCGACACCAAGACCCTCGACGTGCACATCAAGCGCATCCGCGCCCGCATCGAGGAGGAGCCCTCGAAACCGAAGCTCATCTCGACGGTGCGGGGCGTGGGCTACCGGTTCGGGTAGGCCGCATCCCGGCCCCGTCCGAGCGGGCGCGGCGGGTCCTCCAGCACCGATCGACGTTCAGACACCCCTCTTCCGCGAAACGAGGTGCCCGAGCGTCGATCGGTGCCGCTGAGGGAAACATCGCGGGGGGGTATTGATGCGGCCGGGGCCTCGGTGCCGCTGAGGGAGCGTCGCCGGGGGTATCGGTGCGACCGGAGCATCGGTGCGGCCGAGAGAGCATCGGCCGGAAGAGGTGACCGACGCCCCCGGGGATGGCTGGAAAGAGGCCCCTACGCAGTGCGCCTCCGGGATCGTCGGGATCCCGGGGGCGCACCGCGTGCGGCGGAGGTTACTGGGGCTGATCCTCGTCGTTCTCGCCGACGTGGGACTGCGCGGCCTCCTGCTGCTCGGCGGTCGCCTGCTCGTCGCGCTCATCGGCGGCGCCGAAGTCGGCGGGCAGCACGTAGTCGCGGTACTCGGCGAGCGTGCCGTCGAGCACGGGGATCTGGTACTCGACCTCGGGGGTGCCGGCGGCCTGGAAGTAGGCGGTGACCGTCGCGCCCGCGGAGACGCCGGGCAGCGACACGAGCACGGGAGCCTGCTCGTCGTCGGGGTTGCCGAAGCGGGTGTTGCCCGTGGGGATGTCGAACTCGGCGCTGGCGGAGGCCGAGCCCTCGGTCACGAAGTTGATGGTGAGCTGCTGCTCGCTGCCGCTGCGGTTCACGGCGCTGAACACGACATTGAAGTTCTCGCCCGTCTCATCGGCGATCAGCATGATGTTGCGCACGTCGACGTTCTGGGTCGAGATGTCACGACCATCGCTGGGGGCGTAGGGCTCGAGCGTGCCCTGGGGCGCGATCAGGCTGCATCCGGTCGCGCCGAGCGCGAGTGCCGCCGCCAGAGCGATGGACGAGGCGATCCGAATCTTCAAGAGGTCCTCCGAGCCGTGGGTCGATGACGTGCGTCGCATACCGCGATCACAGTTTGAACTCATCATAACGGTCCGCGTTCGCCTCACGCAGCTTAGGTAAGCCTAAGTCAGAGATGACGAGTGTGGTATTCTAGTGGTTGAACTGCTGTAAAGGAGCCAACTCGATGCAATTTGAGGTCGGAGAGACCGTCGTCTTCCCCCACCACGGTGCCGCCAGGATCATCGATGTCAAGAAGCGCAAGCTCGGCGGTGAAGAGAAGCTCTTCCTGAAGCTGCAGGTCGATCAGGGCGATCTCACCATCGAGGTGCCGGCCGAGAACTGCGAACTCGTCGGCGTGCGCGATGTCATCGACAAGGAAGGCCTCGAGCGGGTGTTCGAGGTGCTGCGCGCCCCCTTCACCGAAGAGCCGACCAACTGGTCGCGCCGCTACAAGGCCAACACCGAGAAGCTCGCCTCGGGCGATGTGATCAAGGTCTCCGAGGTCGTGCGCGACCTGTGGCGCCGCGATCAAGAGGTGCGCTCGCTCTCCGCCGGCGAGAAGCGCATGCTCGCGAAGGCCCGTCAGATCCTCGTCTCCGAGCTCGCGCTCGCAGAGAAGACCGACGAGGAGAAGGCCTCCGAAGTGCTCGACCAGGTGCTCGCCTCGTAGCCGCAGAGCACTCGGGGATCCGCATCCCTCACCCGTGACGCCCCGCCCAGAGCGGGGCGTCACGCGTTTGCGCCCCGTCGCGGGGCGGCCGGGTACGCTGGGGCCATGAACCCACTCGCGAACGATCTGTCCGGATCGACCCCGCACGCGCTGCCCACCCTGGGAGTCGTGCTCGTCGCCGCGGGGCGCGGCGAGCGGCTCGGAGCGGGCACCCCCAAGGCCTTCGTCGAGCTGCACGGGCGCGCACTGCTCGAATTCGGGGTCGGCGTCGTCACCTCGCTGCCCCACCTGGGGCACCTCGTGGTCGTGGCGCCCGAGTCGCACGCCGCGATCGCGCTCGACATCGTCGAGCAGGTGCTGCCCGAGGGGTCGCCGTGGGAGGTCTCGGTCGTGCCCGGCGGCCGCGAGCGCCACGAGTCGGTGCGCTTCGGCGTGGAGGCGCTCCCCGAGAGCGTCGAGACCGTGCTCGTGCACGACGCGGCCCGGCCCTTCGCGAGCGCCGAGCTCTTCGAGCGTGTGATCGCCGAGGTGCGGCGAACTGGCGACGCGGTCGTTCCCGCGCTGCCGGTGGTCGACACCATCAAGCGGGTCGATGCCGACGGGATCGTGCACGAGACCGTGGACCGCGCGCCGCTCGTGGCCGTGCAGACCCCGCAGGGCTTCGCGCGCGAGACGCTCGCCGCAGCGCACTCCACCGCGCAGCTGCAGCACGAGGCGGGCCTCCCGACCGACGATGCCGAGGTCGTGCAGCGCGCCGGCGCGCAGGTGCGCACCGTGCCGGGCGAGCAGCGCGCCCACAAGCTCACCGCACCGGCCGATCTGGCGATCCTCGAGCACTTCCTCACCGCCAATCTGCTCGGCCTGGAGTCCGAGGCATGAGCGCGGCCGAGCCGGCTGCGAACCCCGGATCCGCCGCGGCGCAGATCCGCGTGGGCACGGGGTTCGACGTGCACGCGTACGATGCAGGATCACCGCTGCGCCTCGCCGGCCTCGACTGGCCCGGCGAGAGCGGCCTGTCGGGGCACAGCGACGGCGACGCCGTCTGCCACGCCGTCGTCGACGCGCTGCTCTCGGCGGCGGGGCTCGGCGACATCGGCGGCCTCGTGGGCGTGGACCAGCCGCGCACCGAGGGCGCCGCGAGCACCGGCTTCGTGCGCCTCGCGCTCGCGCGGCTGCAGACGCACGGCTGGCGCCCGGTCAACGTGTCCGTGCAGATCGTGGGCGACCGACCGAAGTTCTCACCCAGACGCGACGAAGCCCAGCGGGTCATGAGCGAGCTCGTGGGCGCGCCCGTGAGCCTCGGCGCCACCACGACCGACCACCTCGGCTTCACCGGTCGGGGCGAGGGGCTCGCCGCGATCGCGACCGCGCTCATCGAGCGCCGCGGATCTCAGCCCGCGTAGGAGCCGACGAGGCGCACCGCTCCCCCGTCCACGCCCTTCGCGCCCTGCGCGAAGCCCTCGAAGTCGCGCGACGACGTGGAGACCGTGCCCGCCACCCAGGTGTCGAGCCCCTCGCCGGTGAGTGCCGCGGCCACCTGCGGGGCGCGATCCGCGGCCACCACCGCGAACATGCCGACGCCGAGGTTCCAGGCGCCCTCGAGCGACTCGAGCGTGTGGCCGCCCAGCTCGGCGAGGTGCCGGAAGACGGGCAGCGGCGACCACGAGGTGCGATCCACCTCGACCCAGGCGCCCCTCGGCAGCACCCGCGCCAGGTTCGCCGCGATGCCGCCGCCGGTGACGTGGCTCAGCACGTGCACGGCGCCGTCGAGCGACGGATCCTCGAGCACGCGCAGCAGGGGCGCCGTGTACAGCGCGGTGGGCGTCAGCAGGGCCTCGCCGTAACTCGCCCCCAGCTCTGCGCTGCGGTCGCCGTAGCCGATGCCGCGCTCGGCGAGGATATGGCGCACGAGCGAGAAGCCGTTGGAGTGCAGGCCGGAGGCCGCCATCGCGAGCACCACGTCGCCGTGCTGCACGAGCGAGGGCTGCAGCATGCGGTCGGCCTCGACCACACCCGTCGCGGCGCCCGCCACGTCATAGTCGTCGGGCCCGAGCAGGCCGGGGTGCTCGGCGGTCTCACCGCCGACCAGCGCGGTGCCGGTGGCCTCGCAGGCCTCCGCGATGCCGCGCACGATGTCGGCGATGCGCTCGGGCACCACCTTGCCGCACGCGATGTAGTCGGTCATGAAGAGCGGCTTCGCCCCGACCACCACGATGTCGTCGACGACCATGGCCACGAGATCCTGACCGATGGTGTCGTGCTTGTCGATGGCCTGCGCGATCGCGACCTTCGTGCCCACGCCGTCGGTCGACGAGGCGAGCAGCGGGCGCTTGTAGCCGAGCAGCGCACTCGCGTCGAACATGCCGGCGAAACCGCCGACGCCCCCCAGCACCTCGGGGCCGTGGGTGCGGCCGACCGCCGACTTCATCAGTTCGACGGCGAGGTCGCCCGCCGCGGTATCGACTCCGGACTGGGCATAGATCGACGCGTTTTCGCTCACCCCACCAGCGTACCGTGCCGAACCGGGCGCGCCGGCGGCGAGTGCACGGCCCCGGGCGCAGGCGATCCCCCGCACCCAGCGGCGTGTGGGACACTAGAGCGTGCGTCTGTCTGACGCCCCATCGCATCCCAGGGAGCATTCACACCAGCATGTGCGGCATCGTCGGTATCGTCTCGCAAGAACCGGTCAACCAGCAGGTCTACGACAGCCTCCTCCTCCTGCAGCACCGCGGCCAGGACTCGACGGGCATCGCCACGCTCGACGGCGACTTCTTCCACGTCGTCAAAGCCAAGGGCCAGGTGCGCGAGGCCTACCGCACGCGCGACATGCGCACCCTGAAGGGCAACGTCGGCCTCGGCCACGTGCGCTATGCGACCCGCGGCTCGGCCGCCGCCGAAGAAGAGGCGCAGCCCTTCTACGTGGGCGCCCCCTACGGCATCATCCTGGTGCACAACGGCAACCTCACGAACACGCGCGAGCTCACCGCCGAGCTCTACAACGTCGACCGCCGCCACCTCAACACGCACTCCGACACCGAGCTGCTGCTCAACGTGCTCGCGAACGAGCTGCAGGCCGGGATCACCGGCCTCTCGCTCGACAAGGATCAGGTCTTCGAGGCCGTCTCCCGCGTGCACGAGCGGGTCGAGGGATCCTACGCCACCATCGCGCTCATCGCCGGCTACGGCCTGCTCGCCTTCCGCGATCCCCACGGCATCCGCCCTCTCGTGCTCGGCCGCCGCACCGCCGAGAACGGCGCCGACGAGTGGGTCGTCGCCTCGGAGTCGCTCGTGCTCGAGTCGGGCGGCTACGAGATCGTGCGCGACGTCGAGCCCGGCGAGGCGATCCTCATCTCCCCCGACGGCTGGATGTATTCGCAGCAGTGCGCGAAGACCACCCGCCTCGTGCCCTGCGCGTTCGAGTACATCTACCTCGCCCGCCCCGACTCGGTGCTCGACGGCATCGCCGTCTACGACGCCCGGCTGCGGCTCGGCGACGTGCTCGCCGAGGAGATCGCCGAGCAGCTGCCCGACGTCGACATCGACGTGGTCATGCCGATCCCCGATTCCGCCCGTCCGAGCGCGATGCAGGTGGCGCAGAAGCTCGGCATCGAGTACCGCGAGGGCTTCTTCAAGAACCGCTACGTGGGCCGCACCTTCATCATGCCCGGACAGGCGGTGCGCAAGAAGAGCGTGCGTCAGAAGCTCAACGCCATGAGCGTCGAGTTCAAGGGCAAGAACGTGCTGATCGTCGACGACTCGATCGTGCGCGGCACCACCTCGCGCGAGATCGTCGAGATGGCGCGCGCCGCGGGTGCGAAGTCGGTCGTCTTCGCCTCGGCGGCTCCCCCCGTGGTGTTCCCGCACGTCTACGGCATCAACATGCCGTCGCGCGGCGAGCTGATCGCGCACGGCCGCACCTCCGAGGAGATCGCCGCCGAGCTGGGCGCCGACCACCTCATCTACATGAGCGTCGAGGGCATGAACCGCGCCATCATGCAGGGTCAGGATCGCGTCACCGAGCTCGAGCAGAGCTGCTTCACCGGCGAGTACATCGCCGGCAGCGTCGACGCCGAGTACCTGGCGTGGGTCGAGGCGACGCAGGAGAGCTAGGGCCCAGCCCGGCGCCGATCGCACGAGCGCGGCCGACGCCGTCGCCGCGCAGGGATCCGTCTCGAGCGGATCGCCGGGCGGAGCGACGGGCTGAGGTGCGGGGAGGCGCCACGGGCTGAAGCGACGGGGACGACAGAGGCGGGCGCCGCGCTTCTCGCGCGGCGCCCTTTTCGAAGACCTTTTTGCAGGGCGTCGTCGAGCCAGGCGAGCGCCTCGTCGAACTCCTTGTCGCCCCAATCGCCGGAGGGGTCGTAGCCGAGGCCTGCGAGCACNGGCACTGGGCCAAAACAGTTTCGAAAAGGGTGAGGGCTCTGTCGTCGGTGAGAGCTCTAGGGCCTGTCGCCGGGGGTCGGATCGTCGCCGGGATCGCGGGGCTCGGTGCGGGGAGTCTCGTTCTTCGGCGCCTCGGGCGCGGCACCGGCGGGGCCGTTGCCCTTCGCGGTCGCGTCCGCGTCGTCGTTGCGCACCTCTTTCTTGAGGATGCGCATCGACTGTCCCAGGCTCTTCGCCAGGCCCGGCAGCTTCGGCGCGCCGAAGAGCAGCAGCACGATGAAGAGGATGACCACCAGTGTGGGGCCGTTGAGGTTACCGAGCATGCGGGAGCACTCCGATCGTCAGGGTCAGATCATTATGGCACGTCGGGGCGCGGCGGCTGCGGTGCGGCCTCCTGCGCGACGGGGGCGGCGGAGACCGCCGGAGCCGCCGCGGGGCGATCCTGAGCAGCCGCCTCCGTCGTGTCGGGATCGCTGCTCACCTCTTTCTTGAGGATGCGCATCGACTGCCCCAGGCTCTTCGCCAGCCCCGGCAACTTCGGCGCACCGAAGAGCAGCAGCACGATGAAGAGGATGACGACGAGGTGCGCTCCACCCAGGTTTCCTAGCATCGGGTGAACTCCGTTCGTGAGTGATGGGCCGATTATCGCACGTCGCGCTGAATGGCGATGCCGACGCCGCTGCCGCGCTTCGCGAGGAATCCGAGCACGAGCGAGAAGAGGCCGCCGACGCCCAGGCCGATCGCGGCGCCGATGATCGCGCTGAAGCCGATCACCTGGCCCATCGTGTACTCGGCGCCCTCGGGGATGGGGAAGAGCAGGCAGGCCAGCATGGCCACGATCGCCCCCAGGGCGGCGGCTCCCACGAGCACCCGGCCGTAGCGCACGGTGCGCTGCAGAGTGACCTCGTGCTCGGTCTCCTCGATCACGGGCACGGGCTCTGCGAGGGCCTCTTCGATCGCCTGCTGTGCGGAGATCTCGGCTTCGGGTTCGACGGCGGCGCGCTGCGGCTGCTCGCTCGCGGCATCGGGATTACTCATGCCTCCATTGTCGCAGCCGGCGACTGAGCGTCACCTCCGCTCGGCGTGCGAGACCGCCGAGTGCGCGCCTTCGCGTCGGGGCACGGGCGCTCGGCGGCGTGGGGCTCTCGGCGCTCCGCTCAAGCGGCTCGGGGCGCTCAGGCGAGCGGCAGCAGGCCGTGGAGATCGGCTCGGGATCCGGAGGCGACGACGCGCGAATCGGCGAGCGCGGTCTCCCAGTCGAGTTCGCCCGTCGCGAGCGCGATCCAGGTCGCCGGATCGGTCTCGATCACGTTGGGAGGGGTGCCCCGCGTGTGCCGGGGGCCCGCGACGCACTGGGTCGCTCCGAAGGGGGGCACGCGCACCTCGACCGAGTTGCCCGGGGCGCGCTCGGCGAGCTCCTCGAGCAGGTATCGCACGGCGGTCGCGAGCACGGTCCGGCCGGTCTCGCCCTTCCGCGCCGCGGCGAGCGCAGCGCGCCCGTCCTCGATCGCCACCTTCCGCTTCGCCACGTGATCCACTGTACCGCCGCCCCTCGCGCGTCCGGGTCCCGAGCCGAACCCGGAGCCTCGAACGGCGGCGCCTCGGCGACCGCTCTCGCGCGAAGCACCGATCGACGTTCACGCACCGAGAAGCAGCGGATCGAGGTGCCTGAGCGTCGATCGGTGCGCGAGAGCCGGGAAGGAAGCTCGAACGCGTGCGCGCAGAGCCCCGGATCGCCGCCCCACTATCCTGGAACGGTGAAGATTCTCGTCCTGGGGCCGGGTGCCCGCGAACACGCCATCGTCCTCGCCCTCCGCTCGGAGTCCGCCGATCACGAGATCGTCTGCGCCCCCGGCAACGCCGGCATCGCGGCGAGCGGCGTCGAGACCCCCGCACTGGCCTACACCGATCCCGAGGCGGTGGCCGCGTTCGTGCGCGAGCGCGGCTTCGATCTCGTGGTGGTGGGGCCCGAGGCCCCGCTGGTCGCGGGTGTGGCTGACCCGCTGCGCGCGGCCGGTGTGCCCGTGTTCGGGCCGGATCGGGCCGCCGCGCAGCTCGAGGGATCGAAGGCGTTCGCCAAGCGCATCATGGATGCCGCCGAGGTGCCCACGGGTCGCGCGGTGCGCGTCTCATCCGCCGATGAGGCGGGGGCCGTGCTCGACGAGTTCGGCGCCCCGTACGTGGTGAAGGCCGACGGCCTGGCCGCGGGCAAGGGTGTGCTGGTGACCGAGGATCGGGCGGCGGCGCTCGACCACGTGGCGACCTGGGCACCGCACGGCGACGTGCTGATCGAGGAGTTCCTCGACGGCCAAGAGGTGTCGCTCTTCTTCTTCGCCGACGGGCACGACGTGCTGCCGCTGACCCCCGCCCAGGACTACAAGCGCATCTTCGACGGCGACGAGGGCCCGAACACGGGCGGCATGGGCGCCTACTCGCCGCTGCCGTGGCTGCCGGGCGGCGTCGACGCCTTCGTCGAGGAGATCACCCGCACGGTCGCGCTGCCGACCGTGCGCCGGCTCGAGGCCGAGGGCACGCCCTTCACGGGTCTGCTCTACTGCGGGCTCATCGTGACCTCGAAGGGCGTGCGCGTCATCGAGTTCAACGCGCGCTTCGGCGATCCCGAAACCCAGGTGGTGCTCGCGCGCCTCGAGTCGCCCCTCAGCCGCTACCTGCTGGCTTCGGCGCGGGGCGAGCTCGCCTCGCAGCCCGCTCCCGAGTTCTCGGACGAGCCGGCCGTGATCGTCGTCGTCGCGAGCGAGGGCTACCCGGGTGAGGTCGTCACGGGACGCGAGATTACCGGCATCGAGGCCGCCGAGCGGCTCGCCGGGGTGCACGTGGTGCACGCCGCCACCGAGCGCGACGCCGAGGGGCGCTGGATCTCGACCGGCGGTCGTGTGCTCGGGGTGGTCGCCCGCGGCGCCGACTTCGGAGAGGCCCGGTCCCGCGCCTACGACGCCGTGGGGCGCATCGGTCTCGAGGGATCGCAGCACCGCACCGACATCGCGGCGCGCGTCGCCTAGGCGTCCCGCACGTCCTCGCCTCCCGCGAGGCGCTGCAGCACGAACGGCGCCCGCGCTCCGCGGATACGAGGGGTGCGGGCGCCGTCGTGTCGACGGCCCTTCTGGAAGACCGTTGATCGGAGACCGCTGATCAGAGACCTCGACTCAGCGCCCCCGACTCAACGCCCTCGCATGAGAGGCCCGGGTCAGAGGCCCCGGATCAGCGCGTCGAAGTCGGGGTCGCCCGTGAAGCCGGCGTCGTCGGTCTCGCGCCGACGGCCGGCCGGCTTCTGCTCGGCCGCGTCGGCAGCCTCTGCGTCGGCAGCCTCTGCGTCGGCGGCCTCTGCGTCGCCGCTCGCGTCGCGCTCGCCGGTTCCGCTCGCGCCGGCCGCTTCGTCGGAGTCGGCGGAGTCGTGCGCGGCCGCGAAACCTTGCACAGTCGCGGATCCTTGCGGGTCTTCGGCGTCGGGTGCAGCGTCGGGCGCGATCACGGGCACGACCCCTGTGTCGAGCTCGAGGTGCTCGCCGAGCTGCGGCTCGGCGTCGACCTCGATGGAGATCTCGGTCTCGACCTCGACGACCTCGCCGTCGATCTCCTCGGGCGCGAGCTCGATCGCCCCTGCAGGGGCCCCGCCGGTCTCGAGCGGCAGCCGCTCGACGGGCACCGTCTCATCGTTCGTCTCGGGCTCGACCGCGCCGGGGGCCTCGGCTGCAGCGCCCGGCTCCTCGGCCTCGTCGGACGGTCGCGGCTCGGGCTGCGGCGCCTCACCGGCGGCGATGGTGCCGGCGGCCACGGCGGCGTCGATGGCCTTCGACAGCGCGGCGAGCAGCACCTCCCAGCCCTGCTGCGAGGCGGCGGCGCGCTCGGCGGGGGCGGGCAGCGCGTCGAAGCCGGTCTCGGTGACGGTGACGCCCGTCTCGCTTCCCTGCGTGCGCAGCGTCAGCAGCACGGCGGTGTCGCGCAGGTCGCCGGCCTCGCGCCACGTGAACCCGATCGCGTGACCCTCGACCCAGACGTCGACCTGACCGGAGGCGTCGCGGCTCACCGTGGCGTCTCCGGAGCCCTCGCTCCAGCGCTCGGCGATCTCACCGCCGATGCGCGGCTCCAACTGCAGTTCGGGCCACCACTCGGCCCTCCTTCCGGGGTCGCTCACGTACGACCATACGCCGGCACGCGCGGCTCTCATCCGACTCCGCGCCACGACCGGTCCCAGCGGGATCATGTTTCTCCTCAGCGTCGCTCACCGGGTCGATATCTCCCTCGTGCCCGGCTCCCGGCGAGCACAGGGCACGGAGATTCCCCTCACTAGGAAGAGTAGTCCCACCCGCTGACAACGAGGTCTCATTCCGGTGGCAATTCGCGTGGAAGAATGGGATTCGTGACCGAACTCGCCTCGCCTCAGCAGCTCACCGGTTGGAAGCACGTCTACTCCGGGAAGGTGCGCGACCTCTACGTTCCCGCCGACGGCTCCGACGATTATCTGCTCGTCGTCGCGAGCAACCGCGTGAGCGCGTTCGACCACGTGCTGGAGCCGCCGATCCCGGGCAAGGGCGCACTGCTCACCGCCCTCTCGAACTGGTGGTTCGAGCGCATCGATCTGCCCAACCATCTGGCGGGGCCGGGGGCGCCCGCGATTCCCGACGAGGTCGCGGATCGCGCCGTCGTGACCCGCCGCCTCGAGATGCACCCGATCGAGTGCGTCGTGCGCGGGGCGCTCACCGGATCGGGCTTCGCGGAGTACCGTCGCACGGGCGCGGTCTGCGGGATCGAGCTGCCCGCCGGCATCGAAGACGGCGACCTGCTCGACACCCCCATCTACACACCTGCGTACAAGGCGCCGCTCGGCGAGCACGACGAGAACATCACCTACGAGCAGAGCGTCGAGCTGGTCGGCGAGGAGGCCGCCGCGGCCCTGCGCGACGCCTCGCTGCGCATCTTCACGGCGGCGCGGGATCTCGCCGCCGAGCGGGGGGTGGTGCTCGCCGACACGAAGTTCGAGTTCGGCCGCGACCCCCGCGCCGAGGGCGCCGCCGAGCTGGTGCTCGCCGACGAGGTGCTCACGAGCGACTCCTCCCGTTACTGGGACGCCGCGGCCTATTCCGACGAGCGGAAGCCGAGGAGGGATCGCCTCGCCTCGTTCGACAAGCAGATCGTGCGCGACTGGCTCGCCGCCAACTGGGACCGCACGGGCGAGCCGCCCGCGCTGCCCGCCGAGATCGTGTCGCGCACCTACGACCGCTACGCGGAGCTCTACACCCGCCTCACCGGCGCACCCGCCCGCTCCTGATTCCCCGCGGTTCGGCGTCCTGCGAATCGGGTCGCGGCTGCGGGTAGACTGGTGCTCGACTTCTGTGTTCTCGAGTTGGAGGCTCTCTAGTGCCCACGATTGTTGTTGATGTCATGCCGAAGGCCGAACTGCTCGACCCGCAGGGCAAGGCGACCACGGGGGCGCTCGCCCGCCTCGGCCACGACAAGTTCGAGAACGTGCGCATCGGCAAGCGCTTCGAGTTCACCGTCGACGGCGAGGTGACCGACGCCGTGCTGGCCGAGGTGCGCCAGGTCGCCGACGAGATCCTCTCGAACTCGGTCATCGAAGACGTCGTCGCGATCAGCGTCGACGGCGAGGCTCGCTGATGACCACCCGCATCGGCGTCGTCACCTTCCCCGGCTCGCTCGACGACCGCGACGCGCAGCGCGCGATCCGGCTCGTCGACGCCGAGCCCGTCGAGCTCTGGCACGCCGACCACGATCTGCAGGGCGTCGACGCGATCGTGCTGCCCGGCGGTTTCAGCTACGGCGACTACCTGCGCCCCGGCGCCATCGCGGCGGTCTCCCCCATCATGACCGAGGTCGTCGAGGCGGCGCGCAAGGGCATGCCCGTGCTCGGCATCTGCAACGGCTTCCAGGTGCTGGTCGAGTCGCACCTGCTTCCCGGCGGGCTGATCCGCAACGCCCACCAGCAGTTCATCCGCCGCGATCAGCGGCTCGTGGTCGAGAACGCCGACACCGCCTGGACCAACCGCTTCGAGCAGGGCGAGGAGATCGTGATCCCGCTCAAGAACGGCGACGGCGGTTTCATCGCCGACGACGAGACCCTGAAACGTCTCGAAGGCGAGGGGCTCGTCGCCTTCCGCTACGCGGGCGTCAACCCGAACGGGTCGCTCGACGACATCGCGGGTCTCACGAACGAGCGCGGCAACGTGGTCGGCCTCATGCCGCACCCCGAGCACGCGGTCGAGCCCGGTTTCGGCCCCGACATGACCGATGCCATGCGCTCCGGCGTCGACGGGCTGCGCTTCTTCGAGAGCGCCATCGCGGCGCTCGCGACGCGGGTGTAGTGCGTACGCGAAGCGTTCGAGCACGCCCGAGGCGCCGTCACAGCGGCAGCCCACGGAGCGAAGCGCGGGGTGGCGTGTGTAGCAACACACTGCGGTGAGGGGTGGAGGATCGTGCGATCCTCCACCCCTCGCCGTTTTGGAGGCCGACCTCTGGATATGGGATCTGCCGAAGATCGGGCGGATCCGGGCCGAAATCCCATATCTCCGGCAGATCCCATATCCACGGCAGGGCCAACCCTGCGACCGCTACGCGGGCCCGGCCTCGGCTGCGGCCCGCGCAGCCGCCGGCAGCGCTTCGATCACCCGCGAGATCGCGGCGTCGTCGTGGGCGGCCGTGACGAACCACGCCTCGAAGGCGCTCGGCGGCAGGTTGATCCCCGCGCCGAGCATCGCGTGGAAGAACGCCCGGTGGCGCTGCGTCTGCTGCCGCTGCACGGCGGCGTAGTCGAGGGGCGCCTCGGGAAATTCTCCGAAGAGCACGCTGAACAGCGATCCCGCGCGCTGCACGCGGTGCGGCACGCCGGCTGCGGAGAGCGCCGCGGCGACCTCGCTCGAGATCTCGTCGGCGGCGCGGCCGAGCGCCGCGTAGGCGGGCACGTCGGCGTGGCGCAGCGTCGTGAGGCCGGCGGCGACGGCGAGCGGGTTGCCCGAGAGCGTTCCGGCCTGGTACACCGGCCCGAGGGGCGCGAGCAGATCCATGATCTCGGCCCGCCCGCCGAGCGCGGCGAGCGGCAGTCCGCCGCCCACCACCTTGCCGAAGGTGAAGAGGTCCGGCACGAGCCCGGCGGCCACGCGGGCCTGCTCGATGCCCCAGTACCCCGAGGGGCCGGCCCGGAAGCCGGTGAGCACCTCGTCGAGGATCACGAGCGCGCCGTGCCGGTGCGCGAGACCGATCATGAAGTCGGTGAAGCCCGGCTCGGGCGGCAGCACCCCCATGTTCGCGGCCGCGGCCTCGGCGATCACCGCGGCGATGCGGTCGCCGTGCTCGGCGAACGCCGCGGCGAGTGCGGCCCGGTCGTTGTAGGGCAGCACGAGCGTCTGGGCCGCGGTCTCGGCGGTCACCCCCGCGGAGCCGGGCATCGCGAGCGTCGCCAGGCCGGAGCCGGCCTCGGCGAGCAGGCCGTCGGAGTGGCCGTGGTAGTGGCCTGCGAACTTGACGACGAGCGGCCGGCCCGTGGCGCCGCGGGCGAGCCGGATCGCGGTCATGGTCGCCTCGGTGCCGGTGGAGACGAGACGCAGGCGCTCGACCTCGGGCACGCGGACGATGATCTCCTCGGCGAGCTCGGCCTCTTCGGGCACCGAGGCGCCGAACCCGAGCCCTCTCGCCGCCGCGGCCTGCACGGCCTCGACCACGGCGGGGTGCGCGTGCCCCAGCAGGGCGGGCCCCCACGAGGCGACGAGGTCGACGTACTCGGTGCCGTCGGCGTCGGTGACGTACGGCCCGCGGCCCGCGACGAGGAAGCGGGGCGTGCCGCCGACGGAGCCGAACGCCCGCACCGGGGAGTTCACGCCGCCGGGGATCACGCGGGACGCGCGCTCGGCGAGCTGCGCGCTGCGGTCGGTCGATCCGGAGCTCATCGCAGCCACCCCGCGAGCTCGACGGCGAAGTAGCTCAGGATCGCATCGGCCCCCGCGCGCTTGATGCCGATCACCGACTCCTCGATGGTGCGGCGCCGGTCGATCCACCCGTTCGCCGCTGCGGCTTCGATCATCGCGGCCTCGCCCGACACCTGGTAGGCCCACACGGGCACGGGGCTCGCCGAAGCGACGTCGGCGAGCACGTCGAGGTAGCTCATCGCCGGTTTCACCATGACGACGTCGGCGCCCTCGGCGATGTCGAGCTCGGCCTCGCGCAGCCCCTCCCGCCGGTTCGCGGGATCCTGCTGGTAGGTGCGGCGGTCGCCCGACAGCTGCGAGTCGACGGCCTCGCGGAAGGGCCCGTAGAACGCGGAGGCGTACTTGGCGGAGTAGCCGAGGATCGCGGTGCCCTGGTGTCCGGCGGCGTCGAGCGCGTCGCGCACGGCGGCGACCTGGCCGTCCATCATGCCCGAGAGCCCGAGCAGCGCCGATCCGGCCTCCGCCTGCGCGAGCGCCATCGCGCGGTAGCGGTCGAGTGTGGTGTCGTTGTCGACCTCGCCGTGCGCGTCGAGCACCCCGCAGTGGCCGTGGTCGGTGAACTCGTCGAGGCAGAGGTCGGTCTGCACCACGAGCGCGTCGCCGACCTCTGCGGCGACGGCCCGGGTCGCGACGTTGAGGATGCCCCGGGGGTCGTCGGCGGCGCTGCCGCGAGCGTCGCGGACGGCCGGCACGCCGAACAGCATGATGCCCCCGATACCGGACTCGGCCGCCTCGACCGCGGCGCGGCGCAGGGAGTCGAGGGTGTGCTGCAGCACGCCCGGCATAGCGGAGATCTCGCGGGGTTCGCCGAGTCCCTCGCGCACGAAGGCGGGCAGGATCAGCTCGGCCGGGTGCAGCCGATGCTCCGCGGTGAGCCTGCGCATGGCGGGGGTGGTGCGCAGACGGCGGGGGCGGACTGTGGGGATCATGCGGAACTTCCTTCCGGGTGGTGCGGGGATTCGGAGCGGTCTGGGAGGCCGACGGCGCGTGCGGGCCCGGGGTCTACGGGGTCGGGGCCGGCCGGCTGCGCGGGCGCGGAGTCGCGGGCGAGAGTCGCGGCGAGGGTGTCGAGCAGTCCGGTCGAGGTGTGCCGGGGCGAGACGGCGTCGGCGCTCAGCCCGTGATCGGCGAGCGCCCGGGCCGTCGGCTGACCGATCGCGACGAGTCGTGTGCTCTCGGGGAGCGGCGAGAAGCGGCGGGCCGCCTCGGCCGCGCCGGAGCCGCTCATCACGAGGATCGCGTCGACGCCGCCGGCTCGCACCTGCGCCTCGAGCCGCGGATCCCGTGCGGCGGGGATGGTGCGGTACGCCGTGACCCGCTCGGCCGTGTGCCCCGCCGCGGCGAGCGCGCGCTCGAGCTCATCGCCCGCGATCTCGGAGAGCGGCAGCAGCACCCGCTGCGCGGGGGCGCCCGGGCCGACTGGACCGGAGCCGGAGCCTGCTGGGCCGGAGCCGGAGCCGAACGTCGCGAGCAGCGCCTCGGCGAGCCCGGTCGCGGAGAAGTCGTGCTCGGGCCGCGCATCGACCGTGAAGCCGCGCTCGCGCAACGCTTCGGCGGTGGCGGGGCCGACCGCGGCGACGCTCCCCGCGCTGGGGCGCGCACCGGCGTCGGCGACGGCGTGCGCCCCGTTCGCGCTCGTGATCGCGAGCCAGTCGTAGCCGCCGCGGTTCCAGCGCTCGACGGCCGCCGCGAGCGCGGCGGGATGCTCGGGAGCGGCGGTCACGGTGAGCGGGGCGATCATGGGGATCCCGCCGCGCTCGCGGATCTCGGCCGCCAGCCGCTCTCCGGCTTCGCCGCCGCGCGGCACGAGGATGCGGCACCCGGCGAGATCGCGCTCATCGGGTCGGTGTCCGGGCTGGTGATCGGGGCGGCGGAGGGTCACCGGGGCCCTCCGGGGCGCGAACCTCCGGGGTGCTCCGCGCCCGGTGCGGTACCCGCGCGCGGGGCGATCATCGCGGCTCCCTGGTCGAAGAGGCTCTGGGCGACGAGCCTGCCGAGGCGCTCCGGGATGCGCCGGTGCCCGGGATCCGCGGCGTCCCAGGGCAGTGCGTCCTCCGTGACGATCCGCTGGGCGCCGTCGAGGCTCGTCACCTCGGCGCGCAGCGCGAGGCGGCCGCTCTCCACGCGGGCGGTCGCCCCGACGGGGGCCGCGCACCCCGCCTCGAGCGTCGCCAACACGGCGCGCTCGGCGAGAGCGCTGGCGTGCGACTCGGCGTCGTCCAGGGCGGCGAGCGCTCCGGCGTAGGGTTCGCGGGCGAGGTCGTCGGCGCGCACCTCGACGGCGAGCGCACCCTGCCCGGGGGCGGCGGGCGCCTCGGCGAGCGGGAACCGCTCGGTGATGGCGGTCTGGCGCCCCAGCCGGTCGAGGCCGGCGCAGGCCAGCACGACCGCGTCGAGGTCGGCGCCGACCCGAGCGAGACGGGTGTCGACGTTGCCGCGCAGATCGACGACTTCGAGGTCGGATCTCCGCGCGCGGAGCTGCGCGGCTCGGCGCGGCGATCCGGTGCCGACGCGTGCGCCCGCCGGCAGCGCCTCGAGGGTCAGACCGTCCCGGGCGCAGAGCGCGTCGCGGGCGTCGGCCCGCGGGGGGATGGCGCCGATCTCGATACCGGGGCAGGGGCCCGTCGGCAGATCCTTCAGCGAGTGCACGGCGAGGTCGCACTCGCCGGCGAGCAGCGCGTCCCGCAGCGCGCTCACGAAGACGCCGGTGCCTCCGAGTTGAGCCAGCGAGGCCCGGGAGACGTCGCCCTGGGTCGTGACGATGACGAGCACCGCTTCGAGGCCCGTGGCCGCGGATACGGCTCGCGCGACGGTCGTGCACTGCGCGACGGCGAGCGCGCTGCCTCGGGTGCCGATGCGGATGAGGCCGGGTGCGGCCGCGACGGGCGCGTCGGATCGGCGTACGCGCGGCGCCTGCGCATCGGCGGCGGTCGTGCGTGCGGTCATCTGGGGCCTCCTTCGGGGTGCGGGGCTGGGACGTGCGCGGGCGCAGCGGGAGTGGGAGCGGGGCGCAGGATGCGCCGGGCGGCCGCGCGGGCGGCCGGGATGACGGAGGCGAGACCCGTGCCGCCGACCCAGTCCCCGGCGAATGCGACGCCGGGCGGCTCGGACAGGCCCGTGCGGTCGCTGCCGGTGGCGGCCGACGCTCGGACGGATCCGTTGTCCCACTCTCGGCGGAGCATACCGCGCACGGATGCCGGGTCGAGCTCCATTCCCAGGATGCGTGAGGCGTCCCGCAGCGCGAGCGCGAGCACCTCCTCGTCCGGCAGCCCGGCGGTCTCGGGGGCGCTGCCCAGGCGCCCGTAGGAGAGCCGCAGCAGGTGCCGGCCCGGCCCGAGCGATGCGGCACGCGCGGGCCACTTCGCGGTGACGTGGGTCAGGGCCTTCGCGCGGATGCGGGGGACGGCGTCGGCGGCCACCAGCGCGCCCGTGCCGCGGGGAGCCGCGTCGAGGCGCGGATCGTCGATCGCGAGTGCGACGATCTCGATGCGCGCCTCCGGCTCCGCGTCGGGGGCGCCGAGCATCTGCCGGGCCGCGCGCTCCGGAACCGCGAGGATCGCGGCGTCCGCGAGGGCCTCGGTCTCCGCGTCATCGGCGGCGGGGCCGGCGGTGGAACGTGCGGCGGCGAGGATCCGGATCCCGTCCGCCTCCCCGCGCTCCACCCGCCGCACTCGAGCGCTCGTGCGCACCTCGACGCCCAAGCGCTCGAGTTCATCGGCGAGCGCGTCGACGAGCTCGCCCATGCCGTCTCGGAGTCCGGCGACGGCTCCGCCCGCCGCGGCGCGGCTGTCGCGCAGCTCGCGGGCGGCTGAGATGAGCGTTCCGCGGCGCTCGAAGGCCTCGGCGAGGCCGGGCACCGCCTCGACCGGCAGATCGGCGGGGTCGGCGGAGTGCACCCCGAGCACCACCGGGCGTACGAGCCGGTCGAGCACGCGCGAGCCGAGCCGCGCGCGCACGAGGCGCGCGAGCGTCGCTCCGCGGCCGCCCGATCGGGGCAGCAGCGGTTCGAGGGCGGCCCGCAGCGACCCGCCGATGCCGAGCGCGCGCACGGCGTCGCGGGCGAGCGGCGCGGCGGGGATGCCGACCGTGCCCGCGGCCGGCAGCGGCATCGCGCCGTCGTCGGCGACCACCCATGAGCCGAGCGGCGCAGGGTTCACGATCTGACCGTCGAGGCCGAGCTCGGTCAGCAGCTCGGCGACGGCGCCGCCCCGCGTCGCGAACGCCTCGGCTCCGATGTCGAGCGGCACGTCGGCGACGTTCTCGCGGCGCACGCGGCCGCCGAGGCGATCCCGCTCCTCGTAGAGCACGACGCGGGCTCCCGCGAGCGCGAGCTCCCGAGCCGCGGTGAGCCCCGAGACGCCGCCGCCCACGACGGCGACGGCGATCCCGTCGGCGCGACGGCGGAGGCCGCCCGGCGCGTCACCGGATCCGTCAGCGCGCATGCGCGAGCTCCACGATGCGCGTGAGCACGCCGGGGTCGGTCTCGGGCGGGACGCCGTGCCCGAGGTTCAGCACGTGCGCCGGAGCACGCGATCCTCGTCGCAGCACGTCGTCGAGGTGGGCTTCGAGCCGTGGGGGCGGCGCCCCGAGGTAGGCGGGATCGAGGTTGCCCTGCAGCGGCACGGCGTCGCCCAGTCGGCGGCTCGCCTCGTCGAGCGGCGTGCGCCAGTCGACGCCGAGCGCGCCGGCCCCGATCGCGGCGAGCTCTTCGAGCAGGTGCCCCGAGCCCACGGCGAAGTGGATCGTCGGCACCGTCTCGTCGCGCGCCGCGTAGCCCTCGCGCAGCGGGTGCCGGTACGCGCGGCCGCGCACGGCGTCGAGCGTGCGGCGGGAGGCGGGGGCCACGTGCTCCCGGTAGTCCGCAGCGCTGAGCGAGCCGGCCCACGAGTCGAAGAGCTGCACCGCGCTCGCCCCCGCGTCGACCTGCCCCTCGAGGAAGACGCCGCTCAGCTCGGCCGTCCATTCGAGCAGCTCGCGCCAGACCCGCGGTTCGGCGTGCATGAGCGTGCGGGCCCGCAGATGATCGCGTGATGGGCCGCCCTCCACGAGGTAGGCCGCCAGCGTGAACGGGGCTCCCGCGAAGCCGATGAGCGGCGTGCCGCCGAGCTGGGCGACCGTCAGTCGCACGGCCTCGCGCACCGGGTCGAGGGCTTCCCGCAGGCGGTCCGCGGTGAACTCTGCGCGGCAGCGCGCCACGTCCGCGGCGGTGCGCACGGGCTCGGCGAACACCGGGCCGCGCCCGGCGACCAGGTCGACCTCGACGCCGGCGAGCTTCATCGGCACGACGATGTCGCTGAAGAACACGGCGGCGTCGACTCCGTGCCGCCGCACGGGCTGCAGCGTGATCTCGCTCGCGAGTTCGGGATTCACGCAGGCGTCGAGCATACGGTGGTCTGCGCGGATGCTTCGGTATTCGGGCAGAGACCGGCCCGCCTGGCGCATGAACCAGACGGGCGTGCGCTCCGGCCGGTGGCCGTGGAGGGCGCGGACCAGGGGGGCGTCGCTCGTGCGACCGTCGACGAGCGGGTGCGAAGCTGGGAGTGAGTTCATCGGTCGAGATGCTAGCTTATAGATCTGATGTGAAACATCAGATCTACTCAGCTTGGCGTGCCGCGCCCGGCAGACCTCCGAGCCCGATCCCGCCCAGAACACCTCCCGAGAACCCATGCTGCTCTGCCTCACCGTCGATCATCGAAACGCCGACCTGGCGCTGCTCGAGCGGATCGAGCGACGCACCGACACGGTGACCGCCGCGCTCAGCGACCCCGAGCTCGCCCGCGGCGCCGTCGTGCTCGCGACGTGCAACCGCTTCGAGGCCTACCTCGACGCTCCGGGGCTCGCGCCGGAGCAGGCGCTCGACGGCCTCGCGCGGGCGGCCGACCTGGCGCCCGCGGAACTCGCCGCGTCGTGCTCGGTGCACCGGGGCGACGCCGTCGTCGAGCATCTCTTCGCGGTCTCGAGCGGCCTCGAATCGGTCTCGGTGGGCGAGGGCGAGATCACGGGGCAGGTGCGGCGCGCCATCGACGCCGCGCGCGCATCGGGACGGTCGAGCACCGAACTCGAGCGGCTCTTCCAGCAGGCCATGGTCGTCTCGAAGCGCATCAAGCACCGCACCGGCCTGCAGACCCAGGGCCGGTCGCTCGTGCAGCTCGCACTGACCATGGTCGACAGCCGCGTGGGCGACTGGCAGGCCGCCCGGGTGCTGCTGATCGGCACCGGCGCCTACGCGGGAGCGAGCCTCGCCGCGCTGCGCGCCCGCGGCGCGCGCAGCATCGGGGTCTACTCCCCCTCGGGCAGGGCACGCGCCTTCGCCGACTCGCACGGCATCCGACCGGTGGAGCACGACGCGCTCGACGCCGAGCTGTGCGACACCGACCTGGTGGTGGCCTGCAGCACCGTGCACGAGCCGCTGCTCACGCGCGAGCGCTTCGACGAGACCGTCACCGAGGGCAGCCCGCCGTTCTGCTCCCGCTTCGGCAGGATCGCTCCGCCCGCGCGCAACCGTACCCGGCCCCGGCTGCTCATCGACATGGGTCTCCCGCGCAACATCTCCACCGACGTCGCCGGCGTCGCCGGCGTCGAGCTGCTCGACCTCGAGACGATCGCGCTGCACGCACCCATCCCCGAACTCGGAGCCGAGCTCGAGGCCCGGGACATCGTGCGCACCGCCGCCGCCGAGTTCGCGGCTCTGCGCGCCGAGCGGGGCGCCGTGCCGGCTCTGCGCGAACTGCGGTCGTTCGTGAACGGGATCCTCGAAGAGGAGATCGCGAGGATCCGGGATCGCGAGGCCGTGGACTCGAACAGCGCGGGCGTCGCGGCTGAGACCGAGGCCGCCCTGCGCCACCTCGCGGGGCGTCTGCTGCACCGGCCGACGGTGCGCCTCCGCGAGCTGGCCCGGGAGGGGCGCGCCGCCGAAGGGGTCGCCGCCGTCGCCGCGCTTCTCGGCGAGGAACCGGCACGCGGCGGACCAGGATCCTGATCCCGCATCTCGGACCGCGCCGATCCTGCGGATCCGACGGCAGCGCCACGGTCCGAAACATCGGCGCACCCCGCGGCACGGGCCGAGCCCCGCGGCCGCACCCGTGTGCCGAGCCCCGGGCCCGCACCCGCCGGCAGCGTCGGCGGCCTACGGCCGGTAGTAGACCGCGACGCGGTGCCCGCCGTGCTCGACCACGTCGACGGGGGTCTCGAAGACGCGCTCCAGCACCTCCGACGTGATGATCTCGTCGGGCGTGCCCGAGGCGACGACGCGCCCCTCGGCGAGCGCGACGATCCGGTCGGCGTAGGCGGCCGCGAAGTTCACGTCGTGGATCACCAGCACCACGGTCTTGCCGAGCGCGTCGGCGGCCGCGCGCACCTGCCCCATCATGCTCACCGCGTGCCGCATGTCGAGCCCCGTCAGCGGCTCGTCGAGCAGCACGAAGTCGGTGTCCTGCGCGAGCACCATGGCCACGAAGGCGCGCTGGCGCTGACCGCCGGACAGCTCGTCGATGAACCGGTGCTCGAACCCAGCCAGGTCGAGGAATGCGATGGCGGCGTGGATCGCACGCTGATCGGTCTCGGTGAGCCGGCCCGCCGAGTGCGGGAAGCGCCCGAAGGTGACGAGCTGCTGCACGGTGAGGCGCGCCATGAAGTGGTTCTCCTGCTTGAGGATCGACACCACCTGTGCGAGCTGCTTCGACTTGGCCGTGCGCACGTCGAGGCCGCCCACGCTCACGCGCCCGCTGTCCGGCTCGAGCAGTCGTCCGATGATGGTCAGCATGGTCGACTTGCCGGCCCCGTTCGGGCCGATGAGCGCGGTCACGCCGCCCCGCTCGATGCTGAGATCGACGGGGCCGAGCACCCGATGGCCGGAATAGGTCTTCTCGACGCCGCGCAGCTCGATGCCCGCGACCGAGCGCGGCGGCCCGTCAGGTGCGGCGGCGCTCCTAGCGTCGGCCGGGGCTGCCGCCCCGGCTCCGATGTGTGCGTCGGTCAACGCATCCCCTTTCTCAGCAGGACGATGAGGAACAGCAGGCCGCCCGCGAACTCGATGATCACGGTCACGAGGCCGGCCGCGGCGAACAGGTGCCTGAGCACGAAGGTCGCTCCGAGCAGCGTGACGAGCCCGATGCCGATGGCGAGCGGGATCGTCTCGGCGTGCGAGTCGCCCCGGGCGAACTGGTACGCGAGGGTCGCGACCAGGAAGCCGTAGAAGGTCATGGGCCCGACCATCGTGGCCGACACCGAGACCAGCACCGCCACGAGCACGAGCACGGTGACCACCTCGCGCCGGTAGTTCACGCCCAGCCCGACGGCGACGTCGCGGCCCAGGGCCACGACGTCGTAGGTGCGCCGGCGCAGCCACACGAACACGAGGATCGCGCAGACGATGGCGCCCGCGATCGGCAGGTAGTCGGGGTTACCCTTGCTGATGCTGCCGAAGAGGCGAGCGCTCAGCACGTCGAACTCGCTCGGGGTGAGCGTGCGCTGCATGAAGGTCGACACCGACCCGAAGCCGATCCCGAGCACCACGCCGACGAGCAGCAGCAGGTGCAGGTTCGCGCGCGTCCCCGAGAACAGCCATCCGTACAGCAGGGTGGCGAACAGCACCATCAGCACGCTCTGGGCGATGATCTTCGGGATCCCCTCCATGCTCGCGGCCGTCGTGCCGAAGACGAAGACGAGCGCCGTCTGGGTGAGCACGTAGAGCGCGTCGAACCCCAGGATCGAGGGGGTGAGGATGCGGTTCGAGGTGGCCGTGTGGAAGAGCACGGTGGCGAGCGCCTGGGCGACGGCGACGAAGGCGATCGTGCCGAGCGACGTGAGGCGCGACTGCACGATGACCCAGAACCCCGAGCTGCCCGCGGGCGCCGGATTGCCGTAGACGAGGATCGCGACGGCGAAGGCCGCCGCAGCCGCGAACACGACGACGACGGGGAGCGCGTCGCGCCAGCGCGAGGAACGCGACGACGGCGCGAGCGGGGGCTCCCCCGTGCTCGCGAGCCTGACGATGCTGCTCTCCATGATCACCTCTCCCGCTGCCGCAGCAGGAGCGTGACGAACACGACGGCGCCCACGAGGCCGAGCACCATCGAGACCGGGATCTCGAACGGCATGATGATGAGGCGGCCGATGATGTCGCAGACCACCACGAGCGCGATCCCGCCCAGGCACACCCAGGGCAGATTGCTGCGCACGTTGTCGCCGCGGATCATCGAGACGATGTTCGGCACGACGAGACCCAGCAGGGGCAGGAAGCCGACGACCACCGTGGTGACGCCCGCGGCGACCGCCACGAGCGCCGTGCCGCCGATCAGGATCGCCTCGTAGCGCACGCCCACGCTCGTCGCCACGTCCTTGCCGAGCCCCGCGACGGTGATGCGATCCGCCATGAGGAAGACCAGGATCGTGACGACCGCGACCACCCACAGCACCTCGTAGCGGCCGCGCACCACGGCGGTGAAGCTGCCCATGAACCACGTGCCGAGCATCTGCAGCAGGTTGAACTGCGCGGCGAGGAAGGTGGTGAGCGAGCTCACGATCGCGCCGAGCATGATGCCGATGAGGGGCACGACGAGCGTGGTGCGGATCACGATGCGTCGCAGGATCAGCATGAACAGCATCGCACCGACGAAGGCGAAGCAGCTCCCGATCACCATCTTGCCGACGAGCCCGAGCCCCGGCAGCAGCAGCGCCGAGAGCAGCAGTCCGAGCGCCGCCCACTCGGTCGTGCCCGAGGTGGTGGCGTCGACGAAGCGGTTCTGGGTGAGCATCTGCATCACGAGGCCGCTCGTGGCCATCGCGGCGCCCGCGAGCACGAGCGCGAGGGTGCGGGGCACGCGGGTGATCCAGAACATCTCCGAGCCGAAGTCGTTGCCCGTGATGTCGTAGACGCCGATCGCGAGCGACGCGGCGAGCAGACCGAGCACGACGACCGCCGCGACGACGAGCAGCCAGGGGCGCCGCCTCGGCGGGGCGAGCTCGGGGGCCACGGGCCGCGTGCCGCCGATCACCGCCGTGCCACCGGCCTCGGCGCCGGCGGGGGCCGAGGCGGTGCCGGCGGTCGCGGCGGCGGTCGCGGTGCCGGCGGTCGCGGTGCGGCGGACGCGGCGAGCGGGGCGCCCGTTCTCGCGAACGGGCGCCCCGCTGTCGGGCCCCTCGGGGGTCATGGCCGAGCGGCTCATGCGGCGGAGAATGCCTCCTGGAGCTGCGTGAACAGCTTCGTGTAGGCCTGGACGCCCTCGGTCAGGTAGAAGTTCGGATCGAGCACCACGATGCGGTCCTGCTGCACGGCGGGCACGTTCTGCAGCGCCTCGGAGTTCTTGATGAGCTCGTCGGCGGGAGCCGAACCGGCCTCGCGCTCCTCGGGAGCGAACGCGGCGTCGCGGTCGAGCGCCACGATCCAGTCGGGGTTCGAGTCGGCGATCGCCTCGACGCTGATGTCGTCGCCCTGGTGGTCGTCGGTCGCGCCCTCGACCTCGAGCGCGGGCTTCCAGCCGAGCGCCGGGAACACCGGGCCGAGGCCGCGGCCCACGACGGGCGCGAGGTAGCCGATCTGGCCGGCCGAGGTGTTGACGGCCATGACGGTGTCGGTGCCGTTGTAGGCCTCCTTCGCACCGGCGATCGCCTCGTCGAGGCCCTCGTTCAGCTCGGTCGCCTCGTCCTCGTGGTCGAAGATCTGGCCGAGGATCTCGGTCTGGCGCTTGAGCTCGTCGAACTCGTCCTCATCGTCGCGGGGAGAGATCTCGATGACCACCGCGTCGGGGTTCTGCTGCTTGATCTGGTCGTAATAGTCGCCGAAGCGGTAGCCGCCGATGATGAGGTCGGGCTGCTCCGCGACGATCACCTCGAGGTTCGGCTCGCGGTGGTTGCCGACGTTGGCGACCTCGGGGTCGTCGATGTAGTCGGGCCACACCGAGCCCATGACGTCCTTCGGCACAGCCGCGAGCTCGACGTCCCACTCGTCGAGGGTGTCGAAGATCGTGTTGTCGAGCGCGACGACGGTCTCGGGGTTGACCGGAACCTCGACCTCGCCGTGGTTGTCGGTGATGGTGACGGTGGTGGCGTCGGCCGACTCCGCGGGCTCCTCGCCTGCGGGGGCGCTCGATGCGCAAGCCGAGAGGACGAGTGCGGCGCCCAGGGTCAGCGCGACTGCTGCGCTACGGGTGGTGCGGATGGACACTGGTGTTCTCCTGAGGTTGGGCTGGCAAAAAGAAAGCACCGACGCGGTGCGCGCATCGATGCTTCGCGATCCCGGGCGACGCGATCACGACCCCCCGGAACCTCTGAGTAAGCCTATACATACATTCATCTGATGTTCAACCCGATTTCGGTTCAGCGTCACGGAAGCCCAGATCAGACGGGCAAAGCGTAGACCATCAAGAGCCTCCGCTCGCCCATCGCGATGAAGTCCCGCTCACGCTCGCGCACCCGCTCGAACCCCAAGCGCTCGTAGAGCCGCTGAGCGGCCACCATCTGAGAGGCCGTGTGCAGCACCAGCCGGCTCACCCCGCGCTCCCGGGCGAGCCCCGCGCAGTGCCGCACGAGCAGTTCGCCGATCCCCCGGCCCCGCGCCTCCCGGGCGACGCCGAGCAGCCGCAGATCCATCTCGTCGGCCTCGCTGTCGCGCTGCAGGCGTCGCCCCGGATGCGGGGTCGTCACA
The DNA here is from genome assembly GCF_000349545.1 of Leucobacter sp. UCD-THU. Taxonomy (NCBI): domain Bacteria; kingdom Bacillati; phylum Actinomycetota; class Actinomycetes; order Micrococcales; family Microbacteriaceae; genus Leucobacter; species Leucobacter sp. UCD-THU. The sequence goes on from NZ_KB714601.1 coordinate 196,658, forward strand.
CTGCCGAGCACTGCACCGCTTCCCTGATCAGCGGCAACCCACAGCTGCGCCGTCTCGGCCCGGCCGCGCACGTCCGCGATCTCGTCGAGGTAGGCGGGATCGAGTCGGTAGTCCCCTCCGTAGGCCGCCCGCATCAGCTCACCCGTCGCGTCGATCTCGTCGACGCGCATCCTGCGGACCTCTACGCCCGCGGTCACCCCCGGGGCGGCTGGAGCGCGGAGAAGTCGGGCTGGCCGTCCGGGCCCGCGGGAAGCGGACGCCCGTCGGGGAAGGTCGGCCAGGGCAGCAGCTGCTGCGGGTGCTCGACCGCAGGCGCCTGCGGCGCGGGCTGCGGCGCGAGCTGCGGCTGGGCGGGTGCGGGCGAGGGGCGGAGCGGCTGCGGGGCCGCCGCGGGGGCGCTGCCCCGAGCGGCGCGCGCGGCTTCACGAGCGGCCGAGCCGTACGACCAGCGCAGCAGCAGCGTGATCGAGAGGCCGAGAGCGGTGAGGATCAGCAGCGCGGTCGCGATCTTCCAGTACAGATCCGGGATGTGCAGATCGAAGGCCTCGATGCCGACCGGAGCGGTGAAGAGGATCCCCGAGAGCACCGCGAGCACGCTCGTCACGAACGCGAACCGCGTCACGACCGCGGGCAGCTTCGCGCCCATGCCCAGCAGCAGCTGGCAGCACAGGATCACGAGCCTCGTGACGAGGATCACGAACACCGACTTCCAGAAGATCTCGAGCATGAGTCCGAACGACGCGTACGGCGTCATCCAGATCACGATGAGCAGCAGCCCCAGGATGTAGGCGTTCGCGATGAGCGCGACGGGCGCGTACCACTCCGACTTCTGCTCGCGCCGCGTGTCGAGGGCGGTGAACAGCACGAACACCGCGAAGAGCGCGAACGTCGAGAACACGCGCTCGAACTTGCCCTCGAAGTCGCCGATGAACAGCAGCGAGATCGACGCCACCGTGAGGCCCGCGAGCAGGATGATGCTGACCTTCAGAAAGGTCGAGAGCCCCTCGCCGGACGCCTCGGGCTTGGCGGCCCGCTTGCGCTTCTTCGCCGGTGCCGCCTGCGGAGCGCGCGCCGCAGCGGCGCTCTCACCCGCACCGCTCTGCCACGAGAAGGCCTCCTGCCGGCCGCCCTGCTGCGACGCCTCCGGCGCGGGCTGCGACGCCTGCGGGTTCGGACGGGGTGCGTTCGTGTTCGGATCGCTCATGCTCCAAGTCTTGCGCGTTCCCCTGTGAAACGGCAACCGTGGCGTCATTCTCGCGACTCCGACCCCTCGAGGCGGCCCCGCACGGGGCGGGATAGACTGGAGACTGCATGTTTCGGCTCGCGAGCCGATCCCGATCTCTCACTCACTGGAGCACACCGAGCGTGACCGACACCGCCGCCCCCACCCACGCCCCTCGCCCCGACACGGTGGCCGACGCGATCGCCACCCCTGAGAAGGAGCAGCCCTACGGCGCCCTCGGCCTCAAGCCCGACGAGTACGAGCGGATCCGCGAGATCCTCGGCCGCCGCCCCACCTCGGGCGAGCTCGCCATGTACTCGGTGATGTGGTCCGAGCACTGCTCCTACAAGTCGTCGAAGATGTACCTGCGCCAGTTCGGCAAGAAGGTCAACGACAAGATGCGCGAGCGCCTGCTCGTCGGCATGGGCGAGAACGCCGGCGTGATCGACATCGGCGAGGGCTGGGCCGTCACCTTCAAGGTCGAGAGCCACAACCACCCCTCGTACATCGAGCCCTTCCAGGGCGCGGCGACGGGCGTCGGCGGCATCATCCGCGACATCATCTCGATGGGCGCGCGCCCCGTCGCGGTGATGGACCAGCTGCGCTTCGGCGACATCGACGACCCCGACACCGCCCGCGTCGTGCACGGCGTCGTCTCCGGCATCTCCTCCTACGCGAACTGCCTCGGCCTGCCGAACCTCGGCGGAGAGACCGTGTTCGACCGGGTCTACCAGCAGAACCCCCTCGTCAACGCGCTCGGCGTCGGCGTGCTGCGGCACGAAGACCTGCACCTCGCCAACGCCTCCGGCACCGGCAACAAGGTCGTGCTCTTCGGCGCCCGCACCGGCGGCGACGGCATCGGCGGCGCCTCGATCCTCGCCTCCGACAGCTTCAGCGAGGGCGGCCCGACGAAGCGCCCGGCCGTGCAGGTCGGCGACCCCTTCGCCGAGAAGGTGCTCATCGAGTGCTGCCTCGAACTGTTCCGGGGCGAACTCGTCGAGGGCATCCAGGACCTCGGCGCGGCGGGCATCTCGTGCGCCACCTCCGAGCTCGCGGCCAACGGCGACGGCGGCATGTTCATCGAGCTCGACAGCGTGCTGCTGCGCGACCCCTCGCTCACCGCCGAGGAGATCCTCATGTCCGAGAGCCAGGAGCGCATGATGGCGGTCGTGGCCCCCGAGAAGCTCGACGCGTTCCTCGCCGTCACCGAGAAATGGGACGTCGAGACCAGCGTGCTCGGCGAGGTCACCGACAGCGGCCGCCTCGTCATCAACTGGCGCGGCGAGGAGATCATCAACGTCGACCCCCGCACCGTCGCCGTCGACGGCCCCGTCTACGAGCGCCCCGTCGCCTACCCGTCGTGGATCGACGAGCTGCAGGCCTCGGGCGTGCGCGCCTCCGGCCTCTCGCGCGCCGGGTCGGGCGACGAACTGCGCGAGCAGGTGCTCGCCGTGGCAGGCTCCCCCAACCAGGCCTCCGTCGACTGGATCACCAACCAGTACGACAAGTACGTGCTCGGCAACACCGCACTCTCCTTCCCCGACGGGGCGGGCATGATCCGGGTCGACGAGCAGACGGGCCTCGGCGTCGCGATCTCGACCGACGCCAATGGCCGCTACTGCCAGCTCGACCCCTACGTCGGCTCGCAGCTCGCCCTCGCCGAGGCCTACCGCAACGTGGCCGCCTCCGGCGCCGTGCCCACCGCGGTGACCGACTGCCTCAACTTCGGCAGCCCCGAGAACCCCGAGGTCATGTGGCAGTTCTCGCGCTCGGTCGAGGGTCTCTCCGACGCCTGCCTCGCGCTCGAAGTGCCCGTCACCGGCGGCAACGTGTCGCTCTACAACCAGACCGGCGACACCCCCATCCACCCCACGCCCGTCGTGGGGGTGCTCGGCATCATCGACGACGTCGCCCGCCGAGTTCCGAGCGGCTGGCAGGATCAGGGCGAGCACCTCTACCTGCTCGGCACCACCCGCGACGAGCTCGACGGCTCGGCCTGGGCCGAGGCCGTGCACCAGCACCTGGGCGGCCGGCCGCCCGTGGCGGTGCTCGACGACGAGCGCGCGCTCGCCGAGCTGCTGCACGCGGGCACGCAGGGCGGTCTGATCTCGGGCGCCGTCGACCTCTCCGAAGGCGGCCTCGCGCAGGCGCTCGCCGACGGCGCGCTGCGCTTCGGCGTGGGCGCGCGCGTCTGGATCGACGAGATCGTGTCGCGCGACGAGGTCGACGACACCGCCGCGCTCTTCTCGGAATCGCAGGCGCGCGTGCTCGTCGCGGTGCCCCACGAGGAGGAGGTGAAGTTCCGCGGCCTGTGCTCGGGCCGGGGCTTCCCCGTGCTGCGCATCGGCGTCACCGACGGCGTCGGGCCCGACGCCGTGATCGAGGTGCAGGATCGCTTCACGCTGCCGCTCGCCGAGCTGCGCGGCGCCTCGCAGGAGACCCTGCCGTCGCGCTTCGGCGCCGTCATCGCGGAGTGAACGGGGCGCCGCCGGCACGGGGCGCTGCGGATCGGGGCGCCGAGGGTCGGACGCCGCAGAGCTGGGCGCCGCAAGGCGGCGCCCAGCGAAGCGGCGCGCCTGACAAGCAGGGCTCCTGACGAGCGGGGCTCCTGATGAGCGGAGTCTCGCCGAACCGCATCCCCGCTTGTTAGGGTGAGATCATGTCTCTCCGATGGGGGCGGCCGACCGTGATGCTCGCCGCGATCGCACTCGCCGCATCGGGGTGCGCGCAATCCGGGGGCGAAGGCGTCGATCGGACGGGGGCCGAACTCACCACCCCGATCGTCTTCGCCGCGGTTGCGAGCGTCGACGAGGGGGCGTGCCCCGCGGACCGGCCGAACACCTACGAATCACGCCTCAGCGGGGCGCAGTGCGTTGTCATCGACCCCGATGCGGTCGTCGAGGCCGAGAGCGGCAGCGTCGCGCTCGTCGCGGCGAGCGAGCAGACTCCCGATGTGCCGCAGTCGATCGAGCTCGTGCTCGAGGACGCCTCCTCGGAACGGCTCCGGGAACTCACGGCGGCACTCGCCGAGCAGTCGTCACCGCGCAATCTGCTGGTGATCGCGGTGGAGGGCGAGGTCGTGGCGATGCCCGCGGTCATGGACGAGCTCACCGGCCGAACCGTCAGCATCTCCGGCGACCGCCTCACAGCGCTCTACGACAGGCTCACCGCCTGACGGCCCGCGCACGCGCACCGCTCGGGGCCGGGCTCTACAGGGCGGTGAGCAGGGGCGCCACGCGCGCGATGACCGCGGCGTTCAGATCCTCGGGCGGCTGGGCGGCGTCGAGCACGAGGAAGCGGTGCGGATCGGCCTCCGCGAGCTCCAGGAACCCGGCTCGGACGGCCCGGTGGAAGTCATCGGCCTCGGACTCGAGCCGGTCGGTGCCTCCGCGCGATTCGAGTCGCGCGGCCGCGTCTGCCGGGTCGAGGTCGAGCAGCACGGTGAGCGCCGGGCGCAGCCCCTCGGTCGCCCACTCGCTGATCCGACGCACGTCGACGACGTCGAGCACGCGGCCCGCGCCCTGGTACGCGAGCGAGGAGTCGATGTAGCGGTCCTGCACCACCACGGCGCCGCGCTCGAGCGCCGGACGCACCACTCTCGCGACGTGCTGCGCACGATCCGCGGCGTAGAGCAGCGCCTCGGCCCGCGGATCGACCTCGCCGACCTCCTCGCCGCCGTGCAGCAGCAGCCGGCGTATCTCGACGCCGAGTCGTGTGCCCCCCGGCTCGCGGGTGCGCACGACCTCGTGCCCGCGCGCTTCGAGCCAGGCGCCGAGCAGTTCGGCCTGCGTGCTCTTGCCGGCGCCGTCGCCGCCCTCGAGGGTGATGAAGATTCCGCTCATGGTTCCACTCTTCCACTCCTCGGCGCCCGGCGCGAACCCCGCGCCCTGGCCCTGCTCTCGCGGAGGCCGCTCCTCTGCACGGAACGCCCGGCTCCGCCACCGGCCTCGAGAGGCGGAAATCGCATGCCTCCCCTGGTCATCGCGTGCGTTTTCCGCCTCTCGACGGGCCCCGCACGGGCCCGGACCCGAAGCCCCGGGCGGCCTCGGGCGGGATCGGCTACTGCGCCTGGGCGGCCTTCTTCGCGGCGTTCGCCTTGCGCGTCTCGGCGGCCTTCTTCGCGGCGGCCGACCGAGCCGGGTCGACGGCCTTCTTCGCGGCGCTCTTCTTGGCCGCGGGCTTCTTGGCCGTCGTCGTTTTCGCTCCCGAAGCCGCGGTCTTCTTCGCCGCCGTCTTGCGCGCCGGGGCCTTCTTCTTGGCGGGGCCCTTGGCCCGCTTGATGGCGAGCAGTTCGGTCGCGCGCTCGAAGGTGATGTCATCGACGCTGTCGCCGCGCGGGATCGTCGCGTTGGTCTCACCATCGGTCACGTAGGGCCCGAAGCGGCCGTCGCGCACGCGCACCGGCTTGCCGCTCACGGGGTCGGCGTCGAACTCCTTGAGCGCGCTGGAGGCCCGGCGCGCTCCGTACTTGGGCTGCGCGAACAGCTCTTGCGCACCGGCGAGGTCGATCGAGAAGATGGCGTCCTCGCTGGGCAGCGTGCGGGTGTCGGCGCCCTTCTTGAGGTACGGGCCGTAGCGGCCGTTCTGCGCGGTGATGTCGGCGCCCGACTCGGGATCCTGCCCCACGGTGCGGGGCAGTTCGAGCAGCGCGACGGCGGTGTCGAGATCGACGGTCGCCGGGTCCATGCTCTTGAAGAGCGACGCGGTGCGAGGCTTCTGACCCTTGGGCAGCTCTTCGCCGTCGTCGGGGAGTTCGGTGACGTAGGGCCCGAATCGGCCGTTCTTGGCGACGATGCGCTTACCGGTCTGAGGGTGCGTTCCGACGACCCGGTCTTCGGCGGGCTCGGCGTCGGCCAGTTCGTGGGCTTTCTCGGGGGTCAGCTCGTCGGGGGCCATGCCGTCGGGGATGTTGACGCTGCGCGGTTTGAGCGCGCCGTCGTCGCCGACCTCGCACTTCTCGTCGAAGACCTCGAGGTACGGGCCGTACTTGCCGTTGCGCAGCGAGATCTGGTCGTCGATCTTGATCGTGTTGATCGCGCGGGCGTCGATCTCGCCGAGGTTGTCGACGACGCCGCGCAGACCCGGGTGGGTCTCGGTGCCGAAGTAGAACTCGCCGAGCCACTTGCCGCGCGCGGCCTCGCCGGCGGCGATGCGGTCGAGGTCGTTCTCCATCTCGGCGGTGAAGTCGTAGTCGACGAGCTCGCTGAAGTGCTCCTCGAGCAGGCGCACGACCGAGAAGGCGATCCAGCTCGGAACGAGGGCCTGGCCCTTCTTCGTCACGTATCCGCGATCCATGATGGTGCTGATGATCGCGGCGTACGTCGAGGGTCGGCCGATGCCGAGCTCCTCGAGGCGCTTGGTGAGGCTCGCCTCGGTGTAGCGCGGGGGAGGGCTGGTCTCGTGCCCCTTGGCCTCGGGGTCGGCGACACCGAGACGCTGTCGTTCGGAGAGCTGCGGCAGCGACACGTTCTGCTCGGCGTCGCCGCGCTTCTCGTCGCGCCCCTCCTCGTAGGCGAGCAGAAAGCCGGGGAAGGTGATGACGGTGCCGCTGGCGGTGAACTCGAGCGCGGTGGGCGCGTTCGCGCCGGGCTCGGCCACCGAGGCGCCGACGGTGACGGTGTCGGTCGATCCCTTGGCGTCGGCCATCTGGCTCGCGACGGTGCGCTTCCAGATCAGCTCGTAGAGCGCATACTCGCCCTGGGTGAGCTTGCCCTTCAGCGAGCTGGGGCGCTGGAAGACGTCGCCGGCGGGCCGGATGGCCTCGTGCGCCTCCTGCGCGCCCTTCGACTTGCCCGTGAAGACGCGGGGCTTCTCGGGCAGCGTTTCGCCGCCGTAGAGCTCGGCCGCCTGCTTGCGGGCCGCCTGGATGGCCTGGCTCGACAGCGTCGGCGAGTCGGTGCGCATATAGGTGATGTAGCCGTTCTCGTAGAGCGACTGCGCGAACGACATGGTCTGGCGCGAGCTGTAGCGCAGCTTGCGCGAGGCCTCCTGCTGCAGGGTGGAGGTGGTGAAGGGCGCGGCGGGGCGCCGGGTGTGCGGCTTCGTCTCGATCGAGAGCACCGTCGCGGGGGTCTCGGGGGTGAGCAGCGCGGCGAGGCGCTCGGCGCGCTGCTGCTCGAGAGCGACGACGTTCGCCTTCAGCGCCCTGGCGGTGAGCTCGCCGTCATCGCCGAAGTCGCCGCCGGAGGCGAGACGCTGGTCGCCGAGGCGCACGAGCCGCGCCTCGAAGGCGGTGGGGTCGGCGGCGTCGGTTCCGGGGCGGAACGTGGCGGTGAGATCCCAGTACTCCGCGGAGCGGAACACCTGCCGCTCGCGCTCGCGGTCGACGACGAGGCGGGTCGCAGCCGACTGCACGCGGCCGGCCGACAGCTTGGGGGCGACCTTGCGCCACAGCACCGGCGAGATGTCGTAGCCGTAGAGGCGGTCGAGGATGCGACGGGTCTCCTGGGCGTCGACGAGCGAGATGTCGAGGTCGCGCGTGTTCTGCTTCGCCTGCTCGATGGCCTCGCGGGTGATCTCGTGGAAGACCATGCGGCGCACGGGCACCTTGGGCTTGAGCACCTCGAGCAGGTGCCACGCGATGGCCTCCCCCTCGCGGTCCTCATCGGTGGCGAGCCAGAGCTCGTCGGCTCCCTTCAGCGCCCGCTTGAGCTCGGAGACCGTCTTCTTCTTGTTGTCGTTGACCACGTAGTAGGGAGCGAAGTCGTTCTCGACGTCGACGGCGAACTTGCCGAAGGGGCCCTTCTTGAGCTCGCTCGGCAGCTCCGACGGTTCGGCGAGGTCGCGGATGTGGCCGACCGACGCGATGACCTCGTAGTCGTCGCCGAGGTAGGCGCCGATCGTGCGCGCCTTGGTCGGCGACTCGACGATCACGAGTTTCTTCGTACCCTCCACGGGTCTCCTTCGTTGCTCCGAGCTCACGGCTGGCGGGTCGCCTTCGCGGCGACTGACGGTTCATGCACCGACACGCGGTTCTGCACCGACACGATACACACTCTCGCGTAAGAAACCACTATCGGCGATTCCCGGCGATCCTCTATTCATACCACCGGCCCCGCGCGCCGAGCGCATCCCCATCATCCGATGATCCGGTGCGCTCAGGACCGCCCGAGGTAGGCGAACGGATCGATATCGGGGTAGGCGTTCGACGGCGACGAGGAGAGCGTGAAGTGGGTGTGAGGGCCCGAGGTGCAGCCGCTCATCCCGGCGCTCGCGACCCGCTGCCCCGCCCGCACCCGCTCGCCAGGTGCGACGCCGAAGCGCTGCGGCGAGCCCGGGGACACGTGGTTGTGGGAGCTGTAGATCGTGCGTCCCCCGACCTCGTGACGCATGAGCACGGTGTGGTTCGCGCCGCGCCACCACTCGGGCCTCGCGAGACACGCCTCGGGTACGCCTCCGCCGTCGGGCCCCGCTCGCACCACGACGCCCTCGTACGGTGCGTAGAGCGCGCCCTCGCCTGTCACCGCGAGATCGATGGAGAGGCCGTCGTGGAAGCCCTGCGAGATCGCCCGCAGGTCCGACGGCCAGGCCCAGCCGTTCGCACCGACCGCCCCGTCGGGTGCCGACGCCGCGCGGGGCAGCAGCCCCGCGCGCGCGACGGCGAGCGCACCGCCGAGCGGTGCCGGGACCCGCACCTCCACACGCGCTTCGGCGGTAGCGCTCGACACCTCGCACTCCGAGATCTCGCCCCTCGCCTCCACGACGACCCGCTGCGCCAGAGCGCAGGGCTCGCCGTCGATCCACCCGGACGCCGCGTCAGCAGCGGCGAGCGCGGCGGCGTCGGCCGCGCCCGCCGCTCGGTGCCCGGCTTCGAGCTGCGCGCTCGCCGCGATCACCGGGGGCCCGAGGCAGAGCGCGGCGGCGGCGCAGGCCAGCAGCGCGGGGGCGCTCACGGCGTGCCCTCGTGCTCGCCGCTCACCGCCGCGCAGGCCCGGCTCTCGATGCCGATCGCCGAGAGCATCCCGCCGCCGGGATGGGCCCCGAGGGTCACGCAGTGCAGCGGTCCGGTGCGCTCCCTCCGCACCGAAACGCCGGCCGCAGCGTCATCGAGCCGGGCGCGCGCCCGGTCCATGTCGCCCCGCGCCTCGAGCCGGGCCACCTCGGCCGCCAGCGTGACGAGCGTGATGCGGTGGGCCGCGATGAAGATGCCGCCGATCGCGAGACCGAGCACGACGAGCACCGCGGGCATCACCACGGCGAACTCGGCCGTGACGGTGCCGCGCTCGTCGCCGCGCAGCGATGCGAGCAGCTCGCGCGCCCGCGTGGGGCGGGCGCCCACGGCCGCGACGCGGGCGCCCACGGCCGCGACGCGGGCGCTAGCCGCCGGTGCCCAGGGCATTCTCGACCAGCTGCACGAGCATGGTGCGGATCTCATTCGAGCGCATGATCGCGACGAGGAGCCCAGCGAAGGCGACGGCTGCCATGATGACGACCGCGTACTCGGCGGTGATCGCCCCGCGATCGTCTTCGAGCAGCTCGCGCGCCGCGCCGCAGGCCGGTGCGGCGCGGTCGGCGTGCTCGGTGGACTCGAGGCTCCCCTCGGGCGGCGTCCGTCGAGCCGGCCGGTGCCGCACCGCGACGCCGCGGTCGGATACGAGTTCGAGTCTGGTCTTCATGGGGTTCTCCCTTCGTCGCGCACGGCCCGGCGGGTGCCGGTTCCCCCATCATGCGGTGTCGGAGGGAGGCGACCTCGCCGGAATGAGCGATCTGTGGAGAAGCGACGCCGGACAGCTTCGAATGGTCGCTTGTGAGCGGAGTGAACGGTGACGGTCGCGCCCGCTCACCCGCCCAGCATCGCGATGAGCACGGGTACGACCCCGAGCACGATGAAGGCGGGCAGCACGCACACCCCCAGCGGCACGAGCACCCGCACGCCCATGCGCTCCGCCTCCTGCTCCAGCTCGGCCTGCGCCCGGGTGCGCGCGGCCGCGGCCTCCTCCAGCAGCAGCGGTCGCAGCGGAGCGCCGGTACCGGTCGAGGCAGCGATGGTCGTCGCGAGCAGTTGCGAGCGTTCGAAGGCCGAGAAGGGCACCCACTCCGCACCGAACGCGTCGACGGCGTCGACGGTGCGCAGCAGCGCCGAGCCGGGCGGCGCCCCTCCCCCCAGCGCGATCCACGCGAGCTCGAGTTCGAGCCCGGCCACGCAGTCCTGCCGTTCGAGGTTTCGCAACAGCGCGCGGCACCAGGCGATCCCCGCGGTGAGCAGCAGCACTCCCGCCCCGAGCAGGGCCACGCCCAGCGGGCTCAGCAGCACCGGGACGGGGTCGAAGCCCAGCAGCGCACCGAGCAGCAGCGCGAGAGGCGGCAGCGCAGAGACGAGGCGCACCGTCGCGCGCGGGCCCGACAGCAGCACCGCTCGGCGCTCCCTCAACTGCTCCAGCGCCCGCAGCGCCGCACCGATGCGCTGCAGCGCCGGGGCCAGGGGCGCACCGCTCTGCTCGGCGAGCCGCCAGGCGATCGCGAGCACCCGCCACTCCGGCGCCGCGCATTCCGCGAGCGCCTCCGCTACGGGGGTTCCGGCCGCGATGCGCGCGGCGGCGCCCTCGAACTCGGTTCCGGCGGCACCCGGAGCGGAGGGGCCCCCGACATTCGCACGCGCCCGGGTGCCCGCCGCATCGGGAGGGACTCCTGCCGATGCGCGAGCGGCGCTCGACCGGCGAGGAGAGGCGCGCGGCAGGCGGGGAGACGCGCGCGCTTCCCATGCAAGTTCGGGAGACGAGCCCGCCTCCGCCGCGACCAGTTCGACCGAGCGGTTCGCCGTCACGCCTCCGCGCAGCAGCGACGCGCAGCGCAGCGCGACCGCCGCGGCGGTGCTCGCCCCGGTGACGCCTCCCTCGCCGCGGCCACGCACTCCGTCTCTCACAGCCGCACCTCCTCGATGCCGAGCAGCCCGTCGCGGTCGAGTCTCAGCCTGCCGACCGCCACCACGCGGTGACCGGAGCCGCCGCGCTCGAGGTGGATGACGCCGTGCAGCGCCGAGGCCGCCTGCCTGGCCAGCGCCCGCGGGTCGAGACCGGCGAGCGCCCCGAGAGCTTCGAGCCGGGCCGGCACGTGCGCGATCCGGCTCGCGTGCAGCGTGCCCGCGCTGCCGTCGTGCCCCGTGTTGAGCGCCGAGAGCAGCGTGGCCACCTCTGCGCCCCGGCACTCCCCCAGCACGATGCGGTCGGGGCGCATGCGCAGCGCCTCGCGCAGCAGGCGGTCGAGCGGCACCTCTCCGACGCCCTCGGCGCTCGATCGCCGCGCCTCGAGCGAGATCGCGTGGGGGTGTCGCAGCCGCAGCTCGGCGACGTCCTCGATCACTAGAATCCGCTCGGCGGGGCGGGCGAGGTCGAGCAGCGCCCCGAGCACCGTCGTCTTGCCGCTCCCCGTTCCGCCCGTCACCAGCAGGTTGCGCCGCGCGGCGACGGCGTCGCGCAGCGCGCGGGCCATCGCCTCGTCGCAGAGCCCGCCGCTCGCGAGCGCGTCGAAGCGCGGCGGCGAGATCCGCGGCACGCGGATCGACACCGCAGCGCCCTCCACCGCCACCGGCGGCAGCACGGCGTGCACCCGGATGCCGTCGCCGATCCGCACGTCGGCGCACGGGTGCAGCTCGTCGACGTGCCGCCCGCCAGCCGCGATCAGCTCGCATGCCAGGCGGTGCACGGCGTGCGGGGTCGCCCGCCACCCGACGACCGGTTGCAGCGCGCCGCTGCGGTCGATCCAGAGCCGCCCCTCGCCCGCGCGCACCTGCACCAGCAGGTCGCGCAGAGCCGGGTCGTCGAGCAGCGGCAGCAGCCCGCCGAGGGCCCGCCGCGCGGCGATCCCGAGCATCTGCGTGCGCGCGGGCGATGCGCTGAGCGCGAGGGCGGAATCGGCGGTCATGCCCCCACCCAAGCAGCATCCCGACCCTCCCGGGCCCGCGGGGGAGCGAATTGTGGACAAGCTGCGCAATCCATGCACACGACTGGATTGTGAGCGAAGTATCGGGCGACGGTGACCGCTGGAAAGGTATAGCCTGAAACCGCATTCACTCGCGCGCTCGCGGGATCTACGGCCTCGGCCGCGACCCCGGGCAGCGCACCCGCGATACGGATAAGGGCGTCCATGACTGATCAGAACGGCACCATCGAAAGCCACCCGCTGCAGCACGGCGAGGAGGTGGAGGCGTACCCGCCATCGGCCGAGTTCCGCGCACAGGCGAATGTGAACGATCCGGCCGTCTACTGGCACGCTGCGCAGGATCCCGAAGCCTACTGGGCCGAGCGCGCCCGGCAGCTCAAGTGGTCGAAGCCGTTCACCGAGATCCTCGACTGGTCGAACCCGCCGTTCGCCCGGTGGTTCGCCGACGGCGAGCTGAACGTCGCCGCCAACTGCCTCGATCGGCACGTCGCCGCGGGGATCGGGGATCGCGTCGCGATCCACTTCGAGGGCGAGCCGGGCGACACCCGCACGATCACCTACTCCGAGCTCACTCACGAAGTGAAGCGCGCCGCGAACATGCTCACGAGCCTCGGCGTCTCGGCGGGCGACCGGGTCGCGATCTACATGCCGATGATCCCCGAGACCGTGATCGCGATGCTCGCGGTCGCGCGACTCGGCGCAGCCCACTCGGTCGTGTTCGGCGGCTTCAGCGCCGAGAGCCTGCGCGCCCGCATCGACGACGCCCAGGCCGAGCTCGTCATCACCGCCGACGGCGGTTACCGGAAGGGCCGCGTCTCGGCGCTCAAACCGACCGTCGACGACGCCCTCGCGCTCGACACCGGCACGCCGCTCTCGGTCGAGCGGGTGCTCGTCGTGCAGCGCGGCGGCAACGAGGTCGTGATGCAGGAGGGGCGCGACCTCTGGTGGCACGACGAGATCACGGCCTTCGACGGCCAGCACGAAGCCAAGGGCTTCCCCGCCGAGAACCCGCTGTTCATCCTCTACACCTCGGGAACCACCGGCAGGCCGAAGGGCATTCTGCACACCTCCGGCGGCTACCTCGCGCAGGTCTCCGCCACGCACAGCGACGTCTTCGATCTCAAGCCCGAGACCGACGTCTACTGGTGCACCGCCGATGTGGGCTGGATCACCGGCCACAGCTACGTCGTCTACGGCCCGCTCGCCAACGGCGCCACGCAGGTGATGTACGAGGGCACCCCCGAGACCCCCGACTGGGGGCGCTGGTGGAGCATCATCCAGAAGTACGGCGTCACGATCTTCTACACCGCCCCCACCGCGATCCGCGCCTGCATGAAGGTCGGCCGCCAGGTGCCCGAGCAGTACGACCTGTCGTCGATCCGCGTGCTCGGCAGCGTGGGCGAGCCGATCAACCCCGAGGCGTGGCGCTGGTACCGCGAGGTGATCGGCGGCGGGTCGGCCCCCATCGTCGACACCTGGTGGCAGACCGAGACCGGCGCCATCATGATCGCGCCGCTTCCCGGTCTCACGGCGTTGAAGCCCGGCAGCGCGCAAGTGCCGCAGCCCGGCGTCACCGCGACGGTCGTGAACGACCAGGGCGAGCAGGTCGACCACGGCCAGGGCGGCCTGCTGGTCGTGCAGCGCCCGTGGCCCTCGATGGTGCGCACCATCTGGGGCGACGATCAGCGCTTCATCGACACCTACTGGGCCCGGTTCGGGGATCAGTACTTCGCCGGCGACGGCGCCCGCTTCGACGACGACGGCGACATCTGGCTGCTCGGCCGGGTCGACGACGTGCTGAACGTGTCGGGTCACCGGCTCTCGACGGCCGAGATCGAGTCGGCCCTCGTCGAGCACCATGCCGTCGCCGAATCAGCGGTGGTGGGCGCCCACGACGAGACCACGGGGCAGGCCGTCGTCGCCTTCGTGATCCTGAAGTCGCGGCAGACCCTGCTCACCCCCGAGCAGGCCGAGGCCGAGCTCAAGCAGCACGTCGCCGCGCAGATCGGGGCCATCGCACGCCCGCGCCAGGTGCTCGTGGTGTCCGAGCTGCCGAAGACCCGCTCCGGCAAGATCATGCGACGGCTGCTCAAAGACGTGGCCGAGGGCAAGGAGGTGGGCGACACCACCACCCTCGCCGATACGAAGGTGATGTCGACGATCCAGGACCAGCTCCGCAGGTAGCTAGCCCGCTCCCGAGCACGAGCAGAGCCCGGCGTTCCCCCTCGGGGAGGCCGGGCTCTGTCGCTGTCGGAGAGCCCGCGAACGAGCCGAGGGGCGGACCCGCGATGCGGATCCGCCCCTCGGCTTCTTGCGGGCGACGGCTCCGGAGTCTCCCGGCGCCGTTCGTGCACATGGCGCCCGGTGTCAGTCCTCGACCTTGAACACGAACTCGATCTCGACGGGGGCGTCGAGCGGCAGCACGGTGACGCCCACCGCGGAGCGCACGTGGATGCCGAGGTCGCCGAAGACGCGGCCCAGGAACACCGACGCGCCGTTCGCAACGCCGGGCTGGCCCGTGAAGGAGGGATCGGAGGCCACGAACGCCGTGACCTTGACGACCTGGGTGATCTTGTCGAGCGAGCCGATCACGCCGCGAGCCGCGGCGAGCGCGTTGAGCGCGCAGAGCCGTGCGAGCTCCTCCGCCTGCTCGGGGGAGACGAGCCCCTCCCCCTCGCCCACCTTGCCGGTGGCGGGCAGCTGGCCGCTCACGAACGGGAGCTGCCCCGCGGTGTACACGTAGTTGCCGTCGCGCAGCGCGGGCACGTATGCGGCGACCGCCGCGGCCACCTCGGGGATCTCGTAGCCGAGATCGTTCAGGCGCTCCTCGATCACAGACGTCATTTCAGGCCTTTCTCTTCAGATATGCGACGTTGCCGCCCGCCGGTCCCTCGATGATCTGCACGAGCTCCCAGCCCTGGGCGCCCCAGTTGTTGAGGATCTGGGCCTCGTTGTGCAGCAGCAGCGGCGTGACGAAGTACTCCCAGCGAGGTGCTTCGGTCGATTCACTCACGTGCGGATCTCCCTCGGTATGCGGTGACGAATTCGTTGCGGGCGACGGCGCCGCGGGCCGCAGGGGCCCCGCGCTTTGCTGTTTTGTCAGCTATGTCGCTTACCCTAGATTCTATGACCCGTCAGACATCAAGGTCCGCGCGCGTGCGCACCTTCAAGCCGCGCAGCGCGAGTGGGGCCCTCGGGGGCATTCTCGGCGCCCTCGCCATGAGCGTCATCGCCGGAGTGCTCGTCACCGCCGCGGTGACCCCGGTCGTCGCGCTGAGCGGCCACACGGCCAAGACCGCCGTCGACATCTTCGAGAAGCTGCCCGCGCATCTCGATCCGGGCCAGCTCGCAGAGCCGTCCACCCTCTACGCGACCGCGGCCGACACCACCGTGTACGAGCTCGCCACGTTCTACGATCAGAACCGCGAGTCGGTCGACTGGGACAGCATCTCGCAGTTCGTGAAGGACGCCGCGGTGGCCGAGGAGGATCCGCGCTTCTACACCCACGGCGGTGTCGACATCCTCGCCACGAGCCGCGCCGTGCTGCAGAACGCCGCCGGGCAGAACCTGTCGGGCGCCTCGACGATCACCATGCAGTACGTGCGCAACGTGCTCGTGCAGGAGGCGTACTCCATCCTCGACGAGGAGGAGCGCGACAAGGCCTACGAAGATGCGATGCGCCAGGATGCCGACCGCAAGCTCAAGGAGATGCGCTACGCGATCAGCATCGAGAAGCAGTATCCGAAGGACGAGATCCTGCTCGGCTACCTCAACATCGCGCTCTTCGGCCGTCAGATCTACGGCATCGAGTCGGCGGCCCAGTACTACTACGGCAAGTCGGCGAAGGAGGTCACGCTGGCCGAGGCCGCGAGCCTCGTGGCGATCGTGAACAACCCGTCGCTGTACCAGCTCGACGTCCCCGAGAACATCCCCGCCAACCAGGAGCGCCGCGACAAGATCCTCGGCAGCATGCTGCGCCACGGCAAGATCACGCAGGCCCAGCACGACGAGGCCGTCGCCACCCCGATCGAGCCGAACATCACACCCCGCGTGGCCGGCTGCTTCGTCGCCGAGCAGAACTTCGGCCTGGGCCACTTCTGCGACTACGTGCTGCGCTACATCAAGCAGGATCCCAACTTCGGCGATACCCCGGCCGAGCGCGAGTTCCGGTTCAGCCGTGGCGGGTTCCAGATCTACACCACCATCGACCTCGACATGCAGGGGGCGGGCCTCACGGCGATGCGCGAGACCGTGCCCGCGCTCATGGACGGCATCAAGGTGGGCGGGGCGAGCGTCAGCACCCAGGTGGGCACCGGAAGGGTGCTCGCGATGGTGCAGAACCGCCCGTTCAACGACGCCGAGTCCTTCCTGTCGGTGAACCCCGAGTACACCACCGTGAACTACAACACCGACTACGACTACGGCGGCTCCCACGGCTTCCAGGTCGGCTCGACGTTCAAGCCAGTCACCCTCGCCGAGTGGATCCGCACCGGTCACTCGATTCGAGACGTGGTGCAGATGGACGGCCGCACCGTGCAGCTGCAGTCGTTCCGCGACTCGTGCTCGCCCGACGGCGTCTACGGCTACGGCCCGTGGACGTTCTCGAACGACAACCTCGGCGTGCGGGGCAACCGACCGGTGCTGACGGCCATCACCCAGTCGGTGAACGGCGGCATCGTGTCGATGCAGCAGAAGATGGATCTCTGCGACACCTACAAGCTCGCCGAGAAGCTCGGCATCCACCGCGCGGCGAAGCAGGAGCACGATCCCAACTTCGACAACTACGGTACGACCAGGCTCACGCGCGTACCCTCGGGCACCTTCGCCGGCACCGACGAGATCGCGCCCATCACCATGGCGTCGGCCTTCGCCGCGTTCGCGGGCGACGGCACGGTCTGCACGCCGGTGCCGATCGACCGGATCCTCGATTCGGATGACAAACCCGTGCCGTTCACCCCGAGCAAGTGCACCGAGGGCGTCGCGCCGGAGGTCGCGGCCGGCGTGGCCTACGCGCTCGAGGAGACGGTGAGAACCGGCCTCGCCGACCACGCGCGCTCGCCCTACGGGGTGCCGCACCTCGCGAAGACCGGCACCACCGACGACGTGATCGACAACTGGACGG
Source organism: Leucobacter sp. UCD-THU (assembly GCF_000349545.1). Classification (NCBI taxonomy): domain Bacteria; kingdom Bacillati; phylum Actinomycetota; class Actinomycetes; order Micrococcales; family Microbacteriaceae; genus Leucobacter; species Leucobacter sp. UCD-THU. Next base: position 213,880 of record NZ_KB714601.1, read on the forward strand.
TGGGCGCGAGCACCACGGTGGCGACGGCCACCTGGGTGGGCAACGCCGACCCGATCTGCTACGACAACGGCGTGTGCGAGCGCGTGTCGACGCAACCCTTCGGCGGCCTGATGTTCGCCGACCAGACCATCTGGCCCGCGATGATGAACGTCGCCGACCAGAAATACGGCGGCACCGCGTTCCCCGAGCCTTCCGCGGCCTCGATCCGCCAGACGATGGTCGCCGTGCCCGATGTGAAGGGCAAGCCCTTCGACGAGGCGTCGAAGCTGCTCACCGATGTCGGGTTCTCCGTCTCGGACGGCGGCGAGATCGATTCCTCGGTCGCGCAGGGCCTCGTCGCCCGCACTGACCCCGAGGGCGGCGCCGAAGTGGGCCTCGGCTCCGGTGTCACCCTGTACCGCAGCAATGGCCAGGCCGCTGCCGTGCCCGACGGGCTCGTCGGGGCGACCGGCGACGACGCGAAGGCGACGCTGACGAGAGCCGGATTCTCCTCGGTCGGCTTCGTCTGCGAGGGCGAGGGCAAGACGAATCCCCGCAAGGATCTGGTCGTGTCGAGTGCTCCGGCGAGCGGCGCCGAAGCCCGTGTGAGCGCCCAGGTGACGCTGACGCTGGCCTGCGAAGACAAGGACTGACGGTGGCGTCTGCGCAGCGCTCCGCTGCGGCCGTTCTCGGAACGGCCGCAGCGGGGGTCGCCGTCTGGTCGACCCTGATCGAGCGCCGGCTCTTCACGGTTCGGCGACACACCGTGCCGCTGCTCTCGGAGGGAGCCGCCCCGATCCGGGTGCTGCAGCTCTCCGACCTGCACCTCGCCCCGTGGCAGTCCCGCAAGATCGACTGGGTGCGCTCGCTCGTCGAGCTGCACCCCGACCTCGTCGTGCTCACCGGCGACCTCATGGGCCATCTGCAGGCCCGGCCCGCGCTGCTGCGGGCGCTGCGCCCCCTGCTCGAGCGCACCCCCGCGGTCTTCGTGCACGGCTCCAACGACTACTACGGTCCGATCTTCAAGAACCCGGCCAGGTACCTCATGGAGCCCAGCGGGCTCAGCACGCGCAAGCCCGACATCGACAACGTCGCGCTCACCCGAGGCCTCGAAGGGCTCGGGGCGATCAACCTCAACAACTCGGCGGCTCGGCTCGAGCTGCGCGGCACGCGAATCGAGTTGCTCGGCCTGAACGACCCGCACATCCGTTACCACGACGCGAGCGCGATGCGGGAGGCGCTTCACGCGCTCCCTGACGAGGGCGCGGATGAACGCCCCGAGCGGGCCGAGCCAGCCGCGCCGCCGCAGCGAACCGAGGGCCGCGAGCCGCACAGCGGGCGGCACGCCGCCTCCGAGGCCGGCTCTCCCCTGCGCCTCGGAGTGGTGCACGCCCCCTACCAGGAGGCGCTGGGGGAACTGCTCGACGACGGCGCGGAGTTGATCCTCGCCGGTCACACGCACGGCGGCCAGGTGCGCGTTCCCGGTGTGGGCGCGCTGACCGCCAATTGCGACCTGCCCACCGCGCAGGCGCGCGGTCTCAGCGTCTGGTACGACGCGCACCGAGCCGCGTTCCTGAACGTGAGCGCCGGGCTCGGCAACTCGATCTACGCGCCCGTCAGGTTCGCCTGCCGCCCCGAGGCGTCGCTCATCACGCTCGAGGCGTCCCACTAGCCCGCATGCGGGGCGGGCCTCCTCAGCCCGCCTGCGCGCTCCCCCGGTGCGGATGAGCGTCCGTCGGCGCTGAGCAGACGCCCGCGCGCGAGCAGAGGGGCGGAGATCCGACCCGGATCCCCGCCCCGCGGCCGCTGCCGCTGCCGCGAGGCTATGCGGCGAGCTTGGCTGCGACCGTCTCGGCGATCTGCACGGCGTTGAGCGCCGCGCCCTTGCGGAGGTTGTCGTTCGAGATGAAGAGCGCGAGACCCCGCCCCTCGGGCGCCGACTGATCCTCGCGGATGCGGCCCACGAACGAGGGGTCCTGCCCCGCCGCCTCGAGCGGCGTCGGCACGTCGTTCAGCTCGACGCCGGGCGCCTCGGCGAGCACCTCTCGGGCGCGCTCCGCCGAGATGGGGCGAGCGAACTCGGCGTTGATCGACAGCGAGTGACCGGTGAAGACCGGAACGCGTACGCAGGTGCCCGCGACGCGCAGCTCGGGCAGCTCGAGGATCTTGCGGCTCTCGTTGCGCAGCTTCTTCTCCTCGTCGGTCTCGCCCTCGCCGTCTTCGACGATCGAGCCGGCGAGCGGCAGCACGTCGAAGGCGATGGGCTTCACGTAGACCTCGGGGTCGGGGAACGCCACCGCCGAGCCGTCGTGCACGAGGCGCTCGATGCCGCCCGCCTCGACCGCGGCGACCGCCTGGCCCGCGAGCTCGCGGGCCCCGGCGAGCCCCGAGCCCGAGACGGCCTGGAAGGTGGTGACGATCAGGCGCTCGAGCCCGGCCTCGCCGTCGAGCGCCTTCATGACCGGCATGGCGGCCATCGTGGTGCAGTTGGGGTTGGCGATGATGCCCTTGCCCGCCGCCACGATGTCGTCGATCGCGTGGGGGTTGACCTCGCTCACCACGAGCGGCACGTCGGGATCGAGACGCCACGCGCTCGAGTTGTCGATGACGATCGCCCCCGCCTCGGCGAACGCCGGCGCGTACTTCCTGGAGGCGGTGCCGCCCGCCGAGAAGAGGGCGATGTCGATGCCGCTCTTGTCGGCGGTGTCGACGTCTTCGACCGTGATCGACTCGCCGCGGAACTCGAGCACGCTGCCCGCCGAGCGGGCGCTCGAGAAGAGTCGGAGGCTCTTGATCGGGAAGTCGCGCTCGTCGAGCAGGCGGCGCATGACCGCCCCTACCTGGCCGGTGGCGCCGACGACGGCGACGTTGAAGCTCTGCTGCTCTGCCATGTCTGGGTTCTCCTTCTAGCGGCCGGTGCCGGCGTAGACCGTGGCCTCGGTGTCGGAGTCGAGGCCGAAGGCGGTGTGGAGCACGCGCACGGCCTTGTCCATGAGGTCGGCTCGGGTGACCACCGAGATGCGGATCTCGGAGGTCGAGATCATCTCGATGTTGATGTCGGCCTCGTACAGCGCGCGGAAGAGCTGCGCCGAGACGCCGGTGCTGGTGCGCATGCCCGCGCCGACGACCGCGACCTTCGCGATCTGGTCGTCGTACTGCAGGCTCTCGAACTCGAGGGTCTCGCGCTCGGCCTCGAGGGCGTCGATCACGCGGCGTCCGTCGCCCAGCGGGATGGTGAACGAGATATCGGTGCGGTTCGTATCGGCGGCCGATACGTTCTGCACGATCATGTCGACGTTGGCGTGGGTCTTCGCCACGATCTCGAAGATCTGGGCGGCCTTGCCCGGGGCGTCGGGCACGCCGCCGACGGTGACCTTGGCCTCGCTCTTCTCAGCGGCGATACCTGTGATGACCGGCTCTTCCACCTGATCTCCCTTCGGATGCCCCTTCTGGGGGTCGTAGACGATGGTGCCCTGCTCGTCCGAGAACGAGGAGCGGACGTGCAGTGCGACGCCGTGGCGGCGCGCGTACTCGACGGCGCGCAGGTGCAGCACCTTGGCGCCGGCGGCGGCGAGTTCGAGCATCTCCTCGGCCGAGATCGCGTCGATCTTGCGGGCCTGGGGCACGATGCGGGGATCCGTGGTGAAGATGCCGTCGACGTCGGTGTAGATCTCGCAGACGTCGGCCCCGAGCGCGGCGGCGAGCGCGACCGCGGTGGTGTCGGATCCGCCGCGCCCGAGGGTGGTGATGTCCCGGGAGTCGCGGCTGAAGCCCTGGAAGCCGGCGACGATCGCGATGGCGCCCTGATCGAGGGCCTCGCGCACCCGGCCGGGGGTGACGTCGACGATCTTGGCCGAGCCGTGCTCGGCAGTCGTGATCATGCCGGCCTGGCTACCGGTGAACGACAGCGCCTCGATGCCCATGCCCTTGATCGTCATGGCGAGCAGCGCCATCGAGATGCGCTCGCCCGCTGTGAGCAGCATGTCGAGTTCGCGGGGGGCCGGGATCGGCGTGCACGCGGCTGCGAGGTCGAGCAGTTCGTCGGTGGTGTCGCCCATGGCGCTCACCGCGACGACGACCTCGTTGCCCGCCCGGCGGGTCTCGACGATGCGCTTGGCGACGCGCTTGATGCTCTCGGCATCCGCGACCGACGAACCCCCGAATTTCTGCACGATCAACGCCACGCGGGTCCTCCTCAAAACTACGCGAAAGTCCAGTCTATCTGACTGCACGGCTCGGAGAGGTGCGAGGCGCTGCCGAGGAGCCGCCCTGCAATGAAGCGCGGCGCCCCGCGCCGGGGTGCGCCGCTCAGCGGGCCTCCGCGATCGCAGACACCCAGATGCCGACGAGGGCGACCGCCGCCATCATGAGCATGCAGGCGGCCATCCACCACAGCCGTGTCGGGCGGCGCCGGATCGCGAATCGCAGCACGACCAGGGCCGCGTAGAGCAGGACCACCGCCGCGATCGTCACGATCGCGATCGGCGAGGAGGCGCCGCCCGCGACCGCGAGCATCACGAGCGGGATGAGGCTCGCGACCGCGAAGCAGCCGCCCACCACGATCCAGATCAATCCGGTCGAGGTCTGCAGCGCGGGCTGGTTGCTCATGCTCATGGGGTCGCGGCGGCGGCGCTCCTCCGCCGATGTCGGATCGTGCTCGCTCATGGCGCTGCCTCGGTTCGCTCGGTCGCGAGCTCAGGCCCGGTCTACGAGCTCGCGCTCGGCGCTCGCCGCATCGTCGGCCGAGTGGCGTGCGCAGTGCGCGCAGCAGTAGATGGTGCCGTCGGCCTCGACCCCGTGGCCGAGGACGCGGCACCCGCAGTGGGCGCACTCCGGGGCGATGAGAGTCACCGCGCACTCGAAGCTGTCGAAGGTGCGCGTCTCGTCGCCCTTCGTCACTGTGAAGGTCTTGTCGTAGTCGTTGCCGCAGGTATCGCAGATGGACATCATCGGTCTCCTCTCGGGGGCCGGTCGAGCCGAGCCGCCGCGGCGACTGCGCTCTCGCCCCGCCCCTCCAGGATCGCTCTCGGGGCCGCCCGAAGCCAGGGGTGGCCGGAGGGAGGACACGCGGGTATCCTGTGGGTCCGCGGACGCGCGAGACGGGTCTCCCGTCGATGCCGACGCCTGCCTGCAGCCGCAACCCCTAGTCGATGCTGCGGCGCCCCTCGAAGGCGCGGCCGAGGGTGACCTCGTCGGCGAACTCGAGGTCGCCGCCCACCGGCAGACCCGAGGCGAGGCGCGACGCCGGCACCTCGATGCTCGTGAGCAGCCGCGAGAGGTAGGCGGCGGTCGCCTCTCCCTCGAGGTTCGGATCGGTGGCGATGATGACCTCGCGCACCTCGGCCTCCCCCAGCCGCCGCATGAGTGCGGGAATGCTGAGGTCGTCGGGGCCGATGCCGTCGATGGGGCTGATGGCGCCGCCGAGCACGTGATAGAGGCCTCGGTACTGGCGCGTACGCTCGATGGCGACCACGTCTTTGGGCTCCTCGACCACGCAGATGAGGGTCTGGTCGCGGCGGGGATCGCGGCAGATCGAGCACCGCTCCTGCTCGGTGATATTGCCGCACACCTCGCAGAAGCGCACCTTCTCGCGCACCTCGGAGAGCAGTTCGGCGAGGCGGGAGACGTCGAAGTTCTGGGTCTGGAGGATGTGGAACGCGATGCGCTGCGCCGACTTCGGGCCGATGCCGGGCAGCCGACCGAACTCGTCGATCAGGTCTTGGACGATGCCGTCGTACACGAGTGGTGTCTCCTCGAGATGGGGGTCTGGTGCGAGTCGGGTCAGGGTGCGCGCGGGGGCAGCGGGCGCTCTTCGACGAAGCGCGCGCCGAGCACCTCGCGCACCACGGCCTCGCCGTACCGGGTGAAGGCGGGGGCGGCGCGTTTGGCGCCGGCCCGGTCGGGAGCGTCGTCGGGAACGTCCGCGCCGGCCGCCGCAGCCGCGGGGACGTGGGCGGGGGTGGCCGCGGGGGCGGAGGCGGCCGCAGGCGCCGGGGCAGCCGGATCGGTGCCGGCCGCCGCGGAAGGGCGGGGCGGGGCCGTTTCACCGCTGCGCCGGCCCGGCGCGGGATCTGACTGCGGGGCGGTGGGTGCGGGATCCGCGCCGGCGTAGGGGTCGTTCCCCATGCCCGCGTAGGGGTCGCCGTCGGGGTCGTACGACGCCGGGATGTAGTCGTCGTCGGAGGCGGCTCGCGGCTCGGACGCCTGCCTCGCGGTCGCGACCGAAGCATTCGAGGCCGGAGCAGTGGTCGACGCCACGGGTGCGGCGCCGGGTGCAGGCGCCGCGGCGGCGCCTCCGGAGGCGCCGCCATCGGTGGCGCTCCGCGCAGCGGCTGGCGCGCCGGCCTCGGGCGCGGAACTCGCGAGCGGCCTCGCGTCGGTCGGGGGCTCGGGCGGGGGGTCGGCCCAGGCCGGCGCGGCGAGCGCCGGGCCGAGGCCGCTGAGGCGGGCGGCGGCCCGGGCGACGGGGTCGTCGGGATCGTCGCCCTGCGACGCGGCGGACGACGCCGAAGCGGCGGAACTCGGGGCGGGCCCCGAGGGCTGCGTGTCGGAGTCTTGCGATGAGGGGGTCGCCTGGCCCGCTCGGTGGGGCTCCTCTGAGTCGGGCTCCCGCTGCGGTTCGCTCTGCCCGCCCTCGCCCTGGGGCGCGGTCTCGCGGCTGCCGGTTCCTGGGGCAATGCGCTTGGGCACGTACTTCACGTTGATGCCGATGGCTGCCTGAATGGTCTCGCGCAGCGGTCCCGCGCCGGACGATTTGAACGCGGCGAGATCGGACTGGGAGGCGAGCCCGACGGTGAGCACGTCGCCGTCGAGGCCCATCGGCGTGACCACGCGCACCGCGTTCCACGCCTCGCGGTCCGCGTGCAGGATCTCCTCGAGCAGTTCGGGCCACAGCTCGACCAGGTCGTCGAAGCCGCCGGGCGCGGCCGACTCGGCATCGGGCTGCGGGGCGGCCGACGGCTGCGGCTCGGCCGCGGCGGCCGCTGCCGGTTGACCCGCCGTCGCGTCGGAGGCGGGCGAGGTGTCCGGGTCGGTCTGCTCGGGTCGGCTCTCGCTCGCCTGAGCGGCCTGCTCGGGCTGAGCGGCCTGCTCGGGCTGTCGACTCTTCGGCTGGGCGGGCTCACTCTGTCGGGGCGCGGGCGCGGGCTCGGGCTCGGCGGGAGCCCGGAACGCCGAGTCGCGCCCGATCCCCTCGAGCTGGGCTACGCTCAGCACATCGGAGATGGGGCGGCCGAACCCCGCGGCGCCCGCGTTGGGGTGGGTCTCCGACGAGTCCGAGTTCTGCGGCTCGGGCGCCGCCGCGTCGCCCGCGCCGGCCGGATCGTCGCGCAGGAACTCCCGGATCGACGCCGCGGTCTCGGCTGCGTTCGGCTGCGCGCCGCCCGAAGCGGCGTCGCCGGACTGCTCGGCAACGGGCGAGGCGCCGCTCGCCTCATCGCTCGGCTTCGCGGCTGCCGGCTGCGATGCGTCGAGCGCCCCTCGCGCCGCGGCGACGGCGGCGAGCGGATCCGGCCGCGGTTCCCGCGTCGCCGGCGCCTGCTGAGCCGCGGGGGCCGCAGGGGCCGGGGCGGTCGCCGTATCGGTGCGCTGCGAAGCGGCCGCGGTCGGAGTCGAGGCCGCGGGCCGCTGCGCGGGGGCGCCACCGGCCCGCTGCGGCGGGGGCGCCACCGCCTGGGAGGCCCGCTCGACCAGCGCACGGGCGATCATGAGCTCGAGCTGCAGCCGGGGCGCCGTGGCGCCCGCCATCTTGTCGAGCGCGCCGCTCACCACGTCGGCGATGCGCGACAGCTCGCCCGGCCCGAAGCTCTGCGCCTGCTCGAACATGCGCGTGAGCTGGTCTTGCGGAACGCCCCTGAACACGGCGGCGGCGCCGTCGACCGTGGTCGCGCTCACGACGATGAGGTCGCGCAGCCGCTCGAGCAGATCCTCGACGAAGCGGCGCGGATCCTGCCCCGTCTGCACCACACGATCGGTCGCGCGGAAGGCCGCGGCCGAGTCGTGGGCGCCCAGTGCGGCCACGACGTCGTCGAGCAGCTCGGTGTGGGTGAAGCCCAGCAGACCGGCCGCCCGCTGCGCGGTGACGAGATCGCCCTCGGAGCCGGCGATGAGCTGGTCGAGGATGGAGAGCGTGTCGCGCACCGATCCGCCGCCGGCCCGCACCACGAGCGGCAGCACCCCCGGCTCGACCCTCACTCCCTCGCTGTCGCAGAGCGACTGCACGTAGTCGATGAGGGTGCCGGGGGCGATGAGGCGGAACGGGTAGTGGTGGGTGCGCGAGCGGATCGTGCCGATGACCTTGTCGGGCTCGGTGGTGGCGAACACGAACTTGACGTGCGGCGGCGGCTCTTCGACGATCTTCAGCAGTGCGTTGAAGCCGCCTGGCGTCACCATGTGCGCCTCGTCGATGATGAAGATCTTGAAGCGGTCGCGGGCGGGGGCGAAGACCGCCCGCTCCCGCAGGTCTCGGGCGTCGTCGACGCCGCCGTGGCTGGCCGCGTCGATCTCGACCACGTCGAGCGATCCGCCGCCGTCGCGGCTCAACTCGCGGCAGCTCGCGCATTCGCCGCAGGGCGTGTCGGTGGGGCCCTCGGCGCAGTTGAGGCAGCGGGCGAGAATGCGGGCCGAGGTCGTCTTGCCGCAGCCGCGAGGGCCGCTGAAGAGATACGCGTGGCCGATGCGCCCCGTGCGCAGGGCGGTCATGAGCGGTTCGGTCACCTGGGACTGACCGATCATCTCGGCGAACGATTCTGGCCGATAACGGCGATACAGTGCGGCAACCACGGGGTCCATGCTACCGGCGACCACCGACATTGGGCTGGGTCGGGGTGTCAGCCGACGAGCGCCCGGGTCTGGCGCGCGATCTCGGCCTCCTCGTCGGTGGGCACGACGAGCACGTCGACGCGGGAGTCGTCGGAGCTGATGCGGCGGGCTCCCCCGGCCCCCGAGGCGTTGCGGGCCGGGTCGATGCGGATGCCGAACCACTCGAGCCCGGCGCAGACCTCGGCGCGCACGGCCGCGTTGTTCTCGCCCACACCGGCGGTGAACACGATCGCATCGGCTCCGCCCAGTTCGACGAGGTAGGCGCCGAGGTAGCGGCGGATGCGGTGCACGTACACCTCGATGGCCAGAGCCGCCGCCGCGTCGCCCGCGTCGGCGGCGGCGCGCACGTCGCGGAAGTCACCGGTGCCGGTGAACCCGACCAGGCCGGACTCGTGGTTCAGCAGCCGATCGAGGTCGTCGATGGAGGAGCCCTCGCGCAGCAGGTGCAGCAGCACGCTCGGGTCGAGGTCGCCGCTGCGGGTGCCCATCACGAGCCCCTCGAGCGGGGTGAAGCCCATCGACGTGTCGACCGAGCGACCGGCCTCGATCGCGCACGCCGAGGCCCCGTTGCCGAGGTGCAGCACGATCTGACGCAGCGACTCCACGGGCCGACCGAGGAACTCGGCCGCCCGGCGCGACACGACCTGGTGCGAGGTGCCGTGGAACCCGTAGCGCCGGATGCCGTAGCGCTCGGCGACGCGGGTGTCGATCGCGTAGCTGTATGCCGCTTGCGGCATGGTCTGGTGGAAGGCGGTGTCGAAGACGGCGACGTGCGGCACGTCGGGGAACAGCGCACGCGCCGCGACGATGGCCTGGTGCTGGCCGGGGTTGTGCAGCGGGGCGAGGGCGCCCATTTCGAGGATCTGCTCGGCCACGACGTCGTCGATGCGCGTCGGTGCGGCGAACACGCTGCCGCCCTGCACCACCCGGTGCCCGACCGCCGCGATGCCGAGCTCGGCGACCGGTGTGCCCGCACGCGCGAAGGCCTCGACCATCTGGGCGAACGCCGCGGTGTGGTCGGCGACCCGCACCCGCCGCTCCTCTTCGCGCCCGTCGCCCCCGCGATGCACGAGGCGCCCCTCGGGCTCGCCGATGCGCTCGATGAGCCCCGACGCCAGGCGCGCCTCGGTCTGCGGGTCGATCAGCTGGTACTTCACGGACGACGAGCCCGCGTTGATCACCAGAATGCTGCTCACGGCCACTACTCCATTCCCGCCTGCACGGCGGTGATCGCCACCGTGTTGAGGATGTCTTCGACCGTCGCCCCTCGGGAGAGGTCGTTGACGGGCTTGGCGAGCCCCTGCAGCACCGGGCCCACGGCCACGGCGCCGGCGGAGCGCTGCACGGCCTTGTACGTGTTGTTGCCGGTATTCAGGTCGGGGAATATGAAGACCGTCGCCCGACCCGCCACCGCCGACCCGGGCAGCTTGGCCGCGCCGATGACGGGATCGCTCGCGGCGTCGTACTGCAGCGGGCCCTCGATGAGCAGTTCCGGTCGCGCGGCGCGGGCGAGGGCGGTCGCCTCGCGCACCTTGTCGACGTCGGCGCCCGATCCGGATTCCCCCGTCGAGTACGACAGCATCGCTACCCGGGGCTCGACCCCGAACTGCGCCGCGGTGTCTGCCGACGAGACCGCGATGTCGGCGAGCTGCGCCGCGGTGGGGTCGGGGTTCACGGCGCAGTCGCCGTAGACGAGCACCCGGTCGGCCAGTGCCATGAAGAACACGCTCGACACCACCGAGACGCCGGGCCGGGTCTTGATGATCTCGAGACTCGGCCGGATCGTGTGCGCGGTCGTGTGCGCGGCCCCGGAGACCATGCCGTCGGCGAGATCGAGGTGCACCATCATGGTGCCGAAGTAGCTGACGTCGCGCATCACGTCGCGCGCCTGCTCGAGTGTCGCGCCCTTGTGGGCGCGCAGCCGGGCGTACTCGGCGGCGAAGCGCTCGCGCAGGGGCGAGACGGCCGGGTCGATCACGTCTGCCGCGTCGATCGAGAGGCCGAGCTCGCCGCCGCGCTTGCGCACGGCCGCCTCGTCGCCGAGGATCGTGAGCTTCGCGGTGCCGCGCGCGAGGAGCGTGCTCGCGGCGCGCAGGATGCGATCGTCGTCACCCTCGGGGAGCACGATGTGCGCGTGCGCCGCGGCGGCCCGGTCGAAGAGCTCGTAGGCGAACATGACGGGTGTGCGAACGCCCCCGCGATGCAGTCGCAGTCGCTCCCGCAGCACGGTTCCGTCGACGTGCTGGTCGAAGAGCGCGAGCGCCGTGTCGAACTTCGCGGGCGACTCCTCCGTCAGCAGTCCGCGGGCGCGCGAGATGCGTCGTGCGGTGTCGAAGGTTCCGAAGCCCGTGCGCACGACGGGCAGGGTCGAGTCGATGCCGTCGAGCAGCTGCTCGACGGAGCGCGGCAGCTCGAAGCCCCCGTTGAGCACGACCGCTGCGATGGTGGGGAAGGTGGGGGCCTCGTGCGCCATCGTCACCGCGAGCAGGGTCTCGGCGCGATCCGCCGCGATCACCACCGCCGCGCCCTCGAGCAGTCTCGGCAGCACGTTCTCCATCGACATGCCGGCGATCACCACGTCGCGCACCTCGCGGGCCAGCAGCTCCTCGGAACCGCGCACCAGTTCGCCCTCGACCGCCTCGATGAGCCCGGCGACCGGGGGCGCGACCAGCAGCAGCTCCTCGGGCACCGCCCAGACCGGCATGCCGTCCGGCAGGGCCGCGGCCACCTCGCGCTCGATCTCGGCGAGGCGGTGCGGATCGGCGCGGTTCACGAGCGCCGCGAGCACGTCGGCGTGCTCGGCCCGCAGTTCGGCGATGCCGAGCTCGGCGAGCTGCGCGATCTCGCCAGGCGTGCGAGCCGGCTGCTGGCCCAGGTGCTCGGCCTGCTCGTTCGATCGGCCGCCGAGCACGAGCAGCACCGGCGTGTCGAGGTTCGCGGCGATCCGAGCGTTGAACGAGAGCTCGGTGGGAGCGGCCACGTCGCTGAAGTCGGAGCCCACCACCACCACGGCGTCGCAGCGATCGCGAAGCTGACGGTACGCCGCGACGATGCGCGTCATCGCGGCCTCGGGGTCTGAGTGGGCCTCTTCGTAGGTGACGCCCACGCACGCCTCGTACGGCACGTCGGCCGTCGTGCGGGAGTGCAGCAGGTCGAGCACCCGGTCGCGCTCGCCCGCCGATCGGATCAGGGGGCGGAACACCCCCACCCGGGGAGCGTCGGCGCGCAGCGCATCGAGCACGCCGAGGGCCACGGCGCTCTTGCCGGTGCGCCCCTCGGCCGAGGTGAGATAGATGCTTGCAGCCACGCTCCCACCCTATGCCCCGGGATCCGCCTGGGGCTCGCCGCTCCCGAGCATGCCCTCGATATGGGATCTGCCGTAGGTATGGCCTCCCGCTCCGATATCCCCATATCTTCGGCAGATCCCATACCAACGGCGGAGGCCGGGGTCGGATCGGATCGGATTGGGGGTGGGTGTGGGGTCGCTATGCGTCGAGGCCCAGTTCGGGATCCGGCAGCCCGTACTCGTGCTTCAGCGCCGAGCGGGCCGCGTACCAGCCCGAGAGCCCGTGCACGCCCGGCCCCGGCGCCGTGGACGACGAGCAGAGGTAGATGCCGGCCGCGGGGGTGCGCCACGGTTCCGTCGAGATCACCGGGCGCGAGAGCAGCTGCCAGGGAGTCACGGCCCCCGCGGTGAAGTCGCCGCCGACGTAGTTGCGGTTGTAGCCCGCGAACTCCGCGGCCGTGATCACGCGCACGTCGAGGATCCGGTCGCGGAACCCGGGGGCGAACCGTTCGATCTGGTCGATCACGGGCTGCGCCATGTCGACCGTCGACCCGCTCGGCACGTGCGTGTAGCTCCAGACGGGGGTGAGTTCGAGGTCGCCCTCGCGCACCGGCGCGCGCGCGGGATCGAATGCGGCGGCCTGCGCGAGCAGCACGTACGGGTGCTGCGGGTGCCGGCCCCGCGACACCTCGAGCTCGGTCGCGGCCACCTCGGCCCGGGTGCCGCCGAGGTGCACCGTGGGGGCCTCCGCGACACGGTGATCCCGCCACGGGATCGGCCCGTCGAGCACGAAGTCGACCTTGGCGGCCCCGTCTCCGTACCTGAAGCGGCCGAGCGCTCGCCGGTAGCGGCCGGGCAGTGCCGATCCCGCGATCCGCATCAGGCCGCGAGCCGAGGTGTCGAAGAGCTTGACCCGGAAGCCGCTCAGCTCGCGCACATCGGAGACGGGGTGCCCGGTCTCGATCCGCCCGCCGTGAGCGAGCAGATCGGCCGCGAGCGCGTCGGTGATGGCCCGGGATCCGCCCACCGGCACCGGCCAGCCGCTCGCGTGACCGAGCGCGCCGAGCACCAGACCGACCCCGGCGGATGCGAGGCCGGGCATGCGGCCGATGCTGTGCGCGGCGACCCCGGAGAGCAGCGCCGGCGCAGCCTGCTCGCGGAAGCGGGCGTTCCAGAGCGGTGTGCCCTGCTCGAGGGTGCGCAGGCCGGTGAGGATCGCGGCTGGTAGGTCGCTCGGCCAGCGCAGCATGGAGCCGCCGAGGGCGAAGTCGACGACCCCCTCCAGTCGGCGCAGGAAAGGGCGGTAGAGGCGAGAGTAGGCTGTCCCGTCGCGGCCCAGTTCCGCGGCGGTGCGCTGGAGGTCGCGGTAGGCCACGGCGGCCCGGCCATCGCCGCCGCCGGCTGCACCGTCGAGCGGGTTGGCGTAGGAGGCCTCGGGCACCACGAAGCCCATGCGCCGCTCGAGTTCGAAGGCGCGGAAGAAGCCGGTGGCGAGGGCCATGGGGTGGATCGCCGAGCAGACGTCGTGCAGCACGCCCGGGCGCACGAGGTGCTGGGTGCGGGCGCCGCCGCCGATGGTCTCGGCCGCCTCGTACACGGTGACGGGAACTCCCGCGCGGGCGAGGGTGACCGCCGCGGCGAGGCCGTTGGGCCCTGCCCCGATGACGGCGGCGCCGGCTGAGGTCATGCGCCCAGCGTAGCGTTAGGGACTTACATCAGCCCAGGCAAATAGGCATAGACAGGCCTCGCATGCACGCCTAATACAGCGCCGGGCCCACCGACGCCAGTAGGCGAATAAGCAGAGAAAGACCCCCCATGCACCTGGCAGAGCCCGACTACCCTTGCTTCGTTTCCGACCTGGGGGAGTTCGCCGAGATGCCACCGCATGGGGGGCCTCACTAGTCTAGCCGATGTCGTCGCCTGCTTCGTCCATGCCGTTCGCGGCGGCGCGCTTGCGGCGCTGTGCGACGGCCAGTGCGACGGCGGCTCCGCCGAGCACCACGAGGGCGACGGCCCCGATGATGAGCGGGGTGCTGCTCTCTCCGCCGGTCTGGCGCAGGTTCTTCGCTCCGGCGGATTGCGGGTCGGGTGCGGGCTGGGGCACCGGCTGGGGTGTGGGCACCACGGGAGCGTTCGCGGTGGTGACGGGGAGCACGGCGGCGGTGCCCGCTTTGCCGAGCACGGAGAATGGGGTGAGGCGCACCGTGTAGGCGGTTGCTGGGCTCAGCCCGGTGAAGGCGTGGCTCAGCTGGTCGGCTGCGAGCTGAGACGCTTCGACGGCGTTGGCGGGTACCGGCTCTCCGGTGAAGAGTTCGATCACGTAGCGGTCGGCGTCGATCGCCGCCTGCCATCCGAGGGTGAGCGAGGTGTGGGTGACCGCGGTGGTGGCGAACCCGGCGATCTGGCCGGGTGTCGGCGAGTCGGCGTAGATCCGTTCGAGCAGGGCGTTCGCGTCGACGATGCCCGCGCCGAACACCTCGGCGTCGGAGAAGCCGGGCGCGTAGGGGTTCACGGGCCCGCCCGCGGCGGTGCCGCGCGCCGTCTCGAGTACGAGCTGTCCGAGCGCCGCTCCGCGGAGTCCGGGCGCGTAGGAGAGGCCGAGCGCCGCCACGGCGGCCGCGTTCGGCGCTGCGGCTGAGGTGCCGTAGAAGCGGTATTCGGGAGCTCCGGGCGCGCCTTCGTCCTCGCCGAAGAAGGTGGTCTGGGTGCCGTCGACCGCCGCGACATGGGGAGTGGGCACGATCACGGGTTGCGGCAGGCGCGCCGAGGGGGCTGCCGCATCGGTGCGCACCGGCTCGTAGAGCAGGGTGCCCGGGCCGAGCGAGCTGTAGTCGCGCACCTGCGCGGGGTCGTCCCAGTGCAGCGAGGCGACGCTGATGGCCGAGCCGTCTGCGCCGTGGCCGAACACGGTCTCGCCGACCCAGTCGGTGGCGGCCGCGCCGAGCTCGGCGTTGCCGAGGTGGGCGCGGTCCGCGATGGCGCCGCCGCCGCGGATGAAGGAGAGGAACACGGCGGGCTGGCGCGCGGCGGGGTCGGGGTCGTGCGCGGTGCGCACCATTACCATGCGCACCTCGGTGTTCTCGTCGACCGTCACAGCGCCCATGAAACCGGGGTGCGTGGGGCCGAACTGCCCGACCTGCCCGATGAGCTCGACATCGTCGGTCGCAGCGTCGACCACCTCGTAGAAGCGCAGCACGTAGCCGGTGGTGACGCCGTGCAGCGGCTCGCCGATCGAACCGATGGGCTGGAGCTGGGCTTGCCCGTTGTAGAGGTTGTCCCTGATCTGCAGTGTGTCGTAGGGGGTGTCGGCCGCGGGGTCGGGGTCGAAGTCGAGGCAGTCGACGGTCTGTCCGTCGAGGGGATCGCCGCTGGGGTCGAGCAGCCATGCGGGGCACGCGGTCGGCCGGTAGGCGGTGGTCTGCCAGGACGAGATCGGCTTGCCCGTGCTCGCGCCGCTCGAGCCGATGCCGGTGGAGTTGCCGGCCGAGGTGAAGTACGTGATGCCCTGCGCCTTCACCTCTTCGATCGCGACGGAGATGAAGCCCTGCTGGTAGTAGGTCTCGGACGGCCAGGTGATGTCGTCGACGATGATGTCGGCGCCCGCCTGAGCCAGATTGAAGATGTTCTGGGCCATCCCGATGTCGCTCGAACCGGCGTCGGCGAAGAGCAGCTTCGCCCCGGGGGCGATGCCGTGCACGAGCTGGGCCATGGCGCGGCCCTCGTCCGAACCGGACTGCTGGTCGGAGACGATCTCGACGGGAAGGGTGCGCCCGCAGGGGTTTTCGGGCCCGGGCAGGGCCCCCGACTCCACGTCGTTCTGCCAGGACGTGGGCGCCGTAGTCTTGGCGAAGGAGTCGGAGATGATGCCGATGGTGACGCCGGTGCCGTCAACGCCGAAGCCGCTGCGGGCGTCGTCGGCGTTCAGGGGCGCGTCGGCCTCGATGGGGATCGGCCCACACGGGGCTCCGGCGGGCGTCGCGGCGGCCGGAGCCACAGCGGGCGCGGCACCGGTGAGGGCCGCGATCTCACCGCGCAGGCCGACGACGGCGGTGGAGCGGTCCGTTCCGGTGAAGGGCTTCAGCGCGGGGATCGCACTCGCGACGCCCGGCACCGCCGCGAGCGCTTCGAGGTGCTCGGGCGCGATCTTGACGGTGGCCGCGGCGAACATCTCGAGCACGGTCTCGATCTCGGCGCCGCTCGCTCGGACCGCCGCCAGCTGCGCTTCGTCGGGAGCGGCATCGAACATCACGGAGACGGTGATGCGCTCGGCGCTGTCGAAGGTGAGGCTGCCTTCGCCGTCGACCGGCAGGGCCGCGGCTTCGGCGATCTCCTCGGGTGTGGCGGCCCCCGATGCGGCGGCCTCGGCGATGCGCCCGGAGAGGGTGCTTGCGGGATCCTGCTCCTCGCCCTCCGCGTGTGCGGCGGGTGCCGCGAACAGTATCAGCAGCGGGATCGCGGCGCACGCTGCGATCCCTCGGCGCATCGATGCGCGCATGGTCTCCCCTTTTCCGCGGCTGCCGCTCGGCACCCGACGAGGGAGAGGCTATCGGAATATTTGCACACCGTCCATCACAAAGGGAGGTAATGCCCATCCCACCGGGGCGGAGCTTTCCGGGGAACGCCGAGCGGCGGACCGGGCGGGACACGGCCCCGGATCGGCAACGGTCCGGGAGGGCGACCGTTTCCGGTCGCCCTCCCGGGCCGCACGATCAGCGCTGAGGCCGGGATCAGCCCTCGGGCTGCTCCGGCTGCACCGTGGGAATGGATCCCGTCAGCAGTTCTTCGGCGTGCGCCTCGTCGACCTCGCCGGCGAACTGCGCCTGATAGAGGCGGTAGTACGCCTCGCGCCTCGCCAGCAGCTGCTCGTGGGAGCCCTGCTCGACGATGCTGCCGTTCTCCATCATGAGGATCGTGTCGGCGTCGCGGATGGTCGAGAGGCGGTGCGCGATCACGAACGACGTGCGGTCGGTGCGCAGCGCGCGCATGGCCTGCTGCACGAGCACCTCGGTGCGCGTGTCGACCGAGGAGGTGGCCTCATCGAGGATCAGCAGCGACGGGTTCGCGATGAAGGCGCGGGCGATCGTGAGCAGCTGCCGCTCGCCGGCCGACAGCGACGAGGCGTTCTCGGAGATCACCGTGTCGTAGCCGTCGGGCAGCTGCCGCACGAAGCGGTCGACCATTGTCGCCTTGGCCGCCTCGACGACCTCGTCGTCGGTGGCGTCGAGCCGTCCGTAGCGGATGTTCTCGCGGATCGTGCCGTCGAACAGCCACGCGTCCTGCAGCACCATGCCCACCTGGCCGCGCAGTTCGGCGCGCGAGAGTCGCGTGATGTCGACGCCGTCGAGCAGGATGCGCCCGCTGTTCAGCTCGTAGAACCGCATGATGAGGTTGACGAGGGTGGTCTTGCCGGCGCCGGTCGGGCCCACGATCGCGATCGTGTGCCCGGGCCTGGCCTCGAGCGAGAGACCCTCGATGAGCGGGGTCTCGGGATCGTAGCTGAACGAGACGTCGTCGAACTCGACGTGCCCGTCGGTGCGCTCGGGCAGCCGCTCGGAGGCGGTGTCGGGCTGCTGCTCGTCGGCGTCGAGCAGCTCGAAGGTGCGCTCGGCCGAGGCCACGCCCGACTGCAGCATGTTCGCCATGCTCGCCATCTCGCTGATCGGCTGCGAGAACTCGCGCGAGTACTGGATGAACGCCGTGACGTCGCCCAGGGTCATCTGCCCCGCGGTGACGCGCAGGGCGCCGACGACGGCGATGAGCACGTAGCTGAGGTACTGCACGAACTGCATGGCCGGCATGATGGTGCCGGACAGCGCCTGCGCCTTGTAGGCGGCGTCGAAGAGCCCCTCGTTGCGGCGGTCGAACTCCTCGGCCATCTCGGCGTCGCGGTTGAAGATGCGCACGAGCTCGTGCCCGGTGAACGACTCCTCGATGTGCCCGTTGAGGTCGCCCGTGTGCTTCCACTGCGCGACGAACAGCTTCTGGGCCCGCACGCCGACCACCCCCGCGATGATGCCCGAGAGGGGCAGCGCGATGAGCGCGATCAGCGCGAGCTGCCACGACACGATGAACATCATCGCGGTGATGCCGATCACCGTGAGCAGCGACTGCACCAGCTGCGAGAACGCCTGCTGCAGCGCCTGTTGGATGTTGTCGACGTCGTTCGTGACCCGCGAGAGCACGTCGCCGCGCTGACGCCCGTCGAAGTAGCTGAGGGGCAGCCGGTTGATCTTGTGCTCGATGTCGCGGCGCAGCTGGTAGACGATGCGCATCACCATGCGGTTGAGGATGTAGCCCTGCAGCCACATGAGGAACGACGCCACGAGGTAGAGCGCCAGCACCGCGAGGATGAGGCGGCTCAGCAGGCCGAAGTCGATGCCCTCGCCGGGCACCACGTTCGCCCCCTCGAGCATGTCGGCGAACTGCGTGTTGCCCTCGTCGCGCGCGCCCTGGATGATCTGCTCGATCGGCACTCCGGCGGGTAGCTGCTTGCCGAGGATGCCGTTGAAGATGACATCCATCGCCTGGCCGAGCACCTTCGGCGCGACCACCGTGAGCACGACCGAGCCCACGACGAGCAGCACCACGAGCGAGAAGAGCCACTTCTCGGGCGCGAGGAGGCCGACGAGCCGCTTCGCCGACGGCCAGAAGTGCTTGGCCTTCTTGACCGGCTGCGAACCCGACCAGTCGTCGGCGTCGGGCTGGTAGTCGTCGGGCAGCTCGAACTCGTCGGCCTGCACCGCGGCCTCGGCCTGCGCGTTCTTCTTCTCAGCCATCAGGCCGCCTCCGCCTCTTCGAGCTGCGATCGCACGATCTCCTGGTACACCTCGCTGGTCTCGAGCAGCTGCTCATGACTGCCGCGCCCCACGATCTCGCCGTCTTCGACGACGAGGATCTGATCCGCGTCGGTGATGGTCGACACCCGCTGCGCCACGATGATCGTCGTGGCGCCCCTCGTGGCGTCGGGCAGAGCCGCCCGCAGCTTCGCATCGGTCGCCACGTCGAGCGCCGAGAACGAGTCGTCGAACAGATACACGCGGGGCTTCGCCACGAGCGCGCGGGCGATCGACAGGCGCTGGCGCTGGCCGCCCGAGACGCTTGTGCCGCCCTGCGAGACGGGCTCTTCGAGCTGCAGCTCTTTGGCGCGCACGAAGTCATCGCCCTGGGCGACGCGGAGCGCCTCCCACAGCTCGTCGTCGCTGGCATCGGACCGGCCGAAGCGCAGATTGGAGGCGATCGTGCCGGAGAACAGGTAGGGTCGCTGCGGCACGAGGCTCAGTGCCTCGGCGAGCTGCGCGCGCGTGAGCGCCGAGATGGGAGCGCCGTCGACCGTGATGGATCCCTGCTGCGGATCGTAGAGGCGCAGCATCAGATTGAGCAGAATCGTCTTGCCCGCGCCGGTCGAGCCGATGATCGCCGTGGTCTGGCCCGGCTCGGCGACGAAGCTCACGTTCTTGATGACCGGCTTCTCGGCGCCGGGGAAGCCGAAGGTGACGTGATCGAACTCGACGCGCCCCCTGGCGGGCGTCGGCATCGTCTCGGCTGTCGGGAAGGAGAGCGTCGACTCGGTGTCGAGGAGCTCGCGGATGCGCTCGGCGCAGACCACGGCTCGCGGGATCATCATCGTCATGAAGACGCCCATCATCACCGCCATGAGGATCTGCAGCAGGTACTGCAGGAACGCGGTGAGCGAACCGACCTCGACGAGGCCCTGATCGACCCGGTGCCCGCCGAACCACAGCACGGCGGCCGTGGCGCAGTGCAGCACCATCATGATGACGGGGAACATGAGCACGAAGATGTTGCCCACCTTGACCGAGACGTCGGTGATGTTGCGGTTGGCTACCTCGTATCGATCGGCCTCGAAGTTCTCGCGCACGAAGGCGCGCACGACCCTGATGCCCATGATCTGCTCGCGGAGCACGCCGTTGATCGCGTCGACGCGATCCTGCATCGTGCGGAACAGGGGCAGCAGCAGCCACACCAGGAAGCTCACGATGACCGCGAGCACCGCCACCGAGACCCATACGAGCCACGACAGGCCGGCGTCTTCGCGCAGCGCCATGATGATGCCGCCGATCGCCATGATCGGCGCCGAGACCATGAAGTTGAGGGTCATCAGCACGAGCATCTGCACCTGCTGCACGTCGTTGGTGCCGCGTGTGATGAGCGTGCCCGCGCCGAACTTCGTCGCCTCGAGCGTGCTGAGCGAGTCGACCTTGCGATAGACCTCGCGGCGCAGATCGCGGCCCACGCCCATCGAGGTGCGTGCACCGAAGTAGACGGCGGCCGCCGCCGTGAAGAGCTGCCCGAGCGACACGATCAGCATGAAGCCGCCCGTGCGCCAGATGAAGTCGGTATCGCCCTGGGCGATGCCGCGGTCGATGATCTGCGCGTTGAGGCTGGGCAGCCACAGCGCGGCGATGGTGGAGAGCAGCTGCAGCACGAGCACGGCCGCGATGAACGGCCAATACTTCTTCGCGTGCCGAAGCGTGAGGGAGATGAGGGCCACGAGGATCCTTTCGTCGTGTGCCATTCTGATGCGCACCACCGACATTCGCGGTCGGCCGGAGGCGGCGAGAGGATCCGGAGCGCGGCGGAGGGGATCCCGGATCGGATCAGAACAGCCGGGCAACTGTACCAGCTTCGAGCCGCGGGCGCCACCCGGGCGCCCGGCACTACCCGGGCACCGGGCGTCCGAAGACGGGAGGGGCGGGATCACCCGAAGTTTTCGAAGATCTTTTCTGCAAACGACGNGCGGTTTGCCGTAAAACAGCTTCGAAAAGGGCGCCGCTAGAGCGAGCGGCGGCGCAGTGCCTGCGAGCCGATCGCCGCGCCGCCCAGCACGATCGTCGCGAGCGCCGCGATCCCGGTCCCGAGCACCGCGGTCTCCTCGGCGCCGGTGCGGGCGAGCTTCGCGCCCCCGGCCCCGCCGCCCGATGCGAGCGTGATGGTCTGCCACCCGATGAGCGTCCCGTCCGCGGCGTAGACCGCGAGGCTGTGCACCCCGCTCATGTCGGCCGGCAGCACGACCTCGACCGTGCCGGCCGCGCTCACGAGGTGCGCGCCGAGATGTCGGGGCTCGGAGAAGATGTAGACGTCGACGGTCTGGCCCGCCCACTCGGTGCCGACCTCGATCGTGATCGTGGCGCCCGGAGCGGCGGTCGGCGCGGCGCTGATGAGCCCCTCGGTCTCGGGGGTCAGATCGGACGGATTCGGAGCCGGCACGATCGGGGCCGGCGCGGTGGCGAAGGTGGTCGCGTGCCCGTTGAACGAGACGTTCTTCACGAGCGCCGCCCCCGCTTCGACGGTGAACCCGTGACCGATGATCTCGTAGTCGCCGAGCGCGGCGATGATCGCGTTCAGATCGGTGTAGGTGTTCGCCGGCACGGCGCCGAGGTCGCGCGATGAGGCCCACGGCAAGCCCGAGGTCAGCCGGCCGTCGGCCGGCACCGCGGCGCGCAGCGTGGTGAACTGCTGGCCGATCCGTCCCTCCTGCTGGAAGAAGACGGGGATCTGGGCTTCGAAGCCCCGGGCGCCCGCCTCGGCGGCGCCGTCGATGACGAAGCCCTCGTCGAGGATCTGCGGCAGCGAGTTGCGGGGGCGGGCATCGTCGGCGTAGCCGTTGATCAGCTGCGACTTGCCGGTGACCCGCAGACCGCTGACGTGATCGCCGCTCGGCGCGACGACCGACTCGAAGGTTCCGCGCGCCGCGGCATCCTCGACCTCTTCGTGCCAGCCGGCGTAGGCGTCCTCGCTCAGCTCGGCGCGCACGTAGATGCTGTCGGCGTGCACGAAGCCGGTGTCGGTTCCGCGCGGATCGGCGCTCGCCGGCGGTGCGGCGTAGAAGCGGGTGGTGACGCCGCCCGCGGTGAACGACGAGACGATGAGCTCGCTCGTCGGCCGGTCGACGAAGAAGCCCGCGCCGATCGCCCGCGGATCGCCGTTCGCCTCGAGCGCGGCGATGATCTGCGCGAGCGGGTACTCGTACTCCGCCCTGATCTCGGAGGCGGACCCCTCGGCCGGGATCGTGGCGGACGAGATCCACCGGTTGTCGTCGTGCGCGACGTTCTTGCGCAGCATGGTGAACTTCCAGGCGGCGCCGTCGTGGCCGTAGAACACCGGGATCTGGTAGGTCGTGCGCGACGGGTCCGAGATGGAGAGCGAGAGGCTCGCCGCCAGCTCGGCGATGGAGGCGGGATCCGCGAGCGCCTCGCCCGGCCCGACGAGGTCGTTATAGTTGCCCTTGATCGCGTGCACGACGCTGCCCGCCCCGACCGTGAAGCCGTTCGGGTGCTGCGCGGCCACCCCGTTGCTGCCCGGCTCGGGATCGAAGTGCCACTGATTGTAGAACTGGGACTCGGTCGCTGCATCGGTGGTCGTGACGATCTCCGCCGCCGGCAAGTAGACGTCGCTGCTCGGAACGGCCGTCGCTGCGGCGCCCCCGAGCGCGAGCGCCGAGACGGTGAGTCCGATGGCGGTCACCGCGGACAGTGCGCGCTTCAGTTTCATGTGGTTCAGTCCCCCAGGTCTGCGTTCGAACGAGGGCATCGTCGATACCGCCCGCGGCGCCCCCGCAAGCCATAGTAGACGGGATCCAATTTTTTTCAAGGTCTGAAACCGAATCGAGACCCGGGCACCGCACCCCGATCGCACCGGACGCCGGATCCGCTCCCTCCCCCGACACGCAGCAGGGGCGGGATCACCCGAAAGTGATCCCGCCCCTGCGTTGCTTCGCGTTGCGAAGAGCGGCAGTCTCGGAAGACTTAGGCGAGCTTGACGCCCGCGCCGGCCTCCTCGAGCTTGGCCTTGGCCGCCTCGGCGTCCTCCTTCTTCGCGCCCTCGAGCACGTTCTTGGGAGCCTCCTCGACGAGGGCCTTCGCCTCGCCCAGGCCCAGGCCGGTCAGCTCGCGCACGACCTTGATGACCTGGATCTTCTTGTCGCCGGCCGACTCGAGGACGACGTCGAACTCGTCCTTCTCCTCGACGGCCTCGGCAGCGCCACCGGCGGCCGGAGCAGCGGCGACGGCGACCGGGGCGGCAGCCGAAACGTCGAAGGTCTCCTCGAACGCCTTCACGAACTCCGAGAGCTCGATGAGGGTGAGCTCCTTGAACTGCTCGAGCAGCTCTTCAGTCGAAAGCTTAGCCATTGTGTATCTCCTTGATGTTTGCCCTCACGCGGTGCGCGAGAGGCGGGTGTATGTGTATCGAACCGGCGTGCGCCGAATCCTTACGCGTCCTGCTTCTCCTGCAGCGCGCCGAAGCCGCGTGCGGCCTTGGCGGGCAGAGCGTTGAACAGCTGTGCCGCACCGACCAGAGCAGCCTGCATGGCGCCGGCGGCCTTGGCCAGCAGCACCTCGCGGCTCTCGAGATCGGCAAGCTTGCCTACCTCAGCGGCGGTCAGGGCGTTGCCATCGAAGTAGCCCGCCTTCACCACCAAAAGAGGGTTTGCCTTGGCGAAGTCACGCAGAGCCTTGGCGACCGAGACGGTGTCACCGTGCACGAAGGCGAGCGCCGAAGGACCGGCGAGCTCGTCATCGAAAGCGGTGATCCCGGCGTTGTTGGCCGCAATCTTGGTCAGCGTGTTCTTCGCCACAGCGTACGTCGCGTGCTCGCGGATGCTGTTGCGGAGATTCCGCAACTCGGCAACCGTGAGACCGCGGTACTCAGTCAGCAGAACGGCGGTCGACTCTTCAAACTTCTGCTGAAGATCGGCAACCGTAGCGTCCTTCGTAGCCATGGCGCTCCCTAGCTTGTCGTACCCGTGCGGCGGCTGCCGCTCGGGGGCCGTGCCGCTCGGATGCTCCCCTGAAACGGGAAAAGCTCCGGCGCGCACGCACGGAGCTTCTGTGAAGAACGGGATCCGATCCCACTCTCAAGGAGTTCGTACCTGCGCAGGTCTTCGCTCTCGCGAACGTTCCGGGATCCTCACGGACCCTACCGACGGTCTTTGGCCGTCGGCAACTCTATCACACGAACCGACGATCGGCGATTCGGGGCGCGGGACCGGAACCAGGGCGAACACCCGGGCGATCCTCGGCTCCCGCACCCCGATCCCCGAGAGATCAGTTCGCCGGCTTCAGCATATAGCCCGCACCCCGCACCGTGTGCACCATCGGGTCGCGACCCGCATCCACCTTCTTGCGCAGATAGGAGATGTAGAGCTCGACCACCGTCGACTTGCCGTTGAAGTCGTAGGCCCACACGCGGTCGAGGATCTGCGCCTTCGACAGCACGCGGTTCGGGTTGCGCATCAGGTAGCGCAGCAGCTCGAACTCGGTGTTCGTGACCGTGATCGGCTCGCCTGCGCGCTCCACCTCGTAGCTGTCCTCGTTGAGTGTGAGATCGCCCACGCGCAGCACCGGATCGGGTTCCTGCGCA
Organism: Leucobacter sp. UCD-THU; assembly: GCF_000349545.1. Lineage (NCBI taxonomy): Bacteria > Bacillati > Actinomycetota > Actinomycetes > Micrococcales > Microbacteriaceae > Leucobacter > Leucobacter sp. UCD-THU. The sequence continues at coordinate 238,346 of NZ_KB714601.1, forward strand.
AGCGCCACCTGAGAGCGGCGCACCAGCCCGCGCAGGCGGGCGATGAGCTCCTCGAGGCTGAACGGCTTCACCACGTAGTCGTCCCCGCCTGCGGTGAGTCCGTTCACGCGATCCTCGACCGAGTCGAGCGCCGTGAGGAACAGCACCGGGAACATGCGCCCGTCCGAGCGCACCCGGGACAGCAGCTGCATCCCGTCGAAGTCGGGCAGCAGAATGTCGAACACGGCGACATCGGGCTCGAAGGAGCGGATCTTCTGGAGCGCTTCCTCGCCGTTCACGGCGGTCTCGACATCCCACCCCTCGTACCGCAGCGCCATTGCGACGAGCTGCGTGATCGATTCCTCGTCATCGACGACGAGAGCGCGCACTTTCCCACCATCGGCGCGCTTCAATGCCTGAGATTCCATGTTCTGAGTGCCCTTCTCATCTGGCACGAATCGCGCTGAGAAGAAGTCAACGCCGAAGCGCACCAGATCGATATTTCCCCCCCGAGACCCGAATTCATGTGTGCACTCGGGGAACTTGTCTTCACGAGCCTAGTGCTTTCCTTTCCAGAGTTGCACCCAACAGCTGATGAGCATCCAGCTCTCTCGCTGTATTGTCAGCGAACTTTCCGATTCGCGGCAGGTAATCCGGCCTGTGCAGGGCTTTTGCGCGACAGTAGGGAGTTTTCGGGGCTCTCGGGCGAGCCCGGATCGCCGTCTCGGGCGAGGCATGGAAGACTGGTGCGGTGACCGATCTGCTCCCCGCCTACCTGCACCGGATGGTGACCGACGGCACGGATCGCATGGCCTGGATGCGCGCACGAGCTCGCGGCATCACCGCGACCGATGTGGCGAAGCTGACCAGCCGGCGCTCGATCGAGGCCGCCGCCCACGAGAAGCTGCACGGCAGCCGCTTCACCGGCAACGCCTACACCGCGCACGGCAAGGCGCGCGAGCCCGAGATCGCCGCGTGGGTGCTGCGGGAGCACGAGATCTCGCCGAGCCAGGCCCTCTTCCACGCCGAGGCCGATCTGCGGCACCTCGCCACCCCAGACGGGCTCGCCCATCGGGACCGCGGCACCGTCGAACTCGCCGAGATCAAGACCACCAACAAGGAGTGGCGCTCGATCCCGCGCAACTATCTGCGCCAGGTCTGGTGGCAGCAGTACGTGCTCGGCGCCGAGCGCACGCTCGTGGTGTGGGAGCGGCACGAGAACTTCGTGCCCGTCGGCGATCCGGAGTGCCGCTGGGTGGATCGCGACGAGAGCGAGATCGAGCGGCTCGTGAACCTCGCCGGGCAGCTGATCGACGTGCTCATCACCCGCACGACCTGAGACCGCGAACGTCCCGCGGTCTCCTCGCAAGCCGCTGAGCAATGAGCGGCCGGGCGGCGCGGCTCATCGACGGGCGCGCATCACCAGAACGAGACCGGCCCGGCCTGATCCTGCGGGAGCGCGGCCGCGGGGGCCGCCGCAGCGCCCGGCAGGTTCGCGAGCCGCTGCTCGACCCGCGCCGAGTGCTCGTAGTTGCGCTCCATCAGCTCTTGCAGGGCGTCGGCGACGCGCTCGCTGTCCGGCACGTCCACCAGCGTGAGGCTCTCGGCCCCGTGCAGCAGCTCGATGTCGCCCGCGCCCCACACCCGCTGGCCCAGCCCGCGGCGCGAGCGCACCTCGCGCACCCGCCCGAGCGGCACCTCGCTGCGCTGCCGCGAGAAGAGGCCCTGGCGCCGGATCACGCGCCGCGTGGTCACCGTGGTGCGGTGGGCGAGCCAGGAGAAGACGGGCAGCACCCCGAGCAGCAGGGCGAGCAGGATCCCGCCCGCGGCGGCCGCGAGGTTCATCCACGCGGCGGGGAGCGCGCCCACCCAGAAGCCGGCGGCGCCGGCGATCGCGACCAGTGCGAGCACCGGCCACACGAGACGCCGCCCGTGCCGCCGGAACCGCAGCACCACGATCTCCGGCTGCGAGTAGCTCGCCGGAGCGGGGCCGAGCACCGACTCGACCTCCGCCGTCATCGATCGTGGGCTGCGGGAGGGCATACCCCTATTCTGCCGGGTTCTGCTGAGGCGCGGCGCCGAAGCCGTCGAGGCCGTTCACCGCGGTGCTCCCCGCGCGCTGCGCCGCGTCACCCGCGGCGTCGGCGACGGAGCCCGCGGCGTCGGCGGCCTCCGACGCGGTGCGGGACGCCGTAGCCGCGAGGTCCTGAGCCGCGTCGGCCAGGCGCTCGGCGGTGCGGGGGTCGTTGCCCGAACCGCGACCGGAGACGGCCTCTTCCCGCTGCGCGGGATCCGAATCGGCCCGGTCGGCCTGCGGCTTCGCCTGGGAGGCGCGCCCGGCGGCGGCGCCCGCGGCGCCGCCCGCGACCACGCCGTTGAGCATGCCGACGAGATCGATGCCCACGGTCTCGCGCGCCATCTCGAGCATGCCCTTGATGTTGCCCATGGCGTCGCCGGTCACCTTCGACGAGCCGTCGGCCGAGACCACGGTCATGTTGTCGATCGCGCCGATCGCCTGCGCGTACTCGCCGGCGATCTCGGGCAGCAGGTGGATGAGCTCCTGCGCGAGCACCGCCTGCGACTGCGTCTCGAGCGCGCGGGCGCGGGCGTCGATGGCCGCGGCCTCGGCCGTGCCCTTCGCCTCGAGCGCCGCGGCCTCGGCGCGACCTTCCGCTTCGAGCGCCTCGGACGCCGCGATACGGGCGGCCCGGTTCGCGAGACCCTCGCGCTCGATCGCCTTGGCGCGGCCCTCCGCCGCGGACACCGAGGCGGTGGCCTCGGCCTTCGCGAGCGCCTCGACCCGGTAGGCCTCGGCCTCGGCGACGGCGCGCACGTCGGCGTTCAGCTTCTCGGTGCGCAGCGCCACCTCCTTCTGCGCGGTGATCTGCTGCTGCTCGACGATGGCCTGCTGCTGGATGGCCTGCTCGAGGGGCTCGGCCGCCGAGGCCTGCGCCGTCGCCTTGTCGGTCTCGGCCTGGATCTCGGCCTGGCGCAGCTTCAGCTCGCGATTGCGGTCGAGCAGCACCTTCTCGGCCGAGATCTTCGCCTCCTGCGAGGCCTGGTAGGCGTTGGTCTCGGCGATGTCGGCCGCCTGGCGCACCTTCGCCGCCTCGGGGCGACCGATGTTCGCGATGTAGTCGGCGGCGTCGCGGATCTCCTGGATCTGCAGGGTGTCGACCACGAGGCCCTGCTTGGTGAGCGCTTCCTCGGCGGCCTCGAGCACGCTCTGGGCCACAACCGCGCGGTCGCGAATGATCTGCAGCACCGTCAGCCCGCCGATGATCGAGCGCAGCGAGCCCGACAGCACCTCCTGCGTCGACTCGTCGATCTCGTCGGAGTTCGAGAGGAATCGCTGGGCGGCGGCGCGGATCATCTCCTGCGTGCCGCCCACCTTCACGACGGCGACGGCCTGCGCCTGGATGGTGATGCCGTCGGTGGTCTGCGCCTCAGTGGTGATGGAGAGGCGGCGCGAGCGCAGCGAGATGGTGAACGACTTCTGCACGAACGGCACGACGAACACGCCGCCGCCCGTGACGACCTTCTGCCCCGACAGGTCGCGCGACTTGTGCCCTGCGGCGTCGACGACCTCCTTGCCCTTGCCTCCGGTGACGATGATCGCCTCATCCGGTTTGGCGATGCGGTACCGCTTGATGATGACGAGTGCCACCAGTACCAGCGCGATGACCGCGCCGAAGATACCGATGATCGCCGGGCTTGCGAGCAACATTCATTCTCCGTTCATTGAGGGGGGTCTGCTGCGGGATCGGGGCCGGACGGGCCGGGCGCCTGCTCCGGAGCGGCGGGCGGCACGAGCGGCTCGACGCGCACCGATGTGGAGGTGACGGTCTGGGTGACGCGCACCGCCGCCCCGCGCGGGATCGCGGTGTCGGCAGATGCGGCCAGCGAGATGCGCTCGCCGTGGCGCGTGATCGCGACCTCGCCGAGCCCGCCCTCGGGGATCGCGAGCACGACCGCGCCCTCGGATCCCACCAGGTCGACGCCGCTCACGGCTGTGCTCGACTCGGCTCCGCGGATCATGCGCGACAGCCACCAGGCGGCCGCGCCTCCGACCACGCCCGCCAGGGAGCCGACGATCGCGGCCATCGGCGTCGCCATGCCGGCGCCCACGCTCGCGAACGAGGTGAAGCCGAAGATCGCGGTGAACGCGGCGATGGTGGTGAGGCTGAGGGGGCCGTCGCCGAAGTCGAAGGCGTCGAAGATGCCGTCGAGCAGCAGGGACACGAGCAGCAGCACGCCGCCGACGATGCCGATGATGAGGAAGATGCCGCCCGTGACCAACGAGCCGTCGAGCAGTCGCTCGAACCAGTTCATGATGCCGTCCATCGAGGGCCTCCTCTCATGCGGTCCGGTACTGGCAGCGTATCAAGGCGCCCGGCGGGGCGTCACGGACGGGTGTCGCGCGGCGCCGTGCAACCGCGGCACCGCGCCGATCAGTTCGCGACCGTACGCGGTGCGGGGGGCGGTGAAGAAGGCGGATCCGCCGCTCTCGACGGCCTCGCCCCCGCGCATCACCAGCACCGCCTCGCACAGCTCGTGCACGACGGCGAGGTCGTGCGAGACGAGCACGAGCGTCACCCCGGGCTCGCGCCGCAGCTCCTGCAGCAGCGCGACCACACTCGCCTGCACCGACACGTCGAGCGCGCTCGTCGGCTCGTCGGCGACGATCACCCGCGGCTGCACCGCGAGCGCGCGGGCGAGCGCGACCCGCTGGCGCTGACCGCCGGAGAGCTCGTGCGGGTACGCATGCGCGAGCGCGGGATCGAGGCGCACCGACTCGAGCAGTTCGGCGATGCGGGCGCGGCGCGGCGCGGCGCGGCGGACGAGCCCGTGCACGCGCAGCAGCTCCTCCAGCGTCTGCGCCACGGTCATGCGCGGGTCGAGGGACGAGTATGGGTCCTGCGGCACGAGCTGCACCGCCCGCAGCTCCGCGCGGCTCCGCCGAGGCGGCTGGGGGCGGCCGTCGAGCAGGATCTCGCCCTCGGTCAGCGGCAGCTGCCCGACGATGGCGCGGGCGAGCGTCGTCTTGCCCGACCCCGACTCCCCCACGATGCCGAGCGCGCCGCCTCGCGCGACCGCCAGCGAGACGCCGTCGACGGCGACCGACCGACCGTACCTCACCTGCGCGCCGCGCACCTCGAGCGCGGGCTGCGACCGCTGCCCGTCTTCGCGCCCCGCGGGTTCCGCCTCCAGGGGCTCGGCCGCATCCGCGGGATCGGGGGCGGGATCGGGCAGCGTCGGCACGGCCTCGAGCAGGCTGCGGGTATAGGGGTCGCGGGCGCTTCGCACCACCTGCTGCGTCGCACCCGTCTCGACGGCGCGCCCGCCGCGCATCACGACGATCCGCTCGCACATCGAGGCGACGACGGCGAGGTCGTGGCTCACGAACACGAGCGTGATGCCGCGGGTGCGGCGCAGCTCGTCGAGCAGATCGAGCACCCGGCGCTGCACGGTCACGTCGAGTGCGGTGGTGGGCTCGTCGCAGAGCAGCACCGCCGGGTCTCCGGCGAGGGCCATGGCGATCACCACCCGCTGCCGCTGACCGCCCGAGAGCTGATGCGGGTAGGCGCGCGCGATGCGCTGCGGGTCGGGCAGGCGCACCTGCTCGAGCAGTTCGAGCACGCGCCTGCGTGCCGCCCCGCGGGGCCCGCCGTCCGAGGCCTCGACCGCCTCGCGCAGTTGCACGCCGACGCGCGTCAGGGGGTCGAGGGCCGTGAGCGGGTCCTGGAAGACCATGCGCACCGGCCCGCCGGCGGCGGCCGCGCCCTCCGCGACGCGCGTGCCGGCGGGCAGCATGCCGAGCAGGGCGCGGAGGGTGAGGCTCTTGCCCGATCCCGACTCGCCGACGATGCCGAGCGCCTCGCCGGGCCGCACCTCGAACGAGACGCCGTCGACGAGCGCGGGCCTGCGGCCCCCCGAGTCGCGCGCGCCGTGCCCGACCGCCTCCACCCGGAGGCCGCGCACGCGCACCTCGCCCGGCTCGAGCCGTCCCGCACCGTGCGGGGCCGACGGCCCCGACCTTCGAAGACGGGTCGCGAGCCGCTGCCCGCCGAGCGGGAGACCGCCGCGCCCGTCGCCCCGCTCGCCGCGGCGGGCGACGCCCTCGTCGCCGATGCGCAGCGCGTCGCCGACCCCGTCGCCGAGCAGCGAGAGGGCCACCCCCGTCAGCACGACCGCGAGGCCGGGCAGCGCCGACAACCACCAGTGGGTGGTGATGAAGGCCTGCCCGTCGGAGATCATGGTGCCCCAGTCGGGCGTGGGCGGTTGGATGCCGAGGCCGAGGTAGCCGAGGGTGACGATCGCCACCATGATGAGCACGATCTCGGTGGCGAGCAGCACGATCGCCTGCGGCAGCACGTTCGGCAGCAGGTGCCGCAGCAGCACGCGCGCGTGAGACAGCCCGCCGCCGCGCGCCGCCTGCACCCAGCCCGCCTCGCGCAGCGACGCGGTCATCGCGCGCAGCACCCGGGCGTATCCCACCCACCCCACCAGAGCGAAGGCGACGATGATGCCGCCCTCGCCGGCGCCCACCGCGAAGACGATCGCGATGACGATCACGTAGAAGGGGAAGGCGATCACGGTGTCGATGACGCGGGAGCCGACCCAGTCGACCGCGCCGCCGAAGTAGCCGGTGACGAGGCCGACCGTCACCCCGATCGCGAACGGCGCGAGCGCGGCGAGCACCGCCACGCGCAGGTCGGTCTGCGCGGCGAAGAGCATGCGCGAGAGCACGTCGCGGCCCAGCTGGTCGGTGCCGAACCAGTGCTCGGGCGAGGGCGGCAGTAGACCTCCGGTGAGGTTCTGCGCGTTCGGAGGGTACGGCGCCAGCGCGGGGGCGAGCAGCGCGGCGAGCAGGATCAGCGCGAACAGCGTCGCCCCCGCCACGAATGCGGGTGACCGTCGCAGGCGGCGCAGGGCGTTCATCGCGCGGCCCCCTCGGCGGCCGACCGCGTCGCCTCGGGCTGCTCGCCCACGCGCAGGCGCGGATCGAGCAGCGCCGCGAGCACCCCCGCCAACGTGGTGACCAGCACCACCAGCACGGCGCAGGTGAGTGCCACGCCCTGCACCACCGGGAAGTCGCGGCTGCCGATCGACTGGAACAGCAGCGTGCCGAGCCCGTCGATGCCGAACACCTTCTCGACCACCAGGGTGCCGCCGATGAGGTACGCCGTGTTGACGCTCAGCAGCGTGAGCGTGGGCAGCGCCGCCCCGCGCACCACGTGCCGCCAGAGGATGCGGCGCTCGGGCACGCGCGCCGCGCGCAGCGTCGTCACGAAGTCGGCGCCCAGCACCTCGAGCAGCTGGGCTCGCAGCGAGCGGATGAGCGGCGGGGCCATGCCGAGGGCGACGGCGAGCGCGGGCAGGAAGAGGCTGCGCAGCGGCTCGCCGGGGCCGGATCCGACGCCGCCCACCGGGAACCACCGCAGCTGCACCCCGAACACGATGATGAGCAGCAGGCCGATCCAGAAGAGGGGCATGCCCATGCCGACGGCGGGCAGCACGCGCACCGCGTGGTCCACCCAGCTGTCGCGGCGCAGCGCGGCCGCGAGCGCGAGCGGCACCGCGATGAGCACCGCGAGCGCGACGGCGAGCACCACGATGCCGAGGCTCACCGGCGCCTTGGCGAGGATCAGGTCGCGCGTCGGAACCCCGGTGACGAGCGAGTCGCCGGTGTCGAAGCGGGTGGCCACCTGCACCGCGAAGTCGGTGAACTGCCGCCACAGCGGCTGATCGAGCCCGAGCTGCGCGCGCAGCTGCGCGACCGACTCGGGGGTGGCCCGCTCGCCGAGGATCATGGCCGCGGGATCGCCCGGCACCATGCGCAGCAGGAAGAAGACCGCGACCACCACCCCGAGCACGACCGGCACGATGCGAGCGGCGATCCTGCCCGCCGCTCGCAGCACCCGTCGCGCCCGCTGGTTCTTCACGGTCTCACCCTACTTGCGACCTCCGACATCGACTCGGCCTGCCGACGCGGCCCGCCCGCGGGCTCCGCCCCGCAGCGGCGCGCCCGAAGACCGCAGCGGAGCCGCGATGCCCCGCCTCGCACGAGACGGGGCCTCGCGGCTCGCGCCTCGGGCGCCAGAGGCGCCCTACTGCCCGCCGCCGGTCAGCCAGACGTCCTCGAAGCGCACGCTCGAGTTCGGCAGCACGGTGAAGCCGTGCACGTCGCCGGTCGTGGCCTTCAGGTTGGCGGGGAAAAACAGCGGAATGTAGGGCGCGTCGTCGGCGAGGATCTGCTGGATCTCGCGGTACACGGCCTCCCGCTCGTCGCCGGCGGGCATCGTGCGGCCCTCGTGCATCAGCTCGGTGACCCGGTCGTCCGTGTAGTGCGTCCAGTACGACTTGCTGAAGCCCTCGGGATCGGCCTGGAAGGTGATGAAGCCGTTGGGGTCCGGGGCGTCCGACTGGCCGCTGTTGATCATGAAGTCGTAGTCGTAGGCGAAGAAGCGCTCGCGGAAGACCGCGATGTCGAGCTGCTCGATCTCGACGTCGATGCCGATCTGCGCCAGTGACTCCTGCACGATCTGCGCGATCTGGGCGCGCTGCGAGTTGCCGCTCGCGATGAGCAGCGTCGTCTCGAACCCGTCGGGATAGGCCGACTGGGCGAGCTCGGCCTTCGCGGCGTCGACGTCGAAGTCGAGCGCCTCGACCGTGTCGTTCGCCGAGTAGGTGATGGTGGGCGGCAGCAGCGCGTTCGCGACCTCGGCGGTGCCGAAGGTGGTCGCCGAGGTGATGCCCTCGCGGTCGAGCGCGTGCGCGATGGCGCGGCGCACATGGGGATCGGCGAACTGCTCGCGCTGTGTGTTGAAGAAGATCTGCTCGGTCGACCAGCCGTCGGTCTGCGAGAGCACCGTGTCGGCTGCCGCGTCGACCTCGGCGGCGTTCGCGGCCGGGACGGTGTCGATCGCGTCGATCTGGCCGGCGGCCAGCTGCTGCCGCAGCTGCGTGTCGTCGGCGATGAACTTGTAGACGAGCCCGTCGAGGTAGGGCTTGCCCTCCTGCCAGTAGTGCTCGTTCTTCACAAACGAGATGTCGCCGTTGGGATCCCACTCGTCGACCGCGAAGGGGCCGGTGCCGACCGGATTCTGGAAGAACTCCTCCTCGGTCGCGCCGCCGAAGTCGGCGGGGAGGATGCCGTTCGAGAAGCCCGACAGCTCCGACAGGAACGGCGTGTACGGCGTCTCGAGCGTGATCGTCACCTCGCGCTCGCCGGTGGCCTCGATGCTCGCGATGGGCGCGGTCAGCGGCAGCGGGCCGCCCACCTCGAGGTGGCGGTTCAGCGAGAACACGACGTCGTCGGGGGTGACGTCGTCGCCGTTCGAGAAGGCGAGGCCCTCGCGCAGCGTGAAGGTGTAGACGAGGCCGTCGTCGCTCTCGTCGTACTCGGCCAGCCAGGGGCCGATCTCGCCGTGCTCGTCGAACGCGACGAGCGGCTCGAAGATCTTGTCGATCGCGAAGGCGTTGTTCGCGGTGATCTGCTGGTTGAGATCGAGGTCGTTCACCGAGGCGACCCGGCCGAAGGTGAGGGTGCCGCCTGTGACCGGGGTGGCGGAGTCGCCCTCGCCCTGCGGGCTCGCGCCTCCGGCGCAGGCGCTGAGCAGCAGGGCCGCGGCGGCGAGCGAGGCGGTCGCGAGCGCGAGGCGTCGGCGCGTCTCGGTGTGGGGCTGTCTGGGCACGGGGGCTCCTCGGGGTGCGATTCGGGATCGGGCGCTGGCGCGCCGCATCGTGGTCTATCTCAATACGCTAACCGAGCGCTTATCAATGGACCACTTCTGCGCGACGTCGCAGAACCACCCTCGCCCCGAGCCTCCCCGCCCTCGCGCGCTTCCAATCACGACGGGGTGACTCTCGACCGTGTGTCTCCCCGGCACGGGGCCGGAAGGGACCCGATTCCGACGGGGCGAAGGCATCGACAGCGCACACTGAGGAGCAGCCCTCCGAGCCGGGCGGTTGCGGCGGGGCGGGAGCCGTGCGGGAGCCGTGCGGGAGCCGGGCGGGCGATCAGACCGCGCTGGGCGCAGCGGGGCCGATCAGCCGCGCGCGCAGCGCAGCGGGGTCGATCGCACTGCCGCCGAGCAGCACCGCGGCGATGGACTCGGGATCGCTCAGCGCGCCGGGCTGCGAGGGGTCTCGGCGCAGGATCACACCGTCGGCGACGGCGCCCTCGACGATCCGCCCGGCGAGCGCAGCGGGATCCGGCGCACCAGTGCGCTCCCGAACCGCAGCGGGATCCGGCGGCGCGACCCGCGCGAGCAGTTGCGCACCCGAGCGCGTGGCCGCCAGCAGCGCCTCCCCCGGCGTGAGCCCCGCACCGACGAGCGCGTCGAACTCGCGGGCGTTGGCGCCGTGCTGCTGCGGGGTGCCGTAGTCGGTGCCGAGCGCGACCCGCAGCCCCGCATCGCGGGCGCGCAGCACGGCGCGCGGGTGCGCGCCGACCGCCTCGTCGACCCGCGCCCGGAGCGCCGCGGGCAGCGAGCCGGCATCGATCATGCGCTGCACGAGCCTGTAGATGCGCAGCGTCGGCACGAGCGTCATGTCGCGCTCCGCGGCCCGCGCGGCCTGCTGGTCGCTGAGGAAGATCCCGTGCTCGATGCTCAGCGCCCCGGCCTCGATCGCGTCGTCGATCGCCCGGCCGCCCCACGCGTGCACCATCACGCCGGCGCCCGCTCGCTCGGCCCGCACCGCGGCATCGCGCACCTCGGTCGCGGTGAACACGGGATCGAGCCCCGCGCCGGGCGGCGATCCGATGCCCGCCGTGCCGTAGAGCTTCACCCAGCGCGCGCCCGCCTCGAGCACGGCTTCGACGGCGCGGTCGAGGCCGCCCGCTTCGTCTGCGGCCCGCCGGTCGATGATGCGGACCGAGAGTTGGGTCCGGGGCCGCGCGGAAGGCGGGATCGTGCGCAGCGCGTCGGCCGCGAGACCTCCGGCGTCGCGCGCGCTCGTGAACCCCGCCGCGAGCGTCAGAGCGAGGGCCCGCTCCGTGGCGGCGAGCGTCTGCGCCTCGCTCAGACGAGCGCGGTCGTCGGCGTCGAAGGCGTGCCACGCGGCGTGCAGGTGGGCGTCGACGAGGCCCGGGATCAGCCAGAGCTCGTCGGCGCCCCAGCTCGTCGGGGCGAGATCGGTCTCGCGCTCGCGTCCCCCGAGCGAGAAGACGCCGGCGCCCCACGAGACGCGGCACGGCGCGGTGAAGCCGCCGCGCTCATCGAGGATCCGGATCCCGCGCACCGCGTCGCCGCCGCTCGCGGATGGCACCGTCCCACTGCTCACGCTCACTCCATCCCGTTGCCATCGCACCACACCCGCAGCACGCTCGCGCCGCTCACGAACGGCGCTCGCACGGGCTGCGCCGCCGATCCGAGACGGCGAATCGCCACCGCCCGCGATCGCAGCAGCAATCTAGCACTCCCGATTCGGGGGAGGCTCGGCTGCCGCGCAGCAGCGTTCACGCGAAGCCGCGCAGCAGCGCAGCCGCGCAGCCGCGTTCCCGCGTGGACCCTGGGCGCCCGCGGCCGAGCGCGCGTGCGGGGTCGAATAGAATGGTGCGGTGACCAGCACCTCCGACGTTCAGCCCACCCCCGCCGCCGCAACCCTGCAGCTCGTGCGCGGACTCTTCCACCTCGTCGCCGTCGCATCGGTGACCGTGTGGGGCTTCGTCGCCTGGCCGCTGCCGCTGCCGGGTCTACTCACCGGCTTTGGGTTCCTCGCGCTCTCGGTGCTGCTGTGGGCGCTGTTCCTCTCGCCGCGCCCCGTGCTGCGCACCGACCGCTTCGCGCAGGCCCTCTTCGAGCTGCTGCTGCTCGCGGCCGCCGTCGCGGCGCTGCTCGCGCTGGGCGTCTTCTGGGTCGCACCGGCGATCTACGGCGTGGCCGGCGCGGTGGTGGGCTACCTCGCCTCGAACCGCCGCGGCTAGACGCGGCGCCCTCGCGCGACAACCTTGGCAGCGGCAGGGGCTATGCGATAGGTTACGAACTGGCTGCAGCCGCACAGCAGCCCGCTCTATCGATGCTGTTGGGAGTCGCCGAACGTGGCAGATCATGGTCCGCACCAGGAGGGTGCCGCTGCCGCTTCAGACGAGCAGCGCTCGCTGGGGATCCGACTGCGCAAACTGCGAAAGAGCAAGCAGCGGTCGCTCAAGAGCATCGCCGCGGATGCCCAGGTCTCCGAGAGTTTCCTCTCCCAGGTCGAACGCGGTCTCACGAGCCCGTCGATCGCGTCGCTCCGCCGCATCTGCCTGGCGCTCGGAGAGAACATGGGGGCGCTCTTCGCAGAGGAGTTCGATTCGAGCGAAGCCGACGACCGGCTCGTGCGAGTCGCAGACCGTCGCAGGATATTCAGACCCGACGGCAGCGCCGACTACCTCCTCACGCCGCCGCTCGCCCGACATCTGGAGATCCACCACAACGTCGTCGCGCCGGGTCGGACCTCGGGCCCCGAGCCCTACACCCACGAGGGCGAAGAGGAGTGCGTCCACGTGCTGGAGGGCTCGCTCCAGTTTCAGTGGAACGGCACGACCTACGACCTGCACTCGGGCGACGCGATCCTCATCGATCCGAAGGTCGGGCACTCCTTCGCCAACATCACCGACCGCAGCGCCGTAGTGATGTGGATCATCTCCCCCGCCCGAAGCGACATCTGATCCATCACCGGCGCATGGTGCCGGTGACATCGACCTCGATGAGTGTCGGTTCGTTCTTCGCGAGCGCCCACTCGAGCGCCTCGCGGAAGCCGATCTCGTTCATGCCGTCGGCGACGACGGATCGTGCTTCGATGCGGAACCCGCGGGCGAGCGACACGAAATCAGGAGCGGTGAAACTGACCCCCACGGGCGCGATGCCAGCACTGTCCATGCCGTCACGGATCTCCTGGTATCCGCCATTCGTGAACACGATGGTGACGACGGGCAGGCCGAGCTCCGCAGCGGTCGCGAGTTCCTGCACGCTGAAGAGCATCCCGCCCTCACCGGTGATCGCCACGACCCGATCCACCTCTCCGGTGAGAACGGCCCCGATCGCCGCGGGGATCGCGTACCCGAGCGTGCCGTAGCCCGCGGGGTAGAGGAAGCGGTTGGGCCTCTGAGCCTTCCAATAAGTCGCCGTACCGAAGTAGGTCACCTGCGACGAGTCGCCCGCGATCGCGACGTCGAGGGGATCGGTGAGGTCCTGCACATGCTCGTGAAATCTTCGGTAGCCATCCCCATAGGCGGCGAGGTCGGCGGCGACAGCCTCCAGGTCCGCGGCATCCCACGCATTCGAAGCGGATCCCGCACCCCGCCGTTCCGCTACCGCAGCGGCAAGTCTCGGCATGACGAGTTCCGAGCGTCCGAGCAGCGGAAACGGGGCCCGGGCGTTCGCGTGCATCATCTGCGCGTCGACATCCACCCGGATCATCGTCTCGCCCAGCGCGGGGCAGGGCCCCCAGAACTCGGAGCTCCCGAGATCGGACCCGACGACGAGCACCGCGTCGGATCGCTCGAGCATCTGCTTCGCCGCGTTCACGCGAAGCGACACCCCGAGCGACAGCGGGTGCGTCTCGTCGAGCACCCCCTTCGCGTTCGCGGTCGTCACCACGGGCGCCCCCAGCGCTTCCGCGATCTGGCGCACCGAGCCCGCTGCTTCAGGATTGGCGCCGCCTCGCCCCGCGACGATCACGGGGCGTTCGGCTTCGACGAGCCGCTGCGCTGCTCGATTGATCTCCGCCTGGGCGGGCCAGCCGCTCCCCGTGTCGAACGCCGGAAGCTCGCCGAGGATCAGTTCCTCCTCCGCGGTGAAACGATCGAAGGGCACCTCGAGGTAGGCCGGCAGGGGGCGCTCTGTCTGCCAGGATCGCGCGACTTCGTCGATGAACGAGACGGCTGCGGCTCCACTCTGCGCCCGGCGGCTGCGCACGAGCCGGCTCATGAGCCCCAGCTGCGACGGCAGATCGTGCAGCCAGCCCGCTCTTCCGTCCGCGCCGCCCTCCGGGATCCCGGGGGCGATCGCCAGCACCGGCACCGACGCTGCGAGCGACGTGGCGAGGGCGGTGATGAGGTTCGTGATTCCGGGTCCCGTCGTCGTGACCACCACAGCGGGTCTGCTGCTGACCCGGGAGTAGGCGTCGGCCGCGTAACCGAGCCCCTGCTCGTGATGGGCGGATATCACCTCGATGCCGGCCGTGCCGAGCGAGCGGAAGAGCTCGAGGTTGTGCGTACCGGGGATGCCGAACACGTGTTCCACGCCGTACTGCGTGAGCCGGCGGGCGATCGCATCGGCAAGGGTGACGGTGTCGACCGGGGATTCGCTACGGAGCATCGAGTATCGTCCTCACTGGGCCGGAATCGGTGTCGGGGTGCCGACGGCGAACGAGCCGTGCAGCACGTCGCCACCGACCACGGTGGCAAGGGTCGCGACCTGGTCGAACTTCTCGGGGCCGATCGCGAACGGATCTCGATCGATGATCGCCAGGTCGGCGAGGAGCCCCGGTGCGATGCGGCCCTTCCGCGTCTCCTGCTTGGTCGCGTAGGCGGCGTCGACCGTGAATGCGCGCAGCGCCGTCTCCACGTCCACGGTCTCTGCGGGATTGACCTCGACCCCGTTCTTGTTCTGCAGCTGCAGCATGCACCGCATGGTGAACCACGGATTCGTGGTGAACGGCTGAGCTCCGGCGGTATCGGAATTGCCCGGGATGCGACCCTGAATCCGCTCGAGCGTCCGCAGCGCGTACTTCGCGGCCCCGGGCGGCTGTCGTCGGGCCGGATCGTCGGGCTCGGCGAACACGAATCCGGGGTTCGGCACGGCGAGTCCCCCCGCCGCGACAAGGCGCTCGAGGTTGACGGTGCCGAAGCTCTCGTTGAAGAAGTGCTCGATGCGCAGACGATGGTCGAGGTCCGGGAACACCTGGTGCACTCGCTCCACCGCGGATACCGCGATCTCCTGCGCGAGGTCGCCTATCGCGTGCGTGCACACCTGCATGCCGGCGCGCACAGCGGTGACGAGCTCGTCGACGAGAGTCGGGTAGAGCCGGGTGAGCAGTCCCCACCCGTCGGCCGGCCCGGAGAGATCGTCGGTGCGGAAGGCGCCGTCACGGCCGCCGTCCATGAAGATCTTGATGCCCTGCACCCAGTAGCGGTCGTCGCCCAGCTGCCCGCCGAGCACCTGCATCACGCGCTGCGAGGTCTCGATGAGCGGCTGGTGACCCGGCTTCGCGGTGAGCAGCACGCCGAGGCGCGGGATCTCGCGCTCGTTCGCAAGCCCCTGCATGGCGCGCAAACCGTCCGCAGTGCAGCCGATCTCGTGCACTGTGGTGACGCCGTTCTTCAAGAACAGCTCACGCAGCGACTCGCGGATCGCCGGGGCGAGGCGGTCTCGCGAGTACGCGGGGATCGCGAGCAGATCCCACGCCTCCTCGAGCACGCCGTTGAGGCGCCCCTCCGCGTCGCGCTGAATGCGTACGCCCGGCCCGACCGCGGTGCCCGCATCGATTCCGCTCGCGTCGAGCGCGGCCTGATTGACCACATACTTGTGCATCGTCCATCGCACCGCGGCCGGGCGATCCGGGAACGCGGCGTCCAGTTGCTCCTTGCTCGGCAGGTTCTGGCCGAAGGTGCCCTGGCCGATCACCCAGTCCTCGGCGGGGAGGCCGGCCGCGCGTTCCACCAGGCGTGCCACGATCGCGTCGGGAGCGGTGAGCTCCCGCACGTCGATCCAGAAGTGCCGCGAGAGCGCGATCATCTCGACGTGCGTGTGCGCGTCGATGAAGCCGGGGAGCACCGAGGCTCCCCCGAGATCGTGTTCGGGCGCATCCTCCGCAGCCGCACGCACCTCGGCGAGGCTGCCCACCGCGAGGATCTCCCCGGCTGAGACGGCGATCGCCTCGGCACGGGGACGGTCCTCGTCCATGGTGATGACGCGGCAGTTCCGCAGGATGTACGCATCGGTGCCGGCGGTCATGGCCGCGGATCCCCGATGGCGTGGTTGCCGAGCTCGCGCGGCTCGACGCGGCCGCCGCGCCAGTAGAACTCCCACGGCTTGCTGAGCGTCTTCGAGTGGGAGATCGCCGAGAAGAGCTTCGAGCGGAGCGGCGTGAGGGGTCGCGGCCACTTGTAGTTGAGGATGTCATAGGCGGTGGTCAGCCCCTGCACCATGTTGATGCGCGGGCGCGTCGACATCTCCCAGTCGTGCAGCGCGTCGCGCACATCGTCCTCGGCGGCCAGGCACTCTGCCAGCTCCCATGCGGCGCAGATCGCCACGCCGGCGCCCTGACCGAAGTTCGGCGGTTGCGCGTGCGCCGCGTCGCCGATGATGGCGACGTTGCCTTTCACCCAGCTGTCGCAGTAGACGACCTCGTGGCGGTGATGGACCGACATCTCGGGGGTGACCGCGTCGAAGTACTGGGCGAGGTGCGGGAAGTGCCGCTTCCAGTACGCCTTGTCCAGGGGTACGCGGGTGGCGCGGCGATCCTTCTCGGGACCGATGATGAACATGTAGGTGTACTCGTCGGAACAGGGGGCGATGCCCACCCGCAGCTGGCCCGACCAGTGCTCGGTGCTGTAGGCGCCCTCGTTGGGGTGCTTGGGAACGAGCACGCGAGTGGCGCCGTCACCGAGACCCACCTTGAGGCGTGCCAGCTGCAGCGAGTCGCGCACGCGCGAGTGGAGGCCGTCGGCGCCGATCACGAGGTCGGCCTCGACGCGTTCGCCGTCGGCGAAGAGCAGCGCGCCCTTGGGATCCGCTCCCACCACGCGGCGCCCGGTATGCACCTTGGCGCCCAGCTCGAGGGCCTTATCGCGCAGCGCGTTGTGCAGTTCGGAGCGGAGCGCGACGACGAGGCGCTCGCCGCTCACGTCGCGGCTGGTGACGATCACCCGATCCTGATCGACGATGCGGGCGGCGTCGATGCGCACGCCCACCTGCTGGATGCGCTCGCTGAGCTCGAGCTCGTCGAGCACGTCGAATATGTTCTCCTTGATGTAGATGCCCGCACCGATCTCGCGCAGGTTGTCTCCCTGCTCGTAGACATCGACGTCGAAACCGAACTTCGCGAACGAGGCGGCGGCTGCAAGCCCTGCGATGCCGCCGCCCGCGACGGCGATGTGTTTGGTCATTGTCTTCTCTCTCCTCTGAATGGTCTTCTGAACCCCGGCGAATCCGGGGTGTCGTGGTGGCTCGAACCGGGCAACCGGTCTCCTCAGTCGGCCATGACGGTGATGTCGGCCGCCGCCAGGTGCACAGGCACCGTCTCACCGAGACTCACGCTGCTGCCGCTCCCCAGCGCGCGCCGCACGACGACTCCTCCGGTACCGGGAATCGCCAACTCGAGCTGCTCGTTCTCGCCGAGCAGGTTGACCTCTTCGACCGTGCCCTGCAACTGGAAACCGGGGGTGCCCTTCGGAAGCTCCCCGATCCTCGTCAATGCCGGGCGCGCGGCCAGCTTCACCTCTCCGCTCAGGGCCGACTCCACCTGCGCGGCCTGCGAGAAGGCCCGGAGCACGCCGCCCGAGAGTTCGCCGTCGAAGATGTTCGAGTCCGAGAAGAACTTGGCGACGAAGGAGTTGGGCGGAGTCCTGAACAGCTGCATCGGGGTGTCGAGGCCGGCGAAGTTCCCCTGGCTCATGATCGCGACCCGGTCGGAGAGCACGAGCGCCTCCTCCTGATCGTGGGTCACGTAGATCACAGTCGTGCCGATCTGGCGGTGCACGCGCTTGATCTCGGTTTCCATCTGCAGCCGCAGACTGCGGTCGAGCGCGCCGAGCGGCTCGTCCATGAGCAGGATCTCGGGTTCGTACGCGAGCGCTCTGGCAAGGGCGACGCGCTGCTGCTGCCCGCCCGAGAGCTGCGCAGGCCGGCGATCGCGCAGATGCTCGAGGCCCACGATCTCAAGCATCTCGGCCACACGGCGATCACGCTTGGGGCCGCGCACCTTGCGCACGTTCAATCCGTAGGCGACGTTGTCGGCGACGGTCATGTGCGGGAAGAGCGCGTAGTTCTGGAACACCATGCCGAGCTGGCGCTCCGATGGCGTGAGGCTCCGCAGATCGGTGTCTCCGATGCGCATCTCGCCGCTCGTCGCGTTCTCGAAACCGGCGATGATCCGCAGCAGCGTTGTCTTGCCCGAGCCGGAAGGGCCGAGCAGGGTGAGGAACTCACCGTCGCTGACGTCGAGGTCCAGTGCTTTCAGCACCTCGGTATCACCGAAGTTCTTGACCAGCCTGCGGATGTGCAGCTTCACGTCCACCGCCTGGTCAGCGATCGTTCCGCGCGCAGCAGTCATTTCTTTCCCTTTCGAAGCGTGGTGGCGAGCAGCATCAGCGCGGTCGTCACGAACATGAGCAGAGTGGCGATCGCGGTGATCGCGGGGTCGACGGCGTACTGCACCGAATCGAAGATGTACTTGGGCAGCGTCACGAGCCCGACTCCGCCGAGGAAGGTGATGAGCACCGCTTCATCGAAGCTGGTGATGAACCCCATCAGGAAGCCGGCGAGCAGCGAGGGCATCAGCAACCGGAGCGTGATCGTGAGCCAGGCCTTGAGTCGGGAGGCGCCCATCGTCATCGCGGCGAGCTCAAGGTCCGGTGCGATCTGTTCGAGTGACGTCGAGAGCACGATCACCACGAGCGGCAGCGCATATACCGAGTGGGCGAGGATCACGCCGACCTTCTCTCCGAGCAGCCCGAGCTGCGCGAACACGCCGTACAGGCCGACGGCGTAGGCGGCGACCGGAATCACGAGGGGCGCGATCGCGGAGCCCTCGAACAGGCCCTTGCCCGGGAGCGTACTGCGCTTGAGTGCGAAGACGAGCGGTAGCGCGACGAGCAGTGCGAGCGCACCGGCCCAGAGGCCGATCTCGATCGAGAGCATCGTCGGCTGGCCCCAGGTGCCTGAGGTGAAGACCTCGACGTATCGTTCGAACCCCCACCGCTTCGGCGGGAACGAGATCCTCGCGTCGTTGGCGAACGACATCACGACGATCGCGAGCGCCGGGGCGAGCAGGAACACCAGGCCGATGAGCGCGACGACCCTGCCGAGCCACCTGCTGATCTGGTCGATGACGCGCGGAGCGCGACGCAGGCTGTGACGTGTGGTTGCAGCGCTCATCCTCCGAGTCCTCCCTTCAGCGCTCGGGCGCCGACCGCGCGCAGCGTCACGAGCAGCACGACGAGCGCGGTCACGAGCAGCACGACGGACGACGCGGCGGCTCGCGGGTAGTTGAAGAAGCTGAAGATGTCGTCGCCGATCACCGAGGCCATGAACGGCACCTGCGCGCCGCCCAGCAGCACCGGGGTGATGTAGAAGCCGATGCTGATCGCGAACACGATGGCTGCGGCGGCGGCGAGACCCGGCGTCACATTGGGCAGCCAGATCTTCAGCATCGCGCCGGTGCGCGACGAACCGAGGATCCTCGACGAATTGAGGAGCTCCCGATTGAAGCCGGAGATCGTGGGATACATCGCGAGCACCGCGTAGGGCAGCATCGTGTAAGTCATGCCGAGCACCACGGCGAAAGGCGTGTAGAGCAGCGACAGCGGTTGATCTATCACGCCGATCGAGATCAGGAGCGAGTTGATCACGCCGTTCTTGGCCAGCAGTACCGCCCAGGCGTAGGTCTTGACGATCACCCCCATCCAGAACGGCAGCAGAATCGCAGCCCACACGAGGCCCTTCACCCACGCGCGCTGCGGAGTGGCGAGGATCCAGGCGAGCGTACCGCCGATCACCAGGCACAGCGCCGTCACGATGACCGACATCACCAGGGTGTTGACCATCGAGTTGCGGATCGCACCCGAGAGGAACACCGCGGCGAAGTTGGAGAATCCCCCCTCGCCCTGGGTAAAGGCGTCGACGGTCAGTTTCACCAGGGGGTACACCACGAAGAGGAGAACGAGGATGACGAGCGGAATCACCATCAGGATCGCCGTCGGTCTCGGCAGGCTCGCCGACCACGGTTTCCTCTTCCGACCTCCGCTCACGGTGGCCAGAAGCTGAGTGCTGCTGGGGTTGGACATACTCGTTCTCCTCTCCTTCGCGCGCCCGGATCAGCCGCGGAGGAACTCCTGCCAGCGGTCGTTCACTTCCTGGTAGTTCTCGACGTACCAGTTGAAGTTCATGCCGCCCAGCAACTCGCGGTTGGCCGGGAAATCGGCGAGCGTCTCGGCGACCTCGGGCTCGATGTAGTCGAACGAATCGGGGTTCGGCACCGAGTAGCCGAGCGCCTGTCCCCAGTTCGCAGCGGCCTCGGGGTGCGTTGCGATCCACTCGACGAACTCCCACGCGGCCTCCGAATCCTCAGAGCCCTCGACGACGTTCCAGAAGCCGGGGTTGTACAGCCCGCCCTCCCAATTGATCTCGAGGTTCTCCATGTCCTCCGCCACGGCGTAGGAGCGACCGCTGTAGCCGAAGCCCATGTCGACCTCGTTGGTCGAGAACACCTGCATGAACTGGTCGCCGCTGTTCCACCAGGTGCCGCCGGCGGCTTTGAATTCCTCCAGCTTCGCGAACGCGCGCTCCATATCGATCTCGTGAGTGGCGAGATCGGCCACATCCACGCCGGAGGCGACCTCCGCGAGGCTCAGATTCACCAGCGGCGAGGTTGAGATGCTGGTGCGGGATCCCGGGAACTGCTCGGTATCGAACATCTCCGCGGTGTTCTGCGGGCAGGCCTGTGCGGCAGCCGCGTTGCAGGCGGTGATGTATCCGAGGATCGACCAGGTGATGCCGAAGTCGGTGACGGCGTCCTCCGGCAGCACCTCGGAGATGCGCTCCCTCACGTCGTCCGGCATCTTCTCGATGAGACCCTTGTCGTACGCGATGTACGCGTCGGGCGCCGAAGTCGAGTCGAGCAGATCCCATTCGATGTTGTTCGCCTGCTGCTGCGCTTCCAGGCTGGCGACGTACTTGCCCGGAGCATCGACGATCTGCACGTCGTAGCCGGTCTCCTCCACGAACGGGTCCACGAGGAACTCCTGCGTGGCAGAGGTGAAGGGGTCGCCCCAGCTCGCGATGACGAGTGACGGATTCTCTCCGTTATCGGCTCCGCCGCCGGAGGTTCCGCCCCCGCTGGAGCAGGACACGAGGCCGAGGGATGCGGCCAGGCCGAGTGCGACCACTCCGCCGAGCCCCAGTCGACGTTGAATCTTCTTTGATTTCATTACGCTTCACGCCTTTCTTGATCTTTTTGCTACGGGAGGGGTGAAAGTTCTTGCCGACGAGTTCTGTCGTCGGTGTCGAGCGATGCGGGCCCGTGCGCCCCCGGAGGGCTCACGACCCAGAGCACCCGAGCGCTCTCCCCGCCCGCGTTGACCACGCGGTGCGGTGTCTCCGAGTGGAACGAGAGCGAGTCCCCGGAGTCGAGGAGGTGACGATCCTCGCCCAGTTCGACGCCGACGCAGCCGCTGAGCACCACGATCATCTCTTCATGGTGCCCGTGCGCGTACTGCCCGTGACCGGTGGAGCCGCCGGCCTCGAACACGACCTCGAGCATTTCGAAACGGCTGAGGCCGCGCGAGCCGACGATGGATTTGATCGCCCGGTCACCGAAGGGAAGGAGCGGTCGTTCGGCCGCGCGCACGACCGCGGAGTAGCCGTCGTTGCCGACGGCGCCGAAGACATCATGGATGTTCATGCCGAGCGCGTCGGTGATGAGCCGGAGCGAACTGATGCTGGCCTGGGTGCGACCGCGCTCGAACTGGCTGAGGAAGCTCTGCGAGAGACCGGTGGCGGCGGACATCTGCTGCAACGTCATCGCGGCGCCGCGACGCATGCGCCGGAGCACCGGCCCGATGTCTTCATTGCTCACGTGCATTGCCTCACTGCAGAAACTCGATCTCACGAACACCACGAGACTACATGATTGGTTAAGTTTTATACAGTGACGATTCAGTTACATCTTGAGAAAGATAGCGCATCCGCGAAATCATACGGATCACACGGCAGCCCTCACACAGAATCGCCGGGCGCATTGCAGATATACTGAATAATTATTCAGTCTCACTATCGCGCCGGTCCTCCCTCGCACAAGCGGCGGCGACCGGACCGCAGCGCACCCGACTCGCCGCGCTCCCGCTCCAGGCGGGGACAGCCGGATCGGGAGGTCGAGACGGCTCCGTCGGGCGGAGAACCTGTCGACTCCGATCCGGCGGGACCCGCGATCCCGGATCTTGCGTTGCGGGGCGAGAGCATCCGCGAGATCCAGCGCCTGCTCGGTCAGCCGCGATCCCGATGCCGCCGATGGCGCGGTGACCGGCGCGGCCGAGGAATACCGCCCGATCGTTCTCGGTTGAGAGGCGCATGCCCCACACCACGCCCGCGCCGCGCTCCGCTCCGACCCCGCTGCGGGCGGTCGCCGGAGCCGACGCGCACCAGCTCATCCTCGGCCTCGACACCTTCGGCGATGTCACCCGCACCGCCGACGGCGCGCCCGTGCACCACGCGCAGGTGATCCGCGACGTGGTCGAGCAGGCCGCGCTCGCCGAACGCTCCGGGGTCGACGCGATCACCCTCGGCGAGCATCACCGGGACGACTTCGCGCTGAGCAGCCCCGAGATCGCGCTCGCCGCCATCGCCGGCCGCACCGAGCGCATCCTGCTCGGCACCGGGGTGACGGTGCTGTCGAGCGACGACCCGGTGCGGGTGTACGAGCGGTTCGCGACGCTCGACGCCGTGAGCAGCGGCCGGGCCGAGGTGATCCTGGGCCGCGGCTCCTTCACGGAGTCGTTCCCGCTCTTCGGCTTCCGACTCGAGGACTACGACGCGCTCTTCAGCGAGAAGCTCGACCTCTTCTCCCGGCTGCGCGGCGAGGGCGCGGTGACCTGGTCGGGCAGCCACCGCAGCCGGCTCGTGGAGCAGGAGGTCTTCCCGAAGACCGAGCAGCCCGACGGGGTGCGCGCGTGGATCGGCGTCGGCGGAAGCCCGCACTCCGTGCTGCGCACGGTGCAGGTGGGCATCCCCATGATGCTCGCGATCATCGGCGGGGATCCCTCGCGCTTCCTGCCGTTCGCGAATCTCTACCGGCAGGCCCAGGACGAGCTGGGCCGGGATGCGATGCCGCTCGGCGTGCACTCCCCCGGCCACATCGCCGAGACCGATGCCGAGGCCCGCGATCAGCTGTGGCCGCACTTCGAGGCGAATCGCAACCGCATCGGCGCCGAGCGGGGCTGGCCGCGCACGACGCGGGCGGAATTCGAGCGCGAGGCCGATGAGGGGTCGCTGTACGTCGGTTCGCCCGAGACCGTGGCGCAGCGCATCGCGCGCACGGTGCGACTGCTCGCCGCCGACCGATTCGACCTCAAGTACGCCAACGGCACCATGCCGCACGAGCTGCTGTGCGCGAGCATCGAACTCTACGGGCGCAAGGTGATCCCGCGGGTGCGGCAGCTGCTCGCGGACTGAGCCGCGGGGCGTGATCTGCTCGCGGACCGCGGTGCAGGGTCTGCTCGCGGGCCGCGGGGCGGGGTCTGCTCGCGGATCGCGGTGCAGGGTCTGCTCGCGGACCGCGGTGCAGGGTCTGCTCTCGGGCCGCGGGGCGGGACCGTCGCGGCGCCGCCCCGATCTCTCGCGCGACCCGGCGCCCGCCCCGCCCCACCCAGCCACGCACACGCACCGATCGACGTTCGAGCACCCCGTTTCGCGAGAAACAGGTGCTCGAACGTCGATCGGTGCCGAACCGCGGACGGCCCGCGCTCAGCGTCTACGCGACAAGCGTGCGCCACGCCCCGGTCTCGGCATCGGTGGGCATGCCGTCGAGGATGCGGATCGTGCGCGCGTCGGGGTCGGTGATGATCGTGGCGAGCGTCGCCCACCGCTCGCCGTACGTCTTCGACATGTCGGCGCGGCAGGTGAGGGGCGGCTCCCCCTCGCCGCTCAGCAGCACCCGCACCAGCTCGTCGGCAGCGGCCGGCGCGCCCTCGGCGAGCCGCTCGCGCACGAGCGCGAGCCGCTCCGAGGAGTCGGGCTCGTAGATCTCCGACTTCTGCTCGGCGAGCGGCGTGCCGTGCTGGAAGTGGTTGGTGCGCTGCACGGATCCGTCCACCTCCTCGATGGGGAAGACTCCGGCGGGGCTCATCTCGACCGAGACGGCGCGCTGCGCGTCGAGCATGGTGAACGCCGACGACGACGCGACGGGCGCCTCTCGGATCAGCTCGATCGCCTCGTCGACGGAGCGGCACTCCGAGAGCACCACGCTCGAGAGCAGATGCATGGGCACCCCGTCTGGGCCGTCGCCGCGATGGCCGAGGATGTTGAAGTGCAGGGCGAGGCCGGCCTCGTTGACGCCGATCTTCGAGAGGATGCCCTGCTCGGTGAGCCCGGCGTAGCGCAGCCCGGGGCCGGTGACGGTGTGCGTGTGCCAGAAGGGGTCGAGCTCGATGTGCCAGTCCCAGGTCTGCACACCGACGCGGTGCCCCCCGATCTGCGCGGTGAGCGTCGAGCACTCGCTCGAGCCGCGGCCGCCGAGGGCGATGATCTCGGTGCGGGCGTTGAGCGCGACCACCTGCGCGAGCTCGATCCCGGCGCCCTCGGCGACGCCGGCGAGCTGCTCGACCAGCTGCGGGCGCCAGCCTTCGAGCGCCGCGATGACGCGCTCGACGCCCTCCCGCTCGTGCGCCTCGCTCACGCCGAGCACCCGGAACAGCTCGGCGTACTTCGCGTAGGCGGCCGGCAGCGTGGCCCGCAGCGCGGTGCCGCGGCTGAGCCCCAGCTCGCGCGGGGTGGCGCCCGAGACGTCGAGGTGGAGGCGTTCGGGTGTGGTCGTCATGGGGGTTCCTTCTGAGTGGGTGCGGAGTCGGGTGCTGCGGGTGCCGGCGAACCGGGATCGGGGCGTTCGAGCGCCCGGGGCCGGCGGCGGGGCCGGTCACCGTGCCGGCGGCGAGACCGGGTGCGGCCCCGCCGCCGCGGGGGGGGCGCTCAGCCCTCGCCGGCGAGCAGCGCCTCGCGCAGGCCGCGCCGGGGGCGCCAGCCCGGCCGGGGCGCCGAGGCGATGAGGAGACGCGTGTACGGCTGCTCGGGCGCGTCGAGCACGGCGCTCACGGTGCCGCGCTCGATGATGCGGCCCTTCCGCATCACCACCACGTCGTCGGCGATGTCGCGCACCACCGAGAGGTCGTGGGTGATGAAGAGGTACGAGAGGCCGTGCTCGGCGCGCAGCCTCTTGAGCAGGTCGAGCACCTGGGCCTGCACCGACACGTCGAGGGCCGAGACGGCCTCGTCGAGCACGATGATCTGGGGCTCGGCCGCGAGGGCGCGGGCGATGGCGACGCGCTGCTTCTGGCCGCCGGAGAGCGCGGCCGGTTTCGCGTCGGCGTGCCGCTCGGTGAGCCCGACCTCGGTGAAGAGTTCGAGCACGCGCGCCCGGCGCCCGGCCTTGTCGAGGTCGGGGCGGTGCGCGCGCAGCATCTCGTCGATCGTGGCCGACACTGGCAGGGATCGGTTGAGCGAGCCCTGCGGATCCTGGAACACCATCTGCACGAGCTTCGCCCGCTCGCGCAGCGCCCGCCGCGCCGTGGTCGGCTTCACGTCGGTACCGGCGATGCGCACGGTGCCCGAGTCGGCCGACTCGAGCCCGACGATCACGCGTGCGAGCGTCGACTTGCCAGACCCCGACTCCCCGACGACCGCGAGGCAGGTGCCCGCGCGCAGCTCGCAGGAGACGTCGTCGAGCGCGGCGACGCTGGCCCTGCGGCCGAGATGGAACGTGCGCTTGAGGTGCTCGACCTCGATGATCGGCTGCTCGCTCATGCGCCTGCCTCCTCGTCGTTCGCGTCCCCGGAGCCCGGGCGGCCCGCAGCGCCCGCGGCGTGCGCGCCCTCCTCCTGCGCGGGGTGCCCCGCGGGGTAGAGCATGGGCCGGGCGGCCATGAGCGCCCGGGTGTACTCGGTCTCGGGGTGATCCCGGATCTGCTCGGGTGTGCCGATCTCGAGGATCTCGCCGTCCTTCATCACGGCCAGCCGATCGCACACCGCGGCGGCGAGGTCGAGGTCGTGGGTGACGAAGATCATCGAGAGGCCGTGCTCGCGCCGCATCTCGTCGAGGATCGCGACGACCTCGGCCTGGGTGGTGACGTCGAGCGCGGTGGTCGGCTCGTCGGCGAGCAGCAGCTTCGGGCTGCCCGAGATCGCGCCCGCGATCACCACGCGCTGCAGCATGCCGCCGGAGAGCTGGTGCGGGTAGGAGCGCAGCACGCGTTCGGTGTCGGTGATGCCGACCTGGTGCAGCAGTTCCGCGGCCTTCGCCTCGGCGTCGGCCCGGCTCATGGTGCGGGCGTCGCTCATGCCCTCGACGAGGAAGCGGCTGACCGGCAGCACGGGGTTGAGCGCGCCGTGCGGGTTCTGGGCGATGAGCGCGAGATCGTTCGCGCGGATCCGCCGCAGCTGCTCGCCGCTCGAGGCGAGCAGATCGGTGCCGTCGAGCTCGATCCGGCCGTCGACGCGCGCGCCGGAGGGTTCGATGCCGAGGATGCACTTCAGCGTCATCGACTTGCCCGATCCCGACTCGCCGACGAGGCCGAGGGCCTCGCCCTGCGCGAGCGCGAACGAGTTGCCGTGCAGGATCTCGGTCTCGGCCCCGGTCTCGGGGTCGGACACCGTGAGCACGAGGTTCTCGATGTTCAGCATCAGCGGGTCCTCCCTGCCGCCCGGCGACCGCCGAGCTGTTCGCCGACGTAGCCGAATGCGGCCACGGTGATCACGATGGCGAGACCCGCGAAGATGCTCTGCTCCCAGTAGCCCTGCTGCAGCGATGCCTGGCCGTTCGAGACCATGAGTCCCCAGTCGGCCGTCGGCGGCTGCACGCCGAGCCCGAGGAACGACAGCGCCGCCAGCTCGATCATCGCGTAGCCGAAGTTGATCGTCATACCGGTGAGGATCTGGGTGCGCACGTTCGGCAGGATGTGCCGCGCCGTGATGATGAAGCCCGAGATGCCCTGCAGCTGCGCGGAGGAGACGTAGGGCAGGTTGCGCTCCCGCAGGGCGACCGAGCGGATGACGCGCGCCGAGTAGGGCGTGAAGCCGATCGCCAGCGCGATCGAGGCGGTGAGCAGCGAGGGGCCGAAGATGGCGACCGCGAGGATCGCGAGCAGCATGTTGGGGAACGCGAAGAGGATGTCGAGGATCCGGCTGATGAACGCGTCGACCCGGCCGCCGAACCAGACGGCGGTGAGCGCGAGCACCGTGGCCAGCACGGCGGTGATCACGATCACGAGCAGCGGCCCGATGAGGCTCGTGCGGGCGCCCCAGATGATGCGCGAGAGGATGTCGCGCCCCGACTGGTCGGTGCCCATGAGGTGCGCGAGGCTCCAGGCCTCGTGGCGCGCGGTGACGCTGCCCTCGTACGGGTCGTAGGGGGCGATGACGGGTGCGAGCGCCGCCATCAGCACGACGACCAGGATCACGCCGAGGCAGACGATGCCGATGGGGCCGAGCCGCTTCGCGACGACGCGCCAGCCCGTGACCGGCACGTCGCCCCGTTGCTTGCGCAGCAGCTGCACCGCGACGGTGTCCTGCGACGTGGTGTTGGTGGACGGTTTGCGCGTGAACTTCTGCTGCGTCATCGTGCCGCTCCCTTGCTCAGCCGGACCCGGGGGTCGATCACCGCGTAGAGCAGGTCGACGATGAGGTTGATGAGGCCGAAGGCCAGCACCATGATGAGCGCGATCGCCTGCACCACCGCGAAGTCCTTCTTCTGCACCGAGTTGACGAGCAGCGAGCCGATGCCGTCGAGGGTGAAGGCGTACTCGATGACGAAGGCGCTCGCGAGCAGGCCCGCGATCTGGGTGCCGAGCACCGTCGAGACGGGCAGCATGGAGTTGCGGATCGTATGTCGCCAGAGTACGAACTGCTTCGGCACGCCCCGGGCGATGGCCATGATGACGTGCTCGGATCCCTGCTCCTCTCGCACGGCGGTGCGCGTGATGCGCGCCACGACGGAGATGCCGGGGAAGGCGAGCGCGAGCGCGGGGAGGGTGAGGTGCCAG
The DNA here is from genome assembly GCF_000349545.1 of Leucobacter sp. UCD-THU. NCBI lineage: Bacteria > Bacillati > Actinomycetota > Actinomycetes > Micrococcales > Microbacteriaceae > Leucobacter > Leucobacter sp. UCD-THU. The sequence continues at coordinate 266,282 of NZ_KB714601.1, forward strand.
AGCCTGTCGGCGAAGCCCTCGCCGGACCCCGACACCGGGAACCAGCCGAGGTTCGAACCGAAGATCGCCATCAGGATGAGCGCGGCGAAGAAGGTGGGAACCGCGAAGCCGAGGTTCGAGCCGAAGACCACGAGCTTCTCGAAGACGCCCGAGCGGGTGGCGGCGAGCACCCCGAGGCCCACTCCGAAGACGATGATGAGGATCGCGGCGAAGGCCGCGAGGAACAGCGTGGTCGGCAGGCGCGACATGACGAGGGTCGACACGTCCTGCTGGGTGAGCAGGGAGCGGCCGAGGTCGCCCTGCACCACCTCGACGAGCCAGTGCCAGTAGCGCAGCAGGAAGGGATCGTCCAGACCGTACTGGGCGCGGATCGTGGCGAGCACCTCGGGGCTCACCGTGCGGCCCTGCACCAGGAACTGCTCCGGGCTGCCCGGAGCGAGGTACATGCCGGCGAACACGATGAAGCTGGACACGACGAGCACCGCGATGAGCGCTCCGATCCGTTTCAGCACGTAGATCATGGACGATCCCTTCCTGCCGGAGTCACCGACTACTCGGCGGAGCCGAGGTCAGCGGCCCACGGGTAGTAGAGGTACACGAACGAGGCGGGGGCGCCGGTGATGCTGTCGTCCATGTACATGCGCACCGCGAGATCGGTGACGGGCACCCACGGCTGCTGATCCATGATCAGCGCCTCGGCCTCGACCGTGAGCTCGGCGCGCTTCTGCGGGTCGCTCTCGGCGAGCGCCGCGTCGAGGGCCGCGTCGACCGCGGGGTCGGAGAACTCGGAGTAGTTCTGGTCGCTGCCGGTCTTGGCCACGCTGATGAGGTGCAGCAGCGGGTCGGGAGCGCTCAGGTAGTTCGTCGTGACGAAGCCGTCGTAGCCCTCGCGGGCGGCGGGGTCCGAGAAGAAGACGCCGAACTGCGCGCTCGGCACGCCGACGGGCTCGAGGGTGATGCCGAGCTCCTTGGCGCCGTTCGCCATCTCGTTGAGGATGTCGGCGTAGAAGCTGCGCTCGCTCGGGTACGCGATCTTGATGGGCTGCGAGAGATCCGCGTCGCTCTTCTCGAGCTCGGCCTTGGCGGCCTCGAGGTCGTAGCCCAGGTCGGGCAGCTCCTCGTCGCGCAGCTCGGCGACGCCGTCGATCGCGTCCCAGGGCGCCTGCGGCACCACCGAGCGCGACGGCGTGCCGGTGCCCTCGAAGACGGTGTCGGCGATGGCCTGGCGATCGGTGGCGCGGGTGATGGCGCGGCGCACGTCGGGATCGCCGAAGATGCCGTTGCCGGTCGAGATGATCGCCATGATCTGCATGCCCTCACCGAAGTAGAGGCTGCCCGAGGTGCTGTTCGAGAGCTCGCTCAGCGCGGGGAGCGGCACGTCGTAGGAGCCCTGGATCTCACCGGCGGCCAGCGCCGTGGAGATCGCGGTGGGGTCGACCACGAAGCCGATCTCGACCTGCTTGGCCTTGGCCTGCTTCTCGGCGTTCCAGTAGCCGTCGTAGCGGTCGAGGGTGATCGACTGCCCCTGCTTCCAGTTGCCGGGGGTGTACTGGAAGGGGCCGGTGCACATCACGCCGGTGTCGGGGTTGCCGTAGTTCTCGCCGGCAGCCTTGCGCTGCTGCTCCTGCACGACCACGCCGAGCACGGTCGAGAACGAGGAGGGCAGCAGCTGGTCGGGGGTGTTCAGCGTGACGGTGACCTCCGAGTCGCCGCTCTTGACGACGTCGGCGATGTTCGCGGTGACGCCGCCGGTCCAGTAGCTGCCCTCGGCGGGATCGTTGTGGCGCTTGAGCGAGTAGACGACGTCCTCGACGGTCATCGGCGTGCCGTCCCAGAAGGTGACGTCGTCGCGGATGCCGATCCTCCAGGTGAGGCCGTCCTCGGTCTCGGCCCCCGTCGCGAGGTTGGGCTCGATCGAGAAGTCGGGCTGCATCTGGAAGAGCGGCTCGCAGAGGTTCGTGACGACCGTGTTCTCGGAGTAGTTGAACGCCTTGGCGGGGTCGAGGCTCGCGAGCTCGCCGTAGGTCGAGTTCCAGGTGACCTTGTCGGCCTCGCTCGTGGCGGCGGGCGTGGTCTGCAGCAGCTCGAGGTCGGCGCCGCCGCTCTCGCCGCCGCCCCGGCTTCCCGACGCGCAGCCCGCGAGGGCCAGACCCGTGATGGCAAGCAGGGCGATCGATGCCCGTGTCTTTGCGAGTTTCACGTTGTTCTCCATTCGAAGTTTCATCTTTGAATCCCCTTGGTCCGGCACAGCGCTGGACGAAGACCCACCGAGGATGCTAGCACCCAAAACGATTTGTGAAAAACGGTTTGGGTGCAACTTTTCGGTAACGGTCCAGGGCCTTCGCGGTGCTTTCGGGGCGGGTGCCGGGCCGGGACCGGGCTATCCTGACGGAGTGCAGCACAGCGGCAGACCGACGATCAAAGATGTGGCGAGGGCCGCAGGCGTCTCCCCCACCACCGTCTCGCACGCCCTCAACGGCAAGGGCGTCGTGCGCCGCGAGACCGTCGAACGCATCGAACGCATCGCCGCCGAGATCGGCTACCGCCCGAGCGCCATCGCCCGCGGCCTGCAGAACTCGCGGCTCGGTCTCCTCGCGCTCGTGATCCGCCCCTTCCACAGCCTCGACACGTTCCTGCCCGAGGGCGTCGACTACTTCCTCCGCATCGCGGGCGCCGCATCGCTCAGCGCCATGGAGCGCGGGTACAGCATGATGCTCATCGACGACCCCACACGGCCAGGGGTGCCGTTCAGCGCACTCGCCGCCGACGCCTACATCGTGACCGAGCCGTTCGAGAACGACCCCGTGCTCACCATGCTCTCCGAGCAGCGCATCCCGTTCGTCACGGTGGGCGCCGACCCCGCGCGACGCGACCTCTTCCCTGCCATCGACGAGGCCGCCGGGCAGCAGGCCATGACCATGATCGACCACCTCTCGCAGGCCGGAGCGCAGCGCATCGCCCTCGTCACGGGCACCGACCGCAACGACTGGAATCTCGGCTCGCGGCAGGCCCTCGTCGACTGGTGCGAGGCGCGCGGGCAGCAGCCGCTCGTGCTGGCTCTGCCCGAGGCGGAGGGCGAGCAGGTCGGCGAGCGGGTCATCGACCACTTCTTCTCCGGCGACCCGGCCGAGCGCCCCGACGCCATCTTCTGCCTCACCGGCCGCCACGCCGCCGGCGTGACCGAGGCGGCGATCCGGCGGGGCATCCGCGTGCCCGAGGATCTGCTCGTCTCCGCCGGCTCCGGGGCCATGCAGAACCGCACCTCGAGCCCCACCGTCACCACCCTCGACCTGCGCCCCGAGGAGACCGCGCAGCTCGCGGTCGAGGTGGCCGTCGCACTCGCCGAGGGCCGCCCGGTGCAGGAGCCGCTCGCCACCCCGACCGCGCGGCTCGACATCCGCGAGTCGACCACCCGCGCACCCGGCGGCGCGCGGCAGCCACCCGGCCGCGCGCGGTAGCCACCCGGCCGCGCGCGGTAGCCACCCGGCATCGCCGATGCACCGATCGACGTTCGAGCACCGCGTTCTCTGCCTACCGGGTGCGTGAACGTCGATCGGTGCGGAAGCAGCATCGGCGCGGAAACAGCACCGAACGCGCAGAGGGGGCCGGCGCCGAAGCGCCGGCCCCCTCTGCGGATCGCGGAGCGCGGAGGCTCAGGCCAAGCGGGCCTGCAGGTTCTCGTCGATCGCGGCGAGGAACTCCTCGGTGGTGAGGAAGCCCTGATCCGGGCCGACCAGCAGCGCGAGGTCCTTCGTCATCTTGCCCGACTCGACGGTCTTGATGACCACGTCCTCGAGGGTGTTCGCGAAGTCGATCAGATCCTGGTTCCCGTCGAGCTTGCCGCGGTGCGCGAGGCCGCGCGTCCAGGCGAAGATCGAGGCGATCGGGTTGGTCGAGGTGGGCTTGCCCTGCTGGTGCTGGCGGTAGTGGCGGGTCACGGTGCCGTGGGCGGCCTCGGCCTCGACGACCTTGCCGTCGGGCGTGGCGAGCACCGAGGTCATGAGACCGAGCGAGCCGAAGCCCTGCGCCACGGTGTCCGACTGCACATCGCCGTCGTAGTTCTTGCAGGCCCAGACGTAGCCGCCCTCCCACTTCATGGCCGAGGCGACCATGTCGTCGATGAGGCGGTGCTCGTAGGTGAGGCCCGCGGCCTCGAACTGCTCCTTGAACTCGGTGTCGTAGATGTCCTGGAAGATGTCCTTGAAGCGGCCGTCGTAGGCCTTGAGGATCGTGTTCTTCGTGGAGAGGTACACCGGGTAGTTGCGCGAGAGGCCGTAGTTGAGCGAGGCGCGCGCGAAGTCGCGGATCGAGGCGTCGAGGTTGTACTGCACCTGGGCGATGCCGTCGCCCGGCGACTGGAAGACCTCGAACTTCTGCGGCTCGCCGCCGTCCTTCGGGGTGAACTCGACGGTCAGCGTGCCCTCGCCCTGGAAGCGGAAGTCGGTGGCGCGGTACTGGTCGCCGAAGGCGTGGCGGCCGATGATGATCGGCTTGTTCCAGCCGGGCACGAGGCGCGGAATGTTGGAGATGATGATGGGCTCGCGGAAGATGACGCCGCCGAGGATGTTGCGGATCGTGCCGTTCGGGCTGCGCCACATCTTCTTGAGGCCGAACTCCTCGACGCGGGCCTCGTCGGGGGTGATGGTCGCGCACTTGACGCCGACGCCGTGCTTCTGGATGGCGTGGGCGGCGTCGATCGTGACCTGATCGTCGGTCGCGTCGCGGTTCTCCATGCCGAGGTCGTAGTAGTCGAGCGTGACGTCGAGGTAGGGGTGGATCAGGCGGTCCTTGATGAACTGCCAGATGATGCGCGTCATCTCGTCGCCGTCGAGCTCGACGACCGTACCTTCAACCTTGATCTTCGCCAACGCTTCTCCCACTCTCGTATTCGTATGTATGAAGCCGCCGCCCATCCTACCCGAGAGCGGCTGGGATCTCTCGACATCGAGATAAATCGGGACTCACCCCGCGCGCAGCACCTCGACGATGCGCAGATCGGGATCCAGCGCGACGGCGTGCATGCGCCTGCCGACGGCGAGGTCGCCGACATCGTGCCAGCCCATCGCGCGCGCCGGGTTCGCGGCGGTCAGCCGCACCGCGTCGATCAGCTCGGCGTCGCCCGCGCAGTCGCCGGCCCATCGGCGGAACAGCCCGTCCATGGTGGCGGTGCTGCCCGCGATCGTGTCGGTGCCGGCCACGCGCGCGACACCCCCCGCGACCTCGACGTCGAGCGCGCCCAGGCGGTAGGCGCCGTCGCCGCAGCCGGCGGCCCCCATTGCATCGGTCACGAGCAGCGCCCGCCCCTCGCCCGCTCGACCCGCGGCCCATCGGGCGAGCGCGGGGTGCAGGTGGGTGCCGTCGGCGATCAGCTCGATCGAGACCCGCGGATCCTCGAGCAGCGCGAGCACCGGTCCCGGTTCGCGGTGGTGCAGCGGGCGCATCGCGTTGAAGAGGTGCGTGGCGACCGCGGCGCCGGCGTCGATCGCGCGCACGACGCGCTCGTAGTCGGCGTCGGTGTGCCCGATCGCCACCACGACGCCCGCGCGCACGAACCGCTCGATGGCTTCGAGGGCGCCGGGCAGCTCGGGTGCGATCGTCACCATCGCGATCGCGTTCGGGGTCGCTCCCGATCCGCCGTCCTGGGCCGCCCCGGTCCGTCCGCCCGCCGCGTCCGTCTGCTCGGCGGCCGGGAGCGACCCCGCGCGCAGCAGCGCGTCGATCTCGGCGGGGTCCGGGTGCCGCAGCAGCCCGGGGTCGTGGGCGCCCGCCCGCGCCGGGCTCAGCCACGGCCCCTCCAGGTGGATCCCCCTGATCTCGCCGACGGCGACGAGCGCCGCGAGCGTCTCGACGCCCGCGAGCAGCCCCGCAGGGGCGTCGGTCACGAGGCTCGCCATGCTGGTCGTCGTGCCGTGGGCGAGGTGCACGGCGCGCGCCCGGCGCGCGAGCGTCTCCGACCCCTCCGTGTACCCGGCCCCGCCGCCCCCGTGCACGTGCACGTCGACGAAGCCGGGAACGAGCGTCGCCCCGCCCAGCTCGCGGTCGGGCTGCACGGCGGGCCGCCCGCCGCCGACCCCGGTGATCGCGCCGCGCTCGAACGATACCCAGCCCGGCGCGTGCACGGCCGCGGAGGTCACGACACGGTCGGCCGCCACGGTTCCGGTGTCGGGCAGCGCGATCACGCCGCACCGCCCGGCAGATGCTCCTGCACGTACTCGTAGTAGTCGGAGAGCCGCAGCTGCGACGCGGCGGCGCGGTCGATCACCACGTCCGCGCGCCGGTGCAGCTGCAGAGCGCTCGCGGGGCAGACGCCCGCGAGCGGGCCCTCGACCATCCGCGCCACGGCGTCGGCCTTGCCCTCACCCTGCGCTACGAGCAGCAGTTGCCGCGCGTCGAGGATCGTGCCGAGCCCCTGCGTCACGCAGTGCACCGGCACCTGGTCGGGCGCGCCGAAGAAGCGGGCGTTGTCGGCGCGGGTCTGCGGCGCGAGCGTCTTGACGCGGGTGCGCGAGGCGAACGACGAGGTGGGTTCGTTGAACCCGATGTGCCCGTTGGCGCCGATGCCGAGCAGTTGAAGGTCGACGCCGCCGGCCTCCTCGATCATCCGCTCGTAGTCGGCGCAGGCCGCTTCGAGGTCGGCCGCGGCTCCGTCCGGCACGTGCACGCGCTCGGGGTCGAGGCCGAGCGGTTCGGTCACGGTGCGGCGGATCACGGAGTGGTAGCTCTCGGGGTGGTGCGGGTCGAGGCCGACGTACTCGTCGAGTGCGAAGGCGGCCACGCCCGAGACGTCGAGTTCGCCCGCGCGCACCCGCGCGGCGAGTGCGGCGTAGGTGCCGAGGGGCGAGGATCCGGTGGCGACGCCCAGCGCCGCCGGGCGGCCGCGCGCGGCGCTGGATCGGATCGCATCGGCGATCCGATCGGCGGCGCACTCCGCGACGGCGTGCGCGTCGGGAACGATGGTGATCTGCACGGCGGCTCCTGGAGGGCTCGGGAGGGTGGATCTCAGCGGCGAAGCCGACGCTGACCGGGCTCGGACGCGGCGCGCGAGAAAAGGACTAGACCAATCTATGAGGCCTAAGATAGGCGTAGACCAATCGAGGTGTCAAGCAGATGACCAACACGCCGAAGTACTACACGCAGAAGCTGCGCATCCTCGACCTCATCGAGGGAGCGCAGCCCGGGGATCCGCTGCCCGCCGAACGCGAACTCGCCGAGCACTTCCGCACCTCGCGCACCACGATCCGCCAGGCGCTCACCGAGCTCGTCGCCGAGGGCCGCATCGAGCGCACCCAGGGCCGCGGCACCTTCGTCAGCCACCCGCCGCCGATCACCGTGCGTCAGCTCACCTCGTTCAGCGAGGATCTCGGCGAGGCCGGGCTCGACGACGAGGTGCTCGGGATCGCCGCGCAGCCCGCAGACGCCGAGGTCGCGCGGGCCCTCGAGGTGCCCGCGGGAGCCGGGATCACCCGCATCGACCGCCTGCGCCGCCGCGACGGGGTCGCCCTCGCCCGGGAGACCGCCCACCTGCCCGGGGCCTACCCGGGCATCGCCGCGGAGCTCGCCCGGCGCGGGTCGCTCTACCGCACGCTGCGGGAGGCCTACGGCGTCGAGCTCGACTCGGCCGACGACGAGATCGGCACCGAGCTCGCCGGCCCTGCCGAGGCCGGCCTGCTCGGCATCGACGTGGGCCGGCCGCTGCTCGTCGTGCGCCGCACGGCCAGGCGCGCCGACGGCGCCCCGGCCGAGTTCACGCGCTCGGCCTTCCGCGGCGATCGCTTCCGCTTCCGCGCGAGCACCGCGCGCGGCTGACGCCGCGCGACGGCGTCACCGCAGGTCACGGTTCGGTCACGGGCGCCGGATCCGCAGGATCCGGGGTTGCGAATATTTAGTTCGTTAGCTTTACTAACTCACATGACGGTCGCAATGCCGCGCTCCGAGTTCGCTCCCGAGCCGCCCTCCAGCACGCAGGGAGCCCCCGCGTCCCCCCGCCCCGCCCCCGGGGCCTCGACCGGCGGCTACACCCCGGCGGCATTCGGCTCCCGTGCGCTGCGCACCGGCCTCAAGGCCACCCCGGGCGACGCCAAGCAGCACAACCGCACGCTCGTCCTGCAGACCCTCTACGTCTCCGGCCCGCTCAGCCGGGCCGAGATCGCCCGCACGACCGGCCTCACGAAGGTCACGATCTCCGCCATCGTGGCCGAACTCATGGCCGAGGGGCTGCTGCACGAGCTCGGCCCGCAGGAGTCGCAGCGGCCGGGCAAACCGGCGATCCTCGTCGATCTCGCCCGCGACGCGTTCGTCGTGGTCGCGCTCGACCTGAGCGATCACCGCCTGCTGCGCGGCGCCCTCATGAGCATCGACGGCGACATCGTGCTACGAGCCGAGATCGAACTCGGCGACGCCACCGGCGACGCGGCGTGCGAGCTCGCCGTCGGCCTCGCGACCGACCTGCGCGACCGCGCCGCCGTGCCCGTGCTCGGCCTCGGAGTCGGCACGCCGGGCGTCGTCGACGACGCCGGCACGGTGCGCACGGCGCCGAATCTCGGGTGGCAGGACTTCCCGCTGCTGCGCATCCTCGAGGAGCGCACGGGGCTGCCCGCGGTCGTCGCCAACGACGCGAACGTCGCGGCCCTCGCCGAGTACAGCTTCGGCGACTCGAGCGACAACTTCATCCTCATCACGATCGGGCACGGCGTCGGCTCGGGCCTCATCATCGGCGGCCAGCCCGTCGCGGGCAGCCGCTTCGCCTCCGGCGAGATCGGACAGGTCATGGTCGGCACCGACCTCGGGCTCGAGGCCCCCTACTCGCGCGAGCAGGTGCTCGAGCACTGGCTCTCGGTGCCGCCCCTCACCCGCTCGCTCGAGGCCGCCGGCCCCGAGGGCCGCGACCGGGTGCTGCGCGAGGCCGGACAGCGTCTCGGCGTCGCGCTCGCACCCGTGGTGGGCGCGCTCAACCTCGCCGAGATCGTGCTCGCCGGCCCGACCGAGCTGATCGAGGGCACGCTCGCCGACGCGACGCTCGAGATCCTGCGCCGCCGCACCATGCCCGACACCCACGACGGCCTCGTGCTGCGCACGAGCACCCAGGGCGACGACCTCATCCTGCGCGGCGCCACGGCGACCGTGCTGAAGGACCGGCTCGGCGTCAGCTGAGCCGCACGATCCGCATCCCGAACCACAACCCCACATCGATCGCGAGCCGGCAGCAGCCGGACCGCATCCCGCGCACCTCGGGCCCGCAGGCCCGCGGAGCACACCGAAAGGAAAGCACCATGAAGAGAAAGCTCACCGGCCTCACCGCGGCGGCCGTGGCCTCGGTTCTGCTGTTCACCGGCTGCAGCCAGGGCGGCGGGGGCGAGCAGGGCGGCGACGGCAAGTCGATCACGCTGTGGCTCGCGGGCGGCGACACCCCCGACGAGCTGCGCGAGTACCTCAAGGACGAGTTCGCCGAGCGCACCGGAGCGACCCTCAAGATCGAGGAACAGGGCTGGGGCGACCTCGTGACGAAGCTCACGACCGCGCTGCCCGACGAGAACAACACCCCCGACGTCACCGAGATCGGCAACACGCAGTCGCCTACCTTCACGAACGTGGGCGCCTTCCTCGACCTCAGCGACATGTACGACGAGCTGGGCGGCGGCGACCTGCTGCAGTCGTTCGTCGAGGCGGGCAGCGTCGAGGGCAAGCAGTACGCGCTGCCCTACTACTTCGGCTCGCGCTACATGTTCTACCGCAAGGACGTCTGGGACGCCGCAGGCGTGCAGGTGCCCCAGACCCTCGACGAGTTCAACGCGGCGGTCGCCACCATCACCGAGAAGAACCCGAAGTCGATCGAGAAGTTCTCGGGCTTCTACCTCGGCGGCCAGGACTGGCGCGACGGCATCTCGTGGATCTTCGCCAACGGCGGCGACATCGCAGCGTTCGAGGGCGGCGAGTGGAAGGCGACGCTCGACTCGCCCGAGTCGCTCAAGGGCCTCGAGCAGCTGCAGCAGATCTACCGCACCGCCTCCAACGCGCCAAACGACGCGAAGGACGCGAACCAGTACCAGTTCCTGAACGATTCCGATCAGGTGAAGGACGAGGACGGCAACGTCACCGATGATCTCTCACTGGCCGCCGCCACGATCATGGCCCCGGGCTGGGCGCACTGGTCGATCGGCGACCTCGTCGAGGGCGAGGACGGCGAGCCCGCCCGCGAATGGAACGACGACGTGTTCGGCACCTTCGTGCTGCCGGGCAACGACGGCAAGCCGGCACCGGTGTTCGCCGGCGGCTCGAACATCGCGGTCTCGGCGAAGTCGAAGGAGCCCGAACTCGCGAAGGAGCTCATGCGCATCATCTTCTCCGAGGAGTACCAGACGATGCTCGGCGAGAACGGGCTCGGCCCCGCGAACCAGCAGTACACGTCGTCGCTCGGCGACGACCAGTTCGCGGAGGCGCTCATCGAGTCGGCGTCGAACTCGAAGCTCACCCCCGCCGCCCCGGGCTGGGCCGCGATCGAGTCGAAGAACATCATGGAGGAGTTCTTCGCGCAGATCCGCGACGCCGACGACCTCGAACAGCTGGCCAAGGACACGAACGCCAAGCTCGATCCGCTGCTCAACCAGAAGTGATGCCGAGGGCGTAGGCCCGCGCGTCGCCCTGCGCGGCTCGCGAGTCGCAGGATTCGCCGCCCGACGGCCCGATCCTGCGACTCGCCCCTCGCGGCACCGACGAGAGGCTTCGCCCACCCCGACCAGAAAGGCCGGCGATGACCACCACCGGCACCCCGCAGACGCCGAGACGGCGCAGGATCCGCCTCACCCCGTACGCGCTGCTGCTGCCCGCCACGCTGATCGTGCTGCTCGCGCTCGGCTACCCGATCGTCTGGCAGCTCGTCACGTCGATGCAGCAGTTCGGCCTCGCCCAGCAGTTCGGGCAGCCAGCGGAGTGGGTGTGGTTCTCGAACTACGTCGAGCTCTTCTCGAGTTCGACGACGTGGCTCGTGGTGATCCGCTCGGTCGCGTTCTGCCTCATCACGGCCGCGGTCACGATGGTGGCCGGGGTCGGCCTGGCGCTGCTCATGCAGGCGGTCGCGACGCCGATCCGGCTCACGCTGCAGATCTCCCTGCTGCTCGCGTGGGCCACCCCGGTGGTCGCGGCGATGACGATCTGGAACTGGATCTTCGACTGGCGTCGCGGTCTGGCGAACTGGATGCTCTCGGGGATGGGCCTGCCGATGCAGGGCCACAACTGGCTGCAGCACCCGCTGAGCTTCTTCGCTGTGGCGCTCATCATCGTGGTCTGGATGAGCGTACCGTTCGTCGCGTTCGCGGTGTACGCGGGACTCACCCAGGTCTCGGGCGAGGTGCTCGAAGCGGCGCAGATGGACGGCGCGAACCGCCGGCAGCGGCTGCGCTTCATCATCATCCCGATCATCAAACCCGTGCTCGGCATCGTGATGCTGCTGCAGATCATCTGGGATCTGCGGGTGTTCGCGCAGATCAAGCTGCTGCAGGATCGCGGCTCCATCGCCAGCCAGACCGACGTGCTGGGCACCTACATCTATCAGCTCGGCGTGGGGTCGAGCGACTTCGCCATGGCGAGTGCGATGTCGATCTTCGTGCTGCTGCTCACGATCGCGCTGAGCTGGGCCTACGTGCGCAATCTGCTGCAGGAGGATGAGGAACGATGACTCGCACGGAAACCGCGTCGATGACCGCTCCCGTCGAGGTCGTGCGCCGGCGCGGCCGGGGCCGCCCGGGAGGGCGCGCCGCGAGGGCGCTGTTCGGGGCACTCGCCCTGATCCTGGCGGCCGTCTGGGCGTTCCCCGTCTACTGGATGCTCAACTCGTCGCTGCTGCCGAACGCGGTGCTCGAGAAGACGACGCCGACGCTGCTGCCGTTCGGGGGCTCCCTCAAGAACTTCCAGTCGGTGCTCGCCGACGGGTCGTTCTTCAGCGCGCTCGGGATCAGCCTCGCGGTGGCGGGGATCGCGGTCTCGTGCTGCCTCGTCTTCGCGTTCCTCGCGGCGCTGTCGATCAGCCGCTTCCGGTTCAAGGGGCGCCGCAGCTTCGTGCTGGCGGTGCTGTTCATCCAGATGCTGCCCGCCGAGGGCATGTTCATCGCGCAGTACAAGCTGATGGGCTCGCTCAATCTGCTGAACTCGGTGATCGGCGTGAGCATCATCTACATCGCGGCGGTCGTGCCGTTCACGATCTGGATGCTGCGCGGCTTCGTCGCGGGGGTGCCGGCCGACCTCGAGGAGGCGGCCATGGTCGACGGCCTCAGCCGCACCCAGGCGTTCCTGCGCATCACGTTCCCCCTGCTCGCGCCGGGTCTCGTGGCGAGCGGCGTGTACGCTTTCCTGCAGGCCTGGAACGAGTTCACCGTCGCACTCGTGATCCTGCAGGACTCGGGATCGCAGACGCTGCCGCTCTGGCTGCGGGGCTTCATCCAGCAGTCGGCGTCGCGCGCCATCGACTGGGGCGACGTGATGGCGGCTTCGACGCTCGTCGCGGTGCCGGTGATCATCTTCTTCCTCTTCGTGCAGGGCCGTATGACGAGCGGTCTCGTGAGCGGGGCGGTGAAGGGATGAGCGCGCTCGACGGGCTCGCGCGCGAGGTGCGCGCGACGCTCATGCCGGGCTTCTCGGGCCACTCGGCGCCCGAGTGGGTGCTGCGGGCCCTGCGCGACGGTCTGCTCTCGGTCTGCGTCTACGGCGGCAATGTGCGGGATCGCGCGCAGCTGTCGGCGCTCGGCGGCGAGCTGCGCGCTGCGGCGCCGGGGGCGCTGGTCGCGATCGACGAGGAGGGCGGCGAGGTCACCCGCCTGCACTACCTGGAGGGCGCGCCGTATCCGGGCGCCGCGATCCTCGGCAGGATCGGGGATCTCTCGTACACCGAGGAGATCGGGCGTCACGTGGGCGGCGACATCCTCGCCTCGGGGTTCAATCTGACGCTCGCCCCCGACGCCGATGTGAACAGCAATCCCAGCAACCCCGTGATCGGCACGCGCAGCTTCGGCGAGGATCCGGCGACCGTCGCGCAGCACGTCGCGGCGTGGGTGCGCGGGCTGCGGGGCACGGGCGCCCGCGCCTGCCCGAAGCACTTCCCGGGCCACGGCGACACGGCGCAGGACTCGCACCTGGCGCTGCCCGTGGTCGACGCCGAGCCCGCAGTCGTCGAGGCGCGGGATCTGCCGCCGTTCGCGGCGGCCGTCGCCGCGGGCGCGGAGGCGATCATGACCTCCCACATCCTGCTGCCGCGGCTCGACCCCGAGGCTCCGGCGACGTTCAGCCGCCCCATCCTGCAGGGGCTGCTGCGCGAGCGGCTCGGCTTCGAGGGCGCGATCGTCTCCGATGCGCTCGACATGCGCGGCGCGAGCGGCGGGATCGGCATGCCGGAATCGGCGGTGCGGGCGCTCGTCGCGGGCTGCGACCTGCTCTGCCTCGGCACTGACACCACGTTCGAGCAGCTGCGGGAGATCGAGGAGCACGTGCTCGCCGCGGTTCGGGAGGGCCGGCTCGCGGAGGCGCGGGTGCTCGAGGCCGCCGAGCGCGTGCGGAGCCTCGCGGGCTCCGGATCCCGGGAGACCTCGGCGGAGCAGTCGCCCGTCGAGCCGTCCGCCGAGGAGGTCGCCCGGATCGTCGCCTCCTTCGACGGCGTCGCCGCGGCGCGCGACTGGCTGCGCGCCCACCCGGCGTCGACGGTGCTGCGCGTCGACGCCGAGGCGAACATGGCGGTCGGCTTTGCGCCCTGGGGGCCGTTCGCGGCCGCCGCGCACCCGCTCCCCCATCAGCGGGCGGCTGCGCGCGCCTTCTCGGAGCGCGTGAGCGCCCGGGTCGACGCGTCGTCGCCGATGCCGTGGCCGCTGCGCTCCGACGCGTGGAACGGCCTGATCGTGATCGGGCGCGAGCTGCACCGGCACGAGTTCGCGCGCGACGGCGTCGACGCCCTGCGCGAGGCGGGGATCCCCGTGCTGCTGGTCGAGACGGGTTGGCCGGAGGCTCCCGAGGCCGACCGCCGCCGCTACGCCGACGTCGCCTGCTACGGCTCGTCGGCGCTCGCCGGCGCGGCGCTGCTCGAGCTGCTCCGGCAGAGCGAGCCCGGCGAAGCGGGCGACGCCCGCGAACCGGGCGACACCCCCGACGGGGGTGCCGCATGAACGGGACGCTGCGGATCGGCATGGACATCGGCGGCACGAAGACCGAGGCAGTGGCCCTCGACCGCGAGGGGCGGGTCGTCGCCGGAGCGCGGATCCCGACCGAGGCCGGGGCCGACGGCGTCGTGAGCACGGCCGAGCGCGTGATCGCCCGCCTCGCCGAGCAGACGGGCCGCCGCACCGCCGAGTTCGCCTCGGTGGGCGTCGGCATCCCGGGCCGCATCGACCGCGAGCGGGGCGAGGTGCACAACGCCTACAACATCGGCGTGGAGCGGCTGCCTCTGGCGCGGCGGCTCGCCGAGGCCACGGGGCTCCCCGTGGCCCTCGACAACGACGTGACGGCGGCCGCCATCGGCGCCGCGCACCTCATGGGCCTCGACGGTGTGGTGGCCTACCTGAACCTCGGCACCGGCCTCGCGGCGGGGCTCGTGATCGACGGCACTCCGATCCGCGGGGCGCACGGCGTCACGGGCGAGATCGGCCACCTGCCGGTCGACCCGCTCGAGCGCCCCTGCCCGTGCGGGCAGCGCGGCTGTCTCGAGACGGTGGCGAGCGGTTCGGCGCTGAAGCGGTACTGGCCGGCCGGCGGCGACCACCCCGGCCGCCTGCTGCTCGCCGCGATCGACGCCGGAGACGCCGAGGCCGAGCACGCGTTCGAACAGCTCGTGCGCGGGGCTGCGAGCTGCGTGCGCCTGCTCGCCCTGACGCTCGATCCGCACACCGTGATCGTGGGCGGCGGCCTGCGTCTGCTGGGCCCGCGCCTGCTCGACGGCATCCGCACCGCACTCGATTCGTGGGCCGCCCAGTCCCCCTTCATCGACATGCTCGAGCTCTCCGGGCGGGTGCAGCTGCTCGCCGCCGACTCCTCGGCGGCCGCGGTCGGGGCAGCACTCGCCAGCGAAGGCCGGAGGCGCTAGCCTGGGACCATGAGCGCTCTGAGACTCGAAGAACTTTCCGCTGCGACCATCGTGGCCGTGAACACGCTCGGCCTGAAGCCCGGCCAGGAGCAGTTCATCACTCCCGTCTCCTACGCTGCAGCCGCCGCCGTCACCCCGGCGCACACCGCGTGGCAGCGCGTCGTGCTCGACGGCGACCGCGTGGTCGGCTTCATCCACGGCAACTTCGATCCCGACGCCCCGCAGGAGGAGTTCCGGGCCGCGCTCTGGCGCATCAACGTCGACGCCGAGGCGCAGGGCATGGGCGTCGGCACCTTCGCGGTGAACGCGCTCGTCGAGGAGGCGCGACGCCGCGGCGTCGGTCGCCTCACCGTGCTGTGGGAGCCGGGCGAGGACGGCCCCGAGGGCTTCTTCCTGCACATGGGCTTCAGCCCGATCGGCGAGACGCCGTACGGCGAGGTCATCGGCGCAATCGACCTCGCAGATTGACCCGCCCGCTCCGCTCGGGCCCGCTCGGCTCGGGCGGGCGCGGCATTCTGACGTCGGTCGCGTCGTCGGTGCTCTTCGGCGGCATCTACTTCGTCACGCCGATGCTCGCACCGGCGTCGGCCGAGTCGATCTGGGGCATCCGCAACCTCATCACGATCCCGGTGATCGCCCTCGCGCTGCTGGCGATCCGGCAATGGCACCTCATCACCGAGGTGGGTCGCCGCATCCGGCGCAAGCCGGTGCTGCTGCTCGGGATCCTCGTCTGCGGGGTGCTCGTCGCGGCGCAGCTGTGGGTGTTCAGCTGGGCGCCGCTGCACGGCCGCGGCATGCAGGTCGCGCTCGGTTACTTCCTGCTGCCGCTCGTGCTCGTGGTGGTGGGCCGTCTCCTCTACAAGGATCGCCTGGCGTGGTGGCAGTGGCTCGCCGCGGGCTGCGCGGCCGTGGGCGTCGGCTTCGAGCTGATCCGCGTGGGCGGCGTCTCGTGGGAGACGCTGCTCGTGGCGCTCGGCTATCCTCTCTACTTCGTGCTGCGGCGCGCGCTCGGGATCGGCCACCTGGGCGGCATGTTCTGGGAGTTCCTGGCCCTCGCGCCCGTGGCGGTCGTGCTGCTGGGGCTCGAGATCGCCGACGGTTCCGCGACGGCCGCGAACCCCGCCCTGTGGTGGGCCGCCCCGCTGTTCGCCGTCGCCTCGGGGGTGGCGCTCATGTTCTACCTCGCCGCGTCGCGGCTGCTCACGATGAGCCTGTTCGGCCTGCTGAGCTACCTCGAACCGGCACTGCTGATGGTGGCGTCGATGCTGAACGGCGAGCGGATCGCGGCCGGGGAGCTCGTCATCTACGGCGCCATCTGGGTGGCGGTGCTCGTGCTCGTGACGGGCGGGATCGCGCAGCTGAGAGCGAACCGGGGATCGGGGTCCTCGGAGCCCCCGCGAGATCGCGTGTAAGGTTCTCGCATGAGCGAAGCGACCGGCGCCTCCTGCGAGCACGAGACCCACGGCTACATCGACCACAAGGACGATCTGCTGAAGCGGCTGCGTCGCGCCGAGGGGCAGGTGCGCGGCGTGCACCGCATGGTCGAGAACGACGAGTACTGCATCGACATCCTCACGCAGGTGTCGGCGGCGACGAAGGCGCTCGAGCGGGTGGCCCTCGCGCTGCTCGACGACCACCTGGCGCACTGCGTCGCCTCGGCCGCCGCGGAGGGCGGCGAGGTGGCTGCCGAGAAGCTGCACGAGGCCTCGGCGGCGATCGCGCGCCTCGTGCGCTGATCCGTCTGCGGCTCCCCTACAAGCGGCGCGGCCCTGCAGGGGTGCGCGTTGGAGGTATCTTCGGAGGCATCTGTGAGGTCGCCATGAGCGGCGTAGACTGGGAAGCGCGCCCGCGCTGATCCGCTCAACCCGAAGGAACCCCTATGGTCAACGGCCCCGAACACGCGCCCGCAGACGAGAGCTTCGAGATGGCCGCGCCCGGCCAGGTCGACGTCACGCCCGAGATCGACGAGATCGCGGAGCTCAGGCGCACGGGCCGCGGGGCGAGAGCCGACGACGGCCCCGAGGCGCCGTGGCGGCAGGGCTACCCGTACGACACGAAGATCTCCCGGCGCAGCTACGAGCGCGAGAAGCGCAAGCTGCAGATCGAGCTGCTCAAGCTGCAGGCCTGGGTGAAAGAGACGGGCCAGAAGATCGTGATCCTCTTCGAGGGCCGCGACGCCGCCGGCAAGGGCGGCGCGATCAAGCGCTTCACCGAGCACATGAACCCCCGCGGCGCCCGGGTCGTGGCGCTCGAGATCCCCACCGAGCGCGAGCAGACCCAGTGGTACTTCCAGCGCTACGTCGCGCACCTGCCCGCGGCCGGCGAGATCGTGATGTTCGACCGCTCCTGGTACAACCGGGCCGGCGTCGAGCGCGTCATGGGGTACTGCACGCCGCAGCAGTACCTCGAGTTCACCCGCTCGGCCCCCGAGTTCGAGCGCATGCTCGTGAACTCGGGCGTGCACCTCATCAAGTTCTGGTTCTCGGTCGGCAAGGCCGAGCAGCACGATCGCTTCGTCTCGCGCTCCTCCGACGAGGTGAAGCAGTGGAAGCTGTCGCCCACCGACCTCGCCTCGCTCGACAAGTGGGACGCGTACACCGAGGCGAAGGAGGCGATGTTCTTCTACACCGATACGCCGCACGCGCCCTGGACCGTCGTGAAGTCGAACGACAAGAAGCGGGCCCGTCTCGAGGCGATGCGCTGGGTGCTCTCGCGCTTCGACTACCCCGACAAGGATTTCAAGCTCGTCGGCGATCCCGATTCCAAGATCATCGGCTCGCCCGCCACGGTTTACGATGAGGGTGAGACTCCCACCGGCACCTTCCCGGTGGTGGGCTCGCCGAGGTAGCCGAGCTCGCTCACTCGGCGCCCGCTAGCACCCGAGGAGCAGGCCACATGACCGATGATCGAACCCCCGCATCGTCAACGCAATCCGGCCGGCGCACAGCCGCTCCCCGGCGGAGGCGCCGCGGCCTGCGCAACACGCTCATCGCGCTCGGCACGCTCGTCGTGCTGCTCGGCATCGCCGCGGGCGTCGCCTACGCCCTGCTCGCGAGCACCTTCAACGAGGTGCAGCGCGTCAGCATCGAGCAGGATCCGTCGCTCGAACGGCCGGCCGCGGTGCAGCTCGCGGCCGGGGAGCAGGCGCCGATCAACATCCTGCTGCTCGGCTCCGACTCGCGCGAGACCACGGATCGGAACGCGGTGGCCGAGGATCTCCAGGGCTTCCGCAGCGACGCCATCATGGTCGCGCAGATCTCGCCCGATCGGCGGCACCTCACCGTGATGTCGATCATGCGCGACAACTGGGTCGAGATCCAGGGCCACGGCGAGGCGAAGATCAACGCCGCGGTCGCGTACGGCGGACTGCCGCTCGCGGTCAACACCGTCGAGAACTTCATCGGGGCGCGCATCGACCACGTCGCGCTCATCGACTTCGAGTCGTTCAAGGGTCTCACCGACGCGGTCGGCGGCGTCACCGTGCGCAACGACGTCGCGTTCACCTCGCGGCACGGCGGCTTCGCGTTCGAGCAGGGCGACGTCGAGCTGAACGGCGAGCAGGCCCTCGGATTCGTGCGGGAGCGCTACGCGTTCGCCGACGGGGACTACCAGCGGGCCCGCAATCAGCAGGCCTACCTCAAGGGGCTCACGCAGAAGGTGATGAGTTCGGAGACGCTGCGCAATCCCGGGCGGCTCGTCGACACCTTCCAGGCGCTGAAGCCCCACCTCATCCTCGATCAGGGCCTCGACCTCGGCGCCGCCGTCGCCCTCGGCTACGACATGCGCGATCTGCGCAGCGACGACATCGAGTTCTTCACGAGTCCCACACTCGGCACCGGCACCTCGGCCGACGGGCAGTCGATCGTGCTGCCCGATTGGGCCGAGATGGCGAACGTGCGGGCCGCGTTCCAGAGCGGCACCCTCGACGAGTACGCGGCGACGCGCGCGGCGGGGTCCGAGCTGCCGCAGAGCTGAGGCGGCGCCTCACCGGCACTCCCCCGCGCTCGTTCAGTCGGCCCCTTCGTACCGAGTCGGCCTATGATTCGCGCGAAAAGCAGGCCCTCTCGGCACGAGGAGGCCGTCCCGACGGACGAACGCTATCCCTGCAGCACGGCGACCGGGGCCGGTTCGAGGCGCGCCGCCGGCGTCTCGAGCAGTTCGAGGGCGCGACGCAGCGCGGTGCTCGAGGTGTGCGCGGTGTAGGGGAAGTAGACGACCTCGACGCCCACCCGGGCGAAGCGGCGCTCGAGCTGCAGCCCCTGCTCGGTGCCGCGCCAGTCGTCGCCCTTGAAGAAGTGGGTGAATCCCACCTCGCGCCACACCTCGAGCTTGTCGGGCACCCGCTCGACGTAGACCTCGTCGACGAAGTCGACGTGGCGCACGATCTCCTCGCGCTCGGCCGTGGGGATCACGGGCTCGCTGCCCTTCACCTCGCGCAGCATCTCGTCGCTCACCACTCCCGCGACGAGGTAGTCGCAGTGCTGCTTCGCGTGCCGCAGCAGGTTCAGGTGGCCGATGTGGAACAGGTCGAATGCTCCCGCTGCATAACCGATGCGCGTCATGGTGCTCCCCTTCGCCGAGCGCCGGCCGCCCCGTCGCGTACCGCGCGCTTCACGTCAGCGTAGGTTCGACGACGGCCGTTCCGCATCGGCGGGAACTACGTAACCTCCGCCCGCGGCGCGGGGCTCGGTCGCGGCGCGGGGCTCGATCGCGGCGCGGGGCTCGATCGCGGCGCGGGGCTCGATCGCGGCGCGGGGCTCGATCGCGGCGCGGGGCTCGATCGCGGCGCGGGGCTCGATCGCGGCGCGGGGCTCGATCGCGGCGCGGGGCTCGATCGCGGCGCGGGGCGCGCCTCCGCCGAGGCGCGCCACCGCCGACGGCTCCTCCCTCGCGGCGTCGCCTCCGCCGTCGACCTCGTCGTCCCGCTCCCGCAGCGCGAGCGCCGCCACCGCGAACGAGACGATGAGCCCGTTCGGCAGCAGACCGTAATAGGCGCTCTCGACCAGGGTCACGAGCTGCACGGTGTGCAGCACGAGCACCACGGGGCCGCGCCATCGAGCGGTCGCCACGACCAGCCAGGTGAGCGCGAGCATGAAGCAGAGCAGCGCGGGGAGGCCGTGCGAGAACATCACCATCCACACGTGCCCCTGGGTGCCCACCGACGGCGGCGAGGTGAAGGAGGGGCGCGGGGCGCCGTAGCCGAAGAGGGGCGAGTCGAGCGTGCGCACCCACGTCTCCTCGTAGATCATCGAGCGCGTCGTGGTCGATGCGCTCACCTCGACCCTGTCGGAGAGGCGGGAGAACAGGTCGAGGCCCACCGCGAGGCCGATGCCGAGCACGCCGAGCGCACCGAGCGCCAGCACCTCGCGCGTGCGGCCGGCCAGCACGAAGCGCACGAAGCAGTAGACGCCCCCGACGGCGAGGCCGATGAACATGCCCCGGTTGAGCGAGAGGATCGCGGGCACGAGCGACACCGGCACGGCGATGAGCACGCACCAGAACCGCCAGCCGCGCCGCACCTCGTCGAGGTAGGCGATCGCGAGCGGCAGCGTGATGGAGTACACGTTGCCCCACGCGTTCGTGTAGAGGAAGGGGGCGGAGGGTCGGGGCGCGAGCTCCAGCCAGCCGTCGGGGTTGTACTGGGCGGTGCGCCGCACGGCCATCTCGTCGATCAGCTCGTTCTGCAGCAGCGACTGCGGCAGCACGTAGGCGAGCGGCGACTTGAAGGAGAACTCGGGGAAGAACACCCCGGCGTAGCCGCCGAGCCACGTGTAGATCCAGAACGCGGTGAAGACGCCGAGCACGTAGCGCCTCGTGAGCTGCTCGCGCGCGTTGTAGACGTACACGAACACCAGCGTCACCACGAGGTAGAGCATCGCCCGGTAGACGAAGCCGATCAGACGCCCGCTCGTGTCGATGCCGATCACCGACACGAGCATGAGCACGAGGAAGAGCAGCCAGATCCCGAACCCGCGCGGCGCCCGGATGCCGCCCCGCCGGATCATGAGCAGCAGCATGCAGGCGGCGAGCGGGATCCACGCCATCTCGGCGATGCCGAGCACCCACCAGAGGGGGAACCAGACGATCATCGCGGTGAGGGGCCATCTCGGCAGCAGAGCGCGGTCGGCGCTCGCCCCGCCCCCGCTCACGGCCCCTGATCGCATGCTCTTCCCATTCCGCTGCTTTCCCTTAGGATAAGCACACCATCGGGTTCTCGGGCGGTTTGCCCCGAGATCCCCTGCCGAAGGAGGCGGAGAGTCAATGGGCGGCAGCGCAGCGTACGAGCAGACCCTCGGGGTCTCGCGGTATCTCTCGGTGCTGCGCCGGCAGCGCCGGGTGGCCGTCGCGGGCGTCGTCTTCGGGGTGCTCGCGGCCTGCCTCTACCTGCTGATCGCCCCGCACACGGTCACGGCGACCACGGCGGTGAACCTCAACGTGATCACCACCGAGCCCTTCAACCAGCAGCGGCCCGCCTCGGGGCTGCTCGACGCCCCGACCGAGGCCGACATCGCGAGCTCGCACGCGGTCGCCGAGGGGGCGGCCGAGCTGCTGGGCGGCGAGCTGACGGCCTCACAGGTGCGGCAGTCGTCGCAGGTCTCGTCCTCGGGCGGCGCGTCGGTGGTGCGCGTCGCGTTCACGGCGCCGACCGAGCAGGAGGCGGTGCGCGGCGCCGACGCGATCGCGCAGGCCTATCTCGAGTTCCGCAGCGATCAGGCCGAGCAGCGCATCGACACGATGCTGACCAGCATGAACACGCGCATCGAGAAGCTCAACGAGGCCCTGCTGCAGGCCAACCGCGAACTCGTGTCGGCCGAACCCGGCACGACCGACTACGCGCAGGCCGTCTCGCAGCAGCAGCAGATCCAGGTCGAGCTCGACAGCCTGCTCTCGCAGCGCAACGCCCTCACCAGTGTCGACACGACCGGGGGCATCGTGCTCACCTCCGCGCGCGACAGCCAGTTCGAGCGGAGCCCGTCGAGCAGGATGGCGCTCGCGACCGGGCTCGCGGGCGGGCTGGTGCTCGGGATCGTCGCGGCCTTCGCGCGCAACCCCTTCGATCGGCGGCTGCGTTCCTCGACCGACGTCGCGGAGGTGCTGGGGGCGCCCCTGCTCGCCGACCTCGAGCCGCGCAAGGGCGAGGTGTCCGACGACGACGCTCACGAGCAGATGCGCGTCATCTACGAGCGGCTGCGCAGCCTCGACTCGTCCGGCGGCCCGGTGATGGTGTTCGATGCGCGACGCTCCTCGGACGAGTCGCGCGCGCTGCGGCAGCTGCGGCAGATCTCGGACGGCGCGGTCGAGTTCGAGCGGATCGATGCGGGCGCGAGTCGCGCCGACGGCCTCGCGATGCTGCGGGAGGCGGCGGCCGTGCTGGTGCTCTGCTCGCATCGCACCGCGCTGGTCGAGGATCTGCGCTGGATCGCTCAGGAGGCGCAGCGCGCGGGCGCCCCGGTGGTCGGCTTCGTCTCAGAGGCGTGACCGCGCAGCCGAGGCTCGGGGACGGCCGCCGCGCAGCCGACGCGGCGGCGAGGCCGCCCGATCCGGCGTCCCGGATCACGCGGCCTCGCCGCGGTGCCGGCCCGGGTGACGGGCCTCAGAGCGCGCGCAGCTTGCGGTACTTGCGCCGCATCGACACGGCCGCGTACACGGCGTTCACCGCGAACAGCACCGCGTAGACGGC
Source organism: Leucobacter sp. UCD-THU (assembly GCF_000349545.1). Lineage (NCBI taxonomy): Bacteria > Bacillati > Actinomycetota > Actinomycetes > Micrococcales > Microbacteriaceae > Leucobacter > Leucobacter sp. UCD-THU. The sequence continues at coordinate 289,018 of NZ_KB714601.1, forward strand.
TGCGAACACGGCGGGCAGGCCCCACAGCGCGAAGCTCCAGCAGAGCGTGCCGGTGTCGGTCGGGATGAGGGCGATCGACTTGCGCACCCCCGACGGCTCGGGGGCCTCGCCGCCGCGCTGGCGCACCAGCTGCTCGGCGAGGATCTGACTCATGAACTGTCCGGCCGAGACCACCGCGTAGGCGAGGGCGACGCCGGCCAGCCAGATCAGTTCGGGCCGGTGCGCCGCGATGGCGACCGCCACCGCGACGTGGGTGAGCGGCGTGCGGATCGCATCGACGACGTGATCCACCCACTCCCCGGCCGGTCCGCCCGCACCCGTCAGTCGGGCGAGCTGCCCGTCCGCCGAGTCGCAGGCGAAGCCGAGCGCCAGCAGCAGCGCCACCGCGACGCCGACCCCGAGGCCGGGCTCGGCGACGACGAGCAGCACGAGCCCCGCCAGCGAGCAGAGCGCGCTGACCGCCGTCACCCCGTTGGGGGTGAGGCCGATCACCGCGGCGGCGGCCGCGATCCGGCGCCCGAGCCAGCGGTTCACCCAGCGCATGTAGGCGGGCACCCCGGCGCCGCTCTTCTGCGCGCTCCGCAGGGTCGCGACGCTCTCGCGGTACCTCAGCGGGCTGCGTTCGAGCATCATCTCACTCCTCTTCGGGAACCGCGGGGGCGGGGGCGATCAGGAATCGCCCCCAGCCCTCGGGCGAGGGTCCGCCGGCAACCGGGGGTACGGCTGGGGAAGATGCGGCGGGATCCTCTGTCTCCTCGGGTGATTGGGGGACCCGAGGGGTCGGGGTGGTCGGGGTTTCGGCCTGGGGCGCGACGGGGGCGGGTTCGCCGCCCTGCGTCGCGTCGGGCGCGACCTCGGCGGGCGCCTCGACCGGGGCCTCGGCCGGGGCCTCGAGCGGCGCGGGCGGCGCGACGGCCGCCCGCAGCGGGGTCGGGCTCACGGTGCCGATGGCCTGCAGCTCGAAGCTGTGACTCGGCGTCGTGCGGTAGCCCGAGTGCACGGACACGGCGATCACGTTGGTGCCGGTGACCAGCAGCTCGCCCGGAACGGTGATCGTCACCGGGTTCGCCAGCGCGGTCGCCGCGTTCGGCGAGCTCGTCGCGTAGTTGTTCACACCGGCCGGGTTCGCGGTGACGTTCTGCCGCCCCACTTCGGTGCCGTTCACGTAGACCACGATGCCGTCGTCGGCCCGGGTGGTGACCTGCATGGACTCCACCCTGGTCGCGTCGGCCACCTCGAAGGCCTTGCGGTAGAAGGAGGCGTAGGGCATCGGAGCCGGCGCCGACAGCGGCGTCGCGATGCCGGCGTGCCCCCAGCCGAACGGGGCGAGNTCGAAGGCCTTGCGGTAGAAGGAGGCGTAGGGCATCGGAGCCGGCGCCGACAGCGGCGTCGCGATGCCGGCGTGCCCCCAGCCGAACGGGGCGAGTCCCGTCGACCAGCCCGTCGTGTCGGCTCCGGCGCTCACCCAGTCGCCGCTCGGCCCGGCCGCGCTGTACAGGTACGCCCACTCGGAGGCGGGCGCCACGTACGAGACCGTCTCGTTGCGCACCGGCTCGGTGCTCAGCGTGCCGATCGCCTGCAGGTCGAAGCTGTGGCTCGGCGTCGTGCGGTAGCCCGAGTGCATCGACACCGAGACCACGTTGGCGCCCGCGACCAGCAGCTCGCCCGGAACGGTGATCGTCACCGGGTTCGCCAGCGCGGTCGCGGCGTTCGGCGAGCTCGTCGCGTAGTTGTTCACGCCCGCAGGGTTCGCCGAGACGTTCTGCCGCCCCACTTCGGTGCCGTTCACGTAGACCACGATGCCGTCGTCGGCGCGCGTGGTGATCTCCATCGACTCGACCCGCGTCGCGTCCTCGACTTCGAAGGCCTTGCGGTAGAAGGAGGCGTAGGGCATCGGAGCCGGCGCCGACAGCGGCGTCGCGATGCCGGCGTGCCCCCAGCCGAACGGNTCGAAGGCCTTGCGGTAGAAGGAGGCGTAGGGCATCGGAGCCGGCGCCGACAGCGGCGTCGCGATGCCGGCGTGCCCCCAGCCGAACGGGGCGAGCCCCGTCGACCAGCCCGTCGTGTCGGCCGAGATGCCCGTCCAGCCCGCGCTCGGGCCCGCCGCGTTGAAGAGGTAGGCCCACTCGTCGCCGGAGTTGATGTAGTTGACGGTGTCCGGCGTCTCGGGGGGCTCCTGCGCCAGCACGGCCGCGGTCGAGGCCGACTTGTTGCCCGCCGCGTCGACGGCTCGCACGAAGTACTTCGCCCCCGACGCCGCCGGCGGCAGCTCGGCGCTCGTGCCGGTGACCGTCGCGACGACCCGGTCGTCGCGCATCACCTCGTAGCCGGTGACGCCGGTGTTGTCGGCCGCCGCCTGCCAGCTGAGGGAGACCGCGGTGACGTCGCCGGTCGCGGTGAGCGCCGTGGGTGTCTCGGGCGGCGTGACGTCTCGCTGACCGTGCCGCGTGAAGCCGCTCGTCCACTGCCGCACGTAGCCGGCCCGCGTCGAGTACGACCAGTCGCCGCCCTGCCAGAGGGTGCCGTTCGAGTCGACCATGAGCGCCCAGGAACCGGCGCCGCGATAGGTGCTGAACGTTCCGTTGAACTGGGGGATCCGCTCGCCCGTGCTCGCGCTCCACGCGCCCGTGCCCCAGACCGCGTTGGCCGAGGTCCAGCCGGTGCCGATCTCGGGCCACCGGGTCTCGCCCTCGTACTGCGTCTCGAAGCAGTGGCAGCCGCCGTAGACGACGCCGTTGTACTCGGCGATGGCCTGGAAGTCGCCGCCCGCGTTGCCGATCGTGGTGCTCAGCAGCGAGAAGTCGTCGCGCGAGTAGCTGAAGAGCGAGTGCTCGGCGCCACCGAGCCACACCCGGTCGCCCACCTCTTTGACCGCCTGCTGGTAGCCGGTGCGGCCGCCGCTGCGGTTCGAGAAGAGCACGTTCCAGGTGAAGAGGTCGGTGCTCGTGGCCGAGATCGCGGCGGCCTTGTCGGAGTCGCGTCCGCGCGACTTGTTGAAGTGGCCGGCGAAGTAGGCGCGGTCGCCCCTCGGGGAGGCGTCGACTGCCATCACGGTGCCGTTGAACTCGGGGTTCCAGAGGTCGGGGGTGCCGTCGGTCACCGAGAGGCGCCCGCCGGCCCGCATATAGCGCTCCTGGGTGGTGGAGCCGCCGGTGCCGTGGGTGAAGGATCCGCCGACGTACAGCCAGCCGTCCTGCACGTCGAGGGCGCGCACGAGCGGGAAGCCCCCGCTCAGGTGGTTGATGAGCCGCCCGGTGAACTGAGGGTCGAGCTGGCCCGTGGTGCCGTTGAGCACCGCGAGGCCGTCGCGGGGCTCGCCGTTCACCTCGGTGAAGAAGCCGCCGACGGCGATGCGGTTGCCCGGCAGGGTCGCGAGGGCCCGGATCGCGTTGTTGAACGTCGGCCTGAACGCGGGATCCCACTCGCCCGTGTCGCGGTTGAACGCGGCGAGGTAGGACTGCTGCTGGGCGCTGCCTCCGGCCGCGGTCTTCTGCACGGTGGTGAAGTTGCCCCCGACGTAGACCTTGCCGTTGTCCTCGGTGAAGGCGGCCACCTCGTTGTTGCCCTCGATCGAACTGGGACCGTTGCCGATCCCGGCGACGCTCCACGGCTGCGGCAGCGCGAAGCTGTCGGCGACCGACGTGGTGGTGACGGCGGGGGTGCCGGTGTCGGGGATCGCCTGGTAGATGTCGCTGCTCTTGAGCTGGGGCCTGATGAAGACCTGGGTGAAGGGCCGCGCGTAGCCGGTGGAGGTGTCCTTCGACCAGAGGTAGCTCGTGGCGGCCGGGTTGCCGCGGATCTGGGACCCGAAGCCGAAGCCCATCTTCCATCCCTCGTTGCTGCCGGTGACGGTGCGCACCCGGTTGTACGAGTTGTCACTGCCGAAGTTGCTCGTCTCGCCGCCGGTGCGGGTCGTGCTGCCGATCTTGTAGCTGGCGACGCGCTGCTTGTTGTTGAACTGCCAGGTCCAGTCGGCGCGGGGGCTCGCGAAGGTGAAGGTGAGCTCCTGCCACGAGGTGCCCTGCTGGTTGGTGGCGCGCACGAGGCGGATGCCGTCGGGCAGGTTCTTGATGGGGGTGTTGTTCGCGAGCTGTCCGATGAGCTCGGACGAGAGCTGCCGGGGGAGGAACGCCTCGGTGCCGGTGACGGCGCTGCGCACCTGCTCCGGGGTGCCGGATCCGGCGTTCGCCACACCCCAGCCGTCCCTGCCGCGACCGACGAGCACCCAGCCGCCGCCGGCCCGCTCCTGGTCGCAGTAGAACTGCTGCGCTCCGCCCATGGCCGGTGTCGCGAGCCAGTAGACGCCGCTCGGAGCCGAGGGTGTGGTCTGCTTGATCTCCCAGCAGGACGCGGCGGCGGTCGCCTCGCTCAGCCCGTCGATGACGGGCGGAGTGGGGTCGGCCGCTGCTGCGGCGGTCGGGGCCGCGAGCAGGCTCGCGGCGAGCGCGCCGGCCAGTGCGAGGGCTGCGGTGAGCCTTCCCGTCCTCCAGCCCGGCAGGGGAACCGCCGGATTCACCGGCGGGGCTCCGCGGCCGTGCGCGGAGTGGCGGAGCAGGCGCTGCCCCGGGGCTGAGCCTGTCAGCGGTGTGCGGTTGTCGAACATCGTCGTGTCTCTTTCCTTGCTGCGGCTCAGCAGGCCGGATCGTCGGGGAAGTCGTGGTTCGTCACGCGCCAGACGTCGTCGTCTCCGCGTGTGAGGGTGAAGCGGTGCAGGGCGCGGTTGGTGCTCGCGGCGTCTGCGCCGATGGGGACTCCGGCCGAGTCGAGCATGCGCACCGCTGTGGCGTCGACGCAGCTCACGGCGACGGCGCTGCGCTCGTCGGCGGCGGTCTCGACCGAGGTCTTGACGATTTCGGGCGCGCCGGAGATGCTCCAGCCGTTGACCACGAGCTCCTGCCACTGCGCTTCGAGTTCGGCGGCGTAGGCGCCGGCCGCGAACCCCTCGATCTGCTTGGCGAGGGCTCCGTCGTCCCCGCTGCGGGTCAGAGGTGCGCTGATGGCTGCCGCGATGAGCTCGCTCGCGGTATCCTCGGTGATTGAACCCGCATCCCCCGAGCCGCCCGCAGTTTCAGGGGAGTTCGGCGTCTCGGAGGATGCGGGGGCTTCGGTGGGCGAGGCGGTGCCCTCGGTCTCGCGCTCGGTCCCGTCGACGGGTGAGGCGGATCCGTCCGGCTGCTCTGCCCCTGCCGTGCTCAGCCAGATGCCTCCGGCTGCGACGGCGAGTGCGGCCGCAATGGTCGCGGTCAGTGCCCACCGCCTGCGCGGGGGCCCTGCCGGGCCTGCTGGTTCGTGGTTCATGGTGTCCCTGATCTCTGCGTGTGGTGGTGCCGGGCGAGCGGATCGCCGGCGGTGGATTCCGGAGAGGTTCACTCCGGAGCTCTGGGGCCCCCCGGCAGTCTGAGCCGGGCTCGGGCGAGGCGGCCGCAGGCGGCGAAGAGCGCGAGACCGACGCCCGCTGCGACGACGAGGCCGACGAAGCCCGGTCCGAGCAGCAGCCTGGCGAGCAGGGCGGGGGCGCCGACGCTGCCCAGGCAGACGACGAAGGCGAAGAGCCCCGCGGCGGGGGCGATGCGCAGCCGCAGCACGAACCGGATCTCGCACCAGGCGAGCAGCGCGTCGACGACGCACGCGATGGTCCAGGCCCACGCGGCTCCGACGATGCCCCAGGCCGCGACGAACGGCGGGATCAGCGCCACGTTGATGGCGACGACCACGGCCTTGTTGATGGCGGCGAGGCCGCTGCGTCCTGCGGTGAGCAGGATCGTCTGCACGTTGCCCGCCAGGAAGGCGACCAGCGCGCCGAGGCACATCACGGCGAGCGTCGAGGCGCCCGAGACGAAGTCGGGGCCGAGCACCGCGAGGGCGACGGGGGCGAAGACGGCGAGCAGTATGAAGACGGGGGCGCTGAAGAGCACGAGCCAGCTCGTGGCGGTGCGGTGCAGCTCGCGCACGTCGTGCTCGGCTCCGCGGTGCTGCATGCGGCTGAAGATCGGGGCGAAGACCACGCGGATCGCCGAGTCGACGATCATGCCGGCGGCGACGAAGCGGCTCGCGGCGCCGTAGACGCCGGCGGCGGCCGGACCGGCGACGGCGCCCACGACGAGCACGGAGATCCAGAGCAGCATCTGCTCGAGCGCGGCCGAGATCACGCGCGGGCCGGCGAAGCCGAGGGTGCGGGCCGGCAGCGCGGTGCCGAAGAAGCGCGCGCCCCGCCCGTAGCCGAGGCCGCGCATCTGGCGCGCCACGACCGCGAGTGCGATGGCGAGCGCGGCCGCCGCGGGCAGCGCCCACGCCAGCACGACGCCGCTCAGCGTGAGGCCGAGCAGCATCGCCGCGAGCACCGCCAGCAGCCGGGCGGCGGGCAGCCCGACGCTGCCGATCAGCACGTACTCGGCGATGCGTCCCAGCGCTCGGCTCACGGCGAGCGACGTCAGCAGCATCGCCGCGAAGGGCAGGAGGACGGCGCTGATCCGGATCGCGGCGGGCAGCGGGTCCGAGGGGTTCGCCTCGGCGGCGAGCGCGGCGCCGATCCACACCGCCGCGGCGCAGACCGTGCCCGCGACTCCCGAGACCGCGATGAGGAACCAGGAGGTGGCGCGCACCTGCTGCGGCTGGTCGTCGGCGAGGCGCGGCAGCAGCCACACCGCGGTCGAGTCCATGCCGAAGCGCGCGAAGCCGAGCGCGATCATGAGGACCGCGATGGCCTGCAGCACGATCCCGGAGTCGGCGTCGCCGAGGAAGCGGGCGAGCACCACGACCAGCAGGAAGCCGAGCAGGGCGCTCGTCGCCGAGCCCGCGAAGCTGAGCATGCTGCGGCGGCCCAGGGTCCGCTCCTCGCGCAGGGGGGCCGCGACGGCGGTCATGCGATGCTCGCAGTCAGGCGCTGCCGCGCGAGTGCGGCGATGAACTGCACGTTGCCGAGCAGGTAGCGCTTGGCCAGACGCCTCGGTTCGAGGCCCAGCCGCCAGAACCACTCGAGCCCGGCGCGGATCATCCACCGCGGCGCGCGGCGGTTCGAGCCGCTCAGCCAGTCGAACAGCCCGCCGCAGGTGAGCACGGCCGGCGGCAGCAGCTCCTCGTGCTCCTGCACCCAGCGCTCCTGCACCGGGTCGCCCATGCCGACGAAGAGGATGCCCGTGCCGTGGTCGGCGATGTCGGCCGCGATGCGCGGCACGTCGTGCTCGCCGAAGTAGCCGTGGTGGGTGCGGATCCGCGCGCCCGGGATGCGGGCGCGCAACCGTTCGGCCGCCGCCTCAGCCACCCCTTCGGCCGCGCCGAGGAAGTAGACGGGGATGCCGGCGTCGGCGGCGGCCCGCAGCACGGGCTCCGCGACGTCGGTGGTCGCGAGGCGCTCGGGCAGGCGACGGCCGAGCAGACGCGCCCCCCACACGATCGACTGCCCGTCGGCGTACGTGGTGTGCCGCTGCAGGAAGCCGCGCAGCTGCGCGTCCTTGCGGGCCAGGTTGCAGACGTGGGCGTTCACGCCCACGGCGACATCGACGCCCGGCTTGCCGGCCCACTCGATGACGGTCTCGGCGAACGAGCGCTCCGTGAACGAGTCGACCGCCACGCCCGCCACCTCGACCGAGGCGCTGCCGTGCGGGTGCACGTTGAGGTGCGACATGATCAGTACGCTCCTTCGCGGTGCACCATGACGCGCGCGGTGCGCCACATGATCTGCAGGTCGTTCATCAGCGACCAGTTCTCGACGTAGCTGAGGTCGAGCCGCACGCTCTCGTCCCACGAGAGGTCGCTGCGACCGCTCACCTGCCAGAGGCCCGTGATGCCCGGCTTCACATAGAGCCGGCGCACGACGGTGCCGTCGTAGGCGGTGACCTCGGCGGGCAGCGGCGGCCGCGGGCCGACCACGCTCATGTCGCCGCGCAGCACGTTCCAGAACTGGGGCAGCTCATCGAGCGAGAGCTTGCGCAGCACCCGCCCCACGCGGGTGACGCGCGGATCCTGCTTCATCTTGAAGAGCGGGCCGGATCCCTCGTTCCGCTCCCGCAGCTCCGAGAGGCGCTGCTCGGCGTCGACCGCCATGGTGCGGAACTTGAACATGGTGAACACGCGCCCGTCGCGCCCCACCCGCTGCTGGGAGAAGAACACGGAGCCGGGCGAGTCGAGCTTGATCAGCAGCGCCAGCACGGGGGTGATGAGCGCGATCGCGGCGAGCGCGAGCGCGGCGACGCTCACGTCTAGGCCTCGCTTCAGCAGGTGGTGCCCGCCCTCGTAGGAGGGGATCTTGATCTGCAGCATCGGCAGCCCCTCGACCGGGCGGAACGAGATGCGCGGGCCGACCACGTCGGTGACCCGGTTCGAGAGCACGAGGTTCGCCGCCGTGCCCTCGAGCCGCCAGCTGAGCTCGCGCACGAAGGAGGGCGCGTTCTCCGGCTGACTGGCGACGATGATCGTGTCGGCCCCCGCCTGCGAGGCGACCGCGGCCACCTGGTCGGCGCTGCCGCGCACCTGGTAGCGCCGGCCGCCCACGACAAGCGGGCCCCGGTCGGCGCCGAAGAGCGTGGCCGCGACCACCTGGTAGCCGCTGCCGCGATCCGCCTGCAGCGTGCGGATCACGTACTCGACGTCGGCCCGCTCCCCCACGACGAGGGTGCGCGAGGCGTAGTGGCCGATGCGGCGCTGCTCGCGCAGCCAGCGCCGCCACTCCCAGCGCGAGACGAGCAGCGCGACGAGCCCGATCGGCAACGCGGCGAAGATGAGCACCCGGTCGCCGCTCCAGTCGGCGATGAGCGCGGCGATGGCGACCGCGCCGAAGGCGAGGCCGGTGCCGTGCGCCACCCGGCGGTACTCGAGCGCGCCCGCTCCGAGGCAGCCGAGGTCGCGGCTGCGCATGCCGGTGAGGGCGAGGATCCAGAGCGTCACGAGCGCGACCGCCACGACCGGGGTCGAGCGGCTCGTGCCCACGAGCAGCGACTGCAGCAGCAGCGAGGCCCCCACCGAGGCGAGGATCACCAGCGTGTCGGACGTGCGCAGGCACCACCGGAAGTTCCGCTCCCAGCGCCGCCTGCGCTCCAGCGTGGGCGTGCGCCGCGGCGACAGCGCCACCGCTCCCGTGAACGTATCCAGCCCGCTCTCCACCAGCATGCCGACTCCCCTAGCTTGCACTCCGTCGTGAAATTGGGATCATGCTAGGAAGCGGCGGGGGCGCCGCGGGGGCAAGTTACGCAAGCCCTACGCAGGGGTTCGGCGCGGTTCCCCGAGACTCTCGCGGGGAGTCCCCTCCCGCTACGCAATCCCCCGGCCCGGCCTCTACGCACGGCCTTCGATATGGGATCTGCCGAGAATATGACAGTTCCCGCCTCCCGGGCCATACACACGGCAGATCCCAGAGGAACGGCCGTTCCCGGAGCTCACCGAATGGAGCGCTCCCGCGCCTACCGGGAGACGTGCTCGCGTCGGAACCACTGCCGCAGTTCGTCGCGACCGCTCACCCGCAGCTTCGTGAACACGTGCCGCAGGTGCGTGTCGACCGTGCGCACCGAGAGGTGGAACTGCTCGGCGATCCATCGGCTCGAGTAGCCCAGCGAGGCGAAGAGCGCGATCTCCCGCTCCCGCGACGACAGCTCCTCGGTGAGGGGCAGCGGCATCCAGATGCCGTATTCCGTGAGCCGTCTCGACGCGGGGGTGTCCCACCCGTCCCGCCCGTCCAGCAGCTCCTCGCAGTGGGCGAGCAGGGCCTCGCCGAACGGGGGGTCCATCGAGGCCGCGAGAGCCTCGATGCGCCCCCGGTAGGGCGCCGCCTCGGCGCGATCCTCGACCGCGAGCAGGCGCAGCGCGCGCAGTTCGATCGCCTCGAGCTGCTGCGTGCGCGCCCACGAGGCGAGTCGCAGCGCGAGCTCCGCCTTCTCCTCGTCGCCGTTCCACTGGCGGGCCTGCAGGGTCAGCAGCCGCAGGTACCCGGTCACGGCCTGAGAGATGCCGGAGTGCCGGCTCTCGGCGAGGCGGATCGCCCGGCGGCTCGCCGCGTGCTCGCCGAGGGCGGCGAGCGCCAGCGAGAGGGCGGCGTTCACGAGCGCCGCGACGCCGTGCCGATCGTACGCCGCGAGCCGCTCGCGCAGGCGCTCCGCCCGCTGCGCGGCCAGCCGCCACTTGCCGTCGGAGAGGCTCATCAGCACCGCGCAGGTGTCGACGAGCCCCGAGTAGTGCACGTCCGAGAACGACTGCCGCACGGCCTCGCCGAGCATCTGCCGCGCCGACTCGAGGGCGCCGCAGCCCCACGCGCCGATGAAGCCGCAGAAGCGCAGCAGGTCGGCGCTGTCGATCTGCGGCTGCTCGCCGAGCGACGCGAACGACTCGGCGTACTCCGCCACCTGAACCGCGTCCTCCTGCCGCCCGCGCTGCGCGAGGATCAGCGACGAGATCGCGCGTCCGAAGGTGCGCTCCCACTCGATCGGCATCGTGCCGAAGCGGCCGGGATCCGGCACCAGCTCGGCCGCTTCGCGCAGGCGTCCCGAGCGTCCCAGGAAGAGCACGCGGGCGTTGCGCACGATCTCCACCACGCGCGCGTCGGCCTCGGCGAACTCCCGTTCGAGCTCGTCGAGCAGCGCCTCGGCGCCCTCGGCGTCCTCCCGGTCGAGCGTGAGGTGCTCGACGAGCGCGAGCCGCAGCTTCGCGCGCAGCAGCGCGGGCACACCCGAGACGCGTCGCGTGCGTTCGACCGCGGTGCGCACGTGGTCGAGGGCCTCGGCGAGACGGGCGCGATCCCCGATGAAGCGCGCGATCTGGCTCGCCTGCTGTGCGCCGATGGTCAGCTGCAGGGTGGACGCGTCGGGGTGCGCGGCGACCGCGAGCGCGACGCGCAGCCGCAGCTGCAGCTCGTGCCCGCTGCGCAGGATCTCGAGCGCCTCCCACAGCCAGCCGAGGGGCACGCTGCGATCGGCGTCGAGCCCCATCGCCACCATGCGGAACAGCAGGCGGGGCGAGCGGTACGGATCCTCGGACCCCAGCTCGTCGTGCAGCGCGTCGAACAGCTGATTGCTCACCTCGACCAGACGCGCGGGGGTCATCTGCTCCCGCACCGCCTTGGTGAGCAGCTGGTGCTTGAGGCTGAGCGTCAGCCGGCCGCTCGGCCCGGTGCCCGCGACCAGCAGTCCCTGCTCGGTGAGGTGCGCCACGTGCACCGGGTCGAGCAGCTGGATGAAGGCGTTCTCGAACATGGGCTCGACGTGCGCGACCAGCTCGAGCGTGCGCAGTTCGGCTGCGGTGCACGTGCTGTGCAGGAACTCGCGGAACTCCGTCGGCACCGCCTCGGCGCCCGGCAGCTCGTAGACGACTCCCCGCTTGCGGCCCACGAGGCCGCGACGGTCGAGGGTGAGCGCGAGCAGCGTGAGCGACAGCGAGTTGCCCTCGGTCACCCGGTACCAGCGGCGCAGCGTCTGCAGTTCGACGTACTCGGCCCCGAGCAGCTGCACGATGAAGCGCTGCGCCTCGGCCACCGAGAGCGGGGGCACGGAGATCTTGCGCACCTGGGGGTCGCGGGCGAGCTGACCCGCGGCGCCGCTGAGCTGGCGGGTGGTGCCGACGACGCGGATCCGATGCGAACGCACGAGCCGGTCGAGCATCATGGACGCCATCGGCGAGTACTGGTCGAGGCCCTGCGCGATGAGCAGCGGCGTGCCGTTCTCGCTGTCGCGCTCGACCGCCTCGATGAGCCGGGCGGCCAGCACCTCGGGCTCCTCGATGTTGAAGTGGTCGCTGTTCTCGAGCGCGTCGGAGGCGCCGAAGAGTTCGGGGAAGTGGAAGCCGAAGTGGGTGGCGATACCCGTGAGCGGGCTCGGCGGCGGCTCCAGCGCGATCACCGAGACCGGCTCGCCGAGCCGTCCCGCCAGGGCGCCCGCCGCCTCCTGGGCGAGCCGGTTCTTGCCCGTTCCGGCCTCGCCGATCAGCAGTGCGACGCTGCCGGGCGGCCCGAGGGCCTCCAGCAGCATCTCGAGACGTTCGGGAGTGCTGCTCTCCTCGACCGTCGCGCGCGATTCAGCTGAGATCGTGAATTCGCGCTCCACCCCGTCTGCATTGAATAGTTCCATCACTCGACTCCCCCAGGGGAGCCAGTCGGCCCCCACTGCCGCCCGAAAGCCCCCTCAGAGTAGGCCGAGTTTTTTCACCCTGCACTCGACATTACGTGTTTCGCACGTACGTAAGTCTCCGCCCGGAACTCGCGACACGTCAATGGGGGTTTTGGGAAATTGTTAACTATGTGATAAATGCGTCATGCTTTCGCAGCCAACGGTGGGCGGACATGCAAAGATGAGGGCCCGGTCATCACGATTCGAAGGAGAGTCATGGCCCAGCACGCAGACAGCGGCGAGGGGGCCGCGAGCGCCGAGCAGGCCGGCTCCGCCGCCGCGCGCGAGGCGGCGTCGCACCGCCCCGCTCACGCGGCGGGCTCCGCGCGGCCTCCCGCGGCCCTCGTGATCCTCAGCTCCGTGAAGTGGAACTTCGCCTGGCAGCGCCACCACTCGCTCGCTCGCGCGGCGGCGGCGTCGGGCACGGCGGTCGTGTTCGTCGAGCCGCAGCTCAGAGACGCGCGGCAGGTCGTGGCCCGGCTGCGGCGCGGCAGCGGTGCCGCTCCCCCGACGCAGCAGGTGCCCGAGGGCGTGCGGATCCTGCGCTGGTCGCCGGTCGACCTGCTGCCCGGCGCGACCCTGCGCCGCATCCGTCGGCTGCTGGGCTCCGCTGCGGCCGACGAGACGATGGTGCTGCAGTACGTGCCCTCGCGACGAGGTCTGGCGCTGGCCCGGCGGCTCGGCCGGGGCCGGCACGTCTACGACCGCGTGCTCGACTGGTCGAGGGTGCCCGCGAACTGGTTCCCGCCGCGCGGCTGGCGCCGGGTCGAGAACGCCCTCGAGCGCGAGGCGCGCCTCGTCACCGACTCCGCCGCCATGCAACGGAAGTGGGCCGAGCGAGGCCTCGACTCAATCCTCGTGCTGCCCGCCGCCGACGACGAGTTCACCCGGCACCCCTGGTCGAGCCCGCGCGCCGACGCCCCGATCGGCTACTTCGGCACGGTGCAGGAGGGCATCATCGACCTGCCCGCCGTCGCCGCCGTCGCGCGGGCGCACCCCGTCGAGGTCGTGGGCGAGGTCGACGAGGCCTCGCGGGCCGTGCTGCGCGATGCCGGCGCGATTCTCGCCGCTCCGGTGCCCGTCGCCGAGCTGCCGCCGATCATCGACCGCTGGAGCGCGATCCTGCTCCCCTACCGCGTGGGCGACCGCAGGGAGACCCTCGTGCCGGCGAAGATCTGGAACTCGCTCGCCAGCCGTCGCCCGGTGCTCACCCTCGGGCTGGCGCTCCCCGACGGGATCGCGCAGCACACCGTGCCGCTCGACGACGCGGCATCGGTCGCCGAGGCGGCGATCGCCGCGATCGAACGCGGCGGCGACGCGGCCCCCCAGCGGGTGCCCACCTGGGCCGACGCGTGGCGCCGGATCGTCGAATTCGCCTCGCCGATCGCCTGACGCCCTTGCATCCGCACGGGCGAGGCACCACGATGAGAGCATGAACTCCTCGCCGCTCCACGCCGTCCCCGACCGCAGCACCGCCATCGACGTCGACTTCGAGAACAGCGCCGAAGACCCCGCCTTCACCCTCTTCGCGGTGTTCCGCGTCAGCTCGTCGCACCCCGTCACGATCGACGGCCGCGACGTGCCGGACGCGGTGCAGGAGCTCGAGGGCGTGGTCGAGGTCATCGAGGAGGAGGGCGTCGCCCTGCGCGGCTGGTACGACGTCAGCGGCATGCGGTCCGACGCCGACCTCATGGTCTGGCTGCACGGCACTGCGGCCGAGGATCTGCAGTGGGCCCTGCGCGAGCTGCGCCGCTCGACGCTGCTCAGCCCGCTCATCCGCACGTGGAGCGCCGTCGGCGTGCACCGCGACGCCGAGTTCAACCGCGGCCATCTGCCGGGCTTCGTGCGCGGCGTGCCGGCTCAGCAGTGGCTCGCCGTCTACCCGTTCGTGCGGTCGCCTGAATGGTACCTGCTGCCTCCCGAGGATCGGCGCACAATGCTCGCCGAGCACGGCCGCGCGGGCGCGCAGCACGCGGGCGTCGTGTCGAACACGGTGTCGGCCTTCGCACTCGGCGACTACGAGTGGCTGCTGCCGATGGAGGCCGACGACCTCACCGAGCTGGTGGACATGATGCGGGATCTGCGCGGCGTGGACGCCCGCAACTACGTGCACCTCGAGACCCCGTTCTACACGGGTCGGCGCATCGAGACCGTCGAGATCGTCGAGGTGCTGCAGTAGCGACTGCGCTCCGCCCCGAGCGGGGTGAGTAGGAATCACGGCTTTTGTCCGCCCCCGCCGGGCACGCGACCTACCATCTGGCGTGTGGGAGCATTCGCAGTACAGCAGCAGACGGCCGTGCGCCCCGGCGCCAAGGCCGGGTACATGCACGAGATCGACGGTGTGCGCGGCATCGCGCTCACGCTCGTCATGCTGTTCCACGTCTTCGGCAACGGCCGGGTCTCGGGCGGGGTCGACGTCTTCCTCGTGCTGTCGGCCTACTTCCTCACGCGCAAGCTGCTCGGCTACTTCGACCGGCCCGAGCCGGGCGGCGGGCGCAAGCGACCTGCGGCCTGGCTGCGCAAGCACTTCATCGGCGTCTCGACGCGGCTGATCCCGAGCTCGGTCATCGTGCTCTCCGCGGTGCTGATCGGCACCTGGCTGTGGGTTCCGGCGACCCGGTACCTGCAGACCTTCCGCGAGGTGTTCGCCTCGGCGCTGTATTACGAGAACTGGGAGCTCATCTCGTCGCAGCTCTCGTACGGCGCCGCGGGGCCCGATTCGAGCCCCGTGCAGCATTTCTGGTCGCTGGCCGTGCAGGGGCAGTTCTTCCTGGTCTGGCCGTTCCTGGCGCTCGCGCTCTACGCGGCCTTCGGGCGCCGCAGGGGCGCCGGCGCCGGCGATGCCCGTGCCGCGGGTGCGGGCGGCTTCTCGTTCCGAGCGGTGTTCCTCGCGACGACCGTCGTGCTGACGGTCGTGTCGTTCGTCTGGGCGCTCATCCTGGTCGATGCCGATCAGACCGTCGCCTACTTCAACACGTTCAGCCGGTTCTGGGAGCTGGGTGCGGGGGCGCTGATCGCGTTCATCCCCGCTGCCTTCTGCGCTCGGTCGTGGGTGCGGGAGGGCGGCATCTGGGTCGGGCTCGGCATGATCCTCGTGTGCGGCTTCATCTTCGACGGCGCGCGCGAGTTCCCGGGGGTGCCGGCCCTCTGGCCGGTGGGGGCGTCGCTGCTCGTGCTCTTCGGCGCGACTCGCGGCGCCCCCGACGGGTGGGCCGCGCGGGCGCTCAGCGTGGGCCCCGTCAAGTTCCTCGCCAGGATCGCCTACCAGCTGTACCTCTGGCACTGGCCCGTGCTGGTCTTCACCATGCGCGCGCGGGACGAGACGTCGGTGGGCTGGGACGTCGCGATCTTCGTGGCGGCCGTGTCGTTCGTGCTCTCGATCCTCACCGAGCGGCTCGTCTCGTCGGTCTCGCGACGATCGCTGCAGGAGTGGTCGTGGCCGCGGGCCGCCGCCGTGCCCCTGGTGCCCCTCATGCTGCTCTCGACGGTGACCGTGGGGTGGGCGCAGGCCGTGAACCAGCAGCGCAAGGCGGATCTCGCGGCGGCCGCTCAGCTCTCGCCCGAGCAGGTCGGGGCGGGCGCGCTCGCCGGCCCGCACCCGGCGGTGCGGGTCGATCCCGAGGCGCGCTTCCTGCCCACGCCCACATCGGCCTTCATCGATCTCGCCCCGATCTACCACGAGGGCTGCATCCAGTCGCACCGCGACGAGCCCGGGGCGGGCGAGGTGCTGGTCTGCGACGTCGACGACTTCGGCGCCGAGCGCACGGTGGTGCTCACCGGCGGGTCGTTCTCGGTGCAGTGGTATCCCGCGCTGCGCAGCATCGCCGAGCAGCACCACTGGCGCCTGATCGTCATCGAGAAGGACGGCTGCCGGCTCACCACCGAGCAGACCGGGGACACCTGCAGCGACTGGAACGGCGACGTCATCCGCACGATCGCGTCGTATGATCCCGACCTCGTCTTCACTCTCGGCAGCGTCGTCTCCTTCGAGGCGGACACCCCGGAGGAGATTCCGACGGGCATGGTCGAGCAGGTCGAGAAGCTCGGCGAGCTCGGCATCGAGGTGGTGGGGATCCGGGGCACCCCGAAGTTCCCCTTCGACGTGCCCGAGTGCCTCGTCGAGCACGGGGGCGATCCCGAGGCCTGCTCCCTGCCCCGGTCGCAGAAGCTCGCCTCCGACTTCTTCGAGACGCTGGCGGCCGATCTGCCGGCGAACCTCAGCATCCTCGACCTCTCCGACGCGCTGTGCGGGCCGGTCGTCTGCGAGCCGATCGTCGGCAACGTGCTCGTCTACCGCGATGACGGGCACATGACGAGCACCTACGCCCGCACCACCGAGCCGGCGCTGCTCGATGCGCTGCGCGAGGCGGAGCCGCAGCTCTTCTCGGCACAGCCGGCGACGAACTGACGCGTGCGGTCGTTCCGCGCGGGCGGAGCGACCGCACGCGTCAGTTCGAGCGCGAGGGGGCGGGGGTTGGCGGCGCGGCCGGGGCGGCCGCGGGGATCCCCGCTTCGCGCAGCAGACGCCTGTCGCGGGCGGCGACGCAGACGCGCAGCAGCACCGCGAGGCCCACGCCGACGCCGGTGCCGGTCGTGTTCGCGACCACGTCGAGCACGCTGGCGAACCGCTCGGGCAGCAGTGCGAGCTGCGCGATCTCGACCGCCGCCGAGAACCCCGCGCCGAGCAGCGCCGCGAGCCAGGCGCGGCCGAGCGGCAGCAGCAGCGCCGCGAAGAAGCCGAGCGGCACGAACATCATGATGTTCGCGGTGAACTCGAGCGCCGCGTAGCCGAACCACTCGGGCACGCCGAGGCCGTGCAGCAGCGCGAGCGCCTCCCGCACCAGCGCCCGGTGGCCGCGATCGACGGGAGCCGGGTGCAGCGTGATCACCGTCACGAGCGCTGCTCCGGCGAGCAGCCCGAGGATCCCGGCCCACACTCGGGCGGTGATCGCCGGCCGGCGCGGCACGACCGCGGATCGAGCCGCGGGCGGGGCGGCGCCGCTCACCGCCAGGGGCGGTGCGTCGGCGCCGTCGCCCGACACGGGGTCACAACCCCGAGTAGGCGTGCAGGCCCTTGAAGAAGACGTTCACGATCGTGAAGTTGAAGATCACCGCGGCGTAGGCGATGACGTTCAGCCACGCGGAGCGGGTGCCGCGCCAGCCGCGCGTCGCACGCGCGTGGATGAAGCCGGCGTAGAGCACCCAGATCACGAACGTCCAGACCTCCTTCGTGTCCCAGCCCCAGTAGCGGCTCCAGGCGCGCTCGGCCCAGATCGCACCCGCGATGAGCGTGAAGGTCCAGAACACGAAGCCGATGATCGCGAGGCGGTAGGCCAGATCCTCGAGCCGCACCGCCCCGGGCAGGCTGCCCATGAAGGCGAATCCGCCGGGCTCTCCAGCTGCGACGCGGCTGTCGCGACGGGTCTGCAGCAGCTGCAGGATCGAGAGCCCGAACGACAGCGTGAGGAACGCCACGGCCAGCACGGCCACGAGGATGTGGATCACCAGCCAGTACGAGTCGAGCGCGGGCTGCAGGGGCACGATCTCGACGTAGTAGTTGATCTTGGTGATGCCGAGGAACAGCACCGTCATGCCCGTGATGAGCGTGCCGAGGAAGCGCAGATCGACGAAGAACTGCACCAGCAGGAAGACGAGCACGATCGCGCACGTCGCCGTCAGCGCGAACTCGTACATGTTGGCCCACGGCACGCGTTCGGCGGCGATGCCGCGCAGCACGGTGGCGCCGAGGTGCAGCAGGAAGGCGAGCACGGTGAGCGAGAAGCCGATGCGCAGCGAGCGGGAGCGGGGCTGCTTCGTCGCGGTGCGGGCGACGGGCGCGGTGCGGGTGAGCGTCGCGACGCCGCCCGCTCCCGCCGCCGCCTGCCGCGCGTCGCCGCGCACGGCCTGCTGCGCCGCGTCGCCGCTGCGGTTGGCGAGGTCGACCGCGTAGAAGACGAACGCGATCGAGTACACGATCATTGCGGAATACAGCGCGATCGTCGAGTAGTGTTCCAGCTCACTCAGCACAGTGCATCAGGGTACCCTGCGTGCCTGGGAACTCACAGGCGCCGGCCCCGGTGCGCACCCGCCCGGTCGGGCTCAGTCGCGCGCCGTCACCTCGACCGTGAAGGTGAGCGGCTGGATGCCGCCCTGCTCGTTCGTCATGGTGACCTCGGTCGAACCGGGCGAGAGCGCGGTGACGCCCGGATTGAACTCGGCGCTGTCGCCCACGCGGCCGGGGGTGAACTCGGCGATCTCGGGATCGGCGACCTCGCCGGTGTAGCTGTCGACTGCGAGGCTGTCGGTGTTGATGTTGAGCACTTGGCCGACCACGAGCTCGACGCGCGCGCCCTGCAGTTCGTTCGCGCTCATCGTGACGGGCGCGATCGTGTCCTTGCCGATCGGCTCGGAGGCGGTGCCGCTGCCCGAGTCGTCGGCGGTCTCGGTGCTCCCGCCGCTCCCGCCGCAGCCGGCGAGCGTCAGGGCCAGCAGGGCGGCGGCTCCGAGAGCGGCCCAGTTCTTCGTTCTCATGGCATCAGTGTGGCACCTCCGCAGCGCGCCCCCAAGCGGCCTCGGTGACTTCGCAGCATCGGGGGCGAGACGCACCCGGCCGGCGTCCGGGGCCACGGCCCCGGGCGGCGGTCTCCCGCGTCGAGTCCGACCGCCGCCGATCCGCAGCTTCCCTGCACATCGAATCATGGTTAACATTGGACACTATCCAAGAGTTGTCCGGAGATCACCTCCCGGGCCCGCGCACGACAGGGGAGCACCATGAGCATCACCGCCACCGACACCGCTGAATCGACGGCCGACGGCCCACGACCCGCCGGCTGCCCCGTCGCGCACGCGGGCGGCACGAGCGCGGCGAGCGCCCCCGGAGCCGCGGCGGGAGACCCCGCCAGCGCCCCCGCCGCCGACGACGGCTACTTCGGCCCGGGCAGCGTCAGCTGGCGGCTCTTCTCGGACCCCAGCTCGAAGCTCGGCGGCGTCGCCGCGCTGCTGCTCCAGTCGCTCAACCCGATGATGATGCGCGTGTTCGACGGGACGAGCGGGTACGCCTCGGACGCGGAGGGCCGCGCCGAGCGCACCGGCAGGTACATCGACACGACCGTCTTCGGCGATCGGGCCCACGCCGACGCGGCGGGCGAAGCGGTGCAGCGCCTGCATGCGGCGAGCGTCTGGACCGACCCGCGCACCGGCGAGGAGCTGCGCGCAGACACCCAGGAGTGGCTCGCCTGGACTCACAATGCGATCGTCTACGGCGTGCTGCGCGCCTCCGACGCCTTCGGTCCGACGCTCACCGTGGCCGAGCAGGATCGATTCGTGGTCGAGCAGCACGAGGCGGCTCGCATCGTCGGCATCACCGACGCGTCGCTGCTGCCGGGCAGCCGCTTCGAGCTCGACCGCTACATCCACGACAACCGGGGGTGGATGGCGCTCACGCTGCCCGCCGCCGAGCTCTCCCGAGAGCTGCGCGCACCCGCGCTCCGCGGAAACCCGGTCAAGGTGTGGGCCGCGGTCAACATCCAGGACGGCATCCTCTCCCTGCTGCCCGACTGGGCGCGGCTGCTGTTCGGCGTCGAGGGGCGCCCCATGAGCCTGCGCGCCGCCGCGCGCGTGACGCGGCGGCTCACCGCCGCGGCCCGCGCGGGGCGCTCGAGCGAGGATCTGATCTCCGAGGTGGCCGAGCGCGTGCAGACCCACCCCTATCGCAGGGTGCGCCGGCGCTGATCCCGCGCCCCGGGCCCGTACCGTCCCTGGGCGACCCATCGGCATCGCCCCGAGACGACCGTGAGCCCTGCGAGACCGGCGGCGCCGCAGCCGCAGTCCGCGCACGGGGCGCCGGGCCCGCGCACCCGTATCGCCATACACTGAGACCATGCAAATCGAGACACCGTCCAAACCCGGCATCTGGCGCGAGAGCGCGACGCTGTTCGTCCTGGGGTGGGGTCTCGTGCGCTCGGGCGGGACGCGGCTGCTCGGGCTGATCCTCGTCTCCCAGCTCGTCATCCTGGGAATCGCGCTGCCCGTGATCGGGTGGCTGTTCCGCGAGGCGCTGCGCGCGAGCGGCATGACGGGCCTCGATCTGGGCGCCCTCGCGCCCGGCCAGGGGCTCCCGCTCACGATCGGGCTGATCGTGGTGATCATCGCCCTCGCGTTCTGGCTGGTCTCGCTGCAGTTCACCGCTCTCGTGGTACTGCTGCAGTGGCCCGGCATCGGCTGGCGGGGCTTCGCGGCCGAACTCGGCCGGGTCGCGCGCAAGCTGCTGCGACCGAGCTCCCTCCCGCTGCTCTGCTACCTGTTCCTGCTGCTGCCCCTGACGGGCTTCGGCTTCACCTCGACCTTCACCCGGGGCATCGCGATCCCCTCGTTCGTCTCGGGCGAGCTGCTCAAGAGCGCGTCGAGCACGGTCGCACTCGGAGCCTTCCTGCTGGTGCTCGCGGTGCTCAACGTGCGTCTCGCGCTCACCGTGCCCGTCTTCGTGCTGACCGATGGCGGGCGGGCGTCGCGGTGCAGTTGGCGCCTGACCCGCGGCGTTCGGAGCTGGCTGCCGCTCGTGCTGGCGGTCGCCGCCGTGACGCTGCTCGCCGGTCTCGCGGCGCTCGCGCTGACCGTCGCCGCCGTGGTGCCGACCGCGCTGACCGACGAGCTCGCACCCGGCGCCTCGCCGTTCGTCGCGGCCTACTCGCTCGGGGCGGCGCAGGTGGTCGGCTTCCTGCTCAGCGGGCTGGCGACGGCGTTCGTCGCGTCGATCCTGATCATGAGCGTGCGGCGGAGAGCCGATCGGCTCGCGCCGGGCGTGACGCTCGTGGAGCGGGCGCGGCCCGCCCCCTCCCCCGAGGGCGATCCCGCGCGCCGATCGCGGCGCCCGGCGCTGCTCGTCGGCGCGCTCGCCCTCGTCACCGCGCTCGGTCTCGGCACGGTGGCCGTCGACACCATGCAGCGGCTCTCCGACGCCCCCGAGACCCTCGTGCTCGCGCACCGCGGCTTCTCGGACGGCGGCGTGGAGAACACCCTCGGCGGGCTCGATGCCGCGCACGCCGCGGGCGCCGACCTCGTCGAGATGGACGTCATGCAGACGGCCGACGGCGAGTTCGTCGCGATGCACGACGCGACCCTCGGCCGTCTCGCCGGGCGGCCCGACGCCGTGAAGGATCTCACCCTCGCCGAGCTGACCGCGATCACCGTGCACGATCAGCACGGGCACGAGGATCTCATTCCGAGCTTCGCCGACTACGTGACGCGTGCGCAGCAGCTCGGCATGCCGCTGCTCATCGAGATCAAGCTCGGCGGCGCCGACACCCCCGACCACGTCGAACGGCTGGTGGCCGAGCTCGAGGCGCTCGACGCGCTCGAGAGCAACATCTACCACTCGCTCGACGCCCCGAGCGTGGCCCGCCTGAAGCAGCTGCGCCCCGACCTCACGGTCGGCTACACGATGGCGTTCGCCGCTGTCGCGGCGCCCGACACCCCGGCCGACTTCATCGTGCCCGAGGAGTGGAGCGCGACCGAGCAGCTGCAGCGGTCGGCTGCCGAGTCGGGCCTCGGCTTCATGGTGTGGACCCTGAACGACGAGGCCGGCATGCGAGAGCAGCTGCGGCGCAGCGCCGACGGCATCATCACCGATCACCCCGACCGGGTGCTCGCCCTGCGCGCCGAGATGCAGCAGGAGACCGGGCTGGCCGACGTGCTGGTCGACGCCGTCACCCGCTTCGTGAAGGTCGTCTAGGCGCGGGCTCTCCGCGCACGGCCTAGACCCCGAGCACCTGGCCCTCGAGGCGCGCGTAGCTCGTCTCCATGCCGTCGACCATGCCGGTGGCGAGGATCATCTCGCGGGTCGCCTCGTCGGGGTAGGTGATGAGCAGCGACAGCAGGGTGCCGCCCTCGACGGGGGTGAGCGTCATCTCGTTGATCGTCTCGGCGCTGTTCGCCGCATCGGGGTCGTCGGGCGTCCACATCGCCTCGGTCGTGACCGAGCGGTACGGCGCCGACACCTCGCGGGCGACGCCGGTGAACCCGAACCGCTGGCCGTCGGCCGTGTTCTCCCAGCCGCTGCGGTACCGCTCGCCGGCTTCGGCGGCGACCTCGCAGATCGGCATGGTCCAGCCGTCGGGGCCGAGCTGCCAGCGCCGCAGCAGTTCGGGGTCCATGTGCGCCCGCCACACCTGCTCGACCGTGCCTCGGATCACCCGAGAGACGCGGGCCTGGCGGTCGCCGATCAGCTGCAGCTCGGTGCCGCGTCCGGCGGCGAACGACGCGAGATCCTCGACCACGGCGTCGATCTGCCCCATCGCGGCGCTCATGCCCTCGACCATGCCCATGCCCTGCAGCTGCTCGAGCTCGTCGAGCGAGCCGAAGTGCGTGGTCGTGGTGAGTCGCGAGCCGAGCGCGGTCTCGGCGAACTCGAACACCATGCGCATGCTCGGCAGGTCGGGGTTGGGCGTGCCGTCCTCGTGGGCGAAGCCGTCGCGCACCTCGAACGAGTGCGGCGCGTCGACGGCGTCCCACTCCCAGTAGCCGCAGCTGCGGTCGCCCTCGGGGCCGGTCATGTAGTACTGGCTGAGCCCGCCGGGGTGGGCGTCGTGACGCAGGAAGGTGGCGGGATACTCGGGCGGCCCCCAGAAGCGCTCGATCTGGCGCGGGTCGGTGTAGGCGTCCCAGAGTCTGCGCACGGGGACGGTGAAGTCGGCGATCACGGTGAGGGTGAGCGCTTCGGGATCGGTGGTGACTGCGGTGATGGGCATGATTCGGGCCTTTCGTGGTGCGCCGTGCGGGACGCGGGTGGGGGTCGGCGCCGCGTTGCGCCGGCCCGGGGTCAGCTGGCGGGCGGATCCTCGGCGAGGAGCGCGTCGAGACGTTCGATGCGCCCGCGCCAGATCTGCTCGAAGCGGCCCAGCAGCTGCTGGGCGCGGCGGATGGTGTCGGGGTTGCCTCGGATGATGCGCTCCCTTCCTCGGGGGATGCGTTCGACGAGGTCGGCGGCCTCGAGCACGGCGATGTGCTTCTGCACGGCCGCGAACGACATCTCGTAGCGGTCGGCGAGTTGCGAGATCGACGCCTCTGCGCCGAGCGTGCGGCGCACGATGTCGCGGCGCGTGGCGTCGGCGAGCGCCCGGAAGACGCGGTCGACCTCGGCGTCGTCGAGTTCGCCGATGGCGGTGGGCTGGCGGTCGGGAGCGGTCTTCATGAGCGCCTCCTCAATATGAAACCATTTAGTTGCATATCAAGTCACGCGGGCGCCCGGGTCAACCCCGGGCTCCCCGCGGCTCCCGCTTGCGCAAGCGAACTCGGCACCCGCCTCGTGCGGGGCTGTTCGGGCGCGTCGCTACTCGGCGGCCGGCGCCTGGGGGGACTCGGGGGCGGTTCCGCTCTTCGCCGCCCGGCGCTTCGCCCGCCACGACGAGAACGCGCGCCACATCTCGACCAGGATCGGGATGCCCGGGATCAGCACCAGCACGATGATGAAGACCTCGCTGTACTGCTGCACGAACGGGATCTGCCCGAGGAAGTAGCCGAGCAGCGTCACCCCCACCGCCCAGAGCAGCCCGCCGACCGCGTTGTAGACGACGAAGCGGCGGTACGTCATGTTGCCGACGCCCGCCGCGGCGGGCACGAACCCGCGGATGATCGGCAGGAAGCGCGCGATGATGATCGCCTTCGGGCCGTGCTTCTCGAAGAACGCGTGCGTGCGCGCCACGTTCTCGGGGTTGAAGAGCCGACTCTTCGGGCGGTTGAAGATGGCCGGGCCGATCTTGCGGCCGAGCATGAAGCCCATCTGGTCGCCCAGGAACGCGCAGATGAACAGCACCGTGCAGGTGATCCAGATCGGGATGTCGATGATCGGCACGCCGCCCGGCCCGGTCGCGCTGAAGAGCCCCACGGTGAACAGCAGCGAGTCGCCGGGCAGGAAGGCGAGCACCACCACGCCGGTCTCGAGGAACACGAACAGGCACGCGAGCACGAGCGCGGCCCAGCCCCCCGCCTCCAGCAGCGTCTCGGGGTCGAGCCAGTCGATGCCGAGCAGCGCGGGGACGACGAGTGCGCTCAGCGAAGAGGAGGTGAGAGTCACGTGTGGGGCTCTGCTTTCGATCGGATCAGGCGGGCACGACGCCTTCTAGTATGCCCGCCGCTGCTGTACGACCACTCCCGATGCGGAAGCGCCCGCGCCGCCGAACCGACGGAGGCCCCGGATCGCGTACGCTCCGGGGCCTCCGTCGGACGCGCGGCGGTCAGGCCCGCTCGGCCATCTCCACCACGTTCTGCAGCAGCAGCGCGCGCGTCATGGGGCCGACCCCCCCGGGGTTCGGCGAGACCCAGCACGCCACCTCGGCGACGCCCGGGTCGACATCGCCCACCACGCGGCTCTTGCCGGTCTCGGGGTCGGTCTTGCGCGAGACTCCCACGTCGAGCACGATCGCGCCGGGCTTCACGTGCTCGGCGGCGACGATGCCCTCGACGCCGGCTGCGGCGACGATCACGTCGGCGCGGCGCAGCTCGGCGGCGAGATCCTTCGTGCCGGTGTGCGTCAGCGTGACGGTCGCGTTGTACTCGCGGCGCGTGAGCAGGGGGCCGATCGGCCGGCCGACGGTCACGCCCCGACCCACGACCACCACGTGCTGACCGGCCCACGACAGGCCGTTGCGCTCGACCAGCTCGATCACGCCGCGCGGGGTGCAGGGGAGGGGGCTCGTGATCTCGGTGTTCGCGTTGAGCACGAGACGCCCGAGGTTCGTCGGGTGCAGACCGTCGGCGTCCTTGCCGGGATCGATGCGCTCGAGGATGCGGTCGGTGTCGATGTGCTTCGGCAGCGGCAGCTGCACGATGTAGCCCGTGCACTCGGGATCGGCGTTGAGCTCGTCGAGCACCGCCTCCAGCTCCTGCTGGGTCACCGTCTCGGGCAGCTCGCGCTTGATCGAGGCGATGCCGACCTCGGCGCAGTCGCGGTGCTTGCCCGCCACGTACCACTGCGAGCCGGGATCCTCGCCCACGAGCACGGTGGCGAGACCGGGCACAATGCCGCGCTCGCGCAGCGCGGCCACCCGCTGCGTCAGCTCGCTCTTGATCGCGGCGGCCGCGGCCGTGCCGTCGAGGATGTTTGCAGACATGACTGACTCCTCTTGTGAGCCGTGTCCGGGCCCGTCGATGGGCGGCGAGCGCCGCCCGCTTCGACGGGCCCGGCGAACGGGTTTACCAGGTCTCGAGGCCGCGGTACAGCGGGAAGGCCTCTGCGAGCGCGGTGACCCGGGCCTTGAGGGCCTCGATGTCGCCGGACTGCTGCAGGGTCTGCGCGATGATGTCGGCCACCTCGGCGAACTCGGCGTCGCCGAAGCCGCGGGTCGCGAGCGCGGGCGTGCCGATGCGCAGGCCGCTCGTGACCATCGGGGGCCGCGGGTCGAAGGGCACGGCGTTGCGGTTGACGGTGATGCCCACCGCGTGCAGCGCGTCCTCGGCCTGCTGGCCGTCGAGCTCGCTGTGGCGCAGGTCGGCGAGCACCAGGTGCACGTCGGTGCCGCCGGTCAGCACGTCGACGCCGGCGCTCTTCGAGGCCTCGCTCGTCAGGGACTCGGCCACGAGCTTGGCGCCCGAGAGGGTGCGCACCTGGCGATCCTTGAACTCGTCGGTTGCGGCGAGCTTGAAGGCGGTCGCCTTGGCGGCGATCACGTGCATGAGCGGGCCGCCCTGCTGGCCGGGGAACACGTTCGAGTTGAGACGCTTGTAGATCTCGAGGTCGTTCGTGAGGATGAAGCCCGAGCGGGGGCCGCCGATGGTCTTGTGCACAGTCGACGAGACGACGTGGGCGTGCGGCACCGGGTTGGGGTAGAGGCCCGCGGCGACGAGGCCCGCGAAGTGCGCCATGTCGACCCACAGGGTCGCGCCCACCTCGTCGGCGATCTCGCGGAACTTCGCGAAGTCGAGCGTGCGGGGATAGGCCGACCAGCCGGCGATGATCACCTTCGGCTTGTGCTCGAGCGCCTGCTCGCGCACGACGTCCATGTCGATGAGGAAGGTCTCGGGGTCGACGCCGTAGTGCGCGACGTTGTAGAGCTTGCCCGAGAAGTTGAGCTTCATGCCGTGGGTGAGGTGGCCGCCGTGGGCGAGCTCGAGGCCCAGGATGGTGTCGCCGGGCTCGGCGATGGCGCTGAGCACGGCGGCGTTGGCGCTCGCGCCCGAGTGGGGCTGCACGTTCGCGTACTTCGCGCCGAACAGCGACTTGGCGCGCTCGCGGGCCAGATCCTCGGCGACGTCGACGAACTCGCAGCCGCCGTAGTAGCGGCGGCCCGGGTAGCCCTCGGCGTACTTGTTGGTGAGCACGGAGCCCTGCGCCTCGAGCACGGCGCGGGGCACGAAGTTCTCGCTGGCGATCATCTCGAGGGTGCCGCGCTGGCGGCCGAGCTCGTTCTTGAGCACCTCGGCGATCTCGGGATCGACCGCCTCGAGCGGCTCGTTGAAGAATGCGGACTGGGTGGACATTGTGTGCTCCTTCTGTCTTCGTCTCCGTGGCACACGGAGATTCCAGAGAAATACGACCCAGGCGAGCGGCCAATTGATGCGAAACGTCGTTCCCCGATGGTGTCCCATCTGCACGCCAGTCACGACAGCCATCAGTTTAGCGCGGATCCACTACCCTTGTACTCCGTGAGCACCAACACGATCGCCCCCGCAGAGACCACCGACAGCACCCAGTGGGTGCTCACCCTCTCGTGCATCGACGGTCCGGGCATCGTGCACGCGATCAGCGGGGCGATCGTCGCCGCCGGCGGCAACATCGCCGAGAGCCAGCAGTTCGCCTCGGCCGACACGGGTCGATTCTTCATGCGTCTGCAGGTCGAGGCGGTGGCGCAGCCCGAGACCTTCGAGCAGCGGTTCACGGGCGCCCTCGCGCCCGTCACCGAGCGCTACCACATGACCTGGCGCCTCGACACGGTGGGCCGTCCCGTGCGCACCCTGCTCCTCGCCTCCACCGCGACTCACTGCGTCAACGATCTGCTCTACCGCCGCCGCGCGGGCCAGCTGCCGATCGAGGTGCCCCTCGTGCTCTCGAACCACGAGACCATGCGCGACATCGCCGAGTTCTACGGGGTGCCCTTCGAGCACCGCCCCATCGCGGGCGCCGACGACAAGGCCGCGTTCGAGCGTCGCGTGCTCGAGGCCGTCGAAGAGCTCGACATCGAGCTCGTAGTGCTGGCCCGCTACATGCAGATCCTGTCGCCAGAGCTGTGCGAGGCGCTCGAGGGGCGCGCGATCAACATCCACCACTCGTTCCTGCCCGGGTTCAAGGGCGCCAACCCCTACAAGCAGGCGCATCAGCGCGGCGTGAAACTGATCGGCGCGACCGCGCACTTCGTCACCACCGACCTCGACGAGGGGCCGATCATCGAGCAGGACACCACCCGCGTCGACCACTCCTACTCGCCGCGCGAGCTCGTGCAGCTGGGGCAGGACATCGAGGCGCGCGTGCTGCGGCACGCGGTCAACTGGTTCGCCGAGAACCGCATCCTGGCCGACGGCGACCGCACCATCATCTTCCAGTAGCGGGTCACGGCGTATTCGGCGCCGACGGCCTCACCGGTCCGGATCCGGCTTCCTCGCGCACGGCCGCGAGTTCGGCCCGCAGACCTGCGAGCAGCGCGCGGAGCCCCAGCTCGAACGCGGCGTCCGCGGGCCGCTGGCCGGCGGCCGCGAGCGCCGCACGCCGCGCTTCGTAGGCGACGGCGAATGCGGGCACGTCGGTGCGGGGGCCGGGATCGAGCATGTCGTCGGCGGCGGCGAGATCGAGAGCCGAGCCGAGTATGAACGATTCGAGCGCGACGAGCGCCGTGAGCGCGCGGTCCCGCGGCCAGCCGGCCCGCAGCATCGCGGCGATGACGGCCTCGTACATGCGCGTCGTCGCGGACTCCTCGGCGAGGGGCAGCACGGCGAGCAGCGCGACCGTCGAGGGGTGGGCGGCGAAGGCGTCGCGGTAGTGGTGGGCCCATTCCGCGAGCGCCTCGTCCCACGGCTCGTGCTCGAACACGCCGGTGGGGATGCGGTCGCTGAGCAGCTCCCGCACACCGGCGATGAGCTCGGCGCGGCCGGCGACGTGGTTGTACAGCGCGGACGGCCGCACGCCGAGTTCGGCGGCGATCGCGCGCATGCCGGCGCCGTCGGCACCGCGTTCGTCGATGAGCCGCAGGCCGGTCTCGATGATGAGACGTCGCGAGAGCACGCGCACGCTCGGCCGCCCGGCCCTGCGTCGCGCCGGAGCGGGCCGTTGGGGGGATCTCGCCCCGTCGGCTGCTGCTGCCATCGCACTCCCCCTCTGTCGCCGGTGCCGCTCCGAGCCGCCGTTCGCGGCGCTGAGCCGCGGCGCCCCCGCGGCCGCCGCGCCGGTCCCGGTTCACGCTAGCGCAACGCGCCGTTCCGTACTATTCTCGACGCGGCACCCGAAAAGAACCCCGTTCATTTTGCGTGCCGCGTCGCGGCGAGAGCGATTCGTCGCGAGGCCGAGCACACATCGAAGGAGATCCCGTGGCCGCTGCCCCCGACGCCGGCATCGCCGCTCGGCGCGCCGCTCTCGCCTTCGCAGCCCCCACGCAGAGAAGGACGCACCCATGAGCCTCACGATCTTCACCGGCGGCACCGTGCTCGTCGACCCCGCGGGCGAGCACGGCCCCGTCACGAGCACGGCGATCGCGTTCAGAGACGACCGAGTCGCGGCCCACGGCACGGCGGCCGAGGCGCTGGCCTCGGAGCCGGGGGCGGTACGCGTGGACCTCGCGGGCGGCGTGCTGGCGCCGGCGCCCGGTGACGGCCACGCCCACCCGCTGCTCGGCGGGCTCGAGGCGCTCGGGCCGAACGTGCGCGAGGCCTCCGATCTCGCGGGAATCCTCGAGGCCGTGGCGGCGTGGAAGGCCGAGCATCCCGAGGCCGAATGGATCGTGGGCGGCAGCTACGACGCCACCTTCGCCGAGGGCGGCCTCTTCGACGCGCGATGGCTCGACGAGGCGACGGGCGACACCCCCACGATCCTGCGCGCCTGGGACTACCACACCGCGTGGGCCAACTCCGCAGCGCTGCGGGCGGGCGGCATCACTGCCGAGACCCCGGACCCCGCCCTCGGCCGCATCGTGCGCCGCGAGGACGGCGCGCCGCTCGGCACCCTGCAGGAGGCCGCGGCGAACGACTTCCTCGCCGACGTCGTGCCTCCGTTCTCGCTCGCGCAGCGGGTCGCCGCCCTCGAGCAGGCCACCCTCGGCTACGCCGCCCAGGGCACCACCTGGGTGCAGGACGCGTGGGTCGAGCTCGACGCCCTGCCCGTCTACGTCGCCGCAGCCGAAGCCGGCCGCCTGCACACGCGCCTCAATCTGGCCTTCCGCGCCGACCCGGCCCGCTGGCGCCGGCAGGTCGAGGAGTTCGTCGCGGCCCGCGCCGAAGTGCGGGCGCTGGGCGCGGATCGCCTCACCGCGGAGACCGTCAAGTTCTTCGCCGATGGGGTGATCGAGAGCCACACGGCCGCCATGATCGCCCCCTACGCCGACCGTCCCGACGAGCGCGGCCTGCCGAACTGGACGGCCTCGGAACTCGCAGAGGCCGCCGCCGCGTTCGACGCCGAGGGGTTCCAGCTCCACATCCACGCCATCGGCGACGCCGCGAACCGCGACGCCCTCGACGCGCTCGAGGCGGCGACCCGAGACGATCCCGCCCGCGAACGGCACCACGTCGTCGCGCACGTCGCCGTGCTCGATCCCGCCGACATCGCCCGCTTCGCCGAGCTCGGCGTCATCGCCAACTTCGAACCCTACTGGGCGCAGTGCGACGCCGTGATGCGCGACCTCACCATCCCGCACCTCGGCCGCCCCCGCGACGAGTGGCAGTACCTCATCGGCTCGGTGCACCGCAGCGGCGCCACCGTGTCGTTCGGCAGCGACTGGCCCGTGACCACGCGCGACTGGCGCCCCGCGCTCTCGACCGCGATCACGCGGCACAGCCACGCAGAGCCCGGCGCCCCCGCCTGGCTGCCCGCCGAGCGCGTCGACGCGGGTACCGCCTACGCGGCGTACACCTCCGGCATCGCCCGCCAGGCCCTCGCGGGCGCAGATCGCGGCACCCTCGAGACCGGCCGCATCGCCGGCGCCGTGTGGCTCTCCGCCGATCCGCTCTCGATCGCCCCCGAGGCGATCGCCGACCTCGCCGTGCACGGCACCTGGCTCGCCGGCGACGAAACATACCGGGCGTAATCTTCATCACAACCGCTTCACTCGATTCAAAGGAGACACTGTGAGCGATTCATCCCAGCCGCATCTCAAGCGGGCACTCGGCCTCACCGGCCTCACGCTGTTCGGCGTGACCTACATGACGGTGATCACGGTCTTCACGACCTACGGCATCTTCAACCAGGTCACCGACGGCCACCTCCCCGCGGCCTACGTCGTCGCGGTCGTCACGATGCTCTTCACCGCCGCCAGCTACGGTGCGATGGTGCGCCGCTACCCCGTCGCGGGCTCCGCCTACACCTACTCGCAGCAGTCGTTCGGCGGTGCCGCAGGCTTCCTCACCGGCTGGGTCATGCTGCTCGACTACCTGTTCATCCCGATGATCAACTTCATGCTCATCGGCATCTACCTGAACACGCAGTTCCCCGCGATCCCCGCGTGGATCTTCACGCTCGCGGCGCTGCTCATCGTGCTCGTCTTCAACGTGCTCGGCATCACGCTCGTGAACCGGGCCAACATGGTGATCATCGCGCTCTCCGTGGTGCTCGTGGTGCTGTTCATGGTGCTCGCCTTCAAGCACTCGCTCGGCGGCAACACCGAGATCAGCCTCATCGAGCCCTTCACCTTCGGAGAGGGCGGGATCGGCGCGGTCGCCTCCGGCGCCGCGATCCTCGCGCTCTCGTTCCTCGGCTTCGACGCGGTCTCCACGCTCTCCGAGGAGGCCAAGCGGCCCCGCAAGGACATCCCGCGCGCGATCGTGCTCGCGACGATGGTGGGAGGCCTCTTCTTCATCCTCGTCTCGTGGGCCGGCGCCATGGCCTACCAGCCGGACTGGGAGTCGCTCACCGCGGGCGAGGTCGACGCCGCCGGCGTCACGGTGATGAACAACATCGGCGGCGAGGCGTTCACCGCGTTCTTCGTCGCGGTCTACGTGGTGGGAGCGTTCGGCTCGGGCATGACCGGCCAGGTGTCGGTCTCGCGCATCCTCTACGCGATGGGCCGCGACGGCATGCTGCCGAAGCCCCTCTCGCGTCTGCACCGTCGCTTCGGCACCCCGATCGTCGCCGCCGTCACCGTGTCGGTGTTCGCGCTGTCGAGCCTCTTCCTCTCGCTCGACACCGTGGCCTTCATGATCAGCTTCGGCGCGCTCGCGGCGTTCGCGATGGTGAACCTCTCGGTGATCCGCACCTACCTGTTCCCGAAGGGCGGTCGCAAGCAGCCCCTCACGGCGCGCGAGGTACTCACGCACGGCGTCGCGCCGCTCATCGGCTTCGGTCTCACGATCTGGCTGTGGACCTCGCTCGAGCCCGGCACCTGGCTCGTGGGCGGCATCTGGCTCGTCATCGGCGTCATCATCATCGCGATCGTCACGGGCGGGTTCAAGCGCCCGGTGCCCAAGATGGACTTCTCCGAGAACGATCCCACGACCGAGCAGATCGACCAGCTCGCCGAGGAGTACCCGCTCGATCCCCGCAGCTGATCGGAAGGGTGCGGGGCGCGTCCCCCTCCCGTGAGCGGTCGGTCCGAACGGCCCGGCGTCTCGAGACGCCGGGCCGTTCGGCGCGTGCGGGGCTCGACCGGCCCGATCGGGCAAGATGGAGCGCATGACGTTGCTGCGCATCGGAGAGACCGACCTCTACACGGAGGACTCGGGCACCGGCGAGCCCGTGCTGCTGCTGCACGGCGGGTTCTGCTCGCTCGAGTCCCTGCGGCACCAGGCCGAGGCCCTCGCGCCGGATCACCGGGTGATCGCGTTCGAACGCCCGGGCCACGGGCGCTCCGCCGACATCGACGGCGAGTACTCCTACGAGCGGGGCGTCGCGGAGGCTCTCGCCGTGCTCGACGCGCAGGGCGTCGAGGCGGCCCACGTGATCGGCTACAGCGACGGCGCGATCATCGGACTGCTGCTCGCCCGCGACCAGCCGCACCGGGTGCGCTCGCTCGTCTCGATCAGCGCGAACCTCGACCCCTCGGCCTTCACGCACTCCGCGGAGGCCGCGGGGGCGGTGGTGCTCGACGAGCGGGCGCGCTCCACGCGCTCGGAGACCGTGACCGCGGCGAGCGCGGCGGCGAGCGAGTCCGGCGGGGGCGGGGGCTCGGATCGCGACCCGAGCACCGAACCCGATGTCGAGCGCGCGCACTACGACCGGCTCTCCCCCGACGGTCCGCAGCACGCGGAGATCGTGCTCGGCAAGCTCCTGCGGCTCTGGACATCGCAGCCGCGCATCGACCCGGCGAGCCTCGCATCCGTCGCCGCGCCCGTGCTCGTGATGTCGGGCGACCGCGACACGATCCGCCCCGACCACAGTCTGCTCATCGCGGCGTCGATCCCGGGCGCCCGGCTCTGCATCGTGCCCGGCGCGTCGCACGGGCTCGTCGCCGAACGACCGGCGTTCATCGCGCGTGAGATCCGCGAGTTCCTGCACCCCGCGTGAGCGGGCGGCCGCCCTCGCCCGGCGGCGGTCCCGCGCTCCCCTCGGGGATCAGACCCGCGAGCGACGCAGCAGCCAGACGAAGTAGGGCGCTCCGACCAGCGCGATCATGAGCCCCGCGGGCAGCTGGGCAGGTGAGATGAGCGTGCGGCCCAGCACGTCGGCGACCCCCACGAGCAGCGCCCCGAGCAGCATCGAGACCGGGATGACGCGCCCGTGCCTCGCGCCGACCAGGGCGCGGGCGAGGTGCGGTGCGATGAGCCCCACGAACCCCACGACGCCCACCGCGACCACGCTGACCGCCGCGAGCACCGCGGCGATCCCGAGCAGCGTGAAGCGCGAGCCCTCGAGCCGCACCCCGAGGATGCGCGGGGTGTCGTCGTCGATGGCCAGCAGGTCGAGCCTGCGCTGCATGCCGAGCAGCACCGGCACCGCGATCAGCAGCGCCACCGCCACGGGCGCCGAGTCGGGGAGGGATCTGCCGTAGGTGGTGCCGGAGAGCCACGTGAAGATGCGGGGCGTGTCCCAGGGGTCAGCCCGCAGCAGCAGGAAGGTGCTGACGGCGCTCAGACTGTAGCCGCAGCCGATGCCGATCAGCACGAAGCGGTCGGGCAGCAGGCCGCCGCGCCAGGCGAGCAGCGCGATCACCGCGAAGGTCGCGAGGCCCGTCAGGACCGCCATCGCGATGAGCAGCGGGCGCCCGCCCGCCGCTCCGGACGTCACCACCGCCACCGCGCCGAGGCCGGCGCCGGCGGTGATGCCCAGCACGCCGGGCTCGGCCAGCGGGTTACGCACGGTGCTCTGCACGACGCAGCCGGCGAGCGCGAGGGCCGCGCCCGCGAGCACCGCTGCCGTCACCCGCGGCGCCCGCTCGTCGAGCGCTCGGGCCACGAGATCCGGAGCGGCGCCCTGCGCCCAGAGCGCGAGATCGCCCGTGCGCAGCCACAGGCTGCCGGCGAGCAACCCGATCAGCACGACCGCCGCGAGCAGCGCGACCGCGAGGCCGGCGACCATCAGGAAGCGACGCCGCGACCCGGCCCCGGCGCGCGCCTGCCTCGGCTGGCGGATCGGGCCGGAGTCGCGCAGCCTCAGCGCGAGCACCACGATGAGGATGCCGCCGAGCAGCGCCGTGGGCACGCCGGTCGGCACCGAGGCCGCCCCCTCGGCCCCCAGCGCGGCGCGCAGCCCGGCGTCGGCGAGCAGCACGAGCAGGGCGCCCATGAGCCCGGCCACCGGCACGAGCAGCAGGTGCCGGTTGAGCGATCGCACCCGGCCCGCGAGCAGCCGGGCCAGCACGGGGGCGCCGAGCCCGACGAACGCGATCGGCCCGGCGAGGGTCACGGCGGTGCTGCTCAGCAGCACCGCGCACAGCACCGCCGCGATGCGGGTCGAGCGGATCGGCACGCCCAGCGACGCGGCCGTGTCATCGCCGAGGCTCATCACGTCGAGCCTGCGCGAGAGCAGCAGCGCCGCGACCAGCACGACACCGATGAGCGGGGCCGCGCGCGCCGGCGCGTCGATGTTCAGCTGCGCGAGCGATCCGGCTCCCCACGCGAACAGCCCCGTCGTGTTCTCGCGGAACAGGATCAGCAGCATCGCCGTTGCGGCGTCGAGCGCCATCGCGGTCGCCGAGCCCGCCAGGATGAGGCGCGTGGTCGCACCGCCCGCGGCCCGGCCCGCGAGGCCGAGCACCAGCGCGGCTGCGAGCAGGCCTCCCGTGAACGCCACCGCGCCGGAGGCCCAGAACGGCACGGAGATGCGGAACGCGGCCGCGCACGCGAGTGCGAAGTAGGCGCCGGCGGTCACGGCGAGGGTGTCGGGCGCGGCGAGCGCGTTGCGGGTGACCGACTGCAGCAGCGCACCCGCGACGCCGAGGGCGAACCCCACCGCCACCCCCGCGAGCAGGCGCGGCAGTCGGGAGCCCGCCAGCACCTCGGTCACGGGCACTCCGCCGACGCGCTCGCCGGAGCCGCCGAGGGCGCGCAGCAGATCCCAGGCGCCGACTCCGGACGTGCCCTGCGTGAGATGCCACGCCCCGGTGAGCACCACCGCGACGAGCAGCGCCAGCAGCACGACGGCCCCGCCGACCGCTCCGCCCGGGCCCGAGCCGCCTGGCTCGGGCCCGAGCAGAGCCGGCAGGGGCCGTCGCGCTCCGCTCACTTCGCGGTGAGGATGTCGACGTAGGCGTCGATCGCCTGCTGGTTCGAGAGCGGGCCGCCCGCACCCCAGACGCCGGCCGGGAACGCGTGGGCGCGGCCCTCGACCACGGCGGGCAGGGAGGCCCAGATGCTGCTCTTCTCGAGTTCGGCCACGTAGCTGTCCGGAGTGGCGTCGTCCGAGTAGAACAGGTTGGCGTCGCCGACGGCGGTGAGCCCCTCGATGTCGGTCTGGGCCAAGCCGTACGACGGGTCCACCCCGCCGCTGCCGTACGCCTCGTCGATCTCGTCGGTCCACGCGGGAGTCAGGCCGAGCTGCTGGCCGAGTTCGGTGAAGAGCGCGCCCTGACCGTACGGGCGCACGACGACGTTGCCACCCTCGACCCATCCGTCGAAGAAGAGGAACTCCTTCGTGGGCAGGTCGACGTCGGCCACCTGCTGCGTGGCCTCGGCGAGGTGCTCGTCGAACTCCTCGAGCACCTGCTCGGCCCGTTCGGTGCGGCCGGTGGCCTCACCGATCATCGAGAAGACCTGCTTCATGTTGCCGATCTGATCGGAGGCGTCGGCGCCCACGGTGGCGAGCACCGGCACGTCTCTCTTCTCCAGCTGGGCGATGATGTCGTCGTCGGCGCTGAACGCCTCCACGATGATGAGGTCGGGATCGGCGGCGTAGAGGGCGTCGAGGTCGGGCTCGCCGCGCGTGCCCACGTCGACGACCCCCTCGGGAAGCTGCTCGGCGCTCACGTAGGTGGAGTAGCCCTCGGCGTCGGAGACGGCGACGGGCGCGACGCACAGCGTCAGCGCGTCCTCGATCTGCTGCCACTCGAGCACCGCGATGCGCTCCGCCGGCTCGTCGAGCTCGACGGTGCGGCCGAGGGCGTCGGTGAGCGACACGGGCCCGCTCGCGGTCTCGGTGGGGTCGTCGATGCAGGCCTGCGACATCGCCTGCGGCACCTCTCCGGCGGGGGCGTCGACGGCGGTCGTGCCGCAGGCCGTCGCGGTGAGGGCGAGGGCGACGACGGTCGCGGCGACTGTCGGGAGTCGGTGAACTCGGGTCATGGGTGAGCCTCTTTCGTGTGGGTTCTCGGTGCGGTTCGGGCCGCGCGCTCGGCGCGGCTGAGGGGGTCGATGCGCGGGCGCCCCGTGCGGGGGTCGACGACGACCTCGACGGGGATCTCGTAGACCTCGCCGATGTTCTGCGCGGTGAGCACCTCGGCGGGATCGCCGGCGGCGTGGATCCGCCCGGCGTCGAGCAGGATCAGGCTGTCCGCCACCCGGGCGGCGTGGTCGAGATCGTGGAGCACGATGCCGAGGGCGACGCCATGCTCGTCGGCGAGATCCCGCACCAGGTCGAGGGTCTCGACCTGGTAGCGCAGATCGAGATGGTTGGTGGGCTCGTCGAGCAGCACCACTCCGGTCTGCTGGGCGAGGCACGAGGCCAGCCAGACGCGCTGCATCTCTCCGCCGGACAGCTCTCCCACGGACCGATCGGCCATGACGTGCGTGCCGGTGACTCCGAGAGCGTGGTCGATCGCGCTGCGATCCCGATCGGAGAGCCGCGAGAAGCCCCGCCGGTACGGGTGCCTGCCGAAGGCCACCACCTCTCGCACGGTGAGCCCCTGAGGGGCCGGGCGCGCCTGCGAGAAGAGCGTCACCTCGCGAGCGAAGCCGCGCGCGCTCAGCGTCGAGACCTCGCGCTCCGGCCCGCCGTCGCGGGCGCCGAGCGTCACCCGGCCGTCCGACACGCGGTGCAGTCTGGCGAGTGCGCGCAGCAGCGTCGATTTGCCGCTGCCGTTCGGGCCGACCAGGGCGGTCACGCGGCCCGGTTCGAGAGCGATCGACGCGCCCTGCACCACGGCGGTTCTGCCATGGCTCAGCACGAGCCGCTCGCCGTGCAGGGCCGGGGGCTCGGACCGTGCGGGGGAGAGGCCCGCGGACGGTGCCGGGTCTGCATCGGGAGTCGTGTGATTCATGGATTCCGGGTTCGCGGTGACGGGAACGCCCCGTTGCAGACGGTCGCGCCTCCCCTGCGGAGCGGGTGGGCAGCAGACCGCCGACGCGGGGATCAGAAGTAAGGGTTACCTTGCCTTGATCAGACTATAGAGGTGCACCCGTGGCTGCAATCCGGAACTCAGGACAGATGGAGCGGTTTTCCGGACACCCTGTGGGGGCTCGATGAGCGGAATGAGAACGACCCCGGAGTCGCCCCCACTACCCTCCGGAAAGCTTCGATGAACGTGCTGGGCTGCGCATAGCCGAGCTGTTCGGACACCGATGCCACATCGAAGCCCTCCGCCAGCAGCTTGAGCGCGAGATGCACCCGGAGCACACGACGCCACTGGGCGAAGGACAGGCCCGTCGCACGGCGGAAGGCCCGGGTGACGGTGCGCTCGCTGAGCCCCAGCTCCAGCGCCCAGTCGTCGAGCCCGCGCCCGTCGCCCGCGTCGGCCAGCAGCGCCTCGGCGATCGGGTCGATCCTCGGATCCCCGGGCAGCTGCAGCGCGAACTGCTGCTCGGCGGGCTCCAGCACGTCGAACACGACGGCCTCCGCCCGCGCCCGCACCCCGGCGCCGAGCCGTTCGTCGGCGAGGTGCGCGAGCAGCGCCTCGAGCAGCGGGGGCATCGCGATCGCCGTGGGGCCGTCGAAGGCCACCGGCGTGCGATCGGGCGCGAAGAAGGCGTCCGAGAGCTCGGCGCCGGCCGTCAACCGGCCGGCGTGCTCGACCCCGGCGGGCAGCCACAGCCCCCGCCCCTCGGGCACGGTCAGCAGGCGGTCGCCGATCCTGACCGTCATCGTGCCGCCGCGCACCCACACGAGCTCGTGCATCGGGTGCGCGTGGGGCTCCCACTCGAGCGGCGCCTCGGCCACCTGCGACTCGGCGACGATGACGAACGGCCCGACCGGATCGGCGGGCGCCGCGGGCGCCGGCCTCACCACGGTGCTCGGCTCGCGCCGCCACGCCCCGGGGCCGGGATCGTCGCGCAGGGGTACCGCCATGGAACCGAGTGTACGGCCGCGCGCCGGAGCCGAACTCAGCGCAGGTGCTCGACGTCGCCCGCCGAGACCGTGAGTACGCCGCCAGTCGGCACGTCGACCACCAGCGAGCCGTCGTCGGCCAGCGCGCGTGCCCGCCCGTCCACGATCTCCCCGCCCGGCAGGTGCACCCGCACCTCGGTGCCGAGGGTGAGCGACTGCCTGGCGACGCGGGAGCGGGCGGCGTCGGGATCCGCGGCCGCGAGGTCGACGAGGCGCAACAGCTCGGCGGCGTAGGCCGAGAGCACCCGATCGGCAAGATCCCGCCCCGCGTCGTGGGCGAGCGTCGGCTCCTCCCCCTCCGCCCCGGCTCCCACATCGGCGCCCGCCGCCAGCAGCGAGGTCGCCCGCTCCGTCGGCAGCTCCCACTCGGGGATCAGCAGATTGACGCCGGTGCCCACCACCACCGCCCCATCGCCGAGCAGCTCGCAGAGGATTCCGCAGAGCTTCTTGCCCGGGCGCCCCGCCATCGCGTCATGCTCGTCGCGCACGTGCACGTCGTTCGGCCACTTCACCCCGACGCGCATCCCCTCACCGAAGAGCGGCTGCAGCGCCGACGCCATCGCGGATCCCGTGAGAAGCGGCAGCCAGCCGATCCCGAGCCCGCTGCGCCCGAAGCCGCGCACCAGCAGCGAGGCGGCGATCGCGGTGTCGGGGGGCGTCACCCAGCCGCGATCGAGGCGGCCCCGGCCCGCGGTCTGGTTCGAGGTGACGAGCAGCGTTCCGTGCGGCAGGGCGCCGCCCGCGGGAGCGCTCGCGAGATCCCGCAGCTCGGCGTTCGTCGAGGGCGAGCTCTCGCGCCAGATCACCTCGGGCAGCAGTTCGCGAGTGCGCGTCAGTTCCATAACTCCCACGGTATCGCCCCGGCTCGCCCGCCCCGCACCGCGGTGCTCCGCCCGGGAACGGCGGGGCGCAGGGCAGCCCCTCCGCTCGTAGGGGATCGACTACGAATTTCCGACTCCGTTGGAGGTGTCCATACACCATCGACCAGGGGGCCGCGCTAGGCTGGCAGGCGTGACCGAAGAGAACGCCACCGCAGCCGCGACCGCTCCGCAGGGAGCGCAGTCGCTCGCGAGCACCGCGGGCCGCATCGCAGACCACCGCCGCAAGTACCAGGAGGCCGTGGGCGACCGCGACGCCGCCGCCGCCGCGAAGCAGCACCCCCGAGGCAAGATGACGGCGCGCGAGCGCATCTCGGCACTGCTCGACCCCGGCTCCTTCGTCGAGTTCGACAAGTACGTGAAGCACCGCACCCACGGCTTCGGCATGGAGAACACCCGCCCCTTCGGCGACTCCGTCGTCACCGGAGCCGGCACCATCCACGGCCGCCAGGTCGTCGTGTTCTCGCAGGACTTCACGACGTTCGGCGGATCCCTCGGCGAGGTCGCGGGCGAGAAGATCGTCAAGGCCATGGAGTTCGCTCTGAAGACGGGCGCCCCGCTGCTCGGCATCCTCGACTCGGGTGGCGCTCGCATCCAGGAGGGCGTCGTCGCGCTCAGCAAGTACGCCAAGATCTTCCGCCTCAACACGGCGTGCTCGGGCGTCATCCCCCAGATCTCGATCGTGATGGGCCCGTCGGCCGGCGGCGCCGTCTACTCCCCCGCGCTCACCGACTTCGTCATCATGGTCGACAAGACCAGCCACATGTTCGTCACCGGGCCCGACGTCATCAAGACCGTCACGGGCGAGGACGTCGGCTTCGAAGAGCTCGGCGGCGCGCTCACCCACAACAAGACGAGCGGCGTGAGCCACTACCTCGCGAGCGACGAGCTCGACGCGCTCGACTACGCGCGCACGCTCATCAGCTACCTGCCCGACAACAACCTCGCCGAGGCCCCCGTCTACGACAGCGACACCGCGCTCGAGATCACGAGCGCCGACCGCAAGCTCAACACCGTCATCCCGGACAGCCCGAACCAGCCGTACGACATGAAGGTGATCATCGAGGCGATCCTCGACGGCGGCGACTTCCTCGAGGTGCAGCCGCTGTTCGCCCCCAACATCCTCATCGGCTTCGGCCGTGTCGAGGGCCGCACCGTGGGCGTCGTCGCCAACCAGCCCAACCAGATGGCGGGCACGCTCAACATCGACGCCAGCGAGAAGGCCGCCCGCTTCGTGCGCTTCTGCGACGCGTTCTCGATCCCCATCCTCACCCTCGTCGACGTCCCCGGCTACCTGCCCGGCACCGACCAGGAATTCCAGGGCGTGATCCGCCGCGGCGCGAAGCTGCTCTACGCTTACGCCGAAGCCACCGTGCCGCTCGTCACCATCATCACGCGCAAGGCCTACGGCGGCGCGTACATCGTGATGGGGTCGAAGGAGATGGGCGCCGACTTCAACATCGCCTGGCCCACCGCCGAGATCGCCGTCATGGGCGGCGCCGGCGCCGTGAACATCCTCTACCGCAAGGAACTGGCGGCCGCGGCCGAGCGCGGCGACGACGTCGAGGCGCTGCGCGCCGAGCTCACCGCGAAGTACACGGCCGACGTGTCCTCGCCGTTCCTCGCGGCCGAGCGAGGCGAGCTCGACAACGTGCTCGAGCCCGCCGGCACCCGCCTCGCGGTGATCAAGGCCCTGCGCGGTCTGCGCGGCAAGCGCGACGAGCTGCCGGCGAAGAAGCACGGCAACATCCCGCTGTAGGGCCGCACGCGGCAGCGCACCGCGCCTCATCCAGGTATTCTCGAGGGATCGCGCTCAGCCGCGCCCTCGACCGAGAGGAACCCACCGTGAACGATCCCCTGCTGCCGCCCGACGCCGCGGCGCGCGACGCCGCCCGACGCCAGGCGCTCGGAGAGCTCGACGACGCGCTGCACGGCGACGACATCCGCTTCGCGACCCGCCGGGTGAGCGACGACGAGCGGGCCGCGGTGATCGCGGTGCTCACGCGGGTGCGCAGCGAGGAGACCCAGCGGCGCAAGCGCGTGGCGCGGCGGGACCGCGAGCCGTGGTCGCGCTCCCAGCGGGTGCCCGAGGGCATCGCCGAGCTGCTGATCGAGGGCTGACCGGAACAGGAGCGCGGCAGGCATGGGCAGGACGGTCGCCGACGCGGAGCGCGAGCTGCGCGAGCTGATGCTCCGCGGCTTCTCGTTCCCCTTCGACCCCCAGGGCGCGCTCTCCGACCGCCCGCTGCGCCGCTCGGCGGTGCTGATCCTGTTCGGCGCCCTCGACCGCACCCCCGCGTCGCACACCCGCGCGGAGGCGAGCGGCATGCCCGCCGAGCTCGACGTGCTGCTCATCAGACGCGCCACCGGCATGCGTCACCACGCCGGCGAGATCGCTTTTCCCGGCGGCGGCGCGGAGCCGGTCGACGGCGGCGATCCCGCCCGCACCGCCCTGCGCGAGGCCGTCGAGGAGACGGGTCTCGTGCCCGAAGGAGTCGAGGTGCTGGGCTCGCTGCAGCAGGTGCACATCCCCGTGAGCAACAACCTCGTGACGCCGGTGGTCGGATGGTGGCGGCTGCCGAGCGACGTCGCGGCCGATCGCACCGAATCGGTCGACGTGTTCCGCGCGCCCGTCGCGGAGCTGCTGGACCCAGCGGCGCGCGGCACCTCGATGCTGCGGCGGGGCGCCTCCACCTACCGGGGCCCCGCGTTCCGGCTGCACGACCGCCTCGGCGGCCACGTCGTGTGGGGCTTCACGGGGATCCTGCTCGCCGCGCTCTTCGAGGAGCTGGGCTGGGCCGTGCCGTGGGATGCCCGACAGGTGTTCGCCGTCGATCCCTGAACCCGCCCACCCGCCTCCCGCCTGCCCCGACCCATGGACCTCGCAGGCGAGCCGCAATACACTCCGAGTGTGGACAGCGCGCGGATCCGAGCTCGAAGATGGCTCGTCGGGGCGGCCCTCGGTGCGACATGGGGGCTGCTCTCGGGAGCCGCGGCGTGGGCGACCTCCCCGGTGCCCCTCGGCGACACGTATGTGACCGACACCGCCGACGTGCTCGACGCTTCGGACGAGCAGCGCGCGAACGCCCGCCTCGCCGAAGCCTTCGATCAGACCGGCAGCGACCTCTACGTGGTCTTCGTCGACGAGTTCACCGACCCCGCAGACCGCATCGCGTGGGCGAACCAGACCGCCGACCTGAACGGGCTCGGCGAGTCGCAGTACCTGCTCGCGGTGTCGACCGAGGGCCGCCAGTACTTCATCTCGGCTCTCGACGGCGGGCCGCTCAGCGACGCGCAGGTCGGCCGGATCGAGGAGGAGATCCTGCCCGAGCTGCGCAACAGCGACTGGCTCGGCGCGGTCGAGGCCGCGGCCGACCGGCTGGAGTCGGAGCACGGCGCCGGCGGCCGGACGGCGGCGATCGTGGTCGGCTCGGTCGTGGGCATGGCAGGGATCGCGGGCGCCTCATTCGGCGTCGTGAAGATGCGCCGCGGCAAGCGCGCCAGACAGGAGGCGCAGCAGCAGCTCGCGCACCTCGAACAGACCTCGGGCCTCGCGCTCGTGGCCGCCGACGACGCGGTGAAGACGAGCGAGCAGGAGCTCGAGTTCGCGCGGGCGCAGTTCGGCGACGCGGCCGTCGCGGAGTTCGCGACGGCCCTCGACGGCGCCAGGGCGCAGCTCATGGAGGCGTTCTCGCTGCGGCAGCAGCTCGACGACGAAGTATCCGACACCGACGCCCAGCGGCGCGAGTGGCTGGGCCGCATCATCGAACTGTGCGGGGCGGCCGACGCCGCACTCGACGCGCAGGCCGGGGCCTTCGCCGAGCTGCGCGACATCGAGCGCGACGCCCCCGCCGCCCTCGAGGCGGCGAGGGAACGACTCGCGACCGCCGACGACGGATCCATCGCAGCCGAGCTGGTGCGGCTGGGCTCGACCTACGCCGCCGACGAGATGCTCGCGGTCGCCGGGCACGACGAGCAGGCCTCGGGTCTGCTCGCCTTCGCGCGAGAGCGCACCGCGGCGGCCGAGCGAGCGATCGGCGCGGGTCGCTCGGGCGAGGCGGCGGTCGCCATCCGCGAGGCCGAGACGGCAGCGGCGCAGGCCGATCAGCTGCGGCAGGCGGTCGCCTCGCACGGCGAGGCCATCGCCGCGGTCGAACAGCGCTGCGCCGAGCTGATCGCCGACCTCGAGGGCGACGTGGCAGCGGCCCGCGGCATGACCGACACGAGCGGCGGCATCACCGCCGCCGCCCTCGCCACCGAGCAGCAGCTCGCGAGCGCGCGGGCCGACCTCGACGGCGCGGCGCGCCGTCCGAGCCGCGCCCTGCAGACGCTCGAGGCGGCGAACGCGCACATCGACGGCGTGCTGCAGGCGGCTCGCGACGAGCAGCGCGCGCGGCAGTTGCTCGGAGCCCGGCTCACGCAGGCCGACGACGACGTGCGCCAGGCCGAGCACTACATCGCCTCGCGCCGCGGAGCCGTCGGGGCCGTCGCGCGCACGCGCGTCTCCGAGGCACGCGCAGCGCTCGCGCAGGCCCGGTCGGTGCAGGGCGCCGACGCGCGCGCAGCGCTGAACGAGGCCCAGCGCGCGATCCGGCTCGCGGCCGAGGCGCTCACCTCGGCGCAGCTCGACGTGAGCGGCTACGACGGCTACGACGGCCTCGGCGGTCGGGGAACCGTCTCGTCGGGCGACCTCGGCTCCGATCTCGCCGCAGTGCTCGGCGGCATCCTGGGCAGCGGCCGGGGCGGCTACGGCGGCTCGGGCGGCTCCTGGGGCGGCGGCGCCTGGGGCGGCGGCTCCCGCAGCGGATCCCGCAGCAGCGGATCGAGGCGCAGCAGCTCCGGCGGATCCCGGCGCAGCAGTTCCCGCAGCGGCGGCGGTTCGCGCCGCAGCAGCGGAGGCGGCCGCTTCTGACACCGGTCTCGCCCACCCGATCCGATCTCTGCGAACTCCGAGCACCGATCCCTAGACTCACCCCAAGGCCCCCCGGCGAAAGGAACCCAGCATGACCAAACAATCCATCTTCGGGCGCATCACCACCCTCGTGCGCGCGAACATCAACTCGATCCTCGACTCCGCCGAGGATCCGCAGAAGATGATCGACCAGCTCATCCGCGACTACACCAACAACATCGCCGACGCCGAGTCGGCGATCGCCGAGACCATCGGCAACCTGCGGCTGCTCGAGCAGGACTACCGCGAGGACGTCAAGACCGCCGAGGAGTGGGGCCGCAAGGCGATCGCGGCGAGCGGCAAGGCCGACGAGCTGCGCACCGCGGGCAACACCGTCGACGCCGACAAGTTCGACAACCTCGCCAAGGTGGCGCTGCAGCGCCAGATCTCGGCCGAGAACGAGGCGAAGACCGCCGAGCCCACCATCGCCGCCCAGCAGGAGGTCACGGCGAAGCTCAAGGACGGCCTCAACGGCATGAAGGAGAAGCTCAAGCAGCTCCACTCGAAGCGCGCCGAGCTGGTCGCCCGCGCCAAGACCGCCGAGGCCCAGAACCGCGTCGCCGACGCCGTCAAGTCGATCGACGTGCTCGACCCCACCAGCGACCTCGGCCGCTTCGAGGAGAAGATCCGCCGCCAGGAGGCCCTCGCCCGCGGCAAGCAGGAGATCGCCGCCTCGACCCTCGACGCCCAGTTCAACGAGCTCGAGAACTTCGAGGCCGTCACCGAGGTGGAGGCGCGCCTCGCCGCGCTCAAGAGCGGACGCACCGCGCAGGCGATCGAGCAGTAGCCGGCCGGGGCGGGAGGGCGGGCGCGCGGCGCCTCCCTCCCGCCGCCGTTCCGGAGGGCGGTGCGACGGGACCGGGGGGCTGCCCGACCGGTGCCCGGGGCCCGGTCGGGATCGCGGCTCGATCCCGACGTTGCGGTGTGGAGCAGAGAAGCATCGGGGGCGACCCCGTTCGAGGATCGGAGAGAACGTGGCTTTCTGGGGGCGCAGGACGCGCGAAGAGCAGGGCCAGCAGGACACGGCGGACACCGAGC
Organism: Leucobacter sp. UCD-THU; assembly: GCF_000349545.1. Classification (NCBI taxonomy): domain Bacteria; kingdom Bacillati; phylum Actinomycetota; class Actinomycetes; order Micrococcales; family Microbacteriaceae; genus Leucobacter; species Leucobacter sp. UCD-THU. Next base: position 333,790 of record NZ_KB714601.1, read on the forward strand.
TCTCGCGCCGCGCGCGCACCGCGCTCGTCGCGGCCGACGAGCGCATCCGCGCCACCGGCGACGAGCTCGCCTTCGCCGCCGCCGAACTGGGCGACGCGGCCACCGCCGACCTGCGCGCCGGCCTCGAAGCCGTGCGCACGCACCTGACCGAGGCCTTCCAGCTGCACCAGCTCAACCACGACGAGGTGCCCGACACCCCCGAGGAGCTGCGCACCCGCAACGCCCGTATCGTGCAGCTGTGCGACTGGGCCGAGGGGGTGCTCGACGAGCGCACCTCGGCGCTGCAGGAGCGCATCGCCCGCGTGCGGCGGGCGCCCGAGATCCTGCAGCGGGTGCGCGCCGACGTCGCTCGGCTGCGCGAGCGGCTGCCCGAGACCGCCGCGACCGTCGAACGGCTCGCCGAGCGCTACAGCACCGCAGCGCTGCAGCGGCTGCGCATGACCACCGGCGAGGTCGAGCAGCTGCTCGACTTCGCGCAGCACTCGGCCGGCGTCTCGGAGCGGCGGCGCGCCGCGGGCAAGCCCGAGGACGCCAACCTGGCGCTCGAGGCGGCCACCGAGACCGTGCGCCGCGCCGAGTCGATCATCGACGAGGTCGACGGATTCGAGATCGAGGCGCTGCGCGCGCAGACCACGCTCTCCGACGTCATCGCCGACTCGCGCGGCGACCTCGCGGAGGCCCGCCGCGGGTCGCGCACCGGGGCCGTCGACGACGCCGTCAACCGTCTCGAGGCGGCACTCGCGAGCGTGGCCGCGGGAACGCGCCGCGACCCCTTCGCCGACCTGGCCCTGGTCTCAGAGGCGAACGCCGCGCTCGACGCCGCCCGTGAGCGCGCCGCCCGACCGATCCCGTCGCGCCAGCACGTGCAGCACGACGTCGACACCGCCGACCGCTCGATCGGCGTCGCCGCCGGCCTGATCAACGGGCACCGCGGCTGGATCGGCGCCGACGCCCGCACTCGGCTCGCGGAAGCCCAGCGGCTGCGCGCCGAGATCGGCGGCGTGCCCGACTCCGAGGAGACCCGCGAGCACGTGCAGCAGCTCGCCCGCCGCACCGCCCACCTCGCGAACGAGGCCGTGCAGCTCGCGCAGCGCGACATCGACTCCTCCCGCCCCGACAACGACGACTGGGGCTGGGGCAACCGCGGCAGGAACCAGGGCGGGGGCGGCGGAGCCGCCGGGATCCTCGGACCCGTCATCGGCGGGGTCATCCTGGGCGGCCTGCTCGACGACATCTTCGATTGAGCCCGCCCCCGGGCAGATGCCCGGCCGCGCCCCACCGCGATGCGCCGTCGGCCGCGAGCGCTCGCGCCCCGCGCCCGGCTCGTTCAGGCGTGGCGGGCGCCGTCGTCCGGGAACACCGTGCCGGTGTCTCCCAGCTGCAGCGCGAGCGCCGTGGCCTGGGCCGCGTCCTCGAGATTGAGGGCGCGGCGATAGGCCATCTCGACCGTGCCCGCCACGACCGAGCAGCCGTGATGGCGCATCACGACGCAGTCGTGATGGCGCAGCTGCTCGGCGGCCGTGTCGGCGAGCTCGTCGGTGCCGTTGTGGAAGAACGGGGTGACCCCGATGGAGCCGAGGTAGTAGGCGTGGTCGAGGGTGAGGCGCCGGATCTCACGGCCCAGGCTCGCGAGCACGATCGCCGTGCGCGGATGCAGGTGCAGCACGCACTCGACGTCGGGGCGAGCGCGGTAGGCGCGATGGTGCAGCTTCCACTCGCTCGAGGGCGTCACGCCGTTCACGGCGGCGCCCGTCTCGAGGTCGTCGAGGCCGAGCTCGACGAAGTCGTCCGGGGTGAGACGGTCGAACCACGCGCCGCTCGCCGACACCACGAAGCGGTCGTCGGCGACGCGGGCCGAGAGGTTCCCGGCGCTCGCCAGCACGAGGCCGCGCCGCGAGGCATCGCGCCCCACCTCGATCAGCTCCTGCACCAGCCGGTCCCGATCACGTTTCGCACTCATGCCACCAACCGTACCCCTCCCGCGCACCCGCTCCGGCCGCAAGCGCCCGCGCCGTGTGCGGCGCCGCGCCCCGGCATAACGCTGGCGCGTTCTGCTCAGGCCGCCACCCCGCGCTGCGCTCCGTGGGCCGCGCCGTGTGCGGCGCCGCGCCCCGGCATAACGCTGGCGCGTTCTGCTCAGGCCGCGCCCGTCAGCTCGCGATGCGTCGAGATCGCCTGCTGATCGGTCAACGACGCCACGTAGTCGAGAATCGCCCGCGTGCGCCCCTGACGCCGCAGCCCCGGATCGCTCGTGTCGCCCGACAGCAGCTCGGGCCGGTCGCCGCGCAACTCGAAGTACGCGGCGACCGCCTCGTCCGCCCACTCCAGCAGACGCCGCGGCGCCCGCCCCGCGTCGACCCGGTCGGAGAGCCACGCGTCGAAGCCCAGCACGAGATCCTCGACCACGCGGGCCTGCCCGCGCTGCGGCTGACCCAGCTCGGGCCGTTCGAGCACGAAGTGCGCGTGCACGAACTTGAGCACCATCACCTCGTGCCACGCCTGCTGATCGAGCCGCACGTAGCCGCTGCGCACATGCGGCCGCTCCTCGACCACGATCGAGGTGCGCAGGTGCTCGATCCAGCGCCGGGTGAAGTCGGAGACCGCGCGCTCGCTGTCGATGCCGCCGTCGTAGGGCACCCCGAGCAGCGCGTCGCCCACCTCGGCGCTCACGCGGTGCACCGCGGCGGTGAACGCCTCGCGGTCCGCGATCCATGCGTCCTTCAGGGCGAGACGCCGCCACAGCTGCTCGAGCGCGTGGCCGGGCACGCGCAGCGCCCCCGACCCGGCGAGCTCCTGCGGCGCCATGCGCGCGAAGCGGCCCACGTCGGCGAGCCAGGCCCGGAACTCCCCCGCGACCGCGGCCTGCTGCAGCACCCCCGCGCGGGTGAAGTCGTCGAGGTCGTGCACAGCGTAGGCGATGTCGTCGGCGAGGTCCATGACGGCGCACTCCACGGTCTGCATCCCCTCGGAGACCCGCGGGAACGCGGCGAGCGCGCCCTCCATCTCGACCGCGTCGAGCGCGTAGGCCGAGAACTTCTCGGCGCCGTGCACCGCATCGGCCCCCACCCCGCGCGGTCGCTCGGTGACGGGGCGCTGCGCTGCGGTGACACCGATCCACGACGCCCGCGTCCACGGGTACTTGAGGGTGGCCGCACGGGTGGCGGCGGTGAGGTTGAGTCCCGGGAAGTCGCGCCCGAGCGTGTCGAGCTGGGCGAGGATGCGGAAGCTCTGCGCATTGCCCTCGAAGCCCTCGAGCAGGCCGAGCCGCTCGCGCGCCACACGATCCAGCACCCGCTCCCCCAGGTGCCCGAAGGGCGGGTGTCCGAGGTCGTGCGCGTGCGCCGCGGCCTGCGCGACCACCGTGTCGCAGCCGCCGAGCCGAGCCACGATCGCACCCGTCGCGTCGTCTTCGCCGCGCACCCCGCTCAGGTGTGCGCGGTGCCGGGCCTCGTGCCCGGCGAGCTGCGCCGCGATGACCCGCGCGACCGCGCTCACCTTGAGCGAGTGCGTGAGCCGGTTGTGCATGACGGGTCCCACGCCGGATCGCGGCACGACCTGGGTCACGTCGGAGAGGCGGGCGAAGTAGGAGGAGAAGCGGATGCGCTCGAGATCGATGCGGTACTCCTGGGCGCCCGCCAGCTCGGGGCTCGCGGCGTCGGTGGCGGCGACGGCATCGCCGCCCTGCACCCCGTGCACGTCGCTCTCGCTGTCGGGCCTCGCGGGGGCCGCGGATCCCGCCGCTGCGACGGCCTCGAGCGTTCCGGCGGCGGGGCCCGTCCCCGGCGCCCAGGCACCCGCCCCGGCCGGGCCCCCCGCGTGCTCGCGGGAGCCGTCGTCGATGCCCGCCGAGCGGTGCTGCGACGAGACGTGCTCGACGTGCCGGCGCGCCTCGCGGTTGCTCTCCTCAGTCATGCACCCCATTCAAGCATCCGCCGTGCGCCGCGCCGCCATCGAGGGGCGCCCGTCGCACGAGCGCACGAGCGCACGCCGATCGTACGACGGGACGCCGACGCACGACGGGATGCCGGTCGCTGCGCGGAACGGGCGCCCGCTCTCGACCGAGATCTCCCCCGGTCGCGCCGAGCAGCGGTACCCTGATGCCATGACCGCCGCAGCGCGCACCGACTCCGCAGCCGAAGACCGGCCCGGCAACCGCACCCGGGCGGGCAATGTGCCCGCCCTCGAACGGGCGACCGGCCGCCCCTGGCACGAGTGGTTGCGCATCTTCGAGGCGGCGGGCGCGAGCGGCCTCGGGCACGCCGGGATCGCCGACGTCGCCCGGGCCGCGATGCCCGCCGAGCTGCAGAACCCCGACTGGTGGGCGCAGGGCGCCGCCATCGCCTACGAGCAGCACGCCGGACTGCGCGTGCCCGGGCAGTCGTCGTCGGGCGGCTTCCGGGTGGGGGCCAGCCGCACGCTCCCCCTCGACCGGGACGCCGCGATCGAGGCCTGGGACGCCGCGCACGGCGACCGCGCCGAGCACCTGGGGCACGCCGCTGGCGAGCCGCGGCGATCCCGCACCGACAAGCGCAGCTTCCTGCGCTTCGATCTCGACGGGGCGGGCCGCGTCGAGGTGGCCGCGACGCCGAAGGGCGAGAAGACCTCACTGGCCGTGTCGCACGACGGCCTCGCCGACGGCGAGCGCATCGAGGAGTGGCGGGCGCACTGGAAGTCGCTGCTCGCCGAGCTGTAGGCGCCGAACGGTCGGCGCCGAGCCGCAGGCTCGAGGTCGCGATCCCGACCGCGGCTGCGGATCCCGGTGCCGGGGTCACGAGGACCGAGCATCCGGCGCCGCAGCCCCACCGAGCAGCGCACACCCGAACACCGCACCCGAACCCCAAACCCCGAACCCCGAACCCCGAACCCCGAGGAGAACACCCATGAGCGAGAAGGTCGGGATCGTCTGGAACCCCTCGAAGGTCGAGGGCGAGAAGCTGCGCGCGGCGCTCGACCGCGCCCTCGCGAGCGCCTTCGCGGCGCCGCACGAGCGCCCCGAGTGCCTGTGGTTCGAGACGACCGAGCAGGATCCGGGCCAGGGAGCCGCGTCGACCGCGCTCGAAGCAGGATGCACGGTCGTGATCGCGGCCGGCGGCGACGGCACGGTGCGCGCGGTGGCCGAGCGGCTCGGGGAGTCCGGATCGCCGGCGGCCGACCTGGGCGTCGTGCCCCTCGGCACCGGCAACCTGCTCGCCCGCAACCTGGGGGTGCCGCTCGGCAATCCCCGGGCGGCGTTCGCGCGGGCGCTGACCGGCACCGGATCTCCGCTGGATCTGGGCGAGGTGCGCATCGCGCGCGCCGAGGGCGGCGGGCGCGAGGTCGTTTCCGAGCGCCACGGCTTCGTGGTGATGGTGGGCTTCGGCATCGACGCGCAGATGATCGTGGAGACCGACGACGAGCTCAAGGCGAAGACCGGCTGGCTGGCCTACGTCGAGTCGCTGGGGCGCGCCGCGACGGGCACCGAGGTCGTGGAGCTCTCGCTGCGGCTCGACGACGACGAGCCCGCCGTCGAGAACGCCCACACGGTGCTGGTCGCGAACTGCGGCAGCATCCAGGGCGGGATCACGCTGCTGCCCGACGCGCTCCCCGACGACGGCGAACTCGACCTGCTCGTGCTGCGCGCCGACGACGCCGGCGCGTGGCTCGACACGATGAAGAACATGGTGTGGGACAACGGCCTCAAGCGGCTCATCAGGGGCGGGGGCACGGCCGAGAGCTCGGGATCCACCGCGCACCTGCGCGCCCGCACGGTGCGCGCCGAACTGCCGCAGCCGCTCGCATTCGAGGTCGACGGCGACGATGTGGGCGAGGTGACCGCGTTCGAGGTGCGGATCCTGCCGTCCGCGCTGCGGGTGCGCTGAGCCCGGGCCATCCGCGACTCCCAGCCGGCTCTCCAGCGGTTCCGAGCTTCCTCATCGGGGCGGCTGCGAGGGTGGGATGCATCCCGCCCATCGCAGATCGTCCGCAGCGCAGAGGAGCAGCCCGTGCAGAAGTCCCAGAAGATCCTCATCGGCGCCGGAGCCGGCGTGCTCGCGCTCGCCGTGGCCGCGGCCGTCGCGGGGCCCATCATCTACCGCGACTTCATCGCCCCTCCCGCCGCCGATGCGCCGAGCCTCAGCGGCGACTCGAGCATGCTGGAGCCGACCGGCGGACCGCTCGACCCCGCCGCCCTGGTCGGGGAGTGGAGCGTCGCAGACGGTTCGGAGGCGGGGTACCGCGTCGACGAGGTGCTGAACGGCACCGACGTCACGGTGACCGGGCGCACGAGCGACGTCTCGGGGACGTTCACGGTCGGCGAGGACGGCCTCACCCTCGAGGCCGCCGAGCTCACGGTCGACGTCGCCTCGATCAGCACCGACAGCCCGCAGCGCGACGCGTACTTCCGCGACAGCGCGCTGCGCGCCTCCGAGCACCCGACGGCCACGTTCACCCTCACCGAGCCCGTCACCCTCGACGCGGCCCCCGAGGAGGGCGACGTGGCGCAGGCCACCGCGACCGGCGAGCTCACGATCGCCGGGGTCACGCAGCTCGTCACCGCCGAGGTGCAGGTGCGGGGCTCCGCGGGAGTCGACGGCGCGGGCGCCGTGGCCGAGATCGCGGGCAGCATCCCCATCGTCTTCGCCGACTTCGGCGTCGAGGCGCCGAGCCTCGGCTTCGTGCAGGTGGAGCCCGAGGGCTTCGTCGAGTTCCAGCTCACCGCCGAGCAGGGGTGATCGCGCTCCCCCGAGTTCGCCGACTCGGCCTATTCGTATCGAGTCGGCCTATGATTTGCGCGAAGAACAGGCCGGCTCGATACGAATAGGTCGACTCGATGGAGCGACCCCGCGTGAGCCCTATCCGTCCGCGAGATCCTGCGCCGACTTCGGCAGCTTGCGCACGCGGGCGCGCCGCCGGCGGCGCTCGGGGATCATCGAGCGCATCTCCTCGAGCCTGCCGAAGCACAGCAGACGGTCCTCGGCCTCGAGCACCACGTGCTTGCGAGGGTTCGGGATCACCTGCACCCCGCGGTGCAGCGTGAGCACGGTGATGTCGCGATCCCACAGCCCGAGATCTCCGAGCGTCTTGCCGACGTGCTCGGAGCCGTGCATGGTGAGCTCGGCCACGCCGTACCCGGTGGAGACGCTCAGGCGCTGCCGCACGTCGATCTCGGGGAAGTCGACCTGCCCCCCGATGTAGTCGATGATCGCGCCGGCGACGTCGAGGCCGGTGGCCTGCTCGATGCCCTGCAGCCCCGGCGAGGAGTTGACCTCCATCACGAGCGGGCCCTCATCGCCCTCGAGCATGTCGACGCCCGCCACGCGCAGCCCCATGATCTGGGCGGCGCGCACGGCGACCTGCTCGTAGGCGGGGTCGAGCTGCACGGGCTCGACGGTGCCGCCGCGGTGCACGTTCGAGCGGAACTCGTCCCCGCTGGCGCGGCGGCGCATGGCGGCGACGACACGATCCCCGACCACGAGCGCGCGCACGTCCCGCCCGCGGCTCTCGGCGACGAAGCGCTGGATGAGCACGTTCTGACGAGTGGAGTGGAGCGTCTCGATGATGGCCTCGGCCACCTTCACCTGCGGCGCGAGGATCACGCCGATGCCCTGGGTGCCCTCGAGCAGCTTGATCACGACGGGCGCGCCGCCCACGCTCTCGATCGCCGCCCGCACGTCGGCGCGGTTGCGCACGAACGCGGTCGCGGGCATGTCGATGTTGTGGCGGGAGAGGATCTGGATGGCGCGCAGCTTGTCGCGCGCGTTCGAGATGCCGCCCGCGGTGTTCGGGGTGTAGACGTCCATCTGCTCGAACTGGCGCACGACCGCGGTGCCGAAGTAGGTGATGGAGCTGCCGATGCGGGGCAGGATCGCGTCGTAGTCGCTCAGCTGTTTGCCGCGGTACAGCAGATCGGGCTCGTCGCCGGCGAGGTCGATGGCGAAGCGCAGCGTGTTGAGCACCCTGGCCGTGTGTCCGCGCTGCTCGGCTGCTGCCTGCAGCCGCTGCGTCGAGTACGCCTGCGGGGCGCGCGAAAGAATCGCGAGTTTCACCGTGATTTCCTGCCAAGATAGATGCGTGACCGTACCCGACCATTCAAGCACCCTCACGGGCTGGCGTGAATGGGTGTCGCTGCCGGGTATCGGCGTTCCGTGGGTCAAGGCGAAGGTGGACACCGGCGCGCAGACCTCGGCGCTGCACGCGACGGAGATCGAGGAGTTCGAGCGCGACGGCGAGTCGTGGGTGCGATTCCTGGTGCAGCCGTGGCAGCTCACCGAGGAGGACGCGGTCGCGGTCGAGCTGCCGGTGCACGACCGCCGCACGGTGCGCAGCTCGTCGGGGCACTCGCAGCTGCGACCGGTGGTGCTGATGGACGTCGGCCTCGCGGGCCGGGTCATCGAGGCCGAGGTGACGCTGACGGATCGCGACGAGATGGTGTTCCGCATGCTCATCGGCCGCGAGGCGCTGCGCCGGGGGTTCGTCGTCGACTCGGCCGCGTCGTTCCTGGGCGGCAAGCCGCCGCGGGGCGTCCGGCGCCGCAATCGCGGCCGCGCCTAGGGGTCGACCGGTGCGCTACGTCGGCGTCGACCTCGCGCGCTTCCTCGCCATCGTCGGCATGATGGCGGCGCACCTCGTCGGCTTCGCCGTCTGGGATCCCGCCGCCTCACAGTTCGCACTTGACGCGGCGGAGTTCACGGACACCCTCACGGAGGGGATCGCCGCGCCGCTCTTCGCCGTGCTCGGCGGGCTGAGTTCGGTCTTCGCGACGCGCCGGCTGCTGCGCGAGCACCGCATGGGGGCGGCGGTCGCCGCCGTAGCGCTGCGCGGCGCGCTGCTCGTGCTCATCGGCCTGCTGCTCGGCATGATCGAGAACCCCGTCGTGGTGGTGCTCGCCTACTACGGGGCGGCGATGATGCTGGTCGCGCCGTTGATCGCGGCGCGCGGCTGGCTGATCGGCGCGGTCGCGACGGTGCTCGGGATCGCGGGCGGGACGTGGAACTCGGCCGCCCGGGCGGCCCTCGACGTCGACGGCTTCGAGGGCCGGTCCGTCACCTTCGAGACGTTCGGCGACGACTGGGTCGAGGCGGTGCGCGCGCTGCTGCTCACGGGCGTCTACCCGGCGATCACCTGGTCGGTCTACCTGCTGGTGGGGGTGCTCGTCGGCCGGCTGCTCGTGGCGGGCGCTCAGCGGGTGCGGCTGGGCCGGGTCTCGGCGGTGCTCGCCGGGGGCGGTGCGCTGCTCGCGGTCGTGGCCCAGCTGGTCTCGAACCTGGTGATCTCGGAGCCGGCCTCGTTCGGGCTGACCGGGGGCGCCGCCGCGGCCGATCCCGAGCTGCTCGTCGAGTCCGCCTCCGGAGCGCCGCTCGCGCCCGAGCTGTGGGCGCAACTGCTCGCGACGCCCCACTCGGGTTCGCCCGTCGATCTGCTGCGCACCCTCGGCATCGCGTTCGCCGTGATCGGCCTGCTCGTGCTGCTGTGCGACAGCGGAGGCCGGGCCGGCACGGCCGTCGCCCGGCGCGCGCCGGGGCGCCTGCTCGACGCCGTGCGCGCCGCGGGTGCGGCGCCGCTCACGATCTACGCGCTGCACGTGATCGCGACCGGCTGGCTGCTGGGGCCGGTGATGGAGGATCCCGGCCTGCTGCTCGACGGGCTGCCGTGGTGGTCCTCGGGGCTCGGGGCCTTCCTGCTGCAGCTGGCCGGTGTGCTCGGGATCGGCGCGATCCTGTCGGCGACCGGCCGTCGCGGCCCGCTCGAGGCGGTGCTCTCGGGCGCGGTGCGCGTCGCGGTGCGGGCCTAGCCTGGTCGTCCCCGGCGGCTCGGATCGGTGCGGCCTTGCACGGCGAAGAACGTCCGCTCTGCGCGGGAGTCGGGCCGAGCGGCCCCGCTACTGCGTGATCGCGATCGCCCGGATGGGGCTCGCGCTCGACCCCTCGAGCGGCAGGGGCATCCCCACGAACTCGAAGCGGTGCGCGGGGATCCGGTCGATGCCCGTGAGGTTCTCGATGATGGCGATGAAGTCGTCGGGGGCGAGCCCGAGCGACCCCGGCCGCAGGTAGTTCATGTGCACGGGGGCGGAGAGCGCGCCGGCCGTGGTCTCGACCGTCGCACAGTCGATGCCCACGGTGCGGGCGCCGCGCCCGCGCAGCCACTCGCCGGCCTCCTTCGTGAGGCCCATGTGCTCATCGAGGTACTTCCGGGGATCGCTCTCGTAGTAACGCGACCAGCCCGTGTGGATCAGCACGATGTCACCCGGCCGGATGCGCTCGCCCGAGGCCTGCTCGGCGCGCTCGAGCACCTCGGGCGTGATCTCGCCGCGCGGCCCGAACACCGCCGTGCAGTCGAGCCACACGGCGGTGCCGTACCCGCACTCGATCGGCATGCGCTCCGCCGAGTACTCGGTGTCGGGGTCGCCGTGGAAGACCGAGTCCATGTGGGTGCCGGTGTTGCCGTTCATCACCCACTGCTCGTTCTGGAATGAGAGGCGGCGGCCGTCGTAGGGGTTGAAGCGCTCAGCGTGCGCGTAGGCCCAGTGGTTGAGCGATCCCACGAGCTTCACCGGGGTTCTGCCGTGGGTGGGGTGCCCCGCCATGCCCTCCCGGATCGTGTGCGTGAGATCGGTTACCTGCTTCGACATGCCGCCGCCTTTCAGTCCAGTCGCACCCTAGCGCGGATCAGCGCGCTTCGCCCCAGGCGGGGAGGGGCACGTTCGCCGGCTCGGAGAGTGCGAGATCGGCCGGGTAGACGGGCACGATCTCGCCGTTCTGCCACTGGCTCACGAAGTAGAACGCCCGCTCGTTCTGGCCGTTCTCGTCGAATGCCAGGCCAATGGTCGCCATGACCTCGACGCGGTTCAACGACGACTACCGCGCCTCGATCCCCGTGGGCCGCCTCGGCACCGCCGCCGACGTCGCGCGCGCCGTCGCATTCCTCACCGACGCGGAGTCCGGCTTCATCACCGGCACCACGACCGACGTCAACGGAGGCGGCCACATGCAGTGACGGCGAGTGTGACGCCGCTTTACTCGCCGGCTCGCGCCGCCACCGCACCGCGGGGCAGCATGGGGGCATGACCGCAGCCGACTGTCTCCGCAGCGCCGACGCCCGAGCCGCGCAGGCCGACCCCAGCGGGGTGCCCTTCGCCGAGCTCGACCCGGCCCTGCTGCGCGAGCGGCGCACCAGCATCAAGTGGACCCGCTTCCCCGCCGACGTGCTGCCGCTCTTCGTCGCCGAGATGGACTTCGCCGTCGCCCCCGAGATCCGCGACGCGCTCACCGCCCGCATCGAGGCCTCCGACATCGGCTACCTCGACGGCCCCGGCCCCCTCGCCCCCGCCTTCGCCGGCTTCGCTCGCGACCGCTGGGGCTGGGAGGTGCCGCACGATCACGTGCACCTGGCCACCGACGTCGCCACCGGCATCGTCGAGTCGCTGCGAGTCTTCAGACCGAACGGCGGCCGCATCGCGCTGCCCACCCCCGTCTACCCCGGCTTCTTCGAGATGCTCGAGGAGGTGCCGTTCGAGATCGTCGAGATCCCGCTCGTGCCGTCGCGCGAACCCGAGCCGGCCCCCGAGCGCGGGCCCCGCCCCGAGCACGGCAGCCCGACCGCGAACGGGACCGCGCCCCGCCTCGACCTCGCCGCGATCGAGCGCGCCTTCGCCGACGATCCCGGCATCGACGCCTTCCTGCTCTGCAACCCGCACAACCCCCACGGTCTCGCGCACCGAGCGGAAGACCTCGCCGCGCTGGCGCGCCTCGCGGCCGAGCACGACGTGTTCGTGCTCTCCGACGAGATCCACGCCCCGCTCGCCTTCGCCGGCGAGCCATTCACACCGTTCGCCCCGCTCGCCGCCGAGGCCGGTGCCCTTGCCGCGATCGCCACCTCCGCCAGCAAGGGCTGGAACCTGGCCGGCGCCAAGTGCTCGGTGATCGTCGCCGCCGACGAGCGCGCGAACGCGGTGCTGCGCGGGCTGCCTCCCGAGACCGTCACCCGCGCCAGCATCCTCGGCCTCCACGCCGGGGTCGCGGCGTTCTCCGAGGCCCGCGACTGGCTCGACCGCGCCGTCGCGCAGGTCGAGCGGAACGAGCGGCTGCTCGGCGAACTGGCGGCCGAGCACCTGCCGGGGGTGCGGCTCACCCGGCCCCGGGCCGGCTACCTGGCCTGGCTCGACTTCCGAGAGGCCGGCCTCGGCGGCGACCCCTGCTCGCGCATCCTCGAGGAGGCGCGGGTGGCGCTGAACGACGGCCGCCACTTCGGCGCCGGCGGGGCGGGGCACGTGCGCCTCAACCTCGCCTGCGCCCCCGACACGATCCGAGAGGCCGTCGCGCGCATCTCGGCGATCCTGCCCCACTCCTCGAAGGAGCCCCGATGACCGAGAACGTTGCGCAGCCGATCTACGACTGGGAGGGCTTCGGCTTCGACACCCGACAGGTGCACGCCGGCGAGTACCCCGACAAGAACAGCGGGCTGCGCGTGCCGCCGATCGCGCTCTCCGCCGGATACCTCTTCGACGACTTCGACGACCAGGTGAACCGCTTCAACGGCAGCATCCACTGGCGATCCGACGAACATCCCGGCCACGGAGAGCCCGGCGGCTTCTCCCCCAGCGAGCACGCTCCGATCTACTCGCGGCAGGGCAACCCCACCAACTGGGTGGCCGAGGAGCGGCTCGCCTCGCTCGAGGGCGGCACCGTGTCGGTGGCCGTGGCGAGCGGGCAGGCCGCCATCTCGGCGGCGCTCTTCGCACTCGCGCAGCAGGGCGACCACATCGTCTCGACCGGATCGATCTACGGCGGCACCCGCATCCTGTTCGGCCGCAGCTTCAAGCGCTTCGGCATCGAGTTCGACTACGTGTGGGACGCCGACGACGACGCCGAGTGGGAGCGCGCGATCCGTCCGAACACGAAGGCGATCTACACCGAGACGATCCCGAACCCCCGCAACGACATCACCGACCTGCGCCGCATCGCCGAGGTCGCAGCCCGCCACAACCTGCCGGTCGTGGTCGACAACACCGTCGGCACACCCGCGCTGATCCGGCCGTTCGAACACGGCGCGAACATCGTGGTGCACTCGACGACGAAGTTCCTCACCGGGCACGGCGCCGCGGTGGGCGGAGCCGTCATCGACGGCGGCAACTTCGACTGGGACGCCGCCGAGCGCGCGGGTCGCAGCTACCCGCTCATCACGCAGTCGTCGCGGCCGGGAGTGCCCTCGATGCTGGATCGCTTCGGCAGGGGCGCCTACGCGCGCGCCGTACGCGAGTCGGTCGTCAACGACATCGGCCCGACGCTGTCGCCCTTGCACGGATTCCTGCTGCACCAGGGCATGGAGACGCTGTCGCTGCGCATGGAGCGCCACGTCACCTCATCGCTGCGGGTCGCCGCCTGGCTGGAGCAGCAGCCCGAGGTGCTCTCGGTCGACTACGCCGGACTGCCCTCGAGCCCCCTGCACGAGCTCGCGGTGCGCGACTACGGCGCCGACGACGCGGGCCGCGGCCGCACCGGCTCGGTGTTCGGCGTGACCGTGCGCGGCGGCGTCGACGGGGCGCGAGCACTCGTCAACGGGGTGCGCGTCTTCTCGCGCATGACCGGTATCGGCGACACGCGCTCGATGATCATCCACCCGCTCACCTCGACCCACGGCACGTTCTCACCCGAGATCAACGAGCGGCTCGGGATCGCCCCCGGCCTCCTGCGGCTGTCGGTCGGGCTCGAGTCGGCCGACGACCTGATCCGAGACCTGCGGGGCGCGCTCGACCGCGTCGCCGCGCTGTAACCGGGCCCAGTCGACCGGCCCGCGGACCCGACGCGTCGCGGGCGCTACGCGTCGCGGGCGGCGGCCCGCGCCGCGGCGACGGCCTCGGGACTCGCCGTGTACTGGTGCTCGGGCCCGGGGAACCCGCCCGAGCGCACGTCGTCGGCGTAAGCCGAGATGGCGGCGACCGTGTCGTCCCCGATCGACCCGTAGCGCTTCACGAACTTGGCGGTGCGCCCCTCGGTCACCCCGAGCAGGTCGTGCAGCACGAGCACCTGCCCCTCCGCGGGCCCCGCGCCGATGCCGATGACCGGGATCTCGAGCGCCTCGCGCAGCACCGCGGTCACCTCGGTGGGCACGGCCTCGGCGACCACGCAGAAGGCACCCGCCCGCTGCACGCCGATCGCCTCCTCGACCACGCGTGCGGCGCTCGCCTCGGTGCGGCCCTGGGCGCGCAGACCACCGAGCGCGGTCGCGGTCTGCGGGGTGAGGCCCACGTGCCCCACCACCGGGATGCCCGCGGCGACGATGGCTCCGATGCGGCTCAGCTGCGCAGCGCCGCCGCCCTCGAGCTTGACGGCGTCGGCGCCGGCCTCCTTGACGAAGCGCACCGCGGTGGCGACGGCCTGGGCGTCGCTCTGCTCGGTCGATCCGAAAGGCACGTCGCACACGAGGAAGGCGCTCTCGGTGCCCCGGCGCACGGCCTTCGCGAGGGTGAGCATCTCGTCGACGGTCACCTCGGCGGTCGACGGGTAGCCGAGCACCACCTGCGCGCCGGAGTCTCCGACGAGCACCATGTCGACGCCGGCGCGCTCGGCGGCTCGCGCACCGGGGAAGTCGTAGGCCGTCACCATGACGATCGCCTCGCCGGTGCGGCCCCGCTCGAGCAGGCTCGGGATGGTCACCTTGGGCATCTCAGCACTCCCTACCGCCGCCCGGGCCCGTCGCCCAGCAGCACGTTGTCGATGAGCCGCACGTCGCCGACGCGCGCGGCGATGGCGCAGAGCGTCGGCTCCGTCACCCGCTGCACCGCCTCCAGGGTATCGGGCTGCACGAGGGCGAGGTACTCCGCGTCGACACCGCTCTGCGCGAGCGCGGCCTCGCCGCGGGCGAGCAGGGCGGCGGCGTCGGTCTCGCCGGCTCGCGCGGCCTCCGCGATCGCGTCGAGCGCGCGCGGGATCGCGAGGGCCCGGATTCGCTGCTCGGCGCCGAGGCGCACGTTGCGGCTGGAGCGCGCGAGACCGTCTTCGTCGCGCGAGGTGGGGCAGGCGACGATGCGCACGGGGAGGCCGAGGTCGGCGACCATGCGGCGCACGACGACGAGCTGCTGCGCGTCCTTCTGCCCGAAGTAGGCGGCGTCCGGCGCCGCGGCGATGAGCAGCTTCGAGACGACGGTCGCGACGCCGTCGAAGTGCGCGGATCCGCGGCCGGCGCCCTCGAGCGTCTCGGTGATGGCGCCCGAGACGTGCACGGTCGTCGCGAAGCCGCCGGGGTAGAGCTCGGCCGCGTCGGGCGCGAAGACGAGGTCGACTCCCGCGCCCTCGGCGAGGGCGGCGTCGCGCCCCTCCTCCCGCGGGTAGGCGGCGAGGTCGGCGGCGTCGGTGAACTGCTTGGGGTTCACGAAGATCGAGAGCATCACGAAGCCGTGCTCGGAGCGCGCGGCCCGCACGAGCGAGAGGTGCCCCTCGTGCAGGGCGCCCATCGTCGGCACGAGGGCCGCGGTCGAGCCGGCGGCCCTCGCCGCGGCGACGGCCTCGCGCAGCTCGCGCACGGTGCGAACGATCCTCATGCGGGTGTCTCCTTGTCTGCGGGCGGCGTGCCGTTCGTCGGGGCTCCCCCGTGCCTCGGATCCGATCCTCGACCCTCGTCCGAGACACGGGAGCGACCCGACGAACGGGAGGGCGCGGGATCGGGCGAGCCTGGTGACGACGCCCCGGTGGCAGCGGGATCCGGATCGGCGGGCCGGCCCGCGAGTCGGCGCGTCTCCGCAGCGAGCGCGTCGAACAGGCGCAGCCGATCCGGCATCCGCTCTGCGACCGCCGCGCGCTGCAGCTGCACGGTCGCCTCGTCTCCGCGCGCGATCGGCCCGGTGAGCGCGGCCTCGGCGCCGCGCTCGCCCCAGTTGCGCAGCGCCGCCTCCGCGAGCGGCCGCAGGGCGTCTCGCGGCACCCCCGCACCGGCCGCGAGCTGCTCGGCGAAGCCCTCGAGTGCGACGAGGAAGTTCGAGGCGATCGCCGCCGCCGCGTGGTACGCGGCGCGATCCTCGTCCCGCACCCGGATAGCCTCGAGCCCGAGCGCGACGGCGAGCCGCTGCGCGACGGCGAGCGCCCGCTCATCGGAGCCGTCGACCGCGGCGTGCGCCCCGGAGAAGGAGGTACCCGCCCCCAGCACGGTGAGCAGCGGATGCAGCGAGAAGGCCGGGTGGGGCCGCAACGCGTCGAGCCCCGTCGCCCCGGAGCAGTGCCCCACCACCGGGCCGGGGGCGATGAGCCCCGCGGCCTCGGCGATCGCGGCGTCGGGTACGGCCAGCAGCACGGCGTCGACCGGGCGGCCGTCGGCATCGGTGCCGTCGGCGCCCCTGCCCCCGAGGGGCAGCACGTCGATGCCGGCCTCTCCCAGCGCGTGCGCGAGCGCTGAGCCCACGCGGCCGCGTCCGACGACCTGCACGCGCATGCCCGCTACAGCTCCAGCCCGTAGAGGTTGGGCTCGGGGGCGAGGATCACGCCGAACTCCTGCTGCACCCGCTGCACCACGAAGCGCGCGAGCTCGGCCACCTGCGCGGCGGTGGCCCCGCCGCGGTTGGTGATGGCGAGCGTGTGCTTCGACGAGATCGCCGCGCCGGATCCCGGCAGGCGGAACCCGCGCGGCACCCCCGAGTTCTCGATCAGCCAGGCTGCGGAGAGCTTGATGCGGCGCTCGGGGGCGGGCTGCGGGAAGCGCATCGGCACCCCCGCGGCCAGCTCCTCGAGCGTGGTGACGGCGGGGGCGGGCTCGTCGTCGCCGACCGGGAAGCGGGGGGCGTTCTCGGGGAGCGTACGCGCGAAGCGCTCGGTGACGATGGGGTTGGTGAAGAACGATCCGGCGCTCCAGGTGTCGTGATCGTCAGGATCGAGCACCATACCCTTCGAGGCCCGCAGCCGCAGCACCGCGTCCCTGAGCTGCCGCACCGGCACGCGGTCGCCCGTCTCGACGCCGAGGGCCGCGGCGAGCTGGGCGTAGCGCACGGGCTCGGAGAGCTTTTCGAATGCATTTTGTCGCTCGACGNGAAGCCAAGCAAAAAGGATTTCGAAAAGGCTCGACGGCCGCACCCGCCGAGAGCAGCAGGTCGATGGAGAGCACGACGCCCTCGAGACCGCGCTTGATCGCGGAGTCGCGGTAGCCCAGCTGCAGCTGCTCCGCGGCGAGGCGCTGCACCTCTCCGCTCTCGCGGTCGAGGAACTCGATCGAGTGCAGCACGTCGGAGAGCTCCTGGCCGTACGCGCCGATGTTCTGCACGGGAGCCGCTCCCGCGAGGCCGGGGATGCCCGACAGCGCCTCGACGCCCGACCAGCCGCGCTCGACGCACGCCGCGACGAGCGCGTCCCAGTCGTGCCCGGCCTGCACGCGCAGCCGAACGCGACCCTCGGGCTGCTCGGGGTCGTCCACGACCTCCATGCCCGTGCTGCGCACGAGCAGCACCGCGCCCGGGAATCCCTCGTCGTTCATCACCGTGTTCGATCCGCCACCGAGCAGCAGCCAGGGCTCGTCGCCATGCCAGAGCTCGGTCGCGCAGCGCACGAGCTCGTCGCCGCTGCGGGCGACCAGGATGCGCTCGGCGGGGCCGCCGACGCGCATCGTGGTCAGCTGCGAGAGAGGCGTGTCGTCGCCGATCGTCTCAGAGGCGCCCGGGTCGGATTCCGCCGCATCCGCGGCCGAGGGCCGAGTCACGCGAACGCCGCCAGCAGCTGGGCCTTGCCCAGCACCGTCGATCCGTCGAAGACGACCTTGAGGTCGATGCGGGCGGTGCGCGCCTCGGCGTCGATGGCGGCGACGGTCGCGGTGACCGCGATCGCGGCGCCCTCGCTCGCGTCGACGGGAACGGGGCGCGTGAAGCGCGACTGGAAGTCAGCCACCCAGGCCGCGGCGCCCAGCCAGTCGGTGACGACCGAGCCGGCCGCCCCCATGGTGAGCATGCCGTGGGCGAGCACGCCGGGCAGCCCGACCGACTGCGCCACGTCGTCGCGGTAGTGGATGGGGTTGAAGTCGCCCGATGCGCCCGCGTAGCGCACGAGGCTGTCGCGGGTGAGGCGCGACTCGCGCTCGGCGACCACGTCGCCCACGCTCAGTTGCTCGAAGACCGGTGCCGCGCTCATGCGTCTTCCCCTCTCACCACGAGCGTCGAGATCGCTGTGACCACGTGCGCTCCGGAGGCGTCGGAGATGCTGCTCGACGCCGTGACCATCGAGTTGCCGCCGAGCTGCTTGACCGCGGCGATCGTGAGGGTCGCGGTCAGCTCGTCGCCCGCGACGATCGGGCGGGTGTAGCTGAAGCGCTGATCCCCGTGCACGACGCGCGAGAAATCGACGCCCGCTTCTTCGTCGGCGAGCAGCTGGGCCAGCGTCGACTCCTGCACCACCACGGCGAAGGTGGGGGGCGCCACGACGTCGGCGTACCCGGCGGCGCGGGCGGCCTCGGGGTCGAGGTGCAGCGGGGAGTCGCTCTGCACGGCGCGCGCGAACTCGCGCACCTTCTCGCGACCCACCAGATACGGGGCGGTCGGCGGGTACACCCGGCCTTGGATCTCTGGATTCACCACGGCGCCAGTCTACAGCGCCGCTCCTCCCGCCCCCTCCTCTGCCTCCCTTCTCTCCCCGGCCCGCGCTCCCTCCTCACTCCGTCCCGCCTCCGCCCTCCTCGACTCCCCGCCCCGGCCTCTCTCCCTCCTCATCTCTCCCTTCTCCCCGCCTTCTCTCCTTCTCCTCTCTCGCCTCCCTCTCCCCTCTCCCCTCTCCCCTCTCGCCTCCCTCTCGCCTCCCTCTCCTCTCTCCCCTCTCCCCTCTCGCCCTCTCGCACTCCTCATCCCTCTCCCCTCTTCCCTCTCGCCCTCCTCATCCCTCTCCCCTTTCCCGGCTTTCTCTCCTCCTCCCT